>JAUIDR010000036.1 GCA_030428565.1 Alphaproteobacteria bacterium
GGGTTCAGTAGGCGAAGAACGCCACGTGCCAGCGTTGACTTGCCAGAACCACTTTCGCCCACGATTGAGAGGGTCTCGCCTTCGGCCAAATCAAAGCTGACATCTTCGACTGCGCGCAGCGGTGGGCGCGGTCCGAACAGGTTGCGTCCTTGCTTGAAGTGTACCGACAAACCGCGGACTTGCAGCAAGGGCGGCTTCGATGGGGTCTCGGACATGCCTAGGCCTCCTTCAAAAGTTGCGGGGCGTCCGCCTTGTAGCACGCGCAGAAATGATCTTGATCTCGCTCTTCCAGTGGGGGCGTGGCTGCAGTGCAAAGGTCGGGAGCGCCCAAGGGGCAGCGCGGGAAGAAAGCACAGCCCGGCGGTGGCACACGCATGTTGGGCGGCTGTCCCGGAATGGCGGCAAGGCGTTGGGTCTCGGCGTCGGCTTCAACGCGAGGGGTCGCTTGCATCAGCGCGATGGTATAGGGATGCTGCGGGTTCTCAAACAAGGCCTGGGCCGCGGCCGTCTCCTGCACGCGCCCGCCGTACATGACCGCGACCCGATCGCAGGTCTCAGCCACCACACCCAGATCGTGAGTTATGAGCACGATCGACATGCCGCGCTCGGCTTGCAGTTCGCGCAGGATATCCAGAATTTGTGCCTGGATGGTCACGTCGAGCGCTGTCGTCGGCTCGTCCGCGATCAACACCTTGGGGTCATTGAGCAGCGCCATGGCGATCATGAGGCGCTGGCGCATACCGCCAGACAGTTCGTGCGGGTATTGACGAAAACGGCGCGAGGCGTCGGGTATCGCCACGCGCTCCAGCATAGCAATGCAGCGCTTTTTGGCCTCCGTCTTTGAGATGGAGCGATCATGAAAACGCAAGCCCTCCATCATCTGTGTCGAAATCGACAAGTAGGGGTTGAGGCAGGTCATGGGATCTTGAAAGACCATGGAGATCTTGGTGCCCCGTACGCGATTGAGCGCGCGCGGCTCCAGGCTCAACAGGTCTTGTCCTTCGAACAAGGCTTGTCCGCTGACGCTAGCATTGTCCGCCAGCAAGCCCATGGGCGCCATCCAGGTTTGGCTTTTGCCAGAACCACTTTCACCCACGATGCCAAGTATTTCTTGTTCACGCAGGTCCAACGAGACCCCATTGACAGCCTTTACAATGCCGTCAGGCGTCTTGAAGTGGATGGTCAGATCGCGCAGAGAAAGGATTGCTTGGGTCATATTGGCGCTCCTTTCTAGCGGTCTTTGGGATCGAAGGCGTCGCGCAGGCCGTCGCCGATGAAATTGAGCGACATGAGCAACAGCACCAAAAAGACACCGGGGGAGAAAACGAGCCAGGGTTTGTGCTCAACGCGGGTGGCGCCTTCGGAGATCAAGACCCCAAGAGAAGTGTTGGGCTCTTGCACGCCCAGACCCAAGAAGCCCAAGAAGCTCTCGACCAGGATGACTTCTGGAATGGTCAGAGTCAGATAGACCACCGCGATGCCAATCACATTGGGAATGATGTGGTGCAGCACAATTGAGGTGGTGGGAACGCCGGTCGCTCTTGCCGCTTCAATGAAGTCCGAATTGCGCAGGCTGAGCACCTGGCCGCGTACCACACGGGCCATAATCTGCCACTCGACCAGGCCAATGATGGCGAAGACGATATAGATATTACGCCCAAAGTAGGCCAAGGCGATAACCGCGATCAGCGTCAAAGGGTAAGAGATCAGCAGATCCAAAAAGCGCATCATCAGCACATCGACCCAGCCGCCAACCAGACCTGAAATCGCGCCATATAAGACGCCGACAACCAGCGCTACGGTGGCTGCGACCAGGGCGACCAACATGGAGATACGCATGCCAAAGATGACACGAACCATGATATCGCGGCCGTTCTGGTCGGTGCCCAAGAAGTGCTTTGCCTCCCAGTTGGGTGGTTTGGCGCTGTAAAAATTGCGGTCCTGAAACTCCATGGTGTAGCCAGTGAGGATCTCGGCGACGGGCGCGAAGATCGCCAGTAGCACTAACACCGCTAGGATGATGGTTGAAACGACCGCTACCTTGTTGCGCGAAAAACGCTCAAAGGCCAAACGGGTGAGGGAGCGGCTTTTGACCGCGTCAAAGGCGCCATTGAGGGCCGCTTCGCTACGCTCGGGTCGTAGGAGACTCATGTCGGGCTCCCCTCTGTTCGTATACGCGGATCAAGCCAGGTATAGAGCAGATCAACGATGAAATTGAGCACGATGACAAACACCAGCAAGATAACCGTGGTGCCCATGAGGAGCGTGTAGTCGCGGTCGGTCGCGGCCGAAATGAACTGCGATCCCAGGCCGGGCAAGGAGAAGGTGTACTCAATGACCAGCGAGCCCGTGAGGATGACCGCCGAGACCGGACCCAAATAGGTCACAACTGGGAGTATTCCGGGCTTCAGCACATGGCGGAACAAGATCAGCCAGTTCGGCAGTCCTTTGGAGCGCGCCGTGCGCACGTAGTTCGAGCGCAGAGCTTCCAAGGCCCCAGCGCGCGAAAGGCGAACGATGCGGCCCAGTAAGGCGGTACCAAGTACCAGCGTCGGCAGAAAATAGTGGATCGGACCGCCGCTTTTGCCTGACGGGATCAGATTGAGAGTCCTTTGTCGTCGCGACAGCTCCACCCAGTCGAGGTAATCGACAAACAGCCAATGAAAGAAGCCGTCCAATTGGATGGCGAGCAGGTAAATGAGGATCGGGCCCATAACCAGATTGGGGATGATGGTGCCGACCATGCCAGCCGAGACCATGGCAAAATCAACCCGCGTGTTCTGGAAGTAGGCGGCAAGAAACCCCATCGGCACGCCCAAGAACAGAGCGAACAGCAGCGAAGGCACGGCGTATTTCAAGGTGCCAGGAAGGCCGTCGCGCACGTAGTCATTCACGTAGATATTGCGTTTGGTCATAGAGAGGCCGAAATCGCCGCGTAGCACCCCGCATTTGCGCAAGGGGCGCTGATCGGGTTTGCTGGAGACCCAGCGCGATAGCCATTCATCCCAGGGGCACCATTTACGCACGAGTAGATCATCATCCGTGAGCTCATCGTAGATTGAGCCGGTGATGCTGACTTTCGCGCGGTCGGGAATTGTTAGCCAATGAACACGCCCCGGGCGGCCGCTTTGGCCTACGTCACGCGCGGCCATGCCAAACAGATAGCCCATGAATTGAGAGGGCATGCCCAGGTCCATGTCATAATAAGCGCGCAGGTTGGCAAGAATTTCGGGCGGTGGTGGCTTTTCGCCGTCGAAAGGCCCGCCGGGGGCAAGCCTTTGGGTAGAAAAGACGGCAGCCAAAGCGATGACCACCAGGATCAGCATTTGGCCGAAGCGACGAAAGACGTATGCCATAAAATGAAATAGATCACAGGGTTGGACGTTGGATGTCGATCATCGAGGCGCATCAGGTCGCTGACGTAAAAGCCCATCGGACGGCACTTATATCGCTGCATTAGCGCCTTTTTTCGCGCCATGCATCGCGACTTGTATCGCGGGTAGGCGTTGCCACCTGACACCGCCTAGCTCCGCGCCCAGGAATACCTTGTGAGCAAGAGCGCCGTAAGGACGGGCCGGTTGCCGAACGAAAAACCAGATGATCGAGAGAAGGACGCTCCGCACAGCGATCTAGACCGAAGGCCCAGACGCTGAGCAGAGCGCACACGAGGCGAACAAATTATTCGCTTACTGAGATCCAACGTGAGGGGTGACGGTCATCGCCGTTTGCGACGTAGCCATTGACGTAAGACGCCACCAGGTGCTTGGAGTTGTAGTAGTAGATCGGAGCCAAAGCGGCTTCGTCCATGGCGATGGCCTCGGCCTTCTGCATGGTCTCGACACGCTCTTGGCCGGTCTGTTGGTATGATGCTTTAAGCAGTGCATCAAACTCGGCATTTGAATACTGGCCGTAGTTGTAAGAATTGTCAGTAGCCATCAGAGCCAGCAGGTTTTCTGCATCGGGGTAATCCCAAATCCAGCCCGCACGTCCAACCTGGAAGTCCTGCTTTTGCAGGTCGTCATAGTGAGTGCGTGCATCGGTGTTGAACAGCTCGATTGTAACACCGAGCTTTGACCACGTATCAGAGACCGCCAGCGCGATGTTCTTGTGCCCCTCGTTGGTGTTATAGCGAAGCACAACGTTCAAGGGATTGTCAGGGCCGTAACCAGCACCCGCCAACAGGTCAGCCGCCATGGCCATGCGCTCTTCATAGGATTTTGATGCCCAGGCAGGGTTTTGTGTCTCGTAACCGGTCAACGAAGTCGGAACGAAAGAAAAAGCAGGCACGATACCCGAGGTGTTCACAACGGAGGTGATGAAATCGCGGTCGATTGCCATTGACAGCGCGCGACGCACATCGACGTTATTGAAGGGCTCGGTCGTTGTGTTGAACGAGTAGTAGTAGGTGCCGCCGTAGGGCGCGATCACGACTTCATCGCCAAATTCAGCTTTGATTTCGTCGATGATGTCGGCCGGCATGTTGTAGGTGACGTCCAGGCCGCCTTCGCGATACAGGTTCAGTTCGGCGGTCTCTTCCTTGATTGGGAAGTAGTTGACTGCATCCAAGGCCACGTTGCCTGCGTCATAGAAAGCGGGGTTTTTTTTCAGGGTCAGCCTTTCGCCGATCACCCAAGAATCCACTTTGAAAGCACCGTTGACAACGATGTTTTCTGGGCGTGCCCAGTCGCTGCCAAACTTTTCTACGATGTGCTTGGGCACGGGGTAGGCGGTGCTGTGGGTGGTCTGAGCGATGAAGTAGGGAGCGGCGGAGTCCAACGTCACTTCCAGGGTCTTGTCGTCGATAGCCTTGACGCCAACCATGTCAGCCGTGGCGCCATCCTCGCCGCCGTTAAATTCTTTGCCGCCATCGATGATGTGCATTAGGTAGGCATAGTCAGCCGCCGTAGCGGGGTCCAAAATTCGCTTGAACGCAAATTCGAAGTCTTGTGCTGTCACAGGAGAGCCATCTGACCAATTGTGGTCACGCAGATGGAAGGTATAGGTCAGGCCGTCGGCAGAAACGTCATGGCTCACCGCTGCGCCGGGGATAATGCTACCGTCAGCGGCTTCTGCATAAAGACCCATGAACTGGTCGCGCGCGATGTCTGATTCCCAAGTGCCTGAAATCTGGTGTGGATCCAAGGAGCCGGGGTTATCGCCACCGCCTCGGTTTAGAACCATTTCAGCGCTGGCCGATGTGGCAAGACCCACCGCCATTGCTGCTAGTGTTCCTAGCGATACGAGCAACTTTCTCATAGCATACCTCCTGTAGATGATGCTTCATTTTGATTGTTTGTTTGCGGGCAACATTCAGAGGCTGTCCGCTTTCGTTTTGCAAAAGACGCGCCGAGAACGGCCCATCTAGGCGCCGCCATGCTATGAGCATGGGGCGCAAGCAGCAAGCCTAATGTTTCAATTTTGCGCAAGATTCGAAAATTGATTACTTTGTTAAGTAATTGACGTGACAAGTTAAATTTATGATTCGGCGCTAGCGCGAAAGTGATGCGACGCCCTGGGTTAAGTGTTTTTAAGTAGTCGGCCGCCGCCCGCATCGTGGGCTTTTGGCTTCGCAATTTGCTAGTTGGGCTTGGGTGTCATGGCTCGTTTCTGGCGCGCTTTGGCCATTTGGAGTTGGCCCAAGGCGGTCGATTGCAGTAGGGCTAATTCTTATAAATCCGCGCCCAAGGTGTTCGCTCTTGATCGACCAAGGCGCCTTCCTTCCTATCAAGGCAATGCGAAAATGACAGTAGTTCTGCTCGCCCTTGGCGCGGCGGCCATGCTGGGTCTGGCTGTTAATTTGCAAAAAAGAGGTCTAGGCCGCGCTCAGGTGCGCGTCGGTGTCCTCATTGGCGTTTTCAGTATGGCGGCCTGTTTTTGGATATTGGCGCCTTTTTATGTCAGCCCGGCTTGGTGGGGATCGACAGCCATTGTTTGGTTTGTACTCGCGGGCTTGATGATGCCAGCACTGGCGCAGTCTATGCAGGTGGCGGCGGTCGCGCGGGTCGGGGCCTCGATGACCACCGCCATGGCCGCCTTTACGCCCTTGTTCTCGGTCTTGTTCGCCATGGCCATCTTGGGCGAGCGCCCGAACCTGCAAACCGCTTTGGCGATCGCACTGTTGGTCAGCGGCTTGGTGTTGGCCGCCGACGGCGCTACCAAAAAGCTGGGAACGTTCTCCTTGCTGGTCTTGTCATTGCCGTTGGGAATGGCGGTCATGCGGGGCCTAGCGCACCCCTTGGTCAAACTCGGATTGGCCGATATTGCGAGCCCGTTTTTTGCCTCGATGGTGATGACCAGTGTCTCCTGCCTGGTCGTCCTGGCTATGACCTTC
The DNA here is from genome assembly GCA_030428565.1 of Alphaproteobacteria bacterium. Taxonomy (GTDB): domain Bacteria; phylum Pseudomonadota; class Alphaproteobacteria; order UBA7985; family JAUIBT01; genus JAUIBT01. The sequence goes on from JAUIDR010000036.1 coordinate 6,332, forward strand.
GTTTCCTTTAAAAGTGGCCGCCCCCTGATATGGCCATCTCAAGCCAAAGATGGGTTTTGGTTTGTCGCCAGCGGTATTTTGATCGGTCTGGCTCTTTGGATGCTGACCGCAGCCGTTCACCAAGGCAACGTTATAATCGCGGTGCCGCTGGCCTCGACAACGCCGCTTTGGGCGCTGGGCTTTGAGGTCTTGGTGTTTCGCCAAGAGGCCTTTCGCATCCGGCAACTTGTCACAATCGCGCTCGTGCTTGTCGGTGGCCTCCTACTTGTGACGCGTTAGCGATGGTTGGTGCTGCCATGATCGCTAGAGTGAGCGAAGAGACAGCGGAGTAGCATCATATGGATCTCAACAAGTCCTTCCCCTGTATTGATGACCTAGAGCGCGCGACTTTGCGCCGACTGCCGCGTTTTGCCAGCGAATACCTGCGCGGGGGCATAGGCAGGGAAGTCGCGTTGGTCAACAACCGTGTGGCCCTGGATCGTGTGCGTTTCGATGCGCGCTATATTCCGAACCAAGACCCTGGACCGGTCGATCTGGCTACCCGCGTATTGGATCAAGACTTTGCGCTGCCCTTTGGCATCTCACCGGTGGGGTTGTCGGGTTTGATGTGGCCGCGCGCGGTGGAAATCCTAGCCAAGGCGGCGGCCAAGGCCGATATCCCAATGGGACTATCGCACCACGCCACAACCCATCAAAGCGACTTTCACGCAATCGCGGGCAAGAACGGCTGGTTTCAGCTCTATCCTGCGCGCGACGATGACATGCGCCGTGCGATGATTGATGAAGCCATCAAGACCGGCTTTGAAACGCTGATCGTTACCGTTGATATTCCCGGTCTAACCCGTCGCGACCGTGAGCTGCGGGTCGGGCTCAGTGTGCTGCCGCGCCTCAACTACGAAACGCTGTGGCAGGTGGCTACGCACCCGCGCTGGGCTTTGGCGGCGGCTTTCGCTGGTCCACCGCAATTTAAGAACTTGTTGCCGTATCGCCCCAAAGGGCTCAGCGCGAAGCAGCAAGTCGAATTCTTTGCGACTTTTATGGATCGCCCGGTCTGCCGACAAGTCTTGTGCGATATTCGCAAACAATGGCCGGGTAAGCTTGTCGTTAAGGGCATCAGTGGAATGGCAGATGCCAAGGCGGCGCGGGACTGTGGCGCGGATGCCGTTTGGGTGTCGAACCACGGCGCAAGGCAGCTGGATGCAGCCCCTGCTAGCGTTGAAATGCTACCCGCCATACGCCAAGGCCTCGGCACTGGCGCAGAAATATTCGTCGATAGTGGGCCTAGAACTGGGCTCGATATCGCGCGCATGTTGGCCAGCGGCGCCGACTTCGTGTTCCTGGGGCGGCCCTTCATCTATGGCGTTGCTGGATTGGGTGCGCGTGGCGGCGATCACGCGATCCACATTCTGCGCGAAGAACTGCGAGCGGTCTTGGTGCAATTGGGCTGTTCGCGCCCGGCAGACCTGTCCGGTTTTCTTGCCGAATAACCGGCAGCTGAGCCTTGCTAGATCGCAGTTCCATGAGGTCATTATAGCTAAAATTAATATCCAAGACCGGCATTGGATTTGGGGTTTTCGGACAGCGGTGCTATGTCCATGCCTCGATCATATCCAAGACTAGAATGAAGGCAGGTCAATGGCAGCCACGGCGTCGTCGCCTCGGTTACTGGCTTTTATCGGCTTTGGCGAAGCGGGGCGGGCTTTTGCAGGCGGGCTGCGCAAAGCCAATACACCTTACCTGCGCGCATTCGATATCAAGTCACTTGATCTATCGACCGGGCCGGACATGTTGCAGGCCTTTGCTGCTCACGAGGTTGAGGGGTGTGCCAGCGCTGGGCAGGCGGCCGATGGCGCCGAAGCGATATTCAGCCTGGTGACGGCTGACCAAGCCCTGGCGGTAGCAGAGAGCTTGGCGTTGCACGGCCTGCACGGGCAACTCTATTTCGACTGTAATTCCTGTTCGCCGGGCACAAAACGTGCCGCAGCAGAGGTGATCGAAGCCGCGGGCGGGCGTTATGTTGATGTCGCGGTCATGGCCCCCGTGCACCCCAAGGCGCACCAAACGCCTTTGCTGGTCAGTGGGCCTCATATGCAAGACGCTCTGGACCTGTTGGCTGCGCTGGATATGCGAGCCAAGCCCATGCCTGGCGACGTAGGGCGGGCTTCATCAGTTAAAATGGTGCGGTCCATTATGATTAAGGGCCTGGAAGCGCTGACGCTGGAATGCGTGCTGGCGGGCCGTCAAGCAGGCGTTGAAGAGGAAGTCTTAGCGACCCTCGACCAGAGCTTTCCTGGTTTTGACTGGAACAGCAAGGCCGCCTACATGATGGAGCGCGTCATGACCCACGGCATTCGCCGCGCGGCTGAAATGCGCGAGGTGGTCAAGAGCGTCGAGGAATGGCAGCTTGCGCCACACATGGCCCGCGCCACGGTTGAAAGACAACAAGAAGTCGGTGATTTGAAGCTCAATGCCGAGGATCATGAAGCTGACTATCAAGTTTACGCGGACGCGCTTTTGCAGCGTCTGATTACGAACAATGAGCCCCGCGAATAGCGGGCAAAACAAAAGGATAAGGCCATGAAACTATGTTTAGCCGGTGCTTATGGTGCCTTCGGTCGTAAGCACCTTGATGCTTTGAAGGCCATTGATGGTGTGGAAGTGACGTCTGTCATGGGACCGACCCGCGCCAAGATCGACGCGCTGGCCGCCGAGTACGGTATCGGCCACGCCGCCACCGATCTGGACGAGTGCTTGGCTCGCGATGATGTCGAAGCGGTCATTTTGGCGACACCGACACAGTTGCATGCCGAGCAGGCCATCGCCTGCATGCGTGCGGGCAAGCCGAGCTTGGTGGAAATCCCCATGGCGGACTCTTTAGAAGACGCCCGCGAAATCGTGCGCGTGCAAGAGGAGACCGGCGTGCTTTGTATGGCGGGGCAGGTGCGCCGCTTTAATCCCAGCCACCAATGGATTCACAACAAGATCGCGGCCGGTGAGCTGAAGGTTCAGCAAATGGACGTGCAGACCTATTTCTTCCGCCGCTCAAATACCAACGCCAAAGGTGAGCCGCGTAGCTGGACCGATCATCTGTTGTGGCACCACGCTTGCCACACTGTGGACTTGTTCCAGTATCAAACCGGTGAGACCGCCGCACAGGTCTATGGCCTTGAAGGCCCGCACCATCCTGAGCTGGGCATCGCGATGGACATGTCGATCGGAATGAAGACGCCGTCGGGTGCCATTTGCACGCTGTCGCTGTCCTTCAACAACGACGGGCCGTTGGGCACCTTCTTCCGCTATATCTGTGACAAGGGTACCTATATCGCCCGCTATGACGATCTGTTCGACGGTTACGATAATCCGATTGATCTGTCAGACGTGGCTGTGTCTAGCAACGGTATTGAGTTGATCGACCGCGAATTCTTGGCCGCGATCGCGGAAAAGCGTGAACCGAACGGTTCGGTTCAGCAGGTGTTAGCAGCCATGGACACGCTCGACCGTATTGAGCGCAGCTTCGACTAAGCCCAACCTACCAATAGCACGAAGGCACCCCGCAATATGAAACAGCGCAAGCTTGGACCGTTTAATGTCTCCGCCCTTGGCTTTGGCTGCATGAGCCTCAGCCATGCCTACGGTTCGCCAGTCGGCGAGGCCGAAGGTGTGCGGATTTTGCAAGCGGCGCTGGATGCGGGCGTGACCCATTTCGATACGGCTCTGCAGTATGGGTTCGGTAAAAACGAAATGCTGGTCGGCAAGGCCCTGTCGCACCGCCGCCAGGAGTTCACCCTGGCCTCAAAGTGCGGTATGGGCCCCGATGCTGACGGCAAGCGTGAAATTACCAACGATCCGGCCAAACTGCGGGCGGCCTGCGAGGGCGCGCTGAAGCGCCTCAATACCGATGTGATCGACCTCTATTATCTGCACCGCTGGGATAAGATCACGCCGATTGAAGAGAGCGTCGGCGTCTTGGCAGATCTGAAAAATGAAGGCAAGATCAAAGCCATAGGCCTGTCTGAGGTCTCGGCAGCTACGCTACGCCGGGCCCAACAGGAGCACCCTATCGCGGCCGTTCAGAGTGAATATTCGCTGTGGTCGCGCAATCCTGAGATCGCCGTTCTGGACGCCTGCAAGCAGCTGGGCGTTAGCTTTGTTGCCTTCTCCCCCATGGCACGCGGATATCTTTCGGGCAAGCTGCGCGATGTCTCGACTTTGGCGGAAAAAGATCTGCGCAGGGGCATGCCGCGCTTTTATCCCGACAATTACGCTCGCAATTTAGACGTGCTGGCACCTTATCTGGCCCTGGCCGAAGAACTGGGCCATACCCCTGCGGAATTGGCCATTGCTTGGACGATGGCCAAGGGCGAGCACATCTTGCCTTTGCCGGGCACGGTTAACCTGGACCATCTGGCCGAAAACATTCGCGGCGTCGGCCTTGAGCTTAGCGCTGAAGCGCAAACGCGCATGGAGGCCATGATCAATCAGAACACGGTTGTTGGCACCCGCTATAAGCCCGCTACACAGGCTGAAATCGACACCGAAGATTTCTGAGCCCCGTGTCGCTCGCCTGCCTCTTTCTGGCTTTGTAGCGAGCGGGCTATCCTGCCGGCATCTGCGCGCATTGAAGCAAACTGGGATACCTGGAAAGCGATGCAAAGAACGCGATGCATAGAACGTGATGCAGGGAAATAAAAAAGCGCCCGTAGGTGTGACATCGCACGTGTACGGGCGCTTGGTTTTTCGTTGGTCCGCGTGCGGCAGCCCAAGCAAGGAGTACCTGGGCTTTTGGCGCGTTTAGTAGGGCAAACCGACGTAGTTCTGAGCGAAGACTTTCTGGGCAGCTGCATTGTCGCGCAGGAAGTGGATGTCGGCCACCTGCATTTTCAGATCGAAGTCGTTCATCTCTGGGAAACGGTGCAAGAGCATGGTGGTCGACCAGCTAAAGCGTTCGGCTTTCCAGATGCGGGCGAGGGCCTTTTCTGAATAGGCCTCCAGGCCGCTGCTGTCCTTATCCTTATAGTGCTGAAGCAGCGCATAATAGAGATAGTGGATGTCTGAGGCCGCGGTATTCAGGCCTTTGGCACCCGTCGGCGGCACAATGTGCGCCGCGTCGCCGCACAGGAATAGGCGTCCCCACTGCATGGGTTCACAGACGAAGCTGCGCAAGGGAGCGATGGATTTTTCAATCGACGGGCCCGTGACGATGGTCTCGGCGAACTGCTCAGGAATGCGGCGCTTTAGCTCTTGCCAGAAAGCCGCATCGCTCCAATCGTCGGGGCTATCGCTCAGCGAACATTGGATGTAATAGCGTGAGAGATTGGCGTTGCGCATCGAGCAGAGCGCAAAACCGCGATCGGAGCAGCTATAAATCAATTCGTGATGGACCGGCGGGGTCTCTGACAAGACGCCGAGCCAACCGAAAGGATAAAGCTTTTCGTACTCGCGGCGCACGGTTGTCGGGATGGTCTGGCGGCTGACGCCATGGAAGCCATCGCAGCCCGCCACGTAATCACAATCGATGCGTTGCGTGGTGCCGTCCTTTGTGAAAGTAACGTAAGGCGCATCGCTCTTGGCATCGTGGATTTCGACGTCATCGACATTGAATTGGATGTCGGCGCCGTCGGCCTCTAGAGCGTCGTAGAGATCACGGGTTAGCTCGGTCTGGCCATAGACCACAACCGGGGTGCCGGTGTGTTCGACGAAATCAACGTGAAAGATCTCGTTATTGAGCGAAATGCTGGTGCCGGCGTGGGTGAAACCCTCGGTGTCCATGCGCTCTGCGATGCCGGCAAGGCGCATCAGTTCGACAAAACCGACCTCCAGGACGCCCGCGCGGATACGGCCCAGAACATAGTCACGGGTCTTGCGTTCTAGAATCTGAACATCAATGCCTTGATTTCGCAGCAACTTTCCGAGCAATAGCCCCGAGGGGCCGCCGCCAATGATACAAACTTGAGTGCGCATATAACTTTCCTTTGCTGTGTTAAGATGGTACTTAGCGCGCATGAAAGGCTCACAGAAGGCATTGAGCGCGCATTGACTGGTACTTTTCAATCATTGTCTGATTTTTTCTACGACAGCAGTGAGTCGATCCCGGCCTATGACCTTTACGGCGAGCGCGCGGAGCTGCCCGACTTCTTGCATTGCGAGCGCATCGTCGCGCGTGCGGCCAAACATGGTTGGTCGATTGCGGCCCATCGCCATGCCCGTTTGCATCAATTCTTTTGGGTCAAAGATCGCGCGGTAGCCTTGAACCTGGAGGGGCGGCGTCATCGCCTGGCCGCTGGGCGGGTGGTCTCATTGCCGATATTTTGCGTCCATGGTTTCGAGTTTGAACCCCAAACGCAAGGATTGGTGGTGACGGTCCACCAGGAAGAAATCGCGCGGCTGGTTGACCAACACCCGGCGTTGGCGCCTTGCTTGGCGCAGCCCATGATTGTTTCGGCCCACGATGATTTGGCCGCCGCCTTTGCCGCCGTCGAACGCGAGTTTCGCCACCACGATGGATTGAGGAACTTGGCACTGCGTGGCGCTTTCTTATCGCTTGTTAGTACGCTCGCGCGCAGTTATCAGCCGGGCCCCAAAGCCGACAAGCGCGCGCAAGATCGTGTTGCTCAGCTTCTTCATGCGGCACGGCAAGCCTATGCCGACGGTCGCGAAGGCATGGGGCCTGATCTAAGAGTGCAGGACTACGCCAAGCTGCTCGGGATCTCGCCTGCGCACCTGAATCGCCTCTGCCAAGAAGCCAGTGGTCAGAGCCCTGGAGCGCTGATCGAGACGGTGCGTCTGCAAGAAGCCAAGCGGCTGCTGGCCTACACGCGAATGAGCGTGGCTGAGGTGGGATATCGCCTAGGGTTCGACGATCCGTCCTATTTTGCTCGGGCATTCAAGCGCGGGCAGGGCGTATCACCCAAAGCCTACCGCCAGCAATTACAAGCGCAAGACGCGGCTGCCTCCTAGGCCTCAAGGATAGCCTGCATGCTAACGGGTAGGCACGGGCAGAACACAGCCTCTCACAGGCAACAGAATTAACATCGCAAACGGTTTCGGATGCTCGGCTGGATAGATGGCCAGCGCGGCTCTCCTCCGATGCTTGCCCACTGCGCTTGTGCGCTAGGGCGGTGCTCCGCTTCCTCGACGCTCCTTGCTTGTTTTTGATCAAATGCGACTCTCTAAGACCCAAGCGCGACCAGAAAGTGCTTGACGCTCAGCTGGTGCCATGACATATAAAGATATCTTTATATGTCGAGTTATTTACCATGCCAATCTCAATCGAACTCTTTCCGCCACGAAATAGCGAAGGTGCCGCACGCCTGGATACGCTTTTGGCAGGTTTGTCCCGTTATCAGATTTCCAAGTTGAGCGTCACCGAAGGGGCCCTGGCTTCGGATGCAGCGGGCAGCATGGAGACGATTGAGCGCGCGCAAGCTTTGACCGGACTGCCGATCACGAGTCATTTGGTGTCTTGGGGCAAGAGCGAACAAGAGATCGTTTGGCAGGTAGAAAAATTGCGAACGCTCAAGGTGCGCTCAATCTTGGCGCTGCGTGGCGATAAGCGCGGTACAGAGCCGGGTGTCTTTGCGCAGGCTGACCAGCTGACCGCTTACCTTAACAAGGTCGCGCCTGAATTTGAGATCGGCATCGCGGCCTATCCCGAAGGCCACCCAGAAGATCGCGACTTTAGGCAGACACTCGACATCTTGGCGAGCAAGGCCGACGCGGGCGCCCGCTTTGCCGTGACCCAATTTTGCTTTGACCTCGACGCTCTGGAGCGTCTTCGTCAAGGTCTAGCGGATCGCAACATTGCCATTGACCTGCACGTGGGTGTTCTGCCGATCCGTGAGCTAGCGAGCGCCAAGCGTCTGGCTCAGCAGTGCGGCGCCGATATCCCGGACTGGATCGCAACATGGATTGCGGCTTGGGAAGAAGAGACCGGCCAGACCTGGAATGACCAAGGCGCGGCAGCGCTTGCGCTCGACTGGTGCCAACAGCTCAAAACGCGCGGGTTTGATCATCTTCATCTCTATGCGCTCAATCGCGCTCAGCCGACGCTAGACCTCTTGCAGGGGCTTGATCTGGGCAAAAGACGCATCGCAACCGCCGATCGTCGCCCAAGCCGCGCAGATTTCGCCACCGCCACGACCCTTTAAACGGCAATCCCAGCCTTTATAAATTCTCCAGCTAAGGAAACTATCATGTCAAAGCCAATCGCTTCCAACGAACAGCCGCAAACCTGGAGCCAGGTCATAGACTTGCTGCCGACCGTTAAGGTCTCCACCGAAGGCCACACTTACGATTACTGGTCGGTATCCGAGCGCAACTTGAGCCCGCGCGAAGCAACCAAGCTGGGCGTGGCCTTGGGTGAACAGACCTTGGCGGTAATCCAGCGCAACCCTGAGGCCGCAAGCTGTCTGCGCCGCATCCTGCGTGCGCTGCCCGCTGAAAGCCTGGCTGCTGAAGGCTTTTTGTGCGCGCTTGAAGATCGCGTCGCCTTCACCACCAGCACGCAAGTTAAAAACGCCTACGTCGCTTAGGTATAGCTGGCCGCAGTTCATAGCCAAGGTATTTGCCCCTTGCGGGGGCGGCGCCGCTGGCCATAGACCGCTGCACTGATGTCGCTCCTGATCGCGGACTGACTTCAGCGCAACGGTTTATGTCGGTCTTGATACAGCCGAGCCCCCACCTTGGCGGCCATACCAGTGCTCAACCAAACACCACCGATCTATTCTCGAAGAGGCCCCTCATGGCGCGCACAATCCTAGCTTCGCCCAAAAAAGAAGTCATTATGGGCTTCGATCAGCCGTTTTGCATCATTGGCGAACGCTTGAACCCAACCAACCGCAAAACCTTCATGGCCGAGCTGCGCGCAGGCGATCTGTCGCGCGTTGAGCGTGACTGTATCGCGCAAGTTGAAGCTGGCGCTCATATGTTGGACGTGAACGCGGGTGTTCCGCTGGCCGACGAGCCCGCTCTGTTGGCGCAGTGTATCGAGCTGGTTCAGAACTTGTGCGATCTGCCAATCTGTATCGACTCCTCTATCATTGATGCTTTGGAAGCGGGCCTGTCGGTCTACAAGGGTCGCGCCCTGGTGAACTCCGTCACCGGTGAAGACGAGAGCCTGGAGCGCGTCCTGCCTCTGGTCAAAAAGCACGACGCTGCCGTTGTTGCGATCTCAAACGATGAGACCGGCATCTCTGAAGACCCTGAGGTTCGCTTCGCTGTTGCCAAGAAGATCGTTGAGCGCGCAGCCGATCACGGCATTAAGGCTGAAGACGTTGTAGTTGATCCGCTGGTCATGCCCGTGGGCGCTATGGGCACCGCCGGTCGCCAGGCTTTCGAAATCGTCTACAAGCTGCGTAAAGAGCTGGGCGTTAACACCACCTGTGGTGCCTCTAATATCTCCTTTGGTCTGCCCAACCGCCACGCGCTGAACGCGCACTTCCTGGCGATGGCATCGGCTTGTGGTATGACCTCGGCCATTATGAACCCGCTGCACGAAGAAGAAATGGCGGGCATCAAAGCTGCTGACGTTCTGAACGGCAACGACCCGGATTGCATGCGCTGGATCATGAAGTATCGTGAGCCCGTCCAGGGTGGCGGCGAAGGTGGCGAAGGCGGTTCTGGTGGCCGTCGCGGCGGTCGCCGCCGTCGTTCAGCGGCCTAAGGCCTTGAACGGCGACACTTAGCGCGAATTTAAGCGGCTCTGGGCTGACAAACGTCAGCTCACGGGCCGCTTTGTTGTTTGGGGGAAGACATGTCAAACGCAGCAAAATCTGATGAGGCTCTAGTTCTTTTCATGCCCACCGGCAAGCGGGGGCGCTTTCCAAAGGGCACCAAGGTGTTGGATGCGGCGCGCGAGCTTGGCGTCGATATCGACAGCCTTTGCGGTGGTCGCGGCATGTGCGGACGCTGCCAAGTTGAACCGCAATTTGGCGAGTTCGCTAAGCACGGCATTCACTCGATGCCCGAGCACGTATCAGCCCCTGGGGCGACCGAGACCCGCTATGCTGAAAAGCGCGGTATGGCTCCGGGCCGTCGCCAGTCGTGCCAGTGTAGCCTACAGGGCGATCTTTTGATCGACGTACCGCCCGAGAGCCAGGTTCACCAACAGATCATCCGCAAGGCCCCCGATCAACGCGACATGCCGTTGGACCCAGCGCTTAGGCTGTATCGCGTGCAGGTGCGCGAGCCAGACATGCACGACCCCACCGGTGATTTGCAGCGCGTTAAAGAGGCGCTGCGCGAACAGCACGGCCTGGGCAAGCTGCGCGCGGATTTGCATGTGCTCCAGAGCCTGCAACCGGTGCTGCGCAAGGGGCAGTGGCAAGTCACGGTGGCGGTCTATGACGGCCAATTCATCACCGGCGTTTGGCCAGGCGAAAAGGCCGAGGTTTACGGGCTCGCGGTCGATGTGGGCTCAACGACCATCGCGGCCCATCTGTGCAATTTGGCCACGGGCAAGGTCGTGGCCTCTACGGGTCTCATGAACCCGCAAATTCGCTATGGCGAAGACCTCATGTCTCGCGTCTCCTATTCCATGATGAATAAGGGCGGCGCCGATACCATGCGCGATGCTATTTGGGACGCGCTCAACGGTCTGTTGCAAGCGGCGTGTAACGAAGCCAACGTGCCCGCTGAACAGGTGATGGACATCGTGTTGGTCGGCAACCCCGTCATGCACCACCTGTTCTTGGGTATTGATCCGGTCGAGCTTGGCGGCGCGCCTTTTGCGCTTGCGAGCGACGAGGGCTTGTTGCTGCGCGCTTCTGAGATCAAGATTTTGGCCCACCCTGGGGCGCGGCTCTATGTGTTGCCCTGTATCGCGGGGCATGTGGGCGCAGACTCGGCGGCGGTTGCCTTGGCCGAACGTCCTGACCTGCAAGATGAGCTGACCTTCGTTGTTGACGTTGGTACGAACGCCGAAATGCTGTTGGGTACAAAGGAGAAGGTTCTGGCGGCTTCCAGCCCCACGGGCCCTGCCTTCGAAGGTGCGCAGATTTCGTCAGGCCAGCGCGCCGCTGCGGGGGCAATCGAGCGTATCCGCATCGACAAAGACACGCTGGAGCCGCGCTATCGCGTCATCGGCGTAGAGCCTTGGTCGGACGAGTCGGGCTTTGACGAGGCCGTTGCCAAGACCGGTATCACCGGAATTTGCGGCTCGGGCGTCATTGAAGCGGTCGCCGAGATGTATCTGGCGGGCGTGATCAACGAGGATGGCCTCTTGCAAGGCGAGCTGGCCGAGCGCAGCCCACGCGTCCTCGCCGATGGCCGGACCTTTTCCTACATGGTTCGCGATGGGGAAAACCCAATCAAAATCACTCAGAACGATGTGCGCGCCATTCAGCTTGCCAAGGCGGCGCTCTATGCGGGCTATCGTTTGCTGATGGATCGCTATGGCGCTGAAGAGGTCGAACGCGTGGTGTTGGCAGGGGCCTTCGGTTCGCACATCGATACCAAATACGCCATGGTGTTGGGCATGATCCCCGACTGTAGCCTGGATAAGGTCGTGTCAGCCGGCAACGCCGCGGGGACGGGCGCGCGCTTGGCGTTGGTCAATCAGGCGGCGCGTGGCGACGTTCAGGATTTGGTCAATCGCATCGAAAAGGTCGAGACGGCACTGGAGCCCAAGTTCCAAGAACATTTTGTGGGTGCCATGGCCATTCCGCATAAAGTCGATGCTTATCCCAAGCTGCGCGGTCAGATCGAAATGCCGGCTTTGGTCGGTAACGTCCCTGGCGTGGGTGATGATGGCGAGGGCGGTGGCCGTCGTCGTCGTCGGCGCTCTCGCTAGGGCCAGCACGGCAATAAAAAAGGTGAGCGGGGCCTACGCCGCGCTCACCTTGGTTGCTTTTGGGTTGCCAGTTAGGCCGGTTGTGTCCAGCTGCCGCCCTTGGCCGGGCTCGGCGATCAATGATACTCAGCGGCGCCGTGGTCCAAATAGTCGACCAGCGCTTGTGCGAATGACGTGGTGACGTAAAGGTCCGTCGTGTCATCATCAACAGCCATCAGCGTAACGGCGAGCTGTTCGACCAGTGTCATGGCCACATCGCCCGGCTGAAAGTGCAAAAAGTCCAACGAACATGACTTGTTCAGAATATCAAAGCGGCGTTCGCCGGTCAGGCGCAGGCAACAGCGGGCATGGCTCAAGTCCAGCATGACCGCTTCGTCCGGTGAGACCAGCGGGGCCAGGCGCTCAGCCAGTTCTTCTTGCGTGAGTGTCTTTGATGTCAGCCACCATTGATCCGGACCGGACCAGATCAAGGCCATATCATTCGCTGCTAGCGATTTGCCAACTTGTGGCGTTTGGCCGTCGAACAGCCCTGCCAATTTTTCGCCAAGCGCATCGCTACAGCCCTTGAAGGCAGCGACTTGCCACAAGCTTGCAATCGGCATTTCATCCAAAGCAAATCCGGGGCACGAGGGCAGCGGCGCGGTCAACAAGCCCGCATCGGTAAGACGGATTGGCTTATCCATATTGGCGCTCTCCTTGCGGGTCGATCATATGCGGTGAGACAATGTTTACGGGCAGGTGTTCGTCATCGACGGGCGAGGCGGCGAACAGGGTCTGTCCAATCCGCTCGCTGCCCTTGTCAATAAAGCCAAGCGCGACGAAACAGTCGTGTTCGACACTAAAGTGAGCCGAGGATATCCAACCCAAGGATTTGGTCATGCTGCCGAAGCCGCCGACCTGGCCTTCTTCGGTCAGTTGTGAGCCAGCGATCACATTAGAGCGACCATCGGCGGGCATAATGCCAACCAGGGTCGGGCGATCGGCCTTGTTGAGACCTTCGCGCAGCAGACCCAGACGGCCGATGAAGTCTTTCTTCTTTGCCACCATTTTGCCGAGACCCATATCGGCGGGCGTGGTGCGACCGTCCAGCTCGCCACCAGCAACGTGACCCTTTTCGATACGCAAGGCACCCAGCGCCTCGGTGCCGTAGGGCATAAGGCCAAAGTCCTTGCCTGTCTCGCTCAGCGCTTGCCAGACCTGCGGGCCAAAGCGCGCGGGGGTATGCACCTCATAGGCCAGCTCGCCCGAGAAGGAGATGCGCAGCACGCGAACGGGCAAGCCATTCAGCTCTGTATCGACAAATCCCATGAAGGGCAGGCCCTCGTTCGACATGTCAATGTGGGGCAGGGCGGCTTGCAACATATCGCGAGAGCGCGGCCCGGCGACTGCCATGCCGGCCCACTGATCTGTAATGCTGGCGACCCGGACCTTCAGCTCAGGCCAAACGACATCCAAGTGGTATTCCATGTGCGCCAACACAGCCGCAGCATTGGCCGTGGTGGTGGTCATGTAATAATGGTTGTCGGCGAGACGCGCCACGGTGCCGTCGTCGAATACAATGCCATCGTCTCGCAGCATGAGGCCATAGCGCACTTTGCCGATAGCCAGCGTCTTCATACCATTGCAGTAGAGCCGCTGAATGAACTCTTGTGCGTCGGGGCCTTGCACGTCGATCTTGCCAAGCGTCGAGACATCGCACATGGCGACGGCCTGGCGCACTTGGCGAGCTTCCCGTTTGATCGACGCCCACATGTCTTCGTCGTCGCGCGTGTACCACTCGGCGCGCATCCACATACCAGCCTCGACGAAGGATGCCCCGGCGTCCTGGTGCAGATCGTGCATAGGCGTGCGGCGGATCGGTGCGAAGGATGCGCCAACGTGCGGGCCGCCAAAGGCCCCGAGCGTCAGCGGCGTATAGGGCGGGCGGAAGGTTGTCGTGCCGACTTCTGCGATCGCGCGACCTTGTGCTTGTGCCAGCAAGGCGTGACCGTTGATGTTGGCCGTCTTGCCCTGATCGGTGCCCATGCCGAGCGTGGTGTAGCGCTTTAGGTGCTCGACCGAACGGTAGCCCTCTTGATTGGCCATAACGACATCGCTGGAGCCTGCATCGTTCTGGAAATCAACGAAAGCCTTCCCCTTGACCTTTCGCGGCTTGGGATTGCTCCATAGCGGCATGATTGGGCTGGTCTCAATGCTGGCGATGTCCAGCGTTGGCGCATGCCCGGCACTGACGCTGTGTCCCAAATCCTGTGCCGCCGTGATGCCTTGTTGCCAGCCGGATGCGAGTGCTTCGTGTGTAGCAAACAGGCCCGCCGCCGCGCCGACCGCGACACCTTCTTGCAGGCGCTTGCCCGGCACAAAGGCTTGCAAATCATCGCGCCATTCGGCTTTGCCGCCTGTATGGCTGTGGAGATGGATCGAGGGCGACCATCCGCCCGAGCTGAGAACACCATCGCAGTTGATCAACCGGGAAGACTTGCCATCCAGCCCGCCGATCTCGGCAGCGCTGACGCCGTTGCTGCCACCTTTGGCGGACAGAACGGTTTGCCCCAAGGACAGCTCGACGTTGCTGCCTTTCAAGCTGTCCTGCAGGGCCTCGCTGACTTGGTCGCGCGCCTCCAGCAGATGCACCTGGGCACCGGCGTCGGCCAATAGGCGCGCCGAGCTGTAGCCGTCGTCATTGTTGGTCGCCAGGACCAGAGACTTGCCGACTAAGACACCGAACTTGCCCGCAAAGGCCGCGCCTGCATGAGCTAGCATGACGCCCGGGCGGTCATTGTTGGCAAAAACCAGCGGGCGCTCGATGGCACCGGTCGCGTAGATAACCCGCTTGGCGCGGATGTGCCAGGCGCGCGCGCGCGGCTGGTGTGCTGATAGCGGCTTGCCGGGATCGCCTTCGACCTGAACGCAGGCCACCATGTTGTCGTCGTAGTGGCCCCAAGCCGTGGTCCGGCTCATGAGGCGAACCTTGGGGTAGTCAGCCAGCTCTGCCAAGGCTTCGTGCAGCCACTCACGCTGAGCTGCTTCGCGCCAAAGTCCCTGACCGCCCAGCTTGTCATGCTCATCGACCAGGGTCACGCTGGCGCCAGAACGTGCGGCTGCCAAAGCGGCGGCAACCCCCGACAGGCCCGAGCCAACGACAAGCACATCGCAATGGGTAAAGTGGTGCTGGTAGTCGTCTTCATTGGCGAGCTCGTTGGGGCGCCCAAGGCCTGCCGCGCGGCGAATGAAATATTCGGGCAGCAGCCAGAAATTGGCCGATCCCAGAAAGATTTTGTAATAGAAACCGGCAGGTAAGAAGGCGCTCAACAAGCTGTTGACCGCCATGATGTCGGTCTTCAGCGACGGCCACGCGTTCTGCGACTGTGCGTCCAGCCCCTCATAGAGGTCGATCATGGTGGCGCGCAGGTTACTTTCCTGCTCTTGGCCTCTGCCGACGGTCATCAGGGCGTTGGGCTCTTCGCTGCCGCTGCCGTAGACACCGCGCGGGCGGTGATACTTGAACGAACGCCCCATAAGCTGCACGCCGTTGGCCAACAAAGCCGAGGCCAGGGTGTCGCCTTGGAAACCCTGGTAAGCCTTGCCATCAAAGCGGAAATTGAGCGGCGTGTTGCGGTCGATCAGGCCGCCTTGGTCCAAACGAAAAGAAGTCATTTAGCGGCCCTCGGGGAAAGTGGGCAGTTCTTCGTCTGCCTTAACAGAGGCGCGAATGCGGTGGTCAACCACGTTGCGCTCAACCTTGAAGTGGGCACGGCAGCCGCTGGTGTGCTGCCAGTATTCTTGGTGCCAGCCCTTGGGATTGTCGCGCAGGAATACGTAGTCGCTGTGCGCCTGTAGGGTCGCATCGCTCACTTCGAGCGCGCTGGTATCAGGGCGCTTGCGTCGCGCATCGCCGATATAGGTAAATTCGTTTTCTGAGCGTTCGCCGCACCAGGGGCAGGGGATGAGCATCATGGCAAGAAATCCTGCTGTTATAAGGTCGCTTAGTGCGCTTTGGGCACGGGGCCCGCGCCGCTTTCGTCGATGGCATAGCCGCGCTCAAAACGATCAAGCGTGAAGCCAGCGTTGAGCGGGTGGGGCTCACCGGTTGCGATGGTATGGGCAAAGCACCAGCCAGAAGCGGGCGTCGCTTTGAAGCCGCCGTAACACCAGCCCCCGTTGATAAACAGATTATCGCGCGGGGTCTTGGAGATGATGGGGCTACCGTCCATGCTCATATCCATGATGCCGCCCCAATGGCGCAGCAAGCGCAGTTTGGCATAGCGCGGGAAGAGCGAAATCATGGCCGCTGTTACGTGCTCCAGCGTTCGGGTGTTCCCACGCTGACTAAAGGAGTTGTAGAATTCGATGTCGCCGCCGAAGACCAAGCCGCCTTTATCGGACTGCGACACGTAGAGGTGCGCCGCGCCTGAGGTGACAACGTAATCCAAGGTCGGCTTGATGGGCTCTGAGACCATGGCTTGCAGCAGGTGGCTCTCGATCGGGGCGGTCAGCCCAGCCATGTTGAGAAGCTGGGTGGTATGGCCGGCAACCGCGATGCCGACCTTCCCGGCTTTGATCGGCCCGCGCGAAGTCTCGACCCCTACGATGCGGTTGCCTTCCATCATCATGCCGGTGACTTCACACTGCTGAATAATGTCAACGCCTCGCGCGTCCGCGCCGCGCGCATAGCCCCAAGCCACGGCGTCGTGACGCGCGGTGCCGCCACGCTTTTGCATGAGGCCACCCTTTACCGGGTAGCGCGCGTTCTTCGAAACGTTCAGATCGGGGATCTTTTTGGCGATGGTCTCAAGATCCCAATACTCCGAGTCGATCCCGTTAAGGCGCATGGCATTGCCGCGCCGCTTAGCAGCATCGCGTCCGGCATCGGAATGTACCAGGTTCAACACGCCGCGTGGTGAGAACATAACGTTGTAGTTCAGGTCGATAGACAGTTCGTGCCACAGCTTGAGGCCATGCTCATAAAAATGGGCGTTGTCGTCCAGCATGTAGTTGGAGCGAACAATCGTCGTGTTTCGTCCGGTGTTGCCGCCGCCCAGGTAGCCTTTTTCCAACACGGCGACGTTGGTGATGCCGTGCTCTTTGGCCAAGTAGTAAGCGGTCGCCAGGCCATGGCCGCCGCCGCCGATGATAATGACGTCATAGTGGGACTTGGGCTCAGGATGTCGCCATGCGGCTTGCCAGTTTTTGTGACCAGTCAGGGCGTTGCGGGCCAAGGACCATATCGAATAGCGCTGCATATCAGTCTCATAGTTCGCGGTTCCCCTTGCTTTTAGACAAGTTGGCCGCCGCTGTGATGCCCTTTTCCGACATCTAGTGACAAATTTTGCGCGTCCTATGCTGACATTTGTAGCGGGCGGGCCCGAGCCGCTAGATCTTTGTTTGCAGAAGCTTGGCCGCTTGGCCGTGACGATGCATGATGTCGGCCAGCTCGTGGCCGACCAGGGCACCCTCTTGCACGCGCCATTGCCCGCCAACCATAACCGCCTGAGCGCGGTGGGCCCCGCAGACGACCAGCGCCGCCAAGGGATCGCCTGCGCCGCTAAACCGGGGTTCGTCCAGACGGAACAGGGCCAAGTCAGCTTGGCAGCCGACGGCGATTCGCCCCAGATCGGGCCGACCGAGCAAACCGGCGGAGCCTTGAGTTCCCCAGCGAATGGCGTCCCGCCAAGACACCGCTGCCGATCCGTATTTCAGGCGCTGGAGCAGCCAAGCCTGTCGCAGCTCTTGCATCATGTTAGAGCCATCGTTGGAGGCTGAGCCGTCCACTCCCAGCCCGACAGTGACGCCAGCTTTCTCCATCTCGCAAACGGGGCAAGCACCGCTGGCCAAGTGCATATTTGAGCAAGAACAGGAGGAGACGCCCGCGTCAGCTTTGGCCATGCGCTGCCACTCGCCTTGATCGAAATGGACGCCGTGGGCGAACCATGATTTGGTATCCAGCCATCCGCATTCTTCGACATAGTCCAAAGGGCGGCAGCCGAAGGCCTCCTGACAAAAGCGGTTCTCGTCTTCGGTCTCAGCCAGGTGCGTATGCAGCAAGACTCCCGCTCGTTTGGCGAGCTCGGCAGCATCTTTCATGAGCTGGCGCGTAACCGAAAAGGGCGAACAAGGCGCGAGCGCGATTTGCACCTGGGCACCTGGGCTGCTTTGATGATAGCGCGCGATCAGGCGCTCAGAGTCGGCCATGATAGCATCTTCACTCTGCACGACCGATTTGGGTGGCAGGCCCCCGTCTTCTTCGGACAAGCTCATGGAACCGCGCGTCAGGACCACGCGCTGTCCGAGTTTGCGGGCCGCTTCGACTTGGCGGTCAATGGCATCTTCGTGCCCATCTGGAAAAACGTAGTGATGGTCGGTCGAGGTGGTGCAGCCCGACAGCAAGAGTTCGGCCATCGCCAGTTCGCTGGATACGCTCACCATTTCCGGATCAAGCCCCGCCCAAATGGGGTAGAGGTGCTTTAGCCAGTCGAACAGCTCTTTATCGACCGCCCCGGGCAGCGCGCGCGTTAGGGTCTGATACATGTGGTGGTGGGTGTTGATCAGGCCCGGCAGCACCACATCGTCGCTGGCGTCATACACCTCGTCGTGCTGGGGAACCTGGCCCGCTGAGACCAGCTCAGCGATGGTGTCACCCTGTACGACCAGGCCGCCCGCCGCCTCGCCATTCTCAGCAAAAATGGCCAGCGGATTTTTGATCCAAAGTCGACGGTCGGACATGGGCATCTCTTCAATGGCTGTTCTGTTTTGGGTGCCGGTTGGCTAGGCTTTGCTTGTCTCGTAAGCGGCGAGGTTGGCCAGCATCTCAGACTTTCGCTCAGCGCTGGCGAAACTGCCGTTAATGCCATTGCGAGCGAGCTGGCCCAGGGCGGCGCGATCCAGGCCGAGTCCGTCTTGTACCAACTGGTAGTTCTCGCTCATATAGCCGCCAAAATAGGCCGGGTCGTCAGAGTTGATGCAGGCCGCGATTCCCATATCCAGCATGGGCTTGATGGGATGTTGGGCGATATCTGTGCAGTTCTTGAGCCGCATATTGGACTGCGGGCAGACCGTCAGGCAAATGCCCAGATCGGCAACGCGCTGTGCCAAGGCGGGGTCTTCCATGCAGCGGTTGCCGTGGTCGATACGGTCCACTTTCAAATGGTCAATAGCGCCGCTGACATACTCGGGCGGGCCTTCTTCGCCCGCGTGCGCCATGAGCTTTAAGCCCTCAGCGCGGCAACGATCAAACAAGCGTTGGAATTTTTCGGGTGGATTTCCGCGCTCCGAACTATCCAGCCCGACACCGATAAAGGCGTCGCGATGTGGTAGAGCCTGCTCCAGCGTTGCAAAGCCTTCTTCCTCGCTCAAATGGCGCAAGAAGCTCATGATGAGTTCGTGGCTTATGCCGTGGCGCGTCTTGGCCTCATTAAGGGCGGCCCTGATGCCATTGAGGGGCACTTCAAAGGCAATGCCGCGTTCTGTATGGCCTTGCGGGTCCCAAAAAATCTCAACGTGCTGGACGTTTTGCGCAGCCATCTTTGTAAGATAGGCCCAGGTCAGGTCGTAGTAATCCTGCTCAGTCTGCAGAACGTTCATGCCTTGATAATAGAGGTCTAGGAAGCTCTGGAGATCGCTGAAGTTATAGGCGGCTTGCAGAGCGCCAACCGACTCATAAGGCAGCTTGATACCGTTGCGCTCAGCGATTTGAAACATGAGCGCAGGTTCGAAGCTGCCTTCAATATGCAAGTGCAGCTCGACCTTCGGAAGTCCGGCGATATAGGCGTCAATGGTCATAAATGGCTCCCAATTTTACGCGCACGACGGCGCTTTATATTTGTTATCAAAGGGTTCGTTTTTGCGCCTGGCGCCGACAACCAAGATTGGCGCCGGTTAGGCTTGGCGCGCTGGTGGCCGCAAGCTTATCATAGTCGCTGAGCGCAAGGCCAGCAGCTCGGCAGCCAGCGAAGCGGCGATAACTTCGGGCTCCTTGCCGCGGATACCCGCTAGACCAATGGGGCAGACGATGGGGCTGGGGTCTAGGCCTTGCAGGCGCAGCTGCTTTAAAAAGCGCGCCCGCTTGGTCTGTGATCCAATCAAGCCAATGTGGCCGACATTGCCAATTTGCAAAAGGGCGGCGCATAGCTCTAGATCTAGCGCATGGTCATGGGTCATGACGATGTGCCAGCTCCCTGGCGGTGCCAGGGCAATCGCCGTCCTGTGATCGCGCTCTTGTGCTGCAAATTGCGGTCGCTCGTCCACGCCGACGACGTGAAAGGGCAGCGGAGCCATGGCTAGTAGGGCAGCGCGCCCGACATGCCCTTGGCCGTGTAGGTAGACCCAAGGCCTCCAGTCCTTTGGTGTAGCGGCGTCACCGGTAAGCCAGCGAAAGCCCAAGCGCAGATAGCCGCCACAGCATTGTTGCGTGGCGGGGCCTAGCGGCAGCTCCAGCGTGGCATCCTTGTCGCTGATGGGGGGCAGGCTTCTGCTCTGATCGTCATTTTCAACCAGGGTTAGGGCGCAGCGCTCGATCAGGCGGCGGGCGTGGCGCATGGCCAGCCATTCCAGGCGCCCGCCACCGATGGTGCCGCCGCAGGTCGCAGCGCTGACCCACATGTGGGTGCCGGCCTCACGCGGCGTCGAACCCCAAGCTTCCAAGATCTCAATTTCAATCTTGGGATCACTTGCCGTCGCCGCCTTAGCCGCGTTTGCAGGGTTGAGGTCAGGGACTCTCATCGAATGCCCCGCTCGTCACACCGCCGCTGCGTTGGCCGCATCGAGGCAACGCAGCACCTCTTCGGCTGTCGCTGGCGCATCAAGGTCTGGCCAATAGCCGGGACCACCCAAGCCTGAAATGGCATGCGCGAGCGCCGAATGAACCGAGATCGCCAGCATAAAGGGCGGCTCCCCCACAGCTTTCGAGCGATGCACGGTGGCCTCAGGGTTCTTGTTGTCATACAGCGTGATGTTCAGCACATCCGGGCGGTCGGTCGCTGTTGGAATCTTATAGGTGCTAGGCGCGTGCGTCAGCAGCTGGCCTTTGTCGTTGAAAACGAGCTGTTCCATGGTCAGCCAGCCCATGCCTTGAATGTAGGCCCCTTCGATCTGCCCCAGGTCGATGGCCGGGTTGATGGATTGTCCGACATCGTGCAGCAGATCTGCACGCACCACGCGGTTGGCACCGGTCAGCGTGTCGATCTCGACTTCTGACACAGCGGCGCCGTGTGCGAAATAGAAGAAGGGACGCCCCTTGCCGGTCTTGGCATCCCAACCGATGCCGGGCGTCGCGAAGTGACCGGTAGCGCTGAGCGGGATACGCGCGAACCAAGCCGCACGCGCCATTTCGGCATAGCTCATGTGGTGAAAGCCGATCAACACGCGACCATCTTTGAACAGCGGCAAAGCGTCGGTCTCAAATTTCTGCTGCAAAAACCGCGTAAGCCGCTGTTTGAGGGTCTTGCACGCCGCCAAGGCCGCCGCGCCGTTCAAGTCGGTGCCCGATGAGGCAGCCGTCGGTGAGGTATTGGGCACCTTGTCTGTCCGGGTCGCCGAAATTTTCACCATGTCTAGCGGTACGCCGAACTGATGCGCCACCACTTGCGCAACTTTCAGATAAAGGCCTTGGCCCATCTCTGTGCCGCCGTGGTTTATCAGGATAGAGCCATCCTTATAGATATTCAGCAAGGCGCCCGCTTGGTTCAAAAATGAAATGGTAAAACTAATACCAAACTTGACGGGCGTCAGTGCGATGCCGCGCCGATAGCGCCCTGCGCTCTGGTTGGCGGCTTCGATTTCGGCTCGACGCTGGCGATAATCAGCGCTGACTTCCAATTGACGGATCAACGGCTCTAAGACCCGTTCTTTGACCTGCATGCCATAGGGCGCAATGTCACCGTGGCGGCCATAAAGATTTTCTAAGCGCACATCCAAGGGATCTTTGCCCAAGCGCGCCGCGATTTGATCCATTGCACGTTCAATCGCCACCATGCCTTGCGGACCACCGAAGCCGCGATAGGCGGTGTTTGAGACCGTATTGGAGCGATAGCGGTGCGAGGTTATGCGATGCTCGGGAATGAAATAGGCGTTATCAGAGTGAAACACTGCGCGATCGCAGACCGCCGCTGACAGGTCCGCCGAATGGCCACAGCGCGCCGCTAGATCGAAGGTGCCTGCATATACGCGACCGCTGTCGTCATAGCCCAAGCGATAGTCCACGCGAAAATCGTGCCGCTTGCCGGTCGTCACCATGTCGTCGTCCCGGTCCAAACGCAGTTTGACCGGCCGCCCGGTATGATAAGCCGCCAATGTTGCCATCATGGCGGTGTGGGCGGCTTGGCTCTCTTTACCGCCAAAAGCGCCGCCCATGCGCCGCACTTCAACCGTTATTTCTGCTGACGAAAGCTCTAGCAAGTGGCCCAACATCTCTTGAACTTCGGTCGGGTGCTGGGTGGAGCTGACTACCCGCAGGCCATCGGGAGAGGGCAGCGCCAACGCGATTTGCCCCTCAAGATACATATGCTCTTGGCCGCCGATTTCGATCCGACCTTCCAGCTTGTGTTGGGCCTTGGCGAGGGCGGCTTCGGCATCACCGGTCACAACTTCGAGGGTAGGCATGACATGCTCGTCGCGTTCAACGATCTGGTCATAAGTGACGGCGGCGGGCCGTTCTTCAGCTTCAAATTTGGCTAGGCGTGCGGCGCGTCGCGCCTGGTCCCTGGTCTCCGCAGCCACCACGAAAAGGGGCTGCTGGGCATAGCTGGTCTGATCGCTGGCCAACAAGGGTTCGTCATGGACCACCGATCCAGCGTTGTTTTCGCCAGGAATATCGGCGGCGGTGAAGACGGCCACCACTCCGGGGGCCTGGCGCACGGCATCAAGGTCCATGGCCACGATGCGCGCTGGGAAGGCTGGTCCCAAGCCCATTGCGGCGTGTAGGCAGCCCGCGGGCTCGCGAATATCATCGCAGTAAAGAGCCTGGCCCGTAACGTGCTGACCGGCGGAATCATGCTCCAGCGCGCGCCCCAGGGGATTGGCGATCTCGGGCTTTGAAATCTGGTTCATTGTGCAGCCTCCTGACTGGGGTTGCTTGCGTCGGGCTCCAAAAAGGCACGCAACAGATTTTCAGCAACGCGCAGGCGATAGGCCTTGCTCGCCCGAAGATCGCTCAGCGGCTCAAAATCTTTGTGGATGTCGCTGGCCTGGCGCGAGGCCATGACGGTTTTTGCCAGCTTGGGCGTTGCGGCCATGCCTCCGAACGCCAGCCTGAGGCCGACGCTGGTCTCGCTGAAAGCAGCCAACACGGCGGTAATGTCTTGGTCGATACGACGCGAGACCTTTTCGACCATTAGGCGTTGGCCGGGCTGACGACGCGGCACAAGTACGGCCTCGACGAATTCGTCCTCAGCTAGATCTTGTTTGCCGTAGGCGATGAAATAGTCCTCCAAAGCCACTTCGCGCAGCGTTTCACCCTTGCGCAAACGCAAGCTGGCGCCGAGCGCGATCATCAGCGGCGGCCCGTCGCCGATGGGCGAGCCGTTGGCAATATTGCCGCCCAGCGTTCCAGACGCGCGCACCTGGACCGAGCCCAGGCGCTCAAACCAGTCTCGGGCTTCCGGGTAATCTTGCAGCAAGGTCGGACCGACCTGGCTGTAGGGGACAGCGGCGCCAAAACAGAAGTGCTCGGCGGTCTGTTCGACAGCGTGGAGCTCGTGAACATAGGTGGTAAGGATCAACTTGGGCGGCTGTTTGAGCCCTTTGGTCATCCAAAGGCCCACATCGGTTGCACCGGCCACTATTAGGGCGTCGGGGTGAACCGAACGCAAGCTGGCCAAGTCCTTTAAGGTGCTGGGCGCATAGATGCTGCCGGTGGTGCCGTGGCACTCAAACCCACCGGCGTCGCTGGCCTTGATCCAGGATTCTGCCGCGTCGAGCTTAGCGCGAAAGGCTGCGGGTTGCGGGGTGTTTCGTTGCCCTTCAAAGGCGCGAATCAACCCTCCGTAGCCGGTACAGCGGCAGAGGTTGCCCGCAATTTGCACCTCGGCACTATGCTCCACCTTGCCCAATTGACCCGCGACCATGCTGGCGATGAATCCGGGTGTGCAAAAGCCACACTGGCTGCCGTGCTCGTCGACAACAGCTTGTTGGATGGGGTGCAGAGCTTGGCGGTTGCCGAAGTCTTCGACGCTAAAAATCGCGGTCCCGTCCAGATTGGCGAGCGGAAAGATGCAGGCGTTAACGGGTTGATAATCAATATGCTCGCCTTGCTTGCGCGCCAAAACCACGCTGCAAGCCCCGCAATCGCCCTCGTTGCAGCCTTCTTTGGTACCGCGAGCTTGTTGGTGTTCGCGCAGCCAGCCGAGCAGCATATCTGTTGGCTCAACAGCCTCTAGGCTATGGCTTCGCCCTGCGTAAAAAAATGTGATGCCTGTACGCACTTCATGTCCCTGGTTATTTGGCCGACGGCCAAGGCCGCGCCCTTTGTTTTTCTGAACATTTGTTCTGGTTGCGCAGAGCCTGTCTCAATTGCTCGGTCTTGGCAAGGCCAGAATGTCGCAGCACGAAGCAAGTTACCCCCAATCAACGGAGAAGATTTCGCGTATTGGAACCCAGGGCTTAACCCGGCTGCGGGTTGGGCTTATTTAGAAGTCATGAATCGATTCTCCTATGCCCCTAATTTGCCCTCTGGATCCACCCTTGGCTTGGTCATGAGCCCCGACGGCGGCTCCGGTGACTTGCCGGACCAATCCGAATTGCTGCGACGCTTTCCTTGGCTTGAGGGCTTGAACGCTCCTCAACAAGACGCCGTCTTAACCACCGAAGGGCCGGTCTTGATGCTGGCGGGCGCTGGTACAGGCAAAACGCGCGCCTTGACGACGCGCATCGCGCATCTGTTGCTGACGGGCCAAGCGCGGCCAGGGCAGATCTTGGCCGTGACCTTCACCAACAAAGCCGCCAAGGAAATGCGCGAACGGATTGAGGGCATGATCGGCCACCCCACAGAGGGCTGGTGGGTCGGCACCTTTCACGCCATTTGTACGCGGATTTTGCGCCGCCACGCGTCAGCCGTTGGGTTGAAGTCGAATTTTTCCATCTTGGATGATGACGACCAATTGCGTCTCATCAAGCAGATCATGCGCGCGATGGACCTGGACGAAAAGCGCTGGAATGCGCGCGCGACGCTGGGGCTCATTAGCCGCTGGAAGGATAAGGGGCTTATTCCGTCTAAGGTTCCCGCCAGCGAGGTCAGCGACTTTGCGAACGGCCGTCTGCTGGATATTTATTCGACCTACCAAGAGCGGCTTTTGACCCTCAATGCATGCGATTTCGGCGATCTGCTGTTGCATTGTCTGACGCTCTTTACCCAAGAGCCCGAGATTCTGGCAGACTACCAAGACCGCTTTGCCTTCATGCTGGTCGATGAATATCAGGATACCAACGTCGCCCAGTATTTGTGGCTGCGTTTGCTGGCGCAAAAGCGAAAAAATATCTGCTGTGTGGGCGATGACGACCAGTCGATCTATGGCTGGAGAGGCGCTGAAGTCGGCAACATTCTGCGCTTTGAAAAGGATTTTCCCGGCGCCAAGGTCATTCGCCTAGAACAGAATTATCGTTCGACCTCGACCATTCTGGCCGCTGCATCAGGATTGATCGCGCACAACGAGGGACGCCTCGGCAAGACGCTCTGGACCCAGGACAACAGCACCGACAAAGTGCAAGTACGCGGCTATTGGGATGGCGATGAAGAGGCTCGCCAAATCGCCGAGACCATCGAGCAGCATCAAATCAAGGGAACACGCCTGCACGATATGGCAGTGTTGGTGCGCTCGTCCTCCATGATGCGCGGCCTTGAAGAACGCTTTGTCACCGTCGGCATTCCTTATCGCGTCGTCGGTGGTCCGCGTTTCTATGAACGGCGCGAAATCCGTGACGCGCTGGCCTACTTGCGAGTGGTGGCGCAACCTGCTGACGACTTGGCCTTTGAGCGCATCGTTAATGTGCCCAAGCGCGGTATCGGGCCGACCAGCGTGCAAAAACTCTATGGCATTCAGCGCGACATTGGGTTGCCGCTGACCGGTGTCGTTGAGCAGGTTCTGCGCACCGACGAAATCGGCGGCAAGGCACGCAAATCCTTGCAGGTCTTAATGGGGGATTTCGATCGTTGGCGCTCTATGGTGGCTTCAACGCCGCATCCTGAGCTGACCGAAATCATTCTAGACGAGAGCGGCTATACGGAGATGTGGCGTCTTGATCGCTCCCCCGAAGCGCCCGGTCGTCTGGAGAACCTAAAAGAACTCATTTCAGCCATGGCCAGCTTCGACTCCTTGGCGAGTTTCTTGGAGCACGTGTCACTTGTCATGGAAGGCCTGGAAGATCAAAGCACGGATATGGTCTCGATCATGACCCTGCACGCCGCCAAGGGCTTGGAGTTCGATTTGGTATTCTTGCCGGGGTGGGAGCAAGGCCAGTTTCCCAACCAACGCGCGCTCGACGCTGAAGGACAAAAGGGCTTGGAAGAAGAACGGCGCCTGGGCTACGTCGGCATTACGCGGGCGCGCAAGTCGCTCTATATCTCCTACGCGGGGCGGCGGCGAATCCACGGCCAATATACCGACGCTCTGCCATCCCAGTTCTTGGAAGAATTGCCCGACGAACAGCTTGAGATGATCAGCACGGCGTCAAGCTGGGGCAGCAATTGGCTGCATCAAGATTCGGGCTTTTCAGCGCCCTCGACGGGCTTTGGTGCCAATTGGGGCGCAAGCTGGAGCAGTCAGGCAGCGCCGCGGACCCGGACCAGCGGCGGTAGTGACCGTGGTTTCGGCTACGAGAGTCCCGGCTGGAAGCGCGCGCAGGCTCGGCGCAATCAGGGCAAGATTATTCAAGGCAGCCCAAAGGACATGCAGCCTGGTCACACCGTCAAAGCGACGCGCAATTACAAGCAAGGTGAGCGGGTCTTTCACCAGAAGTTCGGCTATGGCGAAGTGAGCCTGGTGGATAAAGACAAGCTGGTCGTAAACTTTGACGTCAGTGGCGAGAAGAAGATTATGTCAAGTTTCGTCGTGCCGGCCTCCGAGGCCTGAACCTGTCAAAACTGGGCGTGGGCGATGGGGATTCGCAAAATGGCCTAAGGCTTCCACTTGGCCTGGTAAGTGATACAATTTGCTCGGTCTTTTAAGGAGTAAGCCTATGTTTCGATCTGTTGGTGCCACGTTGGTCGCAGCGTTGAGCGCAGCCCTTGTGTTGACGTCGGTTAGCGTTGGTGCCCACGCCGCCGGTGCCATTGCCTTCAATCCTTACAACATGGCTTGGGGCTGGGCGTCAGGCTATTCGACCCAGATACAGGCTAAGAACCAAGCCAACTTCAACTGTAAGTACAATTGCAACAATTGGGTCACGTTCAGCAAAGGCCAGTGCGCTTTTGCGGCGGCGGATTGGACCCGGAGCAACAACAGCTACAGCGGTGCTTTTGGTTGGGGGCGCTCGTCCAACAAGTCGACCGCGCGCAATAGAGCGCTGATCGAGTGCCGTAATCACGGCGGTCGCGATTGTCGTATCCTCGTTTGGTCCTGCGACTAACTTGCTTGCGCATAGATATAAGAAAAAGAGCGGACCCGAGGGCCCGCTCTTTGTCGTTGTTGCGATTTTACTGCCCGCAAGTTAGGGGAGCAAGACCGCGTCGATTGAGTGGAACACGCCGTTGGCCTGCATGACATCGTAGACGCTGATGTTGGCGGTGCCGCCGTTGGCATCTTCGATCATAATGTTGCTTGGGCCGTTCATTTTGATGGTCAGCGATCCGCCCGACAGCGTTTCGACCTGCAAGGCACCGCCGGTCGCCTCCAGTTTTTCCATCAAGGAATCACGGGTCCATGCGCCAGCGACAACGTGGTAGGTCAAGACGGCGACGAGCGTGTCCTTGTTTTCGGGCTCCAGCAGGTTTTCAACCGTACCTTCGGGCAGGTCTTCAAAGGCGTTGTTGACCGGACCAAACACCGTAATAGGCCCTTCACCGGCGATAGCATCCAATAGGCCTGCCGCTTGTACAGCAGCGACTAGGGTTGTGTGATCGCCCGAATTGACGGCGTTTTCCGACAATGTTTTGCTGGGCAGCATGGGTGCGCCACCGACTTCGACGGTCGCTTCGTCCATCATGGAACCGCCTGATGAATGGCTGGCGGCTTGCGCCTGGACAGCAAAGATGCCGCCAATCAATGCCAGAGAAGTCAGGCCCGCAAGAGCGGCATTTTTGGTAGAAGATTTGAACTGTGACACGGGATTAAGCTCCAGGGTTAGAATGAAAGGTTCGGCGCCTGGAACTCAAATCTCGCAGCCCCTGTTTTTTTCAAGGGCTGCTGACATGGGTTTTTGTCCTCAACGGATATATAATCGCAGTATCAATAAGTTAAGCCCGTTTCACAGCCGCGTCAGTTTGCTGTGATGGGCTTTTTTGAAGGCCATGTGCCTACAGATATAACCTAGGTGGCGGGCCGGTGGTAGGCGAGTTATTTCGATAAGTTCGCAAGATGTGTTAGAGCCATGCAAGGGCGCGCGGACCCGCAAACCGCCAATCAAACGAGATCAGCATGAAACGTGTTACGAGCATTATGAGCCTTCGCGAAATCGACGAGGCGGCAGAGCAGTTAGAGGCCCTAGAGGGTTTGGTTGTCAGCCAAGATTACTACGATCCGCTGCTGGACCCTGCCGAACGCGCCGAAAACCTGGAGCTGGCGGCTTACGCAGAAGACATGGCCTTAGCTATGGAAGCCCTCAGTCTGTTACAGCAACAAGGGTTTGACGCTCAGATCGAAGAATTGCCAGACGTTGATTGGGTCTCACAGAGCCAGGCTGGCTTGCCACCGGTTCAGGCGGGGCCTTGGCGACTGCATGGCTCGCACGATGAAGCCATAATAGGGCGGCGGCATTGGCAGCTGCGCATCGACGCAAATACGGCGTTTGGCACCGGGCACCATGAGACCACGCGCGGGTGCTTGCTAGCGATGGAGCGCATACGACGCAAACGGGCTTTGGGCCGGGTAATGGACGTGGGGACCGGTACGGGTGTACTGGCGCTGGCGGCGGCGCGGGCAGGGGCCCGTGCCGTGGTCGCGAGCGATATCGATCCAGAGGCGAGCCGCCGCACGATCTTGAACGCTCAGCAAAACGCTGTCTGCGCACGGCAGGTTACGGCCTCATCCGTCGGTCGTGCCAGTAGGAGCGCCCAGGCTGTCATGCGCGTGACGACGGCAGCGGGAAGCGCCGCGCCAGCCATCCGTTCGGCTGGGCCTTACGATGTTGTCTTTGCCAATATTTTGGCCGCGCCACTCTTGGCGCTCGCGCGTGATTTGTCGGGCCTGTTGGCGCCCGGCGGCTACCTGATCTTGGCAGGCCTTATCCGCCCGCAACAGCAGGCCATTGAAGCGCGCTATCGCCAACAAGGGCTTGCCCTTGAGCATCGTTCGATCTTGGGCGATTGGCCGACACTGGTGTTTCGTCGCGCCTAGCAGCCCGTTGAATAAGTGTGTTTTTGAACGCAACAGAACGTTCAAGCGTTAGGTTGCATGCGACCAATGCCGACGAGATCGTCGGTCACATCAAAGACAACATTGATAGCCGAATTCTGTTCG
>JAUIDR010000097.1 GCA_030428565.1 Alphaproteobacteria bacterium
CTGCATCAGAGGCTGGCTCCTGACCTTTTGGCAGCCGGCGCGGACTACGTGCTCCAGTCGGTCGCAGAATTGCGGGATCTAATCGAAGATCTGCTCACAGAATTGTAAACCAGCGTTTCACACCAATTTTCTTGCTTACGAAGGCAAGGATCGCTTTACTGGCGGTATGGAGCGCTTACTTCCCTACCTTTTGGCACGCGCGGCAGAGACCGTTAGCGATGACTTGGCTTGCATCTATGGCGGCGGCTTTGGTCTGACCCGCCCAGAGTGGCGTATATTGGTCGCGCTGAACCGCGCCGGTCCGGCACTGAGCCGTGATCTAACCCCATTGACGGCGCTCGACAAGGTGCAAATTTCGCGCGGGGTGGGCCGCTTGTTCGACAAAAAGCTGATTGAAAAACGGCTGGTACCTTCCGATGGCCGGGCGCGTATGCTCACGCCGACCGATGCAGGCCGCTCGCTCTACCAGCAAGTCATGCCGCAAGTCGAAGCCCGCGTTGAAGAGCTTTTCGACGGTTTATCGGCAGACCAGCAAGACGACTTGCGAGACACACTGCAACAATTGACCGAGCGCGCTGGCAAGAACCGCTCTTTGTGATGGCTGCTCTTTGTGATGGCTGCTCTTTGTGATGGCTGATGCACGGAGCAAGGCGCTCGTACCAAGCAGCAGGGCCATCCCTGCTGGTGCGAATCCCGGGCTTTTTTCCCGGCGAGGCTGAAGCAAAACGCGGCTTTGGCTCGGGATAACCCCTGTTAACTGGGGCGTTTGGTCGTTGTTTAGCGTCAAATCTGCCACACTCTTGTCTAATTGGCCGGGTTTGCGACGGTTCGTCGTACTTAAGTCCCGCCCTAGGGCTTTCGCGGTGTTGCCCAGCGCGATTTGCTGGACTATAGGGAGCGCTAGTCGCGCTTGACGCTGGTAGCGCCGCAAGGCTGGAAAACGAAACTGCCCCGATCAAGCACCGAAACAAGACGGAGGGCCCTTAGAACGGCTCTTTGAACTGAAACCGGGAGCCTAGCTCCTACCCATTTTTGGAGATGAACCTTGACCAAAGACGAAATGACATCCCAGGTTGCTGAAGCTGCTGGTTTGACTTCTTCTCAAGCGGATGCTGCTATCAAAGCTGTCTTTGCCGCGATTTCAAACGAACTGAAGTCCGGCGGCGAAGCGAAGCTGGCTGGCTTTGGCTCTTTTTCTGTCGGTGAGCGCGCTGCCCGCCAGGGCCGCAATCCTCAGACCGGCGAGACCATCGAGATTGCAGCCAGCAAAGCGGTCAAGTTCAAGCCCGCAAAGGCTCTTAAGGACGCCGTTAACGGCTAAGGCCTTTGGCAGGAGCGCGCTTTTGCGCTGCTAAGGTTAGAAAAGGCTCCCAGCGCCATGCTGCGGAGCCTTTTTTTGTGGAAATTGAGCCGATTTTTGACTGGTCAGGTCCGTGCGAGCGGCTAGATTTCATCCGCGCTGCCGGGCTACACCCGGCAACTGCCCCTAACTCGCGATCATCCGGAAGCAGCGCGCACATCGAACGCGGCCCTGCCCCCCGGCTAATCCAAGGAAGTATTGCCCGTGAATATTCTCTTCATCATGTATGATCAACTTCGCTTCGATTATCTCAGCTGTGCCGGGCACCCCCATCTGCATACGCCCAACTTTGACCGCGTCGCGGCCATGGGCCTACGCTTTACCAACACCTACGTTCAATCGCCGATATGCGGTGCCAGCCGGATGAGCTTTTACACTGGCCGCTATGCGTCTAGCCACGGCGCGCAATGGAACGGCTACCCCCTGCGCGTGGGCGAACAGACGATGGGCGATCACTTGCGCAAATTGGGCATGGATTGCTGGCTTTTGGGTAAGACCCACATGAAGGCCGATGCCGAGGGCATGGCACGCTTGGGCCTCAGCCCGGATAGCCAGATTGGCGCCCGCCAAGCCGAGTGCGGCTTTGATGCCTGGGTGCGCGATGATGGGCTTTGGGGCTATGGCCCCGACGGCTACTATGATGAAAAGCGCTCGCCCTATAATGAATACCTCAAATCCAAGGGCTATGAGAGCGAAAACCCATGGGCTGACTTTGCCAACGCGGGGCTGGATGGCGACAAGGTAGCCAGCGGCTGGATTTTCCGCAACGCCGACAAGCCTGCCAACATTCGCGAAGAAGACAGCGAGACCCCCTGGCTGACCAGCCAGACCATCGACTTCATCGAAAAGACCCCCGATGGACCTTGGTGCGCGCATGTCTCTTACATCAAGCCGCACTGGCCCTATATCGTGCCCGCGCCCTACCACAACATGTACGGGCGCAATCATGTGCCAGCCCCGCACCGCCATGAAGCCGAACTGCAAGACCCGCACCCGGTTTATGAAGCCTACACACAAAGCCGGATTGCCCAGGCCTTTCGCAAGGACGATGCGCGCCAGAAGGTCATTCCCGCCTATATGGGGCTCATCAAGCAGTGCGACGATCAGCTTGGCCGCTTGCTCGACTATCTAGAAGCCAATGATCGTTTGAAAGACACCATGATCGTCTTGACATCAGATCACGGCGATTATCTGGGCGACCACTGGCTGGGCGAAAAAGACCTGTTTCACGAACAATCGGTCAAGATTCCGCTCATCATCTATGATCCGCGCCAAGAAGCGGACACCACCAGGGGCACAACCTGCGAGGCCCTGGTCGAGAGCCTGGACCTGTTGGCGACCTTCATAGAGGCCGCCGGTGGTGACGTCCCCGATCACATCGTTGAGGGCCGCTCCCTACAACCCTGGTTGCACGGCCAGACGCCCGAATGGCGCCGCTTTGCTATCTCCGAGTTTGACTATTCCCCGACCCCGCAGTGCGTCAAGCTGGGCCTAGAGCCCAAAGATGCGCGCTTGTTTATGGTGTTCGACGGCCGCTTTAAAATGATGCACGCCGAGGGTGGCATGCGCCCCATGCTGTTCGATCTGCAAGAAGACCCGGATGAGTTCGTGGACCTTGCAAAAGGCGACGCGCATCAAGCGGTGCTCGACCGGTTATACGGCTACTTGGCCGAGTGGGGTCGTCGCTGCGCCCAGCGCGTGACCCGCTCGGACGCTGATATCAAGGCCATGCGCGGCCGCTCGATCCGAAAAGGCATCCTGCCCTTCTTGGCCGACGGCAGCGAAGTGCCGGATGAGCTGTTGGAGCGCTATGCTGGCAGCGTCAGCCAGGACTTCACCAAATCTGAAGGTGGCGAGGCGAGCCCAGCGCAGACCAGCAAAGCAAACAGCTAGCAAGCGGGCCTGCGATACCAGGCCGCAGCGCCGGTCACGCTGCGTTTAGCGGCCTAGCCCCTCCACCTATCCATCGCCCCCATTGCGAACGGAAGGAGGATCGCCATGCCTACGCGCTTTGCCCAATCGGCAGCAGCCCGTCCCTTCACCCCTCTGTCAACAGTTCGACCGGCGCCAACAATTCGACCGGCGCCAACGGCACGACGGGCGCGAACGTCACAGGTGCGAACGAGATCGTTTCCAGCAGCGAGCCTTGCGCGCGGTTTGGTCTTGACCGGACTAACCCTTTGCACCCTCGCGCTCGCACCCTTTGCCAGCGCCAACGATGTGCGCTCTGGCACCCCGCGTGTTGCCGACCCTGCAGCTAACGACGAAAGCTTCAGCTTTGACACGGCGGGTCCAGAGAGCGCACGCGCCGAACAACGCCTGGATCGCGTTCTAATTGATCCCGGCCAGCTCCCGAGCGGATTGCGCAACCTTGTGATCGGTTCGGCAGGCAGCCAAGAGGCGCTCGGCGCAGGTGGCATCCCCTTTTCGACCAAGCGCGTCGCGGCGCAAGGAACGCAAATCCCGACCGACTATTTCCCTTGGCGGGCTACCGGTAAAAGCCAAATGCTGATGCCCGACGGGGGCTCTACGGTCTGTACCGCGTCGGTCATTGGCCCCTCCATGTTAGTGACCGCTGCGCACTGTATCCACAACTACGGACAGCAAGAGGCCGGCTTTATCGCAAACTATCTGTTCGCGCCCGCCTTCCACGAAGGCCACGCCCCTTATGGCATTTGGCGCGGGCGTGAGTGGTACTTGGCCGAAGCCTACTACGACGGTGATGATAACTGCGTCGTGCGCGGCGTTGTGTGTGAAAATGACGTCGCCGTCGTCGTCATGGAGCCCAAGGACGGCCAGTTGATCGGCGATGTGGTGGGGCAGTATCGCGTGCTGACCTACAGCGACGGCCTGGAAGAGGAAGACTTCAGCTTGGCCGAGGTTGGCGCTCAACAGTTGGTGCAGATAACCCAACTCGGCTATCCGGCGCTGTTTTATGATGGTGACAAGATGATCCGTACCGACTCGCTGGGTTTTCGCGACACACCCAACAACGTCGCGGTGGGCTCGAACCAGACCGGCGGCTCAAGCGGCGGCCCTTGGCTGCTCAATTTTGGCGTCGATACATCCTTTACCGGCGAGGCCCAGCCCAACGATGACTTGAGCAATGTTGTGGTGGCCACCACCAGTTGGGGCTATCGCGGTGCCAGCGCAGGCAACAAGATCCAGGGTGCCTCGCGCTTTGCCAAGAATTCGGTCTTCACCGTCAAATCAAACATCGCCACGCTGATTGAGGCGGCCTGTGCGGACTACCCTTGGGCCTGTCCCGATGACTAGCGCAAGGCCGGTTGTCTTGTGGCTGGGGCTCGCATTGGCAGTCCTGGCCGCACTGGGTGGCAAAGCAAGGGCGCAGCAAGGGCCTGGCGATTACATCTTCGACAAGATTGCAAAAGACCCGCAGGTATTGCGCCGCTGGCAACGCGCGGTGCCCGCCAGTTTTGAGCGCGTCGATTGGATCTACCAAATGCAGGCCGTTACCACTCCGGTCGAGGATGTCTTTATCGGTGGCGGGCCTCTATTTCGGTACCGATAGCGATGCTCTGAAAGACGTGCTGCTCAATCATTGCCTGAAGGAGGGAGATAAGGCCTTCGCCTGCGCCAATGCCCGCTGAGCGCCAACACGAAGCCGTTTCAC
>JAUIDR010000037.1 GCA_030428565.1 Alphaproteobacteria bacterium
GCAGGTCGGCGCGCTTGGAGCCGCGCAATTGACCCGTGACCAGATGCCCGGCGACCGGGCCTTCTTGGTGCCAAGCGACTTTCTGCCATTCGCGGCTGTCGGGCGATAGGTCAGAGAACTCTTCATCAATGGCGCGTGCATCCCACTGGGGCGCCTCAACCTGGTTTGTTGCCGGGTCCAGCGCGCCATCGCTCGCGCAGAAGCCGTCCTGCCCGTCCCCTGCGTTCGATCCGTAAAACGGGTCTTGTCCGGTTAGGTGCTGTTCTGCCGCCGTGTCGAACTGGTTTGCATCGAACTGGTTTGCATCGAACTGGGCCGCGTCCTGTGGCTCAGGATAGCTCAAGGGGTCGACGCTGGACTGATAGGCCCGGTCTTCCGCTCCATGGTTGGCGGTATCCTGCCAAGCGTAGCCATCTTCTTGCAGCGCGGGCGCATCGAACGGATTGCCCTCTGCTGATTGCGCCGCTCGATCAGCGCCGGGGCCGCGATCGGCATGGCCCCAGCCGCCGCCGATTTCGCTCTGGTGCAGCGCATTTTCTCCCGCTGGCACAACGGGGCTTGCCTGCCGTGTCTCAGCCTGGGCAGCAGGCAGAGCGCTAAACGGACGAGCGTCCTGGCTCGCCAGCGAAGAGCGATATTGCGGTCCTCGCATGCGCTGGGCCAAATCGGACAGGCTGGTAATGGGTTGGTCTGAAAAGTCTTTGTTCAAATGATTTGGGTCAAATTCGTTCATTACATAACCTCTTGCGGTACTACCCCCATGACATCGAAACCCGACAAAATGATGTTGGAGGTGGCACGCAAAAGCGCCAATCTCGCGACCGAAAGCTCGGCGTCGTCTTCTTGCAAGAATCGCAATGTGACATCACCGTGACCCGCCGACCACAGAGCGTTGAAGGCCGCCGCTAGCTCCTGAAGATAGAAGGCGACGCGGTGGGGCTCGGCATTCAGGGCTGCGGTCTCGACGGTCTGCGGCCATTGGCTCAACAGGTTCATGACCGCCAGCTCTTCGGCGCTGGACAAGCGCTGAACCGCGGCGCTGGCCAGGGCGCTGGCACCCAGATCCCGGCCTTCGAACATTTCCTCTGCCTTGCGGAAGACCGAGTTAATCCGCGCGTAGGCATAATTGATCGCCCAGACGGGATTGTCCTTACTGGCTTCTAAAACCTTAGCGTAATCAATGTCTAAGGGCATATCCGAGCGGCGGGTCAAAATAACAAACCGCAGCACGTTTGAGCCGATTTCGTCCAAGACATCGCGCAAAGTAATGAAGTTACCCGAACGCTTGGACATCTTGACCAGCTCGCCGTCGCGATAGAGCTTGACCAAGTTACAGGTCAAAACGGTCAGATCACCTGCACCCTGGGTCATGGCTTTGACCGACGCCCGCAATCGCTTGACATAGCCCGCATGATCGACGCCAAAAACGTTGATCATTTTGGCAAAGCCGCGCTGATACTTGTCGTAGTGGTAGGCGATATCGTTGGCAAAATAGGTCCAAGAGCCGTCCGACTTTTGAATGGGGCGGTCCACATCATCGCCAAAATCTGAGCTCTTGAACAAGAGCTGTTCGCGCGCTTCCCAGTCTTCCGGCTTTTGCCCTTTGGGTGGCTCCAGAACGCCGCGATACATCAGCCCCATATCGCTGAGCGCGGCCACGGCTTCGCTGACCTTGTCGGCCGCGACCAAGGCGGCTTCAGAGGTGAAGTGCTGTTTGATGCCCATTTGCCCCAAGGTCTCTTTAATCATGGCCAGCATCTCGCCCAGGGCATAGTCGCGCACCGCAGGCAGCCAGCCAGCTTCATCAGCCGTCAGCCACTTAGCACCATCGCGCGCCTTGAGGCCCTGGCCGACAGCAACCAAATAGTCGCCAGGATAAAGACCCTCGGGAATTGTCACGGCTTCGCCAAAGGCCTCGCGATAACGCAAATAGGCCGAACGAGCCAGCGTATCGACCTGCCCGCCCGCGTCATTAATGTAGTATTCGCGGGTCACGTCATAGCCGACCTTCTCGCACAGCCTGGCCATGACATCGCCAATCACCGCACCGCGAGCGTGCGCGAGGTGCAGCGGGCCGGTGGGATTGGCCGAAACGTATTCGACGTTCAGCTTTTCGCCGCCCGCAATCTGGCTGTCGCCGAAGTCCTTTGCCTGCTCCAAAATGCGTTGAATTTGCTGGGCCCAGAAGTCGCCGCCAAGCCGTAGGTTCAAGAAGCCCGGACCCGCGACTTCTGCTGAGGTAATGCCTTCTATTGATTGGATCGGGGCAACCAGTGCCTCGGCCAGGTCACGCGGCTTCATACCCGCCGCCTTGGCTAGAACCATCGCAGCGTTGCAGGCCAAATCGCCGTGCTTTGGATCGCGCGGCAGCTCCACCACCACACGGTCGAAGGTCTGGCCCTTCAGGGCCTCGACTTGGTCTAGTTGCTGGAGGATTTGCTCGCGGAAATGGCGGAAGTGGTTCATGGCTATCGGCTATATTTACGATTTGAGGAAGATCGGCGGCACGAGGTTGATGCTTGGCGAATTCAAAACTAGCGCACCATTTAAGCGCAAACCCGCAGGCCGGACCATATACTAGGCGCTTTGCGGCGCAGCGCAACCGCGAACTGCCAGCGGTGCGAACGGGCGAGACGCCAGGCAGCCGCGCCCAGGCTTAAAAATTCAGGCTTAAACATTCAGACATTAAACATGCTGTAGGTGTCAAACAGGGCGGAGTGCTCTTTGACCGCCAGCGAGTCCGTCATGCCAGCAATATAATCGACGATTAGGCGGGTAAGCTGACCGTCAGCGCTGGCCAAGGCTTGCGCGCGCCAGGGCTCGGGCAGGCTCTCTGGGTGGTCGTGGTAGTAGTCGAACAACTCGCGCACCACCCGCATAGCCTTGACCCGCATACGATTGACCTGAAAGTGGCGATAGAGATTGTCGAACAAGAAACGACGAAGGCGCTGGATCGCTTCCTGCATGGGCTCAGAAAAGCCAATGACCGGACCGCCCGCGCAGCGGACACCCGCGACGCTCAGCTCGCTTAGAGCCTCAAGGCGGGCCTGACTGGTCGCCAGCACATCCTTGACCATGGCATCAATGGTGCGTCGCAAGACCTCGTGGCGGCGCTGTTCGGGGCTAGCCGAGGCGTGCAGGCGCTCGACCCGTGTGATGGTCTCGTCCAACAGCGGCAGGTGTCGAAAATCTTCCAAGGCCAGCAAGCCAACCCGAACCCCATCGTCGATATCGTGGTTGTTGTAGGCGATATCATCGGACAGGGCCGCGACCTGCGCTTCAGCGCTGGCATAGCCGTGCGGTTGCAAATCCCAAGCCGCCTGCTCGGCAGCGATCGACTCTGGCAGCGCTCCCAACAGCGGACCATTGTGTTTGGTGATGCCCTCCAGCGTATCCCAGGTCAGGTTGAGTCCCTGGAAATCGGCGTAGTGTTGTTCGAGCTGGGTGACAATGCGGATGGCCTGATCGTTGTGATCGAAAGCGCCAAAGCCGCGCGATTGCAAACAATCCGACAGCGCGTCCTCACCCGCGTGCCCGAAAGGCGTATGCCCCAAATCATGGGCAAGCGCGACCGCCTCGGCCAAGTCTTCGTCCAAGCGCAGCGCCACAGAAATTGAACGCGCGATTTGCGCCACCTCCAGCGAATGGGTCAGTCGCGTGCGATAATTATCGCCTTCGTGGGCGACAAAGACCTGGGTTTTGTGCTGCAACTTGCGGAAGGCCGACGAGTGAATGATGCGATCACGATCGCGTTGAAACTCTGAACGAACACTCTCGGTGTTGGTCTCAAAACGGCGCACGGGATTGTTACTGGGGAAGCAGGCATAGGGCGCCAGTCCCAAGCGCTGACCGCGCCGTTGCACGGTCTGCGACATGGCTTGAGGCGTCGAAAATCCTTGCGAATCAACCGCCCGATCTGAATCAATCGACCGCAGGCCGGTTCTGACGGACGACTTCGGGGCTTGATTTCCTGGGGCGCTCATTAAATCTATACCTTTACAACACGACCGCTTGGCCGGGGGCGATCAGGGCTTGCCAACCTCTGGCCTCTGC
This sequence comes from Alphaproteobacteria bacterium, assembly GCA_030428565.1. GTDB lineage: Bacteria > Pseudomonadota > Alphaproteobacteria > UBA7985 > JAUIBT01 > JAUIBT01. The sequence continues at coordinate 4,054 of JAUIDR010000037.1, forward strand.
CCTACCCCTTGACCTAGCACAATGAGCGATTGCCCGCGCAAATGTTTTGCTGATTTGGCGTCGCGACTGGATGTCTATTATGGATGATTTAACGCTGAACGGCGATATTGCTGGCCTTGAGATTAACTTGAGCGCGGCGGCGGCGGCTCAAGTTGCCAAGCTCTGCGAAAAAGAAAACCGCGACAAGCAGATCCTGCGAGTCATGGTTGAGGGCGGCGGCTGTTCGGGCTTCCAGTACAAGTTTGAGCTGGTCGACGCGCCTGAAACCGATGACGCGATATTCGAGACCGATGGCGTCCAGCTGGTGGTCGATCCGGTGTCGGTCCCGCTGTTGGCCGGCTCCACAGTGGACTATGTCGTCAGCCTGGTCGGATCGTCTTTCCAGATCGACAATCCCAACGCGGCCTCGTCTTGTGGCTGCGGCACCTCGTTTTCAATCGGATAAGGCATGAGCGAGACCGCCAATAGCCTCAGCATCGCCAGCTGGAACGTCAATTCTGTACGCGCGCGCCTTGCAAATGTCACCGACTGGTTGACCAGCGCAGCGCCGGACGTGGTATGCTTGCAAGAAATCAAAGCCACTGAGGAGACCTTCCCCTACGAAGCCATCGAAAAAGCAGGCTATCGCGCCCACATCGTTGGGCAAAAGTCCTACAATGGCGTCGCCTTGCTCGCTAAAGAGCCACTCGACATCCGCTTGACCGCGCTTCCTGGCGATCCAGACGACCCGCAGGCGCGCTACATCGAGGCTGAACTGGGCGATTACATTATTGCCTGCCTCTATTTGCCCAACGGCAACCCCATGGGCAGCGAAAAATACAGCTATAAACACGCCTGGATGCGCCGTTTGGCTGCGCGCATGGCGGACGTTCTAAAAGAAGAGCGCCCAGCGGTCTTTGCAGGCGATTATAATATTATTCCCGAAGACAGGGATTGCTATGATCCCAGCGCTTGGCGCGATGATGCCCTCTTCTCATTGGCCAGCCGCCAAGAATTCCAAGCTCTGCTCAATTTGGGCTATTACGATGCGCTGCGCAGCCTGACCCATCAAGCGCATCTCTACACCTATTGGGACTACACCGGCGGTGCCTATGCGAAGGATAACGGCATCCGCATCGACCATCTGCTGTTGTCACCGCAGGCCACGGACCGCTTGATCGACTGCCAAATTGATCGCGAGCCGCGCGGGCGAGAAAAGGCTCCGGATCACACCCCTATCGTCGCGCGATTGGAGCGCTGAGCCCATGCTGCCGATTGGCGACAACAACCCAACAAAGCACATCATCAAGCCCTACGTCACCTATGGTTTGATGATCGCGTGCATCGGCATTTATGTGCTGGAAATCGCGTTGGGAACCCGCTTTAGCCAGCAAAACATCTACAATTTTGCGGTCTACCCGGCGCTGTTCACCAACCAGGCAACCGCACCTGTCGGCGAGGTATTTCCCTACTTGCGCCTGGTCAGCTACCAGTTTTTGCATGGGGATTTTTGGCACCTGGCGGGCAACATGCTGGCGCTGTGGGTCGTGGGCGACAATGTTGAAGACGCGCTTGGCCACACCCGCTATCTGGCCTTCTATCTGCTTGGCGGCATCGTTGCCGCACTGGGGCAGGTCTATTTCGCTGGCGCGCCCTTTACCCCCATGATTGGAGCGTCAGGCTCGATCTCTGCGCTGTTTGCCGCCTACCTTATGATGCACCCATTTGCGCGCTTTATCCTGCTGTTCTTCTTTTTTCCGATTACCGTGCCAGCCATCGCGTTTTTCGGGATTTGGTTTGCCCAGCAAATCTTTGGACTGATAGGCCCGGCCACTTCTAACATTGCCTTTTGGGCCCACCTGGGCGGATTTGCAGCGGGTTTCATTCTGGCCCCGCTGATGAAGTATCGCAACGTCCCTTTGGACCCTATGTTTGCCTGGGCGGACTTTTGGCACCGCACACCCACGCAACGACGCTGGCAGCAGCAGCGCCGCCGCGCCAACAAAGCCGCGCGTATTGCTGAGCGCGCCAACAACGTGCACCGGCTCAACACCGCCAAGCGCGCACCATTGAGCCCAGAAGATGCTGACTTCAAAGCGGATTTTAGAGCCTATTTGGACTCGTTAATGAGCCGCCAGGAATTCGAAGCTAAATGGGGTGATGGCTCTTTGACCCAAGGCCGCCCAACGCGAACCGCCAGCAGCGGTCCCCACCCCTGGGGAGCCCCCGAAGCCCAAGCGGATCAAGCCGAAAAGGCAGAAGGCGGCCAAGAGCCAGAGGACAGCCAAGAGCCAGAGGACAGCCAAGAGCCAGCAAAACCCCACCGCCGACGCTCGGTCATGCCGTCTAGCCGTCGTAAGGACTGACGCCGCCGCGCGCGGCTAGATGTGCCCACCCCAACGCAAGAGGCCATAAATCAGCGGAAATATGGCTATCGCCATGACCGTAGAGCTGAGCACCATGGCCGCGACATCGACCGCACGCCGCTTGTGACGATCCGCCATCATGTAAGAAAGCACCGCGACCGGCATGCCGGCTTGAATGACAAAAGCACCGTACAGCGGGTCGGGCAGCCCCAAGGCTTCAGCGACGGCAAAGCCCACCAGGCTGCCCAGCCCCACGCGCAGCGCTGATAGCCCCAAGATAAGCCCCGAAGAACGGGGCACAAAGCTCGCCAAGCTTGAGCCCAAGGCCATCAACATCAAGGGCACTACCAAAGCGCCGATCATTTTGCAGAACTCCAGGACAGCGGCGGGCAAGGGCCAGCCCAAGGCTTTTAGCGCCACCGCTACGACAAAGGTCACGAACATGGAGTTTTGTGCCAAACGGCGCAGCGAAAAGCTGCCCGACGTTACAGGCACACCAAGCAAGGCATGAAAGGCCATAATGGCATTGGAAAAAATGAGGCCATAGACCAACCCGGCGTCGCCCAGGGCGAAAAACACCAGCGGCAGCCCCAGATTGCCGGTGTTGGGGAACAAAAGTGCCTGCAAAAAATCGCGATAACGCAGGCCCAGCAGCGACAACAGCGGCAACACCACCGCCGCGACCAGGGCCACCATCAAACAGGCCGCGCCGACCACCTGCCCTACTGTTGCCAAGGTAAGGCTGGGCGCGGCGAAAGCAGACAAGATCAAACAGGGCGCAGCGACATTCAACGCCAACGTACCGACGAAGGCGCGGTCAAAATCACCGCGCCATTTTTGCCAAACAAAGCCGATGCTGGCGGTAGCGACAACCGGCGTCAAAATGTTGGCGACGGCTGCCAAGAAGGTCAAAATCATCGCAAAGGGCCTAATGAGCTGCGGGTAAAGGAGCGGTGAAGCGCCGTTCTTGCGCTGTTAGGGAACAGGGTCAAGTAGGCAACCGGGCTGCACGCGCCTTTTCCTGGTCGTGGAAAAGAAAATTTGAACCGCTGGATGCGCATAGTAAGCCAGCGGGCCCAGCCGCCGCTGCCCGTCTTAGCTAGCATCGAACAATTCGCGGTTTGGTAGGCGCTGCGGCTTGCCCCGCCCCCGACCTTGGCCTAAAGTTCGCCCCTGCAATCTGCCCCTTCGCACGTCTTGAGTTCGATTGCGTTTTTTCGACAAACGCTGACGCACGATGTTTTCGTTCTGCTCCCTTTGCGGCGAGCTGCGAGCGCGCGGGTATTGCTCGAGCCTATAACCCAAGCCATTCACGGAGATCACGGTGGTTTCAAACTCTCTTCAAAGCCTCTGGCAATCGGGCCAAAGCGCCCTCAACGCCTGGGTCTCTCTGCCCAGCGCTTTTTCAGCGGAGATCGCCACCCACACCGGTTTTGACGCCGTGACCATCGACCTGCAGCATGGCCTTGCCGATATCAGCCAATTGCCGACGCTTCTAGCGGGCATCAAAGCTCAAGGCGTCACCCCCGTTGTCCGTGTCCCTTGGTTGGAAGCCGGTGACATCATGCGCTGTTTGGACATTGGCGCGCTGGGCATCATCTGCCCCATGATCAACACGCCCGAGCAAGCCCAAGAGTTCGCCTCCTATGCGCTTTATCCGCCTGAAGGCGTGCGCTCGAACGGGCCGATCCGCGCCTCGTTGGTCTGCGACGGCGACTATGGCAATCAGGCAAACGGTATGATTACCCGCTTTGCCATGTTAGAGACCAGAGAGGCCATCGCCAATGCCGAAGCCATCTTATCGACCCCCGGCATTGACGCCTATTACTTGGGCCCATCGGACTTGGCCCGATCCTATGGTTACCCGGCCAAGCTGGATCACCAAGACGGCGAGCTCTACGACATCATTGCCTCGACTATGGAGCTGGCGCACAGCTTGGGCAAGCGCGCGGGCATTCACTGCGGCACAGTCGAATACGCGCAGAAAATGCGTGATTTGGGCTACGATTTCGTGACCGGCTGGGCCGACGGTGTCGCGCTGAAGAACACCGCGAGCCAGACCGTGGCCAGCTTCCGCCAGAGCCAAGCTGGCGAGGCATCAGCCTACTAAAGAGCTAGACTTCGCCGCGCGGCGGGTGACTTGGGGGCAGATCCTAAGCCCGCCGCCCGTTAGGCCTAGCGAGACTCGGCGTCACCCGGCGTCAGGTCCAACACCTCGTAACTGTCTTTGTCGAGCTGGCGCGCAGCTAGGTCCAACAAATGGCGGTGATGCGTGAAATATATGACCTGCTGGCGCTCGCGGCGCTCTGCCAGCACCGAAAGCGCCCGCGCCGCGCGAGTGTCGTCATACTGCACCAACAGATCGTCGCAAATCAGAGGCAGAACGCCCGCCGCTGTGCGGAGCTGTTCCAGGCCGTATTGATCCAAGGCTGCCAGGCGCAAGCTCAAAAATAGCTGGTCTTTGGTGCCCTCACTCAACGCGCCCAACTCCTTGTCGTCGCCTAGGTGATCGCTTGTCCAAAAGTGCGGCTGGCTGTCGTCGCCGCGCCGTTGATCGACCTGTTGATAGGCACCAGCGGTCAGCTGAGAAAAGGTGCGCGACGCGGCGGTCAACAGATCATCTTGTTGCTGTTCTAAAAAGCGATTGAGGCTCCGCCGCAACACCCGCGCTTGCAGTCCAAGGTCCAAGTATTGGGCAGCCGCTTGGCGCAACGCCTCAAGCTTGGCCGCTCGCTCAAATCGCAGATCCCGCGCGCCGCCTGACTCCTTGAGCGTCTTGAGCGCCTGACGCTCGACCCCTTCGGCAGTATGCGCCGCGCGCAAGGCCTCATCTTGTTCCTGATAGCGCTGGCTAAGGCCCTGTCGCGCGCCCTCCAATGCCTCGCCATCTTGCCATCGTTCCAGCACCCCGAGAGCATCGAGCGCGCGGCTTTGCTCCTCGATGCGGGCCTCTAGCTGACTGGCCTCGCGCAAAGCGCCCAGCTCGCTCCAAGATTGAGCCAGCAAGTTAGAGCGTTGTTCGGCTTGTTGGTGTTGAAGGTTCTTCTGATTGCCAAGGTCGCGCTGGGCGCGTTCGATCGCCATTTGCAGGCGCGCTCGCTGGTCGCGCGCTTTAGTCTCCTGTGCGAAGGCTTCGTGCAACAGCGCCACGGCGTCGGCGGGTTCCAAGCCCACTCCGATATTGAGCCCAGCAGCTGTGTCAGCCAAGGCGCGCAAATCATCGGCCTGCGCGGCAACGCGCTGTTGATACCCCTGCCAATTGATGCGCGCCGCTTCTGCTTGTTTCAAATCACGCAATGCCTGCGCGCGCTGCTTGAGCCATGCCCGCAGGCCGCCGGTTGCCGCCGCCCCCGCATAGCCCAATGCCTCGGCTCGCTTCTCCAATTCTAGCCAATGTCGCTCTTGCGCTTGCCAAGCGCTAAGTTGCTGTTGCCAAGCGCGCCAGGTGGGATCAAAAGCCTGTACCGCCGCCAACAAAGTTAAGCATTGATCCAAGGCTCTGGCGCTATCCGACCGATCGAGTTCGGGCAGGCTGTCTTCCAGTGCCACGCCTATTTCTGTGAGCAACTCGGCCTCGTTGCGCGTCAAGGTCTGGCGGCGCTTTTCACTGGCCGCCACCTGTAGCTGCGCGCGGCTCTGACGGTCCAAGGCGGCTTGCCATGCGCCCGCTTGGCGCTCAGAGCGCGCATAGGCGTCCGCGCTGCGATCCGCTTCGATCTGCGCCACTTCGAACTGGCGCTGCAAGGCAGGCTGGTTCAAGTCGCGCTTCAAGTCATCCCAAAGCTGGTCGCGTTGGCGGCGCGCCTCAGCCAGGGCCTGGCCATCCAAGCCCGCGCCTTGATCCTTGAGCTGCTGGCACGCGATCTCGGCCTCCTCTAGAGCCCGCTGCGCAGCCTTGGCTTGGGTGGCGATTTCGACCGCCTCTTGAGCGTAAAGTGCGCGTTGTTGCTGCCAGGATGCCAGCCGCTCGGCTAGTCCCAATGCCGGGTTCAGCAAGGTTTCAATCTGCGATCCCTGCAAGACCCGCAGGCCCGCTGGCAACTCGGGTTGCTCGGGCTTGTCTGGCAGATTGCTAGTTGCCTCCAAGGCTTCTTGCAGACGCGAGAGCGCCGCTTCTTGGCTGCGCAAGTGCTCGGCTTCGGCGGGCGCAATCTCCTCCGATTGGGCTTGCTGCGGCCTTGCATCCAGCAGCGCGCGCCAATCGCTCAACTTTTGCGACAGACCGGCCAACCCCTGACCGTCGGCTTGCTGGCGTTCTTGATGCAGCGCCCAGAGCCCGTCATTCAAGCTGAGCTTTTGCTGTTCTTGTAACAAAGCTTGCAAGGCAGATTCTTGTTGTTTGATTTCACCGGCCAGAGCCGAGAGTTGTCGATCCAAAGCCTCGACCTTGTTCAGGTCATCCCGGCTCAACACGGGCAGGCCCGGATAATCGGACTGCAAGGCGGCCAAGGCATCACGCAGATCCTGCAGCTTGGCACTTGCCTCCAGCCGTCTTGCGTCGCGTGACAGCACCTCTTGCTCAGTTTTGGTCTGACGGCGCGCGCGCTCCAGGTCCGCCGCGGCCGCCCTTGCGTCCTCATAGGCGCGTTCTTGAGCGCTCCAAGCCTGCCCGCTGAGCGCTTGCTCGCGGATTTTGTCATCCAAGTCCGCCAGCTCTTTGCGCAAGGTCGCGATGGTCTGGTTCTTGCCCCGCTCTTTGAAAAGCGCCTCTGCCTCGCTTTCAAGGCGCTTGCACTGCTGTTCGATCTGTTCTCCCAGCAGGGCCGCACCCAGGGCTTGGCCCGCGTTGGCATCACTCGCCAAGACCCGTTCGGCCTGTCGACGCAGGCGCTCGCCGTCGAGGGCAAACAGCTCCATGAATAGTGCGCGCTGGCCTTTGGAGGGCAACCAGTCGTCTGCGCCCAGCTTTTTACGATCGAGTATCCCGGTGTGGGACCTCTGGATTTCGGCTATGTCCTCGTCGGCGCCCTTGGAAGATAGCCAGCCCGTAACCTTCAGCTTCGACTTGCTCCAGGCCTTCTCATAACTGACCGCGGTTCGCTGATCCATTAGCCCGAACAAAAAGGCCTCAAGCGCAAAGAGCGCGGTCGATTTGCCGGCTTCATTGGGACCATAGACCAGACTGAGCTTGCCGGGCTTGGCGAAATTCAGCAGTTTATCTTCAAAGTGGCCGTAGGCATGCAAGCGCAGCGCATGAATGTGCATAGTCACTCGTCCTCCGGCGCGCCGATACGGCCATAGCTAAGAGCCTGCGACAGGACAGTGGCAGGGTCTTGGTCGCCCAGCGCCTCACCGATTTTAGTGAGCGTGATCTCCTGCCCCAATGCGCCCAAAGATCGGGCCAACGGTTCGCTCAATTCTTGCAGAGATTGGCTCAGGTCGTCAGCGCCGACCAAAGCCGCCATAGCCCGCAAACTCTCGTCTACATCCAGTTCAACCGCTTGGTCGCGCGCCTGGAGTCGCACGGCCTCTATCAAGACCCGCCCGTCTAGAGCGCCGTCGAATAGGCTCTGGAATTGATCCATGACAGCGTAGCGCTGCGCGTATAGCTGCGGCTCGACCTGATTGAGCTGGAGGCGACAGGCATAGCGCTGCGAACGCCCCTCGTTAATCAGCGTCTCCAATTTGCGGCGAATGAGGCGTTCCAGGTCACTGTCAGATACCAGGCCGCGCGCGTCGATTGCCAACCGCGTCCATTCAATGTTGGAGGTCTGGAAAAAGCGGCCTTGGGGCGCTTGGCCGGGGCTTATCTCCACGAGGTAAGCGCCCTTGACCCCTGTCTCGTCGATCGCACGGCCTTGTGGCATACCCGGATTGACAATCAAACAAGCGTCCTGGCGAAACTCCTTGAAGACGTGCGCATGACCCAGCGCCCAATAGTCATAGCCCTTGGCGAAGAGATCGGCGGGAGTACAAGGTGCGTAGGGGCCACTGGGCTCCAAGGCAGTGTGCAAAAGCCCCAAATTGAGCGCGCCCGCCACCGCTGGCGGATAATCCGATATCTTGAAACCGGCTTCATCTTCCTGGGCGTAGGACCAGCCGTGAACCGCGACCTGGTGCCCGCCCATTTGGAGCAACTCGCTCTGAGGCTGACCCGGCAAGAAGGCGTGGACATTGGCTGGCAGCAGACCGCCGATGGCTCGGTTGGCCGCGTCATGATTGCCCTTGATGAGAAAGACAGGAATAGCAGCCTCGGCCAGACGCTGCATTTGCTGATTGAAAAAGACCAAGGGGGCGCTGTCCTGCAGGTCACGATCATAAAGATCGCCAGCGATGAGCAAACAATGAACCTCTTGCTCTAAACAGGTATCAACAATACTGATTAAGGCCTGCCGCGAGGCCTCGCGAAACGGCACCGCGTGGCTCGCCACCCCGGCTGGGGGGCTATCCAAGTGCAAATCGGCGCAATGGACGAAGCGAAGCGGGGTCATGTTCCGCTCACCACGCCGCTGATAAGATTGGCGGAAAGCAGGCTTGTATTACTCATGTCCAAACGCAGCGGTAGATCAGCACAGAGACGGTCCAAGGCCTGCGTTTCAGCCAAGACTGCCGCTTGCGCTTCTTCGACGCTGACCCAGCTAAACCGAAGGCGGGTGCCAGGCAGGCTCTGAACGAAGCGCGGCAAGTCACAACTGACGACGGTTGCGATCTTGGTATATCCGCCGGTTGTCTGGCGCTCGGCTAGCAAAATGATCGGCTGGCCGTTGGCAGGCACCTGAACGCTGCCCATGGCGATGCCGTCCGATGCGATATCCGCACTAACTTTGTGCTGTAGTGCCGGGCCTTCTAGACGGTAGCCCATGCGGTCACACAAGCTGGTCAGTTGATAAGGCTGACTGACCAGGGTTTCAAGAGCGGCGGGATCAAAGTCCTGATCCTGCGGCCCCGCCACCAAGCGGATTGGCTTATCGTTCACCAACAAGGCGCGATCCGGCTCAATGTAGCGCAACGGCCGCCCCTGCTCACCGGCTGGGCGCAACGCCAAACGATCACCTGCGGCGAGCAAACGACCCTTATGGCCCCCCAAACCGGCGCGAATGTGGGTTGCTTGCGAACCCAACCAGACCGGCGCATCCAGTGGCTCAGCGAACGCCAGGTAGCCGATGGCATGGCCGCGCAACGGGCCAATCTGCAGGGTCTCTCGGGGTTTTAGCGTCAGTGTCTGAAAGGCCGCGTGCCCGGAACTGGGTTGTGCTTGTCCCGCCACAGCCAGCGTCACCGGATGATCAAGTGCCCGTAAGCTCGGCCCCATGCCCCAAAACTCGATGACGGCTTGGCTGAGCGGCGCGCCCACCAGCGCGTTGGCGATCTGCGCGAGCCGTGTGTCCATGACGCCGGACGGGCCGATACCTTGCGCCTGGTGCCCCCAGCGGCCCCGGTCTTGAATGCTGGTGAGCGGTCCAGGTTCGATGATTTCGATCATGCTGCCGCCGCTCCTGCATGCCCGTCCAGTACTTGGTAGCCGCGCGGATCGGCAAGCAAGGCCTCATAGTCGTCGCGCGAAATGGCTTGAAAGCGGATGAAATCGCCTGGCGCCAAAAGGCAAGGAGCGGCATCATTCGATGGATCAAACAAGGGCAAAGGGCAGCGGCCCAAAACGTGCCAACCGCCCGGTGATTGCTTAGGGTAAATGACCCCCATAGTGCTGGCAATGGCAACCGATCCGGCGGGCACCACCGCACGCGGCGATGCACGACGTGGCAGACTTAGATCTGGATCGAGGCCGCCCAAATAGGGCGCGCCTGGCATGAAGCCCAACATATAGACCTTAAAATGGGAGGCCTGATGCTTGGCCAGCACCGCGTCAGTGCTGAGCCCTTTGGCCTCGGCGACCGACGTCAGGTCCAATGCAAATTCGTCATCGTAGCAGACCGGTAGACAAAGGTGACGCCCACCATCATCGCCTTGATGAGCGCCCAGGGCCGCCAGCTCACCCTCAATCAAGGTGCAGAGCGCTGCATAGCTTAGCTGGCTTGAGTCGTAATAGATCAGCAAGGCGCGCAAACTGGGAACCAAGTCACGCAGCCAAGTTGGCGCTTGTTTCTGCAGATCTTGATACAAGGCCATAACGCGCGCATTCGCCTCAGCGTCTAACGCCATATCCGCCGCCTGACCAAAGGTCAAAAGCAGGGCTTGATCACCGGCCGGATGAAAGCTGTAGGGCTGTTGCATAGCGTCAGCCTAGGCAGACACCATAGCGCTTGCAAGCCTACACCGCACAGCGCCTCACAAGAAAATTGCCGCTGCAGAAAAGGGGGCTAGTTGACCAGGCCTGCGCCAAAATTCCACATCACATTTCCGCCTTATCTGCGCGCAAAATAAAACTTCAGGTTGCAATTTGCGTGCAAATGGCATTAAACAAGCAGCTCCTGCGGCCCCTGCCTCGCCGCGCGAGCGCGCGCGTCTTGGCTCTTCATTTCAACCCCCGCAGCCCTTGCGATTTTATGTATTCTTTGGATTACGAGGCAGATGTTACGGTCATTGGCGGGTCGGCGGTCGGCCTAGCCACCGGCTACGCCCTGGCTCGCGCCGGGCTGCGCGTTTGCATACTGGATCGCCAGGGCCCCGGCCAGCCCCACCCCAACACCCCGCCCGAGCCGATCGGCGATATAGCCATTCGCTTCCTAGCCAGCTTGGGCTTGGATTTTTCCCTGTCCAACGGCGAGCGCATCAAATCCTACCAGTTCAAGAATCGACAAGAAGAGATCTTGCTGGATTTGACCTTGAACGAGCGCCAAGCAGAAGCGCACCAACAGGTCATGATCTCGGCCAACGAGTTACGCGACGCTTTGATCGAACGCATCAAGGGCAATCCGCGCATCACCTTACGCGCGGGGCATGCAGCCTATGACCTGCAACTCGATGAAGAATGGGCGTTTGCACTAGGTGAGACCTATGACCAGCGCCAATTCTACGTGCGCAGCCTGTTTGTGGTGGATTGCGATGCGAGCTTGTCGCTGGTCAATCAGACCATAAACGCGCCGGTCAAGGCCCTGCGCCGCCCGCGCACTTGGCTGTCAATCTTGCTGGAAGCCCCTAGCCCATCGCTGCGCTGCCAAGTTAGCTATTTTGAAAACCGCCCGCTGATCCGCGTTCCGCTGGGCTCAAAATATCAGCGCTGGACGCTGGCCGCCGTTTCTGGCGATCAACGCGAAATGCTGTCATCGAAAGGCTTCATCCTGCGTTTGTTGGAACAAGTGGCCGGTATCAAGGGCAGCGCTATTCGGGGCGTCTCGCTGCAAGACTACCCCATGACCATGCGCGAGAAGCTGTGGGAGCACCGCACCGCCCTGATCGGTGCGCCGTCGATCCACTATAGCGATGACCAAAGCTGGTTGGGTGATTCAGCGTTGGACACCGGTTTGGGAGACGCCGCCGCGCTGATCTGGCCCTTGGCTGGCATCTTTACGGGCGGCCTGACGATCAATGCACTCAGGGTCTGGGAACAAAAGCGACTTTCACACCGCACCACCCGCGCCGAGCGTCACCGCAAAGCCGCCGACATGCTGTTTCGCCAGCCAGGCGGCGCAACCTTGGGCAAAGTCGCCGAGGCGACCAACCGCATCAGCCGCCTATTGCCCATCAAGAGCGCCAAAAAGACCGGTATCGCAGGGCCGAGTGAAGCGGACCTTCGCCGCCTAGTCACCGAGCCCAACTTCTTGCGCGCTGGGCCGTTACTATTCAACGCCGGCAACACGGGCATGCCCATTCCCACCGCGCGCATCGTCGCCGCTCTGGATGAAAACGGGCAAATTGTGCCCGACTTGGAGAGCTTCAACGCCTACCCCATCCAGTCCGGCCGCCTCGATAAGGTGCTGCCGCTGGGCTATGTCATCATGACCTTGGGCTATGACCCCGAGCAAATCTTGCCCGAAGAAGCCGTCGAATTCTGGAAGGCACTCAATGTCACCATGTTGCGTATCAACCCGCAGTCGATCGGCGCACGCCCCAAATCGGTCTGCGATGCAGACGGTCGCCTAGCCGAGTGGATTCGATTTGGCCAGCCGCAGAACCGCCAGGACTATTCCATGGTTCTCGTCACACCCGAGCGCTATTGCGCGGCCTTGTTCAGCCCCGCCCAGTCCTTTGCCCTGATCGAGCTATTTTGCCGAGCCTACGGCCTTAATGTGCCCGACTTTGTCGGCGATACTCCCAAGATCTCGGTCATGCCTCTGGTCGATGAGCCCGAGGATGACAAACCAACCTTGTGGAAAAAGATACGAACCTATGCGGAAAAGCACGCCCCGACGCAATTTGGTCGCAAAAGCTCTTAGGAGCGAGGCGCGACTGAAACCCAAAGTCATTCCCTCTAAGACACTCTATTCAAGAAAAGGCCGCTCAAGCAAATTGGAGCGGCCTTTTTCGTTTGCCACAGCCACTTTTATCTCCGTGTCGCTCACCAAGCATTGCGCAGCTGTGAGAGCGCCGTCTCCCGACATGCCTTAGCCAAGACCTGTGTTGCGACCAAGGTGGCCTTGGCAAGTGAGCCCCATAGTCTATAACCAGCGCTGGCCCACCTAGCACGGAGTTCCAACATCGCCATGCCCCGCCCTTTGATCGTCATCGCTCTGGAACAAGAAGCCGATGTCATCGCCGACACCTTTGATGTGGTGATAACCGGCGTTGGCAAGGTCAATGCCACTCTTGCTCTGACCGCCGCGCTAGAGGCACGCCGCGCGCAAGACCCAAACGCTCTGCCGCCCTATGTGCTAAACATCGGATCCTGCGGCGGCCATAAGGTGCCTTTGCATCAGATTTTGCCTGTCAGCCAGTTCTTCCAAGCCGACATGGACGTTAGCCCGCTGGGTCTGGCAGTCGGACAGACCCCGTTTGAGGACGGCCCCGCCGAACTCTTTCCCAGCTTCGACCTGAGCCAAACCGCTATATCCGAGGGCCTAAACGACGCCCTGCCCTGTTTTACCGCCGACCGTTTCACGACCCAATCGCCGGTCGATCACGCTTGCCTGTTCGACATGGAGGCCTACGCCCTAGCCAAGGTCTGCCGCCACTACGCTCTGCCCTTTGCTGCGCTGAAATACGTCACTGATGGCGCCGATGAAGCGGCCGCGAACCACTGGCAAGATAACTTGGCCTCGTGTAAAGCTGGGCTGACCCACTTGCTCAAGGAGCTGGACGCATGAGCCAGGATTTTTCGCAGTTACTCACCTCGATCCCCGACTTTCCGCAACCGGGCGTGACCTTTAAGGATATCTCGCCGCTGTTGCTGCAATCCTTCCCGCAGTTCATTGACGCCATGTCGGAGCGAGTCCTGGACTGGTCCCAGATTGACGCGGTTGCCGGCATCGAAGCACGTGGCTTTCCCTTCGCTTCAGCCTTGGCCTACAAGCACAACAAGGGCTTTGTCATGCTCCGCAAGGTTGGCAAGCTGCCTCCGCCGACCGTGCGCGCCTCATACAAGCTGGAATATGGCGAGGCGACCTTGGAGGCCAAGGCGGGCGAAGGTCGCTTATTGATCGTTGATGACGTGTTGGCGACAGGTGGCACCATGTGTGCGGCATTCGACTTGACTCGCAAGGCGGGCTATGAGCCCATGTCGTCCATCTCTGCCCTGCGCCTGAGTTTCCTTAATCCAGTGCTTCCCGAGCAGGCGGCCCACGATTGGATTTTGGACCTCTAAAACCGCTGCGGCTGCGTTCGACGTAGCCGCCCTGCTTCGCGCTGGGCCCAACTCTAGGGAGGCCGCATGCGCTGGCAGGAAAATCAAACCATTGCTGTCAGCCTGTTTGCCCTGGCCATGACCGGCATCGCCCTGAACGACACCTTGATCAAGCTCATGGCGCCGTCGATTGGACTGCCGCAAATCATGGTGATCCGATCATTCGTTGCAGCGGTGGTGTTCCTTAGCATTTTCCACGTTCGCCGTGACTTGGCCCACTTAGACCGGATGGGGTGGCTCGCTTTGAGCCTGCGCGGCATCATGCTCGTGCTCGCCATGAGCCTCTACTTTACCTCGCTGATCATGCTGCCAATCGCCAACGCCATGGCGCTGTTCTTCACCGCGCCGCTGTTCATTACCCTGGGCTCGGTGGTCTTGTTCAAAGAACAATTGACCATCTACCGCATTCTGGCGCTGGTGATGGGGATGATTGGCACTTGGCTAACGCTGCCCAGTTTTGAGCTGGGCGTCAGTTTGGGAGCAGGTTTAGCGCTGGCGTCAGCCGTCTGCTACGCCACGTTCCAGCTTTTGACGCGCGGCTTTCGCGACTTGGGCTCGACCCTGGCCATGTCCACCGTGCAGACCCTGGCCTATTGCTTGGTTTCGGGCGTTTGGTTGGCCATTACAACGTTGGGTTCGTTCTCGCTGGCCGATAGCGAGCTGCTCGGCTTCTTATTGCGCGGCTGGGTTTGGCCGAATTGGAACCAAGCGGGCATGATCGCCATTGGCACGATTGCCATGCTGTTTTTATCGGTCGCAGCGCCGCATGCTTACCGCCAGGTTGAAGCCTCAGCCATGGCGCCCTTTGAGTTCAGCACCATCGGTGCGGGCATCATCTTCGGCATTTTGATACTGGGCGAATGGCCAGACGCCTACGCCTACACCGGGGCCGCCTTGATCGTCGGCGCGGGCCTCTTGATGGTTCAGCGCGCCCAGGTCCGCCAAATGGAAGCCAACGAAGCACAGAGCAGCCACACGGCGGAAAGCGCGCCGCAAGACGCGCCGGGCGTAGCCACAAAACCTGCGATCGACGAGACCGCCTGATGACGCCTCAAGACCAACCCGTCTACGCCGGTCACGCAAAGCCCTTTAGCTTTGCGCTGGAGCCCTTGTCATTGGAAGACTGGATCGTCACCGACAGCCAACGCGACGCCCAGCTTGCCGAAAAACAGCGCCTTTTCGACCGCGATCAAGCGGCGGTGTTTTATGAAACCCCCGGCGCGCTATCGGCCTGTCTTGAGCTGGAGGCTCTGTTGTCTGAGCTGGGCGCTACGACACACGACGACGATGATAGCGTCCACCCCTTGTGGCGCTGCGCCCGTCAGGTGCAAGAAGACCTATTGATCTTGCAAGAACAAGCGCCGCAAGAATGGCACCTAACCGCGGCTTCGCTCAGCTTTCCGTCAAAATGGCGCTTGCAGGACAAGGCGGGCAAGCGTTTGGATGCGATCCATGCGCCGGTTCCTGGCTTTGGTCCTGGCGCGCGCAATGCAAGCATGATGGCGCGCATGTTCACCAAGATGCAGCCCGATAAGCCTATGCTGCGGCATAACTGGACGCTGGACAGCCAAGCCCAGCTTTACCGCCCAGATGGCGCGCCGCTATCGGGGCCCGCGGCCGAGCCGCTGCGCCTGGTTCGCGTCGAGCGTCAGACCCTGGTAAAACTGCCGCGCAGCCGCGCCATCGTCTTTGGCATTCATATCTATCTGGACCCGCTAGAAGCCCTAGCCGACCAACCGGTGATCGTCCAACAGGTCATCGAGCAGCTGCGCAAGCTCACGCCAGATCAAGCCCTGTATAAGTGCTTTGCTTGCGGCGTTGATCCGGCAATCCAGCAACTCGAATGCCTTCTAGCCTCGCAATCGACTTAGCCTCGCAATCGACTTAGCCTCCCATCGACTCAGCGAAAACCGCGAGCCATGGCCGCCCATGGCGTGTCTGAACGTGCCCTAGAATTCCACTTGAAACGAGTCCGGCGGACGCACGGTGACGTCCGGCTCGCTTGGCTCCAAGGAAGCAAAGATTGCATCGCGCAGCCGCTGCTGACGCTCTGGCGAGGTGATCTTGCCGCCTAAAGGATCAACCACATAGAAGGCATCGCTAAAGCGCGTTCCAAAGGACGCGATTTTGGCGTTTTGGATCGACAAGCCCTCCTGGCTGATCTCAAAGGCGATGCGATACAAGACCCCGGTTCGATCGTGGCCTGAGACTTCGATCAGTGTCTGGCTGGCCGAGGCCCGGTTATCGAACGTGACCTGGGTCGGAATGGCGAAGACCTCCATGCGCCGATCACGCCATGCGGGTTCGTTCTGCTTCAACTCTTCTGCGATATCGACCTTTGTCTCCAGAACACGGCGAACACTCGCCTCGGCGGCTTGCTGTTCGTTGCGGGTCAAGCGCCCCTCGCTGCCCGCCTTTCGGACCCAGAAAGTATCCAGCGCCATACCGTTGTTTAGCGTGTGCGCCCGGCCTTGTTCGATGGAAAGTCTGCGCAGCGACATCGCGCCCGCCAGGGTCGCAAACACGCCTGCATGACCGGGTGTGTAGACGGTCGCGACGGTCAAATCACGTTCCTCGTCATAGCGCCAGTCAAAGGCCAACAAAGCGTCGGGATCGCGCGCCAAAAGCTTGGCGTGGGCCGCCAGGTTGGGCGGGCGGTAGGAGAGCCAATAGGCCTCGTGGCCAAGGTCAAAATAGTGGTCCAATTGCTCGTCGCTCAATTTGTTGCCCACCAAGCGGCGCACTTCTTTTAGCCGGGTATCTTTGCGCTCGGCGCGCACTTCTTTGTGCTCCTTGCCCTCCAACAAATCCGCCGTGTGCCGGAAAGCGTGGCGTTGCAGCGCGGCTTTCCACGCGGTATAGCGCCCTGGCCCTACCGCCATGACATCGGCGACCGTCAGGATATTGAGCAACCGCAGGCGTTCCAAACTGCCGACCGTCTCGGCCAAATGGCGGATGGTGGCCGGGTCTTCCAAATCGCGCTTTTGGCTGGCGTCCGACAGGGTGAGATGCTCACGCACCAGGAAGGCGACCGTCTCGGTCTGGTCCGCGCTCATGCCAAAGCGTGGACAAAGCTGCTCGGCAATTTGGGCGCCCAGGATGGAATGATCTTGCCCCCGCCCCTTAGCGATATCGTGCAAAAACATGGCGACGTAGAGCGCGCGACGCTCTTTGATTTTGTGGATTATTTCACTGGAGAGCGGGGCCTCATCCTCAAGATTTCCGCTCTCAATTTGGTGCAAGAAATCCACCGCAAAGATGCTGTGCTCATCGACAGTATAGTGATGATAGCGATCAAATTGCATCATGCCCGTGACCCGCTCGAAATCGGGCACGAAACGCCCTAGAACGCCGCTCTCACTCATACGAGTTAAGATGCGACGCGGGCTCTCTGATTTGGCGGTCAAAATCTCTAAGAACAAAGCATTAGCTTTGGCATCGTTGCGCAACCGGTCGTCGATAAGGTTTAGTTTTTGCGCCAGCAGCCGCATGGTGGCGGGTTGCACTTCGCGCTGAGAGCGCTGAGCCACCTGGAAAATGCGGATCATATCGCGTGGCTTTTGGTCGAAAGCATCCTTGCTGGCGACCGCCACTCGATTGGCCACCAATTGAAACCCGTCCAGGGTCTGGCCGCGCTGGTGCTGACGCTTGAAAGGCCAAAGCTTTTCGAACCACGGTTGGCGGTCCGCGCGCTCGTCCAAATCGGCGAGCAGCCAATTTGACAAAATGCCAATGTTCTTGGCCGTCAAAAAATAGTGGCGCATGAAGCGCTCAACAGCCATCACGCCCTCGACCTCGTCATCGCGAAATCCCAAGCGCTGAGCAATGGCTTGCTGCTTGTCGAAGGTCAATTTTTCTTCGGCGCGGCCTGCGGCCATATGCAAGTGAAAACGCAGCGTCCATAGGAAGTTTTCGCCGCGCTCCAAGGTCGCTCTCTGGCCTTCGTCCAAGACGCCCTTTGTCTGCAAATCGCGGATCGTATCAATGCCGTGAGCCTCGCGCGCGATCCACATGAGGCTCTGAAGGTCGCGAAAGCCGCCCTTACCCTCTTTGATGTCCGGCTCCAGGGCATAACGCGCGTTGCCCGCCCTCTTATACCGCTGCTTTCGTTCAGCCAATTTCGCAGCGATGAAATCCTTGGCGTCCGATTTGCGCAGCTTGGCAAAGCGCGCCATTAGCTCTTCGAATAGCGGTTTTGAACCAACCACCAAGCGCGCATCCGCCTGTGCGGTTCGGATCGTCCAATCCGCGCGACATTGCTCGATGGTCTGGCCGGGGGTGCGGATAGTGTGCCCGACCTTGAATTTAAAATCCCACAAGAAATAGAGAATGAAGTTGATCGCTTCGTTCAGCGTGGCATCGACATCAGCGGGCACCAAGAACAGCAGATCGATATCCGAATAAGGCGCCATGAGTGCGCGACCATAGCCCCCAACCGCGACCAGTGCTACTTGCTCCAACTCGGCCTCGGGGGCGCAGATCAGCGCCAAAGCATGCAGGCGGCGCAAGAGCCCGTCGGTGATTTCAGCCAACTGAGCCGCCGCATCGGCGCCCCATTGCGCGCCTTCGTCAAAAGGCTGCATGACCTGGCGGCGAGCGTCCTGCAAGCTGGCGCTGTAGATTTCGAACAGGGCCTGGCGTGCTTTAGGGTCCGGCAATTGTTCGGCTAGTTTCGTTAGTCGCTCGGTGTCTGGCTCGATTTCGGCCAGGCAACGATCAAACAGGCTTGTCATAACTAGGGGCTGTGTCCAATGGGTTGGTTTTCCGGTTAGTTTTCCGGTTAGTTTTCCGGCAACTTAGAACATGGTGCTGCACTTGGAAAGCGTGCCCTCAAACAGCGCCCTGAGTCTTGCGATTTTTGTAGGTGGCATAAAAACAAAAAGGCCAAACAAAAAGGGCAGCCCTTAAGGCCGCCCCTTTGCGTGTCCATGCAACGGTCTTGCGCCGTGCTTAGGCTGCGCGCGTGCCCTGGCTGAGCGCATCACGCAAATAGAGGTAGAGCTTGCCCACATCGGCGGTCAGGACCGTGGTGTGCATCAAGCGGCTGGAATCGGCGTCCAGGGCCAAGCGCAGCAAGCGTTCGCAGGCGGTCATAAAGGCGTCGGCGCTGGCGCGGAACTCCTTGTCGCTTGCGTACTTGTTGCGAATGGCGCCATCGGCGTCGCCGCGCATACCCAGCAGGCGGCGCACGGATACGCTGCGATCACCCGAATTGATGGCCTGCAACACCTTGTTGGGCAATTGGCCCTGCAAGATTGTATCGACGTCGATCGCCGCGTCTTGCAGCTTGGCCACCAGCTCTGAAGCCGTCCGCAAGAAGGATGACTTTTGGCCCTCATTGAGCGCATCTATCAGATGCTGCGCCCGTGCTTGCGCCTCTTCCGATTGGGCAGAGAGCTTAGCAGACTGCTGGTCAGCGACCGCCGCCATGTTTTCAAGCGTGGTGTTGAGGTCGGCGACCTGTGCGCTGACTTCTGACAGAGAGGCCCCCATGTTTTCACGGGTGGCCGACCAACGCTCGAAGGTCTCCTTGCTCAGGTGATCCAAGCGCAGCAGATCATCTTCGGCTTCATTGCTGACGTCCACGGCGAACTTGTGCGCGGTCTCCAGGTGGCTGGTCGCGACCTGAGCCAGCGTGCGCAGGCGGTCTTCGACATGATCAACCACTTTACCGGTCTGATCGGTCGATTCAGCCAGCATTGCCGCGCGTTCTTCGATGGCGCGGGTCAGCTCACCACCTGTCGCGTGGAAGCTGGAAAGTAGCGACTGCAACTGATTGACCTGCGTCTGCACCGTCTCGGCCTGGCTGTCCAAGTTGTCGCCAACACGATCGACTTGCTCATCAACCGCGGTAACACGGCGCTCGATCCGGCCCGCCATCTCTTCTAGCTCTTGAATGATCGAGCGAATTTGCTGACGCTGCGCCCCATAGGACTCGCCGGTCTGCTTAAGAACCGACAGCGCTTCTTGGGCACTGGTGGCCATGCGCTCTGCCAACTCTGGCACCTCGCGGCCTTGGGCGATCAATTTAGAAATCGCGGTATCGCTGGCTTCAGACATATCGACGGCGAAGCTGTTCAACAGGCGGCGCATATCTTCGGCGACCTTGTCGATGCCCTCGCGCATGCCAGCCTCGGTGCGGGCTACCGATTCTTCGGTGATGCGCGCACGCTCCTCAACAGTATCGAACAGATTGACCAGACGGGCAGAGACGCGCTCGGCTGCACGGTCCGCCAGGTGTTCGCTCTGACGCGCGGCAACTTCGGTCTGCTGCTCGACGGCGTGGCTGACGCGATAAGCCGACTGCGAGACCTCGCTTTCGAATTCGCTTAAGGCCTGTTCGGCGGCGCCCAACACCTGATCGGTCGCGTTGCGCAGCTTGTGGAACCAGGCATCGGCTGCTGCGTCAATCGCTTGCTGATTGACCTGATCGACTTGCTGCAAAGTACGGCGCAGTGTTTCAATTTCACCACCAACGGCGTGCATCTTCTCGCCAATCATGGCGATGACTTCACCCATCTGCGATTCGATTTGGCCGGCCATATCCTCGGTCAGCCCGCTCAAATGCTGATCCAGCTGCTTGCGGCGCTTGTCGAAGCCCATCAGGCGCAGATCCATGGCTTTGGTGGCCTCTTGGGTGTGGGTCATCAAGCTGGCGCCCACGTAATCGCTCTGCTCGCGCAGGCCGCCCATTCGCTGTTCGAGGCCCAGGATGATCTCTTCGCTAGACTGTGCAATGCTATGGGTCATGCGCTCTGCCATGCTCGCCAAAGCTTCTTCCAAGCGGCTGGCGTCGTACTCGGCGCCTGAGAAGCTCTCGCGCACATTGGCCGAGATACGCTCTAAGCGGCCGTTCAACTCGTGCATCATCTGAGCAGCCAAGTCGTTTTGACGATCAAAGACCGACTGCATCATGCCGCGCGCTGACTGGCTGGTCTGGCCCAGCAGATTAGCGGCTTTTTGTGATTCAGCGATCAGCCCTTGCAGGTCTTTAGCAATGCCCTTGGCCGCGCCTTTGGATAGTTCATCCAGCATGCCAGCCAGTTGGTCCAACTGCTGGGCCTGCTGTGCGAAGGTCTGCTGCATCGACTGGCTGCGCTCTGCCATGGCTGAGGCGGTGTCAACAGCGGCGTGCAAGTGGCGGCTCAAGCCATCCTCCAACTCGGCCGACTTCTTGGCGGCGGTGGCGCCCAGCTTTTCGATGGAGTCGATTTGCTTGGGCAAGTTCGCACCCAGGTGCGCGAGTTGCTGATTGGTGTGACTGACCACTGCGCCCAGCTCTTGGCTGTGGTAGGACACCGCCTGCTTGGTCTCAGCAGACAGAGCCTGTGCGGCTTCAAAGCCCTCAGCGGCCTCGTCCAACTGGGTCTCTAGGCTCTGGATCAGGCTGGCCATCTCACCGGCGCTCTTTTGAATGCGCTCTTCGACCAACTTGATGGGATCTGCTAAACGGTCGATGACCTCGCTGCTGGCTTCGCGGCTTTTCTCGGTCGCCGCCTCCAAACTCGTCAACAGTTCGTCGGCGCTTTTCTTGTTGCTCTCCAAGGCTTTAGCTTGATTAGCAAGGCCTTGGCTCAGCTTGTCGTTCTGCGCGTCCAGGCTGCCGCCCAGGGCTTCGACCTTGGCACGACCGGCGTCGATGTCACCGTTCATCTTGGTCAAGGTCTCGGCCAGGGACTTGCACGACGCTTCAAAGCCCTTGGCTTCGCTGCGGAACGCTTTGGTGATGGCTTTGATGTGATTGTCGGTATTTTCCGGCAGCAATTGCACGCGCTTGAGCGCATCAATCTGCTGGCTCAAGGTTTCGAACTGCTCTTGCGACACGCCCCCATCGGCAGCGACGACCGCGCTCGAGCGGCCCTTGGTCAGGCTGCGCAAGGCCATTAGTGGCAGCGCAAAGCCGACGATGACCATGCAGATTTCAGGCAAGCTGGCCTGAAGCAAGGTCGCGGCCGCTCCTGAAAACAAGGCGTAGCTGAAGAAAAAGGCGGTCCAAGTCAAAGATAAAAAGACTCCGACCATGGGCGAAATACGCAACCCCTTAGCCATAATAGCTCTTCCGTCAAATGGGGCTCGCCGCTCGGAACCAAAAATGCTGGTTCACCGCTGAGCTGCTTGGCAAGCCTGTTCAAAAAAATCCGTAATGTGAGCGATAAAAATTCGCCCACTTATTTATAATTACCGACAGTGCTAGCCTGCAATTGTGGATAAAATTTGATGGCGCAGCCACAAATTTCCGTTTACGGGGTGCGACTCGTCACACTTAGGCCAATATGTTCGATCAATGTTCGCTAAATTCTTATTTTAGTGTCAATAGTTATGTTCTTACTCCGCCGCCTTTTATTCGGCCTCGTTTTCTCGCTTTTCTGGCGCATGTTCTGGGGCATTTTTGGCGGTCGCCTGGGGCTGTTACTGGCACTATCACTGGGCGGGCTCACCGCCTTTACCGACATTCCCAGCCGGATCTTTGCTGAAGTCGCGACCGCGCGCGTGCCGCAAGACGTCTATGTGGCCAGCGTTTCACGCATCGTGGATGGTGATACATTTGATGTGCGCCCACTCAGCGGCTGGAGCCCCTTCGCGCGACGCCTTCGCATCGCAGGTATTGATACGCCGGAAAAATATGGCGCCACCGCCTGTCCAAGGCGCGCCGCCGCGGCGGCGCAAGCGCTGAACCAGGTCCTAGCCGCCTCGGACTACCTTGTCGAGGTGCGGATCCAAGAGCGGATCGGAAAGCGATGGCTGGCCGACGCGCGCACTTTGGATGGGCGCTCCATCACCTCAATTATGCTGACCAACGGGCACGCGCGGGTCTATTTTCCGGGCGCCAGCAAGACCCCTTGGCCGAATTGCTTTTAGCCGCTAGATCGCCGCTAAAGCCCGACAGCTTGACCGTCCTTGCGCGGATCTGAACCAGCAATCAGGCTGCCGCGCTCGTGGTCAATCGCGATGACTTGGCCGCCACCTATGGCCAACTCGACCTCATCCAGCTCATGGCCAATGTCGCTCAGCGCCTTGCGGGCCGACTCTGGAATGCCGCGCTCAATTTCGACCGCGCCGCTGGCCGCCGCCATAAGACGGGGCAGATCCAAAGCTGCCTGCGGGTCCAGGCCGAAATCAAACATGTTGGTCAGGACGTGCATATGGCCCAGCGGTTGATAGTGCCCGCCCATGACGCCATAGCAATGGGTGACGCGCTTGCCCTGGCTCACCATGCCTGGAATGATGGTGTGCATAGGCCGCTTGCCGCCCTCTAGAGCATTGATATGGCCAGGCTGCAAGGTGAAGGATTGGCCGCGATTTTGGAAATTCACCCCGGTCTTGGGGCAAATCAGACCCGAGCCAAATGCGCTGAAGGTCGAATTGATAAGGCTGACGGCGTTACGTTGTTCATCGACGACCGAGATGTAGACCGTATCCTTATGCTGGGTGTAGCCGGGGTCGATGACCGGCAGCGGCTCGCTGGCATGAAAGTCCTCGATTTTCGCGCGACACTCGGCGGCGTAGTCTTTTGACAACAACCACTCGAGCGGCAGTTCGGTCTGCTGTCCCAAATAGCGATCGCGGGTCGCGTAGGCCCAGCGCGCAGCTTCAATCTCGCGATGTAGGCGCACCGGCGACAGCGGCTCTAGCCCCTCATTCTCAAAGCCTTCCATGATATTAAGCATGATGAGCGCGACCATCCCTTGCCCATTTGGGGGGATCTGCCAGACCTGGCGGCCGTTGTAATCGCTCGCGATAGGCTGGACCCACTCGGCCTCGGCCTTGGCGAAGTCCTCAGCGCTGTGCAGGCCGCCGCGTTCGCGTAGGAAGTCAACCATGCTATCGGCCAAAGGCCCTTCATAGAACGCGCGCGCACCTTGGCTAGCAATGGTCTCCAGCGTCTTGCCCAACTCTGGGTGGCGCACGCGGCTGCCGATGTGGGGCGCCTCATCGGCAACCAACAACATCGCCGCCGCGATCGGGTCTTCGCGCAAAAAAGCGACCTGGGTCTGCCAATCCAGGTTCACGCGGTCAGCAACGATGTAGCCGTCATGCGCGTAGTGGATCGCTGGCTGTAAACAACGGGCAAGGCTCCAAGTCCCGTGTTCTTCCAACAATCGCTGCCACGCGTCGATAGCGCCGGGCACGGTCACAGCATGGGGGGAACGCCGCGGAATGTGGGTCATGCCCTGATCCAGCAAAGACTGCGCGTCCGCCGCCATGGGCGCTCGGCCCGAACCGTTGAGGCCCAGAACCGGCGTTTGCCCCTTTAGGGCCACCAGCGCAAAGCAGTCGCCGCCGATGCCGGTCGACTGTGGCTCGACAACCGCCTGCACGGCACAAGCCGTGATGGCTGCATCCACAGCATTGCCACCTTCGTTGAGGACTTGCAGGGCCGCTGAACTCGACAAGGGGTGCGAGGTCGATACAGCCGCTTTGGTCGCGTAGAGTGCGGAGCGCCCCGGACTGTGAAAATCGCGCATGAATCTGTTCCCCTTGATGTTTGCATAGGTAATCGGGCGGTAGCGGCCGCAAGGATTTTGAGGCACCACAAATTTCGTCCAGCTCTAGCCGGGCTTATAGGCCAGTGAAGCGACCAGGCCAAGGCAGCGACGTGCCGCCATGCGAAAACGCGGGCACCTCATCGATATCGGGCCTTGGGGCGATACCTAGAGCGCCGGGCGCTGGTGTAGCAACAGCCCATCCGCACTAGCTGTCTGAAACTGACGCAAGTCCTTGCTCGCTCGTGTGGCCACTTGTTTGCGGCTTGCGCTAGGTCGACGACTATGAGCAAGGTTTAGCAATTAAAAACAAGGCAGTAGAGCGAGCGCTTGGCTGCGATGCTCCGGCCACTTGCTGCGGACCAGGCCAAACCGCGCGTAACATTCAACGCCTTCATTACGTATTGCTCGCAATAAGAAGCCCAAGCGCGCTTCAAGCGGCTCGGGCTTTAAGATCTGGCAGGGGGCGTTGTGGGGCGTCCGCAGCTGTCCTCGCCTGCAATCGCTAACGCTGTTGGCTATTGCTTGTAGAAGGGTTGCGCGACCGGCAATCCCTCCGCTGAGCGCGGCCAAGGGGGAACGGGCGTCGCCGGTGCTTGGCTTTGTTGCAGGACCGGCGCGACAGGCGCGCTGGCGGGGCTGCTTTGCGGTATGGGCGAGAACTGCGTATCCGCCGGGAAGCCTGCCGGTGTCACGGGTACAGCGCCGACACCGCCCAAGGCTTGCCCTGGCAAGCCCTGAACAGCGGGCCCCATGGCCGGCGGGCTGGCAAGGCTTGGGATGATCGGTGCGGAGGCGGTTTTGGGCGCGTTCGGCATGTGTGCCTCTAGACCGACGATCGGCGAACCGCCCTCGAATGGATACGGGACCGCGTACCAGCGCCCTTCTAGGCCTTCGGCGTTGCGGTCGCCTGGCTTTGCATCGCCGATAAAGGTGTAGAGCGGCTGATCCTTGACCGCCCATTGATGGTAGCCTTCCGGGCGCAGCGCGTGGCCGTATTCGTGGTAGGTCGGCGCGTTGGGCTGGACCAGATAAGGCTGAAAGCGCAGGTTGCAGGCATCGACACAACGCGGCGTATTTCGCAGGTCGCCGCTGAACGTGTAAAGCGTCATGCCAGTGGTCGTGACCAGCAGGTTATGGAAATGCGTCACCGCCCTGCCCGTCTCAGCGCGAAAGCGCGGCGGTGCGGCCAGCGATCCGTTCATGGCGAGAAACTGAGCGTCCCCGGCTGCAGCAGTCTGGTTACTGCTATTCAGCGCAGCATGAGCCGCTCCGCCAGGCTGCCCGGACCCAGCGGCCAGCGCCATCGTCTCGGCCGTGGTATCGCTCTGACCTTTGAGTTTGGCGCGATAGCCACGCGAAGCTGTTGCCTCGGCCCCTTCTTGCAAGCGCCAATCAGAAGCACGCAGCTTTTCAATCACAGCCGCGCCTTCAGGGCTACGCTTAAAGTGCTTGCCGAAATTTTTCGCTATTGCGGTCTCGGCCAGTGGGTTTGATAATGTGACGCCCGAATTTTGGCATCCGACGAGTAAAATGCTTGATGCGAGAAGCAGCGCGATCGAGCGCATGGCGATTTCCCAATGTCATCTTTGAAATGCCATAACTCTACCTCAAGTAGCGCGCGAAATCAAACCACAATCGTATTTGCCCAAAAACTGCCTTATTGGCCTTTTTCGGCGGTCCAGGGAGACGCCTGGCCCCGCTCGCCTCTGCGCCTGCAACCGTCGCGCGGCAAGTCATGCCGCCAGTAGCGCGATCAGGCGCGCCAATGAGGCCCGCGCTGATTTCGCCCTATAGCACGGCCCAAGCCCGGCCTAAGTTCGCGCTGCGGTGGAGCCAGGCCCTGGCAGCGCTCTAGATGCTGGCGCCCCTAGCCTGCCTCGATGAAGGCCGCGCCGTAGGGAGCCACGCTTTGCCCTTCGACCGTCACGGCGGTGTTCGTGAAATTAAACGCGCAGATCAGCGTCTGCTTGGCACAGCTGCGCTTAAAGACCAGCACATCTTCGGGGCTATCCAACAGCGCAAAGTCACCTTCCAGCAAAGCTGGTTGCTGTTTGCGCCAGGCCAGGTGTTCTTTCGTGCGCTCAAAGACCGAGCCCTGACGCCCAACCTGGGTATCAGCGGCCTTGGCTTGGTGGCGACCATTGATCGGCAGCCAAGGCTTACCGCTAGAAAAGCCACCGTTATCAGCGGTCGATTGCCAAGCCATCGGCGTTCGGCATGTGTCCCTTCCCATAAAGGCCGGATAAAACTCAATGCCCCAAGGGTCTTGCAGATCCTCGCGCGCCAATTGATCGCTGTCTTCGAACCCCAACTCTTCGCCCTGGTAGATACAATTTGAGCTGAACAGAGCCGTCTGCATTTGTGTCAGCATGACCTGCAAATCGGCTTGATCTTCCATCGCGACTTTGTTGGCGCGCGCCATGCGGGAGACCGAGCGCGGCACGTCATGGTTCGATAAGGCAAAGGTCAGGCGCTGGCTGGCGCCAAAATGGCGGTGTGCCTGACCTAGCGCCTCGCCCATTTCCTCGGGCGTCAGACCGTGCCAGCTCAAAAGGCCAAAGTTGTAGGTCGCGTGCAATCGGCCCGGCTGCGTGAAGGTATCAGAGACAGCCATATAGTCTTCACCGTGGACTTCGCCCATTAAAAAGCGGTCGCCGTAGGTGTCAGCCAGCGCGCGCAGGCGCTGCGTGAAGTTCTGGATCGCGGGCTGGTTGAGCTGCCCGGTGTCATGACGCTGACGGAAGAAGGGCTGCTTATCTTGGGGCATGTCGCCCAAAACGAAATCTTCAACCGGCAAATTGTCGATCAACTCCCGATCGCCTTTCAAGGTATGGATTGCATCAAGGCGGAAGCCATCGACACCCTTGTCAAACCAAAAGCGCGCTACGTCCAACATCGCCTCCACAACCTCGGGATTGGCGTAGTTAAGGTTGGGCTGCTCTTTTAGGAAATTGTGCAGATAGTATTGCTGGCGACGGGGCTCCCACGACCAGGCCTGACCACCAAAGAATGACAACCAGTTGGTCGGTGCGGTGCCGTCGGGCTTGGGATCGACCCAAACGAACCAATCGGCTTTGGGATTGTCGCGCGACTGGCTGCTCTCTTGGAACCACTCATGCTGGTCCGAACAATGCGCGGCCACCACATCAATCATCAGTTTGAGGCCGCGTTCGTGACACCCTTCCAACAGATCATCGAAATCGGCCATGGTGCCATAATCAGGGTGAATGGCCCGGTAGTCCGACACATCGTAGCCGAAATCTTTTTGCGGCGAGGCAAAAAACGGCGAGACCCAAACCGCATCAGCGCCCAGATCGGCAATGTAATCCAGCTTGGCCGTAATGCCCGGCAAATCGCCTAGACCATCGCCGTTACTGTCGTTAAACGAACGCGGGTAAACTTGATAAATCAGAGCGTTGTGCCACCAAGCCGTCATGGTATGTCTCAATGAAATTGGGTTGGACGCCCCTTTTATAGCGCTTTGAAGGCGCCGTAAATGCCTTTACAGACAAAGAAGAACATCTTCATTGATAATTGCTATTTTTCAGATGGTTAATATCGCAATTTTGTTCGCATCGGATTTTCAAAGCGCTTTGAAATACATTTAGAACGATCAGCCCCCCTAAAGAGTCGCCGCTTAAAAAGCTGCACCTCGATTGGTGAAAAACCCAGGGGCCGAAAGGTGGCCTATAGCAAAAAGGCCGACGCCAGGCCCAAGAAAGCCAAGAACCCGATCACGTCGGTCACGGTCGTAAGGAAGACCCCCGAAGCGTTGGCGGGATCGATGTGCAGCCGCTCGAGCGCTAACGGAATCAGGGTTCCGCTGAAGGCCGCGATCAAAAGATTGGCAATCATGGCAGTCGCGATGACCAACGAGAGCCCAAGATCCTGCTTCCACGCATAAGTAAAGCCCGCCGCAATGACGGCAAAGGCCAGGCCGTTGATCGTACCGACCGTCAGCTCCTTTAATAAGAAGCGCCATTGCGTCGCGTTGGTAATATCTTTGGTTGCCAGCGCGCGCACCACCACGGTTAGGGTCTGAGTGCCCGCGTTGCCCCCCATCGAGGCCACGATAGGCATCAAGACTGCCAGCGCGACCAGCGACTGGATGGAGGCTTCGAATAGAGCGATTACGCCGGAAGCCAGCACCGCCGTGCCCAAGTTGACCAAAAGCCAAGCAAAGCGCGTGCGCGCGGTATTGAGCGAGCTTGCGAACACGTCGCTATCACCCGATAGACCCGCCAATTTCAACATATCGTCTTCGGCTTCTTCGTCGATAACGTCGATAACGTCGTCGGCGGTCACGATACCGATCAACCGGCCGGTCTCGCCATCGACGACCGGGGCCGTCATCAAGGAGTACTTGCGGAACTGGTAGGCCAATTCTTCCTGGTCTTCGTCCGGTTCGTAGGTCTGAAAAACCACCTCGCAGATATCGCAAAGCTTGCGGTCACGCCGCTCACGCAACAAGCGCGCCAGCGGCAGCTTGCCAGTTGGCTGAAACGCGCTGTCGGTCAAATAGAGATCATAGAAGTCGTCCGGCAGATTGGCCGAAGCGCGCATATAGTCAATGGCTTGGCCGACGCTCCAGGACTGAGGCAGCGCCACAAACTCGCGCGCCATCAAACGACCGACCGAGTATTCGGGGAAGGTCAAAGATTTGATGAGACGGCGGCGCTCGGCCAGCGGAATTGCCGCCAAGATTTGCTCTTTTTCCTCGTCCTCCAGATCCTCGATCATGTCGATCTGGTCGTCTGAATCCAGCTCGATTAGTGCCCGAGCCACCCGCTGCGGAGGCAACTGAGGCAACAGCTCCTGACGGACCGATTCTTCAAGCTCGGTAAGGATGTCGGAATGAATGTAGCTGGGCTGTGTCAAAAAGAGCGACAGGCGCTCGTCCCGGCTCAAGTACTCCAAGGAATCGGCAATATCCGCAGGGTGTAGCCCGCTGCGGATCGCTGTTAACGCGGCCGCATCGCCAGATTTGATCGCCGCCCGCAACTCGGGAATTATCAGTTCGGCAGGCGCTTGTCCGATGGGAGCCAGGACCGCATTTTGAGAATCTAGGATGACCGCATCATGGGACTCTGGGTTCAAGTTGGGGTTCGTTTCCATCGCTTTTCCCCTCCCTTTGTCCGAACCTTGCGCTTGGCGGATTTTGCGCCCATCAACGCTAGTAGCGGTGTTATCAATCTGCGATTAGAGCCTGTTGGCACGCCAGCGTTGCCCCGATCGCCCTGGATGGATCTGCCCTGATGGATCTGCCAATTCCCCAACAAAGGTCCATCCGTTAGTCGCAGGCGCGATTATGGCTTATCAATCAGGCCGTTGCTAGCTTTTGCAGCCCCCATCTGTCAAGACTCGCAAGGGTCGCAGCATGCGCCGCCAAAAGGGCCCTTTGGGCTGGCGCCCGCGCTCCTATACCGCCGTCACTCCAAAATCCGGAAGCTACCGTGTGACATAATGCGGAAGTTGTCCGACACCTTGTCGCGAAACGTTCTCCATTTGCTCGGAAGAGTTTCGCGAAAGAACGTCAAAATTGCAT
>JAUIDR010000098.1 GCA_030428565.1 Alphaproteobacteria bacterium
AAAGCTGGCAGCCGGTATTGGCCAGGGCAATGCCGACAAGGGCGTGCAGGTGGCTCTCGCAGGGGGCTATGCCGTCCTGATCGTCGATCTCAAGCATCATCAGGGCGTCGGCGATGGGGCAGGTATCAAGCGCCTTAAGGGCCAGGCGTCGGGCTGACATGATGCAGCGGTTGCGGCTGGAATGGTTGCGCCAGATGGCACGCAGCTGGCGTCCGAGCGCTTTGTTGAGCTCCGGGGTCATGCCGTTGTGCTTGATGGCGTGGATGGCCTCGCGGACGATCTGGCTCAGCACCTGGCTGCGGTCGCACTCTTGGGCGATCATGTGCTGATAGTCTGCCAGCTGCAGCAGGAAGAGGCGGGCAAATTTGCGCGCCAGGTGGAGCTTGATCGGCGCTGTAAAGGGCAGGGCGCGAATGAGGGCTTCCGGCCCGAAACGGTAGACGCTGGCGAGCGTTGCGGTGGGTGTTGGCTTGGCCGGGATCTTGACCTGAATGGCGGCCATGCCGGATTGAATGAACATGCTGAAATCCCCAAAAAGGTGCCCCGACCGAGGCCGGGGCGAGGTTAGGCAAACAAGGGCTGTCCGCTTGGGACGCTTGTTTACAAAACGCAAATATTGAGGGTTTGCAAGAAAAATTTACGCAGCGTTAACACCAAAACCCATGCGTCAACGCGCATGGGTTTGAATGCAAAGGATTTACTGCGTGAAAATATTTTAGGTGAGCGCTGGTGTCTGCCAAGCGACGACCTTGCCGCACAGCTTTATCGTTGCGCCGTCGCTTTGTTTGTCGACGAGGATTGGCAGGTGTTCTTTGTTTCGCGATCGCGGCGTCAGTACGATCGACCCAGCTTCGGTGCGATGCAACTCTTTGAGCGTGTACTCGTACGTCCCGTCGACAGAAATGCGCTTGACGATCACAAGGCTGCCACCGGCAAGACTTGCCATGTCTACGGGGGCCGCGAAGACAATGCTGCCATCGGGGATGATCTCGTCCATGGAGTCACCCTGCACTTTGTAAGCCTTTGTTTGGGCGGGCAAGTGCCCATTATAGACGGCTGTTTCTCCGTCTATGGCTTCCCCTTCATGCCAGACGCCTGCCGCAACCGTCCCGACGATATGGACTTCAGT
This sequence comes from Alphaproteobacteria bacterium, assembly GCA_030428565.1. GTDB lineage: Bacteria > Pseudomonadota > Alphaproteobacteria > UBA7985 > JAUIBT01 > JAUIBT01. The sequence continues at coordinate 1,130 of JAUIDR010000098.1, forward strand.
GCGGGCAGACTGCTTGTTTGTGTCTTTGGTCGCGTTGCTGGGTTTGGGTGCGTAACGCGCCTCGCCTAGCAGCAACCACGCAGCATCGACCCCGTAGGCTTCTGCGTAGCGACGTGCGGCATCCACAGAGATATCCCGGCGACCCGTTTCGTGTGTGTAGTAACTCATATAGGGCCAGCCATTGGCTTCCGCCGCCTGCCTGGCGTTCGAATAGCCTGCGTCTGTCCGCGCTTTGATGAGGCGCTCTGCTGCTGTTGTCATCTGTCAATCAAAATATGTTTACGCTGCGTAATTGACAGCTATGTTAACGGAGGGTAAATGCGATGTATGCAAACTGTAAAAGACATCCTCTCCCTTTTCCCGTCCCAGGTTTACGTCGCTCGCCTTTGCGGCGTTTCTAGGACCGCCGTGTCGCTTTGGGTAACCCGCGGCATCCCTCTTAACAGAGCCCTCATCTTGTCCGAGACGCCAGAGCTGCAGAACGCCGGCATCTCGCTGCGAGACCTTATGGCGATCAATGACCGCTTGTTGGGGGCTGCGTAATGCGTCAGCTATTTCAGAGCCCCAGCTTTCTCAAAGTAGGCATTGGCAGCACGGCACTCGACCTTCTTCTGCAAAGCAGACGCTTCGCTGAAACTGTCTTTTGCCATCTCGATTTCAAAATCGAGCATCGACAAAAGCTGCGCTTCTTTGTCGGCAAAGTGATCAGAGATGAACGCGAGCAGTTGGTCATCATCGATTGCGATTCCGCATTCTTCTTGGATGGCAATCGCTTTGGCGATGGCAGGGCCTTCGACCAGGTATTCCAGGTCGCTCATAGCAAACGCCTGGCCGCTAGCGACCGCAATTGCAGCTGCCATGAGTGTTGTTTTGATCGACATGGGGCATCTCCTCGTACCGATTGTGTTTTGGCGCGTCGCCCGCGTTCAGCTTTCGGCACACCTATGGTTGCAAACCTAGTCCACAAATCTGTCCTTAGCAACATGGGTTCGCCTTCGCTCGCGCGGGCATGCCATGCCGCGCGCTCTGCAACCTCAAGCTTATTGCGCCGGAAAGAAAAACGCGGCATTCTGCGTTTGCATGTCGAAAAAGGGCATGCCGGGTTTGGCGACCCGATGTTTCACAGGCGCTCAAAAACCGCGCCGCAATTCGTTTGCACGCGGTTTTTCTATGGTCGAGCGCAATGGGAGAGCTTTGCTCTGCCGGTCCCTGTGAACCGGTTCGCCAACCTGTTGTTGCTCGGCCACCCGTTTGGCGACGTGTACCGAGCCCCACTTCTCACAGGAGGTTGCTCGTCATGCTGAGCCAGCCAATGGGTGCGCCTGCCCAGAACCAGGCCCTTATCCCTCTCGATCAAGCGACCATCGACGGCCAGACCGTGCAGACGGTCCATGCCCGCGAATTGCATGCCTTCCTGGAGGTTGGCAAGATGTTCGCGCACTGGATCAAGGATCGCATCGAGGCCTATAATTTCCAAGAAAATCAGGACTTTGTAGTATTTGCCAAAACTGGCAAAAACCCCCAAGGCGGCAGGCCCGCCGTCGAATACTGGCTGACGCTCGACATGGCCAAAGAGCTGGCCATGCTGGAGCGCAACGACAAAGGCAAGCTGGCGCGCAAATACTTCATCGAGTGCGAGCGTCGCCTGCGCGAGCGCTCGCCCGCCTTGCCGGACTTTACCAACCCCGCCGAGGCGGCCAAGGCATGGGCCGCCGAATACGAGCGCGCCCAGATCGAAGAGGCCAAGGTCAAGGAGCTGGAAGCCCAGAGGCAGGTCATGGAGCCCAAGGCCAGCTTTTACGACCAGGTGATGGAGGCAGGCAACGCGGTCCAGGTTCGGATCGCCGCCAAGACCATCGGGATTGGCCCCAAGGCGCTGTGGGACTACCTGCAGGACAAGAAGTGGGTCTATCGGGTCGATGGCCGGCTGACCGCGCGCCAGGACAAGCTCAAGCAGGGCCTGTTGGATACCAAGCTGACCAGCTTCATGCACCCCGACAAGGGCCGGGTGGCAACCACCATCTGCCTAGTAACGCCGAAGGGCCTGGATCGGCTGCAAAAGGAGCTGGGCGGCCTGCCTCTGTTCGATGGAGGCCAGGCATGAGCGGGATTATCTGGCTGGAAGAGGCCAATGCTAGCATCCGCGTTCTGAGCAATATGCTGTACAGGCGTCTCGACGCCCACATGAGCAACGGTGCGCTCGAAGAGTGCATGGTGATCTGCGCATCGATTGAGCTCTGGCTGGATCGCATGGACAGCAAGACCCAGCCTTTGGCTGACGAGCTCTTGGCTGGGCAGGAAGCGATCCGGCGCGCCAATGAGTTCAGGCTTTGCCAGGCCGAGGAGGGCGAGCGATGAGTGCCTTGGTTTTTATCCCTACAGCCATTTTCGACGACCCAAGTTTAAGCTGCGAAGCGTTTGGCTTATATGCCAAGCTCGCATCTAAGCCAGCAGATTGGGAATATTGCACTGACGAGCTTGCCGCTTACTGCGAGGGGTTGGATGCGTTTGTGGCTGCTGAGGCAGAGCTGATTGCAGGCGGTTGGCTGGACAAACAGACACGCCACCCCGACGGAAAAACGCGGTTCAGGTTGCACACCGTGCCTTGCAAGGTGGGGGGGGAGCGATGAGCGAGCACTCCCAAGACTTTCTTGAAGGGTATCGCGTAGGTCTGGACCATGGCGAGCGGGACAAGGCGTCCTGGTGGACGCCAGCCCCTTTCGTCGTTCTCTCTGACCCACGCCTGACTGGCAACACGCTGAGAGTTTTGCTGATCCTGGCGAGCTACGCCAATGCGCAGGGGGCCTGCTGGCCCTCTCGCGAAACCCTGGCCGAAAAGACATGCCTGTCGCTCCGGTCGGTCGATCAGGCCATCGTGCAGCTTGCTGAGTTGAGATTGATCCAGGTCACCAAGCGGCAGGTCGCCAAGCGCGGCAAGACCTCGAACCTCTATACGGTCGCTGATCTCCGAGAAGTTGCCAACACCACGCTTCGCTATGAGCAAAGCCAGCAATCACGCGATGAGCAGAATTTGCACGTCGCAGAAAATCAGGATGAGCAGAATTTGCACGTCGCTACGCCACGCGATGAGCAAAATCTGCACGTCGGTCGCAAAACCCATATTTCTAGCGATGAGCAAAATTTGCAGGTCGCGGAGTTATGCGACGTGCAAAACACGACACGCGAAGCCAAAACCCAGCAACCGCGCGACGTGCAAAGTTTGCAGGTCGGTCAAAACCGATGTGCAAAAAACGACCAAACCGACGTGCAAAATTTGCACCCTAATAAGACCCAGTTAACTAAACCCACTCCCCCCCAAAGCCCCCCCAAGGCCAACGACCTGCCAGACGGCGAGGACGTGAGGGGGGAGGGTGATTTTGATTTTGGTTTTGTTGGGGGGAGCGCGGAGCGGACAGCGGGGCAGGATGCCAGCAGCCAGACCGCAGCCCTTCCAGAGCCAGACCTGGGTCGAGCAACCAGCCAAGCTGCCAGCGATCCCGAGGGAGGCCTGGGCGACGACCAGGAAGCCGAGTGGCCCGGGGCGGGGCCGGATTGGCCAAGCGACCAGCCCTGGGACGAGGAGCTGGACGACGCTCCCGACATCGAGCCTGGCGAAGATCCCTGGCCGATGATGCCGAACGGACTGCCCTATCCCAGCCGAGAGGCCGCCCGCCTTGCCGAGGAGCAGGCGGCGGCCCAAGAGGCAGCCCAGGCGGTAACCCCGCAGGCCCCCGAACCAGCTCCCGAGCCAAAACCGGCCCCAACGCCGCCCA
>JAUIDR010000099.1 GCA_030428565.1 Alphaproteobacteria bacterium
CCGCGACAATCAAAATCAATAAAAACCTTGATGGTGTCGCGAAAACCCGCCACCATCACAAACGTCGCGACCAAGGACTATCATCCTGATTGACGCACAACTCTCATCCAGATTGTCGCTCTATACCCCAGGGCTTGTGTTTGCAGGTCTCATCTAACTCCTGATAAAGCCGTTCCGCCTCGTCGAGGGCCATAGATCGTCGCAAGCAAAAGGCGTGTTGATGTTTTTCTTCCTTGCCATAGCGAGCTGGAAATCGTTCTGCCAGGCCGCGCCACAAAAGGCTGGCATAGGTGAAGTTTTCATCAAGGGTGTGGGCTTTGGCGGCCAAGTGCAGCAGCGTTGCATTGCGAGGCTGAAGGCGCAGGGCTTGCTGTAAGCAGGCCGCCGCAAAGCTATATCGCCGTTCTGCCATGAGCTGTCGGGCGAGCAGAATCGAGAGCGGGGCCACGACCCTGGCCGAGAGACGCGACGAGTAAAAGGCTCGTGGCCACCAGCGAACAGCCCTATAAACGCCCTTGGCTAATCGTCTGCGCGCGCGCCTCATAAGAGGTATCCTGGCGTGTTCGGGACGCGCGCCGCCGCCAGTTTGCTTGTCCCTTGTCATTTTAACCTACGTTCTGTTGTGGCTTCTCGGGTCTTGATGCGCGCATTGACGTTTGGAAAGGGGCGTTCTGGCGCCTGCATTTTCAAAAAGCGGCAGAGTTCCTTAAAACCTTGTCCTTCGGTGATCGCCAATTCCAAGAAGCGATCGCAGGGCTTGTCGGCGAAGAAAGAGCGGACGCGCTGATGATGGGCCTGATAGGCGTCTTGCCAGCTATCATGCTGGCCATAAATCGCCCAGAAAACCTGGCTCGAGCGGCTTTCTTTGTCACTATAGAGGGCATGAAGGCGCAGTTCGGCCAGGTCTTCGCTACCATAGTTTGCTTTGTAATGCGCACGAACCGACCGCTCCCAGGACTGCGGGTCTCGGGTCGTTAGGATGAATTTGGCGTTTGGGTAGGCGTGATAGAGCGCTTCGAAATCATGCGCGGCCGAAATGTCGGTAAAACCATCGAACAAAGGGATGTCGTCTGGCTCTATGACGGCGCGCGTCAGAGGGTTTATCCAATGAATAGCATGGATGCCAAGCTGATTGAGCGCCGCGTTGAGTGAGGTCGTGCCCGTCCGGCTGAGACCAAGTGCGATAATCTTTTCGGCCTTGTTGTCAGGAAAGGGCTGGTGCGCGACTTTGGAATCGACCCATTTGAGTTTCTTGAAGATCTGCCCGCTGGTCCCTTTATCTGGCAATGCAGCTACAACCGCGTGAAAAGCCTCGTAGTCTTTCAATGCCAGATGCAGGCTGGCAAGCAGGGCCTTTAGCTGCTCGGGGGTATCCAAACTCGGCGTTTTTGGGCGGGCCGACCGCCTTTTCAGCGGGCTTATGCGTGCTGCAAGGCGTGAAGCGAGGGTCGGTCGCGCCCTTTTTTCCAGGATAGCGACGCGCTCGCGTAGTCGAACAAGTGCTTGGCGCCGGTCAGAGCCGGTCAGGCTAAATTGCAGCAAATCCAAAAGGCGTTGGCCCGCTAGGCGATCAAATTCTTTGCTGAGATAGAGGGCCTCAAGGGCGGGAAGCTCTGCGCGCGCGCCCGCTAAATCGCCGTGCTTGCCGCGGATGTGAAGCAGGTTGGCCCAGGCGTCAATGGCCTGAGGACGAAGCGCCAAATAGCGTTCAAGGCGCGCCTTCAGCTCGAGCATGTCACGACGGATGCGGCTGATTTTTACGAGCCCGAGGCGGGGCTCGGCTGCGCGCGGGTCTTGTTGCGCCAAGGTCAAGCAGAGCTGCTCCGCCGCGTCGAGATCGCCGTTCGCCAAGAGGGTCTCAAAGTCTTGCATGTCGTTCATGCTCTCTGCCCCTTGTTGTGGCCGCTAATCGGCACTGACTTGGTTAGGCCCGGGTTCTGCCAAGCAAACTCTATGGATGGGGCTGATGTTTTCTTAATATTGGTCAAAATCATACCCAAACATATTGATATCTTCTTTGTAAGCGCGTTCTACTAAATCTTTTGTTTTGTAGCTATAATATTCGCGAAAATCACTTAATTTAATGTTTTTGCTCTTGTTTTTGTGAGGTATTTCTGTTGGTTCTGAAATGCCCGCTTGCACTAATATGTATTTCATGTCGTTGTTGAAGTTTTCAAATCTTCCCAATATATCAAGTGCATCGTATTTTATGTTGTGGCATTGTAATCGGAAGTGGTTGTTAAAACTGGCAAGATCTTGGCAACATATGTAATCGGCAAACACGTCGAATGACTGAAATTGTTCATGTTGTTCGGTGGTTATGATATTTTGTAGTTTGTTTTGCCCGCGGATCTTGTTTTTCCATCCCGACAAAAGCCGATCCCATGGATTTCTGACGAAGGCGAATTTCAGATGCTCTGAGTAGCGGCGGGAGTTATAGGCCAGCTTACTGCTCGGTGTGGTGTCAACCGTAACATCCAATTGATCCAGTAGCGCCAAAATCGAACGAGTGCCGACCTTGGCGTTGCGAAACCAGACGATTTTCGGATCAGAGCATACGGTCAGATTGTAGTCCTGAGGCTTTGAACGAATGGGAAATATCACGGCTTGTTGGGTTTCTTCATTGCGGCATCGTCGCCCTGGGCTGCGATGGGTATGTCAGGGTGAATATCAACGCAGCTCATATCAGTGGGGTATAAGTCGGCAGGGTAGAAGTCGGCGGGCGCTTGGATCAATCCAAGCTCAGTGAGTTGCCTACTGCCCTGATATCGAAGCGTTTCCTCATTTATCAACGATGGCTGCCCGTCGTCAGATTGTAACACGCGCGCGTAGTGGCGGTGGCGCTTCTGGCACGCTGGCATGCGGTTATTGTTCCGTTGGTCTTCCTTGAATTCCTGGCCGTAATTGCCCGCAAGCTTGAAGTGCAATAGCGCAGCAGAGACTCCGCTCAAGCGGGCTGGAGAAATGCGGTGGCTGCTCATAAGGAATTCGATATCCCGACCGCCGCGAACCAGTGGGGTCTTGGTCAAAATCTCGCCCCAGCCATAAGCACGGCGCGCACCGCCTCGCACGTAGTAATAGGGGCAATTCGCCAAGGGATAGCGCGTGACATTGGGGTCAAATAGCGGGTAGCTCTCGACAAAATCAATGGCCTCGCCAGGGGGAGGCGATTTTGGCGTGGTCGCGCTAAACATGTCCAGCATAAAGCCCGGCAGCGCTTCTTCATCGCGCGCGGCCATGTAACTTGTGAGATCACGCAAGCCCTGGTTCTCGATGTCTGCGTAGACAAGCGCCTCATCCACGTCCACGTAGATGACCCAACCGTCGCGCCCGAACTGGCGGACGAGGTGGTTGATCCATTGCATGCCAGAATAGGAGGCGGCGTAACTCTGGTCGGTCCAGAAAATATGCACGTCTGGTTGCTCAAGAAGGTAGTCGAGGCTGCCGTCGCTTGATCCGTTATCGACAAAAAAGAAACGATCAACGCCCAAACCTCGATAGTAGTCCAAGAACCAAGGCAGCCGCCAGGCTTCGTTGCGAATGGCGGTGAACAAGCGAATTTCATCGCCGGTCTCAGGCAGCGCACGCGCGTCTTTGCGCTGCAGAACGCCAGGCGCGCAGGGCTGAATATGCGGAATGTATAGGCGGCGTTTGCGGGCTTGCCACAATGCCTTTGCACCCTTCAAATCGCCTGCCTGGTCTTTGGCCCAAATTCGCAAGTTGGACAGGGCATCAGCCATGCTAACGGGCAGCTTCTCTTGTCGTTCCGCGGCTTCTTGGAAATTACCCAGTGCTATGCAGGCATGGACCAGCTTGATTTCTAACTCCAGATCACTGTGCTTGAGTGCGCGGGCCTGCAGCAAGGTCTGTCTTTCCCGGATCAAGTAGTGGGCATCGCCGGTGTTTTGGTGCAAGCGCCTCAGTAGGTTCGCTTTTCGCTTCAAGAAAGACGAAAAGACCTGCACGGGTTGTTTTCCAGCCTCCCTTGCAGATTGACCAGCGCCTTGTGCCCGCTCAATGGCTTCTTCGATCATCGCAAGCGCGCTTTCGACCTCATTGTCTGCTTGCATGATATGGAGCAAAAGGTTGTATCGAACAGGAAGGTCCCGGTACTGCTTTTCGAATTGTTGAAAGCGTTCTCGTGCGGCGGCGGTATCGGCCATGTTCAACAGGGCGCCAATAAGCTTGACCTGGTAGCGAATGGAGCCGGGGTGAGCGTGAACCAGCTTTTGCCAGCGTTCAATGGCAAGCTCATATTGGCGCGCGCGGTCGGCGTTGGCGGCAAGCTCCGCCTCAAGCTGTTGCGCGCCGATATCTTTGTGCTCTGCTAAGGCCATAAACTGGGCCTCGGCAGCTTCGTGCTGCCCGCTTTCGCTTAGGCAGTGGCCAATCGCCAGTTCTATATTGGGATCATTGGCAAATTGACCGGCAAGGCGCCGTAGCACTTGTAGAGCGCCGTCATAGCAGCCTTGGGCCTGCAAAATACGCGCTTCGAGAATCAAAAATTTGGCATTCGCAAAGCGTCGCTGGTTGGCTGTAAAGGCGTTGCTAGCTTCCTCGATTCTTTGTTCCTTGAGCAAGCTCGTGATGAGTTTGTCGTGAAAATGTTGGCGACTTGGAGAGCCCAAGCAAAGGCTTTGCCATCGCTCTGAGGCCAATCGGTTTTCGCCCGCAAGCTCAGCATTCAGCGCCAAAGGTGACAGGCTTTCGGCGGGGTAGCAGCCCGTTGACGAAGTCGCGTATGCATGATTCTCTGCCAGCTCGATTTGAACGGGGGACATGCAGATGGCGATGGGGCGTCAGACAGAGCGTCAAGGTGATTTGATGTTGGCATGGTCGGAC
>JAUIDR010000001.1 GCA_030428565.1 Alphaproteobacteria bacterium
CCTGAAGCTTGGCTTACATGGGTTCTCGAACGCATTCAGGACCATAAGACCAACCGCATTGAAGACCTCATGCCCTGGCGCTTCAACGCTGAATAAAGCAACCGCAGTCAGACCGGACGCTTACATTGGTGCCGACGGTAATTGGCCGCGCACGATCAACGCCACCGCCATGGTACGTGTCGAGTTTTAAGACAGGCAGGCAAGCAAGCCGTTCGAATGCGGTTGGGGCTCGCGGCACTTTGGCAAAAGCCCTTTTGCACCCGGCAAAAGGGCTTTTTTTCCGCGTTCATCCCGCCGCACAGCACCGCAAACCACCTCCTTAGGTCGCCACCATCGCGAGCACAATTCTCAAGCACACTATTTTAACGGTTTAGCCTGGTGCTGCACGCTCCAATTCACAGCGCAAATTGTGACATATGGGTCACACCGAATGCTTGATTTGCCCATAAATGCGTAATTTAACCACAATCACCCCAGCCCCCCCCCTAGACAAACCCACTGCATCGCGCTTTATCAGGGTAATACAAATCAATTGCTCGTTAGAGCTTAAGGGCTTCAGACAAATGATCTCACAATATCGCAACGTCGCACTTGTCGCGGCCACGACCACATTGCTCAACTTCGGGGCAGCGCAAGCTAACGACCTAACCGTCAGTGGTTACTTGGAATTTCTGGCCGATTACGGAAAGAACTACGATTCACACTATTCCGACACTGAATCGCAGGTCACAGAGCTCGATTTTTCAGTCGAGGGGCGCCTCAACCTGGACTATATGGCTTCGACGAAAGCCGGGTTGGAATACGGCATGCACATGGAGTTGGATGTCTATCAATCTGACGGTGAAGCTGAAACCGACCATATCTTTGAATCGATCCTTGATCGGACCTTCTACGCTTTTGACGATGTGAAATCAGGCGACGGCGTTTCGTTCAACGACGGTTATGTCTTCATCAACTCTGCGCTGGGCAACATAAAGCTAGGTGACACCGGCGTTGCGGGCCTTGCCAAAAACCAGCTCAACGTCCCGATTTTGCCCTTGGGCGCGCTAGCCTATGATGACTTTCTGCTGTTTAGACTTGAAAACCGCATCCTCGCGTTGCCGTTTCACAGTGAAAAAGAGACGCTGCTTTATTCCAACAGTTTCGCTGGGATCGACTTCGAGGCCTCCATTGATGACGATGGGTTTTGGGCAATCGGCACAGGCTACAACGCCACCATGGGCGCCGTCGATGTTGAACTGGGTATGAGCGCAGCTGCCAATACAGTCCTTGGTTTTGACCTTGCCTATTTAGCGGGCTCTGTCGAGGCGTCGGTCGGCGGTTTGACCGCTGGCTTCAACGTCGCCTCTATGGACGTCGATAAACTCGCGACCAATGAATACGTCGCCGCTGGCATCAACTACCAGATGGGAGCTTTGAACGTCGGCATCGGCGCGGAGACGCAAATCTTTAATGTTGCGCCGATCCCCAATCCGTTCGGTGAGGTTTTTGTATCAAACGTCTTTGCCGGTGCTGAATATGAACTCGCGGACGGTCTGACGCTCGGCGTCGGAATCGGCAGCCTAGACGGCGACAACTTCTTTAACGGCGACTATCGCGGACTATCGGTCGTACGGCCACGCACTTATAACGCTACAGCAAGCGTGCGCGTTGAATTCTAGATGGTTCTGGCGCTGCGGCGGCGAAGTGTCTTCAACTTGAATGCAGGGGCGGCAAGGCGCGGACCAGGTTCTGGCCTGCCAAGCGCCGCCAAGACTATTAGCCTCGAAGATCAAATCTTCGGGGCTTTTTGTCATTTGTAAGCTTTTATGATTTGTAAGCGGTGCTTGGTCTGAATCAGCCGCCAGCAGAAAACGAACCCACGATTGGCGCCATTGTCGGCCCCAGCCCCAGGCCGAATCCAGCGCCAGGCCGAGCCCAGCGCCAGGCCGAGCCCCTGGAGTGAAGTATACGTGACCAACTTTTTTGCCGGCGCAGAATATGAGTTAGCGCATGGCCTGTTGATTGGTGTCGGCATTGGCAATTTGGACGGCGACAATCTCTACAATGGCGAATACCGCGGACCATCGACCGACCGCCACGCGCCATCAACGCAACCGTGACCGTTCGGGTGGAGTTCTAGAGCCACCGCAATGGCACTCCTAGCGAGGAGCGCCTGCCAGAGTTTGGTCGGCGGCAATCGGCCCAGATCGAGGTGCCGCAAAGCAGAAATAGAGCTAAAAAGCAACAAGACAGCCCCCAAGCGCATTGCTCAGGGGCTGTCTTTGTTTGCCTAAGATGGATCGACACCTGCCCCCTAGTCTGGGCCTACCGAAGACCAGCGACCGTTCATGCGCAGGATGCGACCAAGCGGGCACCATTCCACCAACCAACCAACCAGCGGCGCACGCCTTGAGCAAAACCCAAGCCATCGCTCAGGCCACCACCCTTGATCACACCGAGCAGCCTCGGTGGGAGTTTGCAAGCTGTGCATGCGACACGCCGTTATCGAGTGATGGAGGCCAACAACCGCTAGAGCGTCGGGCGTTGGCCTAGCAACCGCCCATCGGCTCTAGCTGACTGAGTTCTAACGCAAGTCCATGCTCACTCCAGTTGCCATTCTTTCGCGGCTTGCGCTAACCCGCCAACAGCGCTGCGTTGCCGCCCGCTGCGGTCGTATCCACACAGAGGTGACGCTCGTGGGCGACGTGAGCAATATCTGGCGCGCTGGTGATAAGCGGCAAAATCGCACCTTTTCGCTCGGCCAAGGCTTGGGCGTAAGTCTTGGCAGTCTGCTGGTCGCCCCACCAAATCGCGCCACTGAAACCCTCAATCTGACCAAGCGCGCTTGCGTCCAGCGCATCGGGACAGGCCACGGCTTGGCCTCCTAAGGCCTCGACGGCATCCACCTGCCTGCGCGCGGCCTCGCTGCCCGGCCCCAGACATAGCAAGGGCGGGCGCTGCAACAAACGCAGCGTATTAGCCTCGCCGGTTGGCCCTGGCATCTCTTGGACCTTCAACACTTGCTCCAGGCCAATCCTGGCCGTCAACTGGGCCTGCAGCTCGCCAAGATCCGCTGCGTTGCCGGTGGGCGCCATGTCAACGCTAACCGTGGTGTCGGGCGCTGCAAAGCGGTTCAAGTACAAAGGCCCACCGGCCTTGGGACCGGTGCCCGACAGCCCCTCGCCGCCGAAGGGCTGGCTGCCGACCACCGCGCCAATTTGGTTACGATTGACATAAACGTTACCAGCATGGATGCCGTCGGCCACCTCTTGCACGCGGCTATCAATGCGCGTGTGCAGACCGAAAGTCAGGCCGTAACCTTTGGCATTCACCGCTTGCATGACCGCATCAAGCTCGTCGGCCTCAAATGTCGTCACGTGCAGGACAGGCCCGAATATCTCGCGCTCCAGATCGCCGATCCCCGTTACCTTGATCAGGACCGGCGCAACATAGCTGCCCTGGTTCGGTGTCTGGAGTTCGTGTAGCACCCGGCCTTCAGCGCGCGCCGCCTCGACATAGGCGGCGATTTCCCGCTGGGCCTCGCCATCAATCACCGGGCCGACATCGCAGGACAAATCCCAGGGATCGGCGAGCGAAAGCTGATCCATACCGCCCTTGATCATCTCGACCATGCTATGCGCAACGTCTTTTTGCACATAGAGGCAGCGCAAGGCCGAGCAGCGCTGGCCCGCTGACTGAAATGCCGACGCCAAAATATCACGCAGAGCCTGTTCAGGCAGCGCAGTTGAATCGACGATCATGGCGTTGAGGCCCCCGGTCTCGGCGATCAAGGGTGCGTCCGGCGCCATGTGTTGAGGCATGGCTTTGCGGATTACCAACGCCGTATCGGTGGAGCCCGTAAAGACCACGCCTGAAATGCGCGGATCGGAGGTCAAGGCCGCGCCTACGCGACGACCGGGCCCAGGCAAGAGCTGAAGGGCGGTACGCGGCACGCCCGCCTCGTGCAACAGACGCACACCAATACTTGCGATCAAGGGGGTTTGCTCGGCAGGCTTGGCCAACACGGCGTTGCCGCACGCCAGAGCCGCCGCGATCTGACCGGTGAAAATCGCGAGCGGGAAGTTCCAAGGCGAAATGGCGGTAAAGACGCCACGCGGCGCCGGGTCTTGTTCTTCGGCTTGGTTTGCGTAATAGCGTAGAAAATCGACCGCCTCGCGCAATTCGCCCACCGCATCCAAAGCAGATTTACCCGCCTCTTTGGCCAAGGTCGCGAAAATCAGCCCAAAGTTAGCTTCATAGAGATCCGCCGCACGCCGTAAAACAGCGGCCCGTTCACCGACTGGGACGCTCCAAGGCTGGGCATCGGCAATGGCTTGATCGACGCACGCCGAGCTGGCGGCTGTGACATAGCCGATGACCTCACCGCTCGCAGGATTGCGCACCGGTTCTGGAGCCGCCAAATCCGAGACAGCGCGCGCAGTCAATGGCTCACCATCAATCAGCGCAACGTCGCGAGCGGCCTCGATCTCCGCCAAGGTCTCAACATCACTCAAGTCAAAGCCCTTGGCATTCACGCGCCCCTGGCCAAAGATGTCCGCAGGCGCCAACAAGCTGGCCGGGGCTGCCGCGCTCTCCAGTTCAACGAAAGGATCGGCGGCGATAGTCTCAGGACTAACGCTCTCGTCGACTATTTGGTGAACGAAGGAAGAGTTCGCCCCGTTCTCCAGCAAGCGCCGCACCAAATAGGCCAGCAAATCGCGGTGTGCGCCAACCGGTGCGTAAATCCGGCAGCGCCCGCCGCTGTCTTGCAATACCAGGTCATGCAAGCGCTCACCCATGCCATGCAGGCGTTGGAACTCATAGGCTTGCCCCTCGGCCATCTCCAAAATGGCAGCGACGCTATGCGCGTTGTGGGTCGCAAATTGCGGGTAGATGCGGTCTGCATAGCCCAACAGCTTCTTAGCGTTTGCGATATAGCTAACGTCGGTCGCGGTCTTGCTGGTCAACAGCGCAAAATCCTGCAGGCCTTCGACCTGGGCCAGTTTCATTTCGGTGTCCCAGTAGGCCCCTTTGACCAACCGCACCATAATACGGCGATCCAAGCGCTGAGCCAGCTCATAGAGCCAATCGATCGTCAGACCAGCGCGCTTGCCATAAGCCTGCACCACCACGCCGAAGCCATCCCAGCCTGCCAACTCTGGCGAGGACAGAACAGCCTCAATGACCTGCAGCGACAGCACCAACCGCGCTTGTTCTTCGGCGTCGATGTTAAAACCCATTCCTGCGGCCTTGGCCTGCTTGGCCAGCTCCAGCACCACCGGCACCAATTCGGCCAAAACACGTTTTTCTTGCATCACCTCATAGCGCGGGTGCAGGGCGGATAGTTTGATTGAGATGCCGGGGTTCGCCTCGACCGAGCCCTTGGTGCAAGCCTTGGCGATCCGTGCGATTGCGGCGCTGTAGGCCTGGCGGTAGCGCTCGGCATCCTCTGCGGTGCGCGCCGCCTCGCCCAACATATCGTAGGAATAGGTATAGCCGCGCTCTTCTTGTGATTTTGCCCGATCCAGCGCCTTATCAATGGTCTCACCAAGCACAAACTGGCGGCCCATTTCGCGCATGGCCTGGCCAACCGCAACGCGGATGACTGGCTCACCCAAGCGCTTGATGGCTCCACGCAACACGCCCGCCATACCGGGCTTTTCGTCATCTAGTACGCGGCCTGTCAACATCAGCGCCCAGGTCGAGGCATTGACGAGCGACGAGGAAGCCTCCCCCAAATGCTTGCCCCAGTTCGAGGGTGCGATTTTGTCTTCGATCAGGGCGTCCATGGTCTCAGCGTCGGGCACTCGCAACATGGCCTCGGCCAGACACATGAGCGCCACCCCTTCGCGCGTCGAAAGGCCGTACTCTGACAGAAAGTGTTCCATCAAGCTGGGCTGCGAGCCACCACGAATGCGGCGAACCAGATCCGCGGCGCGCGCGGTCATGGCCGCGCGACTGGCCTCTGAAACATCGGCTTCTTGCACCAAGTGACGTAACAAGCTGGCCTCATTGGCGAACTTGGCTTCACGGGTAAAACGCTGCAAAGTCTGGCTGCCCATCGCTGCTTCCTCCGACTAGTGTACATTTTAATACGCAAATTTGGTAATGCGGCCAGCTTAGCGCAAAACTTCTAGTCAGTTCGTCTATAATATGCGCATTTGATAGGCGATTACGCCAAATTTCTCTGAGAATTTAGCCATGCCTTTAGAGCTTGATGACACCGATCGCCGCATTCTAAATGAACTGATCGCCAACGCACGCATCCCGATATCCGAATTGGCGCGTCGGGTAAGCCTGTCCAAAACACCGGTGGCAGCACGCATTCGTCAAATGGAAGAAGCGGGGCTGATCACCGGATATCGCGCCCTGCTCTCCCCTATCAAGCTAGGCATGTCGCATGTGACCTACGTCGAAGTACGCTTGGACGATACGCGCGAAAAAGCGCTGCGGGCCTTCAACGAAGCCGTGCGCGCGGTGCCCGAAGTTGAGGAATGCTATATGATCGCGGGCGGCTTTGACTATCTCATCAAGATCCGCTCGCGCGATATCTTCGAATATCGGCGCATTATGGGAGAGGTCATTTCTGCCCTGCCCCACGTCAACGCCACATCCTCCTACGTCGCCATGGAGGCCATTGTTGAAAACGCCCAGGTAAGCCTGGGCTAGTAAAGCAGCAGCGCTCCAAGCATCCTCCCATGCTTGCCCCTAGTTTGAGCCAGAGTCTGGACTAGAGTCTGGACAAATGTCTGGGCTTGAACACGAGCTTGCGAGCGGGCATGTTGGCGCGGTTATCGTCCCGCCTCCAAATCCCGCGCCTTTCATGCCCAGCACCGACAGCCCAGAAATATTCGTCATTGGCGGGGCCAATATGGACCTGAGTGGCCAGGCCAGCGCAGCTTTTCAGATGCAAGAGTCAAACCTGGGTCAGGTGGCCGCGCACCCCGGCGGTGTCGGGCGCAATATCGCCGAAGCCCTAGCACGTCTGGGGCGCAAAGTGGGGTTGCTCAGCGTCCTGGGGCATGACGGCTTTGCCGCTGATATTCTGCGCCAAACCCGCGACGCAGGCGTTGATATGAGCGCTTGTTTGCTCCTGAGCGATCAGACCACCTGCACCTATCTATCGCTGTTGGATCACCTGGGGGAAATGATCGGCGCCATCAACGATATGGCGGCCATGGATGCCCTGGACAGTGAACAGCTTGGCCTTCGCTTTTCCCACCTTGATCGCGCCGACGCCTGGGTAATTGACGCCAATCTTTCGACCGATGCGCTGGCCTATTTACTGGCCCATGCTGGCGGTCGCCCGATCTTCGCTGAGCCGGTCAGCGCCATCAAAGCCCAGCGCCTGGCCCCTTATCTTGATCGCTTTTATCTCATGAAGCCCAACTTGGCAGAAGCGCGGGTCTTGGCAGCGCTGCCCGAGACCGCTGATGTGGAAACGGTGATAAAGCGACTGCATGACAAAGGTCTGCCGCGCCTCGTGCTGAGCCAAGGCCGCGAGGGTCTGATAGCCAGCGAGGCCGGCAGCGCGCCGTACCACCTGCCCGCGCCCAAGGTCAGCGTTGCCTCCGTCACCGGCGCAGGCGATACGCTTATGGCGGGTCTGGTTGACGGCTTGTTAGCGGGGCTCCCCTTGCCTGAGGCCCTGAATTGGGCGCGCGCCGCCGCCAGCCTCTCCCTACAATCTGCCCGCGCGGTCTGCCCTAATCTCTCGACTAGCCGGGTTCGCCAACAACTGGAAGCTCAACGCATGGAACTGCCATCATGATGCCTGCCTCCCCTCACCCCATGATTGCTATGCCTGCGGCGCTGCGCGAAGCCCTCGCCGATGGCGCTCCCGTCGTGGCCCTGGAATCGACCATCATTTCACACGGCATGCCCTACCCTCAAAATGTCGAGACCGCGCTGTCAGTCGAAGCTTTGATCCGCGATCAGGGCGCTATTCCGGCGACCGTCGCGGTCATGGGAGGACGCCCAACCGTCGGTCTGTCCAGCGCCGAAATCCAACATTTGGGACAGAAGGGACGAGGTGTCATCAAGGTCAGCCGACGCGACCTACCGCGCTGTATGGCTGGGGGGCTCGACGGCGCTACGACCGTTGCTTCAACCATGATCTTGGCAGCTCGCGCGGGTGTTGCGGTCTTTGCAACCGGTGGCATCGGCGGCGTCCATCGCGGCGCGGAAGATAGCTTTGATGTCTCCGCCGACCTGGAAGAGTTGGGACAGACCAATGTCGCGGTGGTCTGTGCCGGTGCCAAGGCCATTTTGGACCTGCCCAAAACCTTGGAAGTCTTGGAGACCAAAGGCGTGCCCGTGCTCGGCTATCAGACCGACGAGTTGCCCGGCTTTTATACGCGCACGACCGGTCTGCCGGTGGACCAGCGCCTTGATAGCCCCGAGGCCATCGCCGCCCAGATGCGGGCGAAGTGGGACTTCGGCTTGCAGGGTGGCCTGCTGATCGCCAACCCCGTGCCCCAAGCCCACGCCATGCCCGCCGACGCCATTGATGCAGCGATCGAACAGGCGCTAAAAGAAATGGACGCCCAAGGCGTTGGCGGCAAGCTGGCGACCCCCTTCTTGCTGGCGCGGGTCGCAGAGCTGACCGGCGGCGATAGCTTGGCCACCAATATCAAACTGGTTGAAAACAATGCGCGCCTGGCGGCGGCAATTGCGATCGCCTATAACAAGAGCGCAGAGCGCTAGCCCTCAATAACGGAACCAAACATGAGCCCCAAATCACCAATTATTATCGCAGGCGGCGGCATTGGCGGCCTGGCTGTCGCTCTCAGCCTTCACCAAATCGGCGTGCCATGCCTGGTGCTTGAATCGGTACGCGAGCTAAAACCATTGGGCGTCGGCATAAACCTGCAACCCAACGCGGTCCGCGAGCTGTTGGACATGGGCATCAGCCTAGAGGAATTGGACAGCGTAGGCGTTGCCGCTAAAGAATGGGCGCTGGTCGGCCTCAATGGTAATGATATCTATTCTGAGCCGCGCGGCACCTATGCGGGCTATAATTGGCCGCAATACGCCGTGCACCGTGGCGCTTTTCATATGTTGCTGTATCGCAAAGTCCTCGAACGCTTGGGCGCAGACGCCGTGCGCACCGGTGCGCGTGTCACTGGCTATGAACGCCAAGACGACGGCGGTGTGCGCGTATTCATCGAGGGCCCGGACGGGCAGTCGGACGTAGTAACAGCAAGCATGCTGATCGGCGCTGATGGCATTCATTCGGCGGTCCGCGCGACCATGCACCCGGATCAACCGCCGATCCATTGGGGCGGCGCATTGATGTGGCGTGGCACGACCCGCGCCAAGCCCATCCGTACCGGTTCTTCGTTCGTGGGGCTCGGCACCCACCGTCACCGCATGGTGATTTACCCCATTTCCCCGTGTGACGACGATGGGCTCGCCACTATCAATTGGATCGCTGAAGTAACAGTCGATAATCCCGACGAACAATCCGACATGGCTTGGTTTAAGCAGGTCGATATCAGCGACTTCATCCATCATTTTGAAGGTTGGAGCTGGGATTGGCTGGACGTACCCGGCCTGATAAGCGGCGCCGATATCGCCTATCAAAATCCGATGATTGACCGCGATCCCGTCGTGACCTGGGTCGATGGCCCCGTCGCTCTGATGGGCGATGCCGCGCACGCCATGTATCCGACGGGCTCCAACGGGGCCAGTCAAGCCATCATCGACGCCCGCAGCTTGGCCGCTAAGATGCTGGCACACGGCGCCAATCCCAGCGCGCTAGCGGCTTACGATGAGGCGCTGTGCGGGCCGGTCTCCAAGCTCATCTTACGCAATCGCGGAGCCGGTCCCTTTGGCTTGCTTAACCTGGTCGACGAGCGCTGTGGCGGTGAGTTCGACGATATTGATGCGGTTATCCCGGCCGAAGAGCGAGCAGCTTTTATGGGCAACTATCAAGCAGCAGCGGGCTTTGCCCGTGATGCGCTCAACCAAGCGCCCCCAACCATTGCTCCGGGTGCCAAGGTGGCCTGAGCCGTTTGCGCAAGGCGCGCTATGCCAAATGGCTCGCGAAGGCTCGCGGCTGATAACGATGCTGCTAGGCTGGGTTGTTGGGGCTAGCTCCTGGCACCACCCGTGGCTAGACCATGGGAGCCCCACAGGAAAAAGGCTCCCATGCGCCCTCTCGCCCTTCTTAGCTTATGCGCTCTGCTGGCCGCGTTCGTCAGCCCCGCAAAAGCGCAATCGCCCGACCCGTCATTCCGTCAACCGACCGCGCGCTACTTGCACGGTGTCTTTGGCGAGAACTTTGAATACGCCGAACTGGAGGCTTTCGGGCAGGTCTATGCCTTATCAGCGCCGGAGGTGTTTGAGGATCGCATGCCGCGTGTCGTCGATCTGAACCAAGATGGCCAGCCTGAGATTTTGACCGTGGTATCTAAGTCCGGGCAAGGCGCCGGATTGGCATTGTTTGGACTGGACACACAAGGACGCCTGGTACGCCTGGCCTCTGGCCCCAAAATTGGCCTTGATCATCGGTGGCAAGCCCCGGTAATCGGCCAGGCCGACGTGACCGGCGACGGCGTGGCGGAAGTTGCCAGCATCTTGACCCCGCACATCGACCCGCGGCTGCAAATTTTGCGCTGGCAAGGCGATAAATTGGAAGTGGTTTCAACGCGGCGTCTACCCGCGGGCAGCAATCATGCTTACGGCAGTAAAGCGCTGGATAATGCCTTTTGGTGCCAAGTCGGTGGGCGCGTTGCCTTTGCGCTGACGCTAGATCCCCGCCGCGAGGATATTTGGCTACTGTTGGAAGGGCTGGATGCGAGCGGTGCGCTGCCACAACCGCGCCGCAGCCAAGGTGGTCAAGCAGAGGCGCGCCGTATCCTTGGCTGCGCTGCGCATAAATGACAGCCTGCAGTGCCTATTCGGCCGCAACTGCCTCTTCTGCATCTAAGCCAAACGCGGTGTGCAGACAACGGACAGCCAGCTCAAGGTATTCTTCAGCGATCAAGACTGAGATCTTAATTTCCGAGGTGGAAATCACCTGAACATTGATGCCCTTGGCTGCCAGCTCGCGGAACATGGTCTGCGCCACGCCAGTCGCGGATTTCATGCCGGTGCCGACGATTGAGACCTTACAGACCGCATTGTCGCTGTCGATCTGCTGAAAGCCGATCTCCTCAGATGCTGAATTCAACTGTTCCAAGGCGCGCGAGTAGTCGGCACGGCTGACGGTGAATGTCATGTCCGTGGTATCGTCGGTCTCGGTGCGCGACTGAACGATCATATCGACGTTGATTGCGCCCAGCGTATTAAAGATTGAGCTGGCGATACCGGGACGGTCGGGAATATCGACCAAGGTAATTTTGGCCTCATCGCGGCTGAAGGCGACGCCTGAAACAACTTTGGTTTCCATGATATCTTCTTCCTTACAAACGGTAGTACCCGGCTTAGATTCAAGAGACGACAGGACGCGCAGCGGCATATCATAGCGCGCTGCTAACGAGACAGACCGCGTCTGCAAGACTTTGGCGCCCAGAGAGGCCAACTCAAGCATCTCTTCGTGCGAAATTCGATCGATCTTGCGCGCCCGCGGTACGACACGCGGGTCGCTGGTGTAAACACCGTCAACGTCGGTATAAATATCACACTGATCGGCTTGAACCGCGATCGCTAGGGCGACCGCCGAGGTATCAGAGCCACCGCGCCCTAGGGTCGAAATGCGGCTATCGGGCGTCACGCCTTGAAAGCCTGCACAAACCGCGACTTGGCCTTGTTCAAATCCTGCGATGATGTCGCTTCCGTCGATTTCTTCGATTTGGGCGCGGCTGTGGTGACGGCTGGTGACAAACGGCATTTGCCAACCCAGCCAAGACCGCGCGTTCAGGCCCATTTTCTTCAGGACAATCGCCAGCAAGCCAACCGTGACTTGCTCGCCGGTGGAAACGACGGTGTCGTATTCCTGCGCGTCGTATAGCTCAAAGGCCTCCTCACACAGCCCAACAAGCCGGTTGGTCTCGCCCGACATAGCCGAAACGACGACGGCGACTTGATCGCCCTTATCCACTTGTTCTTTGACCAAGCGGGCCACGTTATGGATGCGCTCCAAATTCGCGACCGAGGTGCCGCCGAACTTCATCACCACTCGTGCCATAAGCCCTAATCTGTCCCCTTCCGGCCCTTGCTGGCCAATATGTCGCGAGCCACTACGCATTGCGCAGAGCCCGCCAAAAGCATAAGTCTGAAGGGCTCTAGCGCTTTTATGATTGCGCTGCAAGGACAGGGAGGACGCATGGCCACCATGACAGCAAATTTGCGCGCGAACGGCGAAAATGCCGCTGCTGCCAACGTCAGCACAGAGGAAATCGCGAAGTTTCAGGCTCTGGCGCATGACGTTTGGGATCCCAAAGGCTCGTTTCGCCCGATCCACCACATGACGGCGGTACGCATGGAGTTCATCGCCGCTCGCCTGTGCCAGCACTTTGGCCGCGACCGGGCGAGCCCTAAGCCGTTGCAGGGCCTTAGCCTGCTGGACGTCGGCTGTGGCGGCGGGCTTGCGAGCGAGCCCTTGGCCCGGCTGGGCGCGACCGTGACGGGAATCGACATGGCGCCGGATATGATTGAGGCCGCTCGTCTACACGCCGCTGCCGTTGGCCTGCCCATCGACTATCATTGCCAGGCGCTCGAAGAGACTAAGGGGCGCTTTGATGCCATTATTTCGCTGGAGGTTTTGGAGCACCTGCCCGATGTCCCCGCCTTCTTGCAGAGCCTCAAAGACCACATGAAGCCAGAAGGCACGCTGATTGTATCGACCCTCAATCGCAGCCCGCAGGCCTATGCTTTCGCAATCGTCGGCGCTGAACAGATATTTCGTCTGCTGCCCCAAGGCACCCACGATATCAAAGCCTTCATCAAGCCTAGCGAACTCAGCGCCATGGCCGAGCAAGCCGGTCTGACGCATCACGAGACCTGCGGCATGGTGTTTGATCCTCTGCGCATGGATTGGCGCTTGCAAGCCGGTCGGACCGAAATCAACTATATCAGCCAATTTTTGCCAAGCGAAGGCCCCGGCCCAATGAGCCCGCCTGACGGTTGGGATTTGGGTTAAAGCTCGTCGTCCCAGCCAGCGCTAGCCCGATTATCGGCATTCTTGCTCGTGTCCTGGCCAGCGCCCGCATCGAAACCACCCGGATCGAAACCGCCAGCATCCTGCTCACCCAGCGCAAGCTGAAGCACGCGCATCGGCGGTGAGTTGAATTGACGGTGCATTAGCACCACGGAGACCAGAGTTATGCTGGCGGCCAAGAACAGCGGGCCTGCAAACCAAAGCAACAACGGCACGGACATAAAGATGGCGCGCAGGCCGCGGGTGAACTGAGCGCCGGCGACGATGTTCATTCGGATCGCTTTTTCAAGCGCCAAACGACGTTCGGCGCGGTGGGGCGTATCAAATGCAGGCACCGCCCCCAGCAGGATCGAGCAATAATTGAAAAGGCGGTGCGACCAGCCGAACTTAAAGAAGGCGTAGCCATATAGCCCCATCAATAACAGGGCTTTGGGCTCCCACGGGGCACCCGCGTGCGGCAGGCCCATGCTGGTTATAAGAGCGTCAAAATCCAGATCGGTTGTCAGCAAGGTGAAAGCCGCGCCGATTGCCAACAAAGAGCTCGAGGCAAAAAAGGCGGTGCCATTTTGAAGGCCCGAGCCAATATTGACATCCATGATGCGGGTCTCACGCATGGCCATTTCCTCTAGCCAACGCCGCCGTTCGACCGCCATGCGCGCGGTCAATGTGTAAACCCGCGTCGGCCCCCAATCGACCAAAAACGAATAGAGGGCCACGTTACTCAAGAACCAGCCAAAGGCCAGCCAGTCATAGACACTGAAATTGGACATAGGCGGCTAGTCTAACAAAGCTGCCCGGGCGCTCAAGCAGCAAAAAATTGAGCCGAATTTCGTGTTCTGGCAGGTATCAGTCGCTGGATTCTGTTGCGATGCTAACGCGCAGATTGCAACGCAGTGCCGTCGGCGCCAGGTGCGACAATGGCGGTTGCGCATACGGATGAATAAAATCGTCACAAAACGCCCCGACGGCTTGATTTTTGCCTCAACACTACGCAGGTAAGCACCACACGCGCGCCTGCAGGGTGCGAACGTTCCAGTTTAAAGATGGAGAGGCTATGCCTTGGCAACAAAACAACTCCGGCGGCGGTCAAGGCCCCTGGGGCAATCCTGGTGGTAATCAAGGAGGCGGCTCAAACGGCAACGGCGGCCGGGGACAGAGCCCCTGGGGCGGCGGTTCCAACGGCTCTGGGCCGGAGGATTTCGTGACTAGAGCACGCCGCCAAGCAGCGCGCCGTACCGGCGGCTCTGGCGGTCCCGGCCAAGGCATGGGACGCTTGATCTTCTTGGGTGGCGTCGCTTTGCTGTTCGTTTGGCTTGCGATCAACTCCATCTACCAGGTACAGCCGGGTGAACAAGCCGTGGTCAAGCGCTTTGGCGAACTGAACCGCGTTGAAGGTCCGGGCCTGCAGTTCAAGCTGCCCTCGCCTTTGGAGAGCGTCGCGAAGGTCTCCGTCGCGCAGGTGCGCGAGACAACCGTCGGATTTTCTGACAATCCGCGCAACGCTACCCGCTCTGACAGCCTGATGATCACCGGCGATCAGAACATTGTTGATATGCGCGTGAACGTTCAGTGGCGCGCCGCTCGTCCAGAAGACTACCTGTTCAACGTCGATGACCCGGTTCAAACCGTTCAGATCGCGGCTGAATCCGCGGTTCGCGAGATCGTAGGTCGAACGCCCATTCAAGACGCTCTGTCGGTTGGCCGTCAGCGGATCGAGATTGCAACGCTCGAGCTGCTGCAAGACACCTTGAACCAGTACCAAGCTGGCATCGATATCGACGAAGTGCAGCTCCAGAACGTGCAGCCGCCAAAAGAGGTGAAGCAGGCGTTCGACGACGTTCAATCGGCCCAACAGGACCGCGATAAGGCCGCCAATAAGGCCGAGGCCTACCGCAACCAGCGCATCCCTGAAGCGCGCGGTGAGTCCGAGCGTATCCGCAACGGCGCCCTGTCCTATTTCGAGCGCGAGACCAAGCGCGCGCAAGGTGAGGCTCAGCGCTTTATCGAGCTGTTGTCAGCCTATCGCGAAAACCCAGCTATCACCCGCGAGCGCCTGTTCTTGGACACCATGCAAGAAGTCTATGGCAATGGCCGCACGTTGATTATCGACGGTAACAATGGGGCGTCTGCCCTGCCGTTCTTGCCGTTGCCCGGCTTGACCGATCAGACCCGCTAACGAGAAAGAACGGAGAAAAGACATGCGAATTTTTGGTTTCTTTCTGCTGATTTTGGCGGGCCTGGGCCTGGTGGGTGCTTACACCTCGGTCTATATCGTCAACGAAGAAGAACAAGCGATCTTGCTGGAATTTGGTAAGCCCGTTGGCAATGCCCAGACCGAGCCTGGCCTCTACGTCAAGCTGCCCTACCAAAGCGTGACCAAGTTCCCGAAGCGCATTTTGAACCTGGACCCAGGATCAGAGAGCTTCTTGCTGGTCGATCAACGCCCCTTGGAAGTGGATTACTTCGTCCCCTACCGCATCAACGATCCGCTGGCCTTCTTTGAGTCAGTTCGCACCCGTGCGGGCGCCGAATCGCGCTTGCGTAAGTCCGTCAACGCCCAGATGCGTGCGGCCTTGGGTCAGGAGACCCTGGAAAACATTCTCTCCACTGAGCGTAAACGCATTCTGGAGAGCATCCAAACCTCGGTCTCAGAGGACGCTAAGCGCTTTGGCCTAGAGATTATCGACGTGCGTATCGGCAAGGCCGACTTGCCGATCCAGATCTCTCAAAACGTTTATGAGCGGATGCGCGCTGAACGTGAGCGTCTGGCAGCTCTGGCCCGCGCCGAAGGTACGGAAATCTTGCGCCGAGAGCGCTCGAAAGCCGATCTGGAAGCCGAGCAAATCCTGGCAGAAGCGCGCCGCGCCGAGCAAGAAATCCGCGGTCAGGCCGAAGCCCAGGCCCAGCGCATCTTGAACGAGGCTTACGGTCAAGATCCCGAGTTCTTCAGCTTCTTGCGCTCGATGGACGCTTACCGCGCTACCATCGCGGGCAAAGATAGCTATAAGATCTTGAGTACAGACTCTGAGTTCTTGAAGCGCTTGAAGTCTGTCAACTAGAAGGCGGCCAGTGGCTTATAAGCTAGGGATGCCCAGACAAAAAAAGAGCCGCTGCGCAGACCGCCAGCGGCTCTTTTTGTTGTCCAGATCGCCGAGACCTAGCCCCAGTCCATAACAACCTTGCCCGCTTCACCCGACAGCATAGCATCAAAGCCCTGCTGAAAGTCGTCAATAGCGATGCGGTGGGTGATTAGCGGGTTTAGATCTAGACCACTTTGGACCAGCGCAATCATCTTGTACCAGGTCTCGAACATCTCGCGGCCGTAGATGCCCTTGATATTCAGCATCTTAAAGATGATCTTGTTCCAATCGACAGCAAATGCGGTCGGCGCGATCCCAAGAAGAGCGATTTTGCCGCCGTTGTTCATGGACTCGATCATGTCGCGCATAGCCGGCGCCGCACCCGACATCTCCAAGCCCACGTCAAAGCCTTCGGTCATGCCCAGCTCTGCCATAACTTCGCTCAGCGGGGTCTCCTGTGCATTGATGACGTGCTGCACGCCCAGTTTTTTCGCCAGCGCAATCCGGTAAGGGCTGATGTCGGTAATGACCACCTTACGCGCACCGACCTTTTGCGCCACCAAGGCTCCCATGATGCCGATGGGGCCTGCGCCAGTGACCAACACATCCTCGCCCACTAAATCAAAGCTCAAGGCCGTATGCACCGCATTGCCGAACGGGTCGAAAATCGCAGCGATCTCATCGGGAATGTCGTCTGGAATGGCGATGACATTGTATTCAGGAATGCAGACGTACTCGGCGAACGAACCCGGTCGCTGAACGCCAACCCCCAGCGTATTGTGGCATAAGTGCCCACGCCCAGCCCGGCAATTTCGGCAAATCCCGCAAACGATATGCCCCTCGCCCGATACGCGTTGGCCAAGTTCATACTTGCGCGCTGCCGATCCGCGTTGAACGATTTCACCGCAGAATTCATGCCCAACCACCATAGGCACGGGCACGGTCTTGGCCGACCACTCGTCCCACTTCCATATATGAACGTCGGTGCCACAAATGGCGGACTTCTTGACCTTGATTAAGACCTCGTTGGGGCCTGGCTCCGGCACCGGGACGTGCTGCATCCAAAGCCCTTTGCGCGCCTCGGCTTTGACCAGCGCCTTCATTTGATTGCTGCTCATGAAATGACTTTCAATTCTTTGGCCACGGTTACGAAAGCCTCAATGGCTTGGTCGAGTTCTTCGATAGAATGCGCTGCTGACATTTGGGTGCGGATACGATCCTGCCCCTTCGGCACCACCGGGAAGCTAAACGGGGCCACATAGACTCCCTTGGCATTCAGGCCCGCGGCCATATCCTGCGCCAATTGTGGGTCGCGTAACATGACCGGGATGATGGGGTGCTCGCCTGGCAACAAATCAAAGCCCGCAGCGCTCATGTGCTGGCGAAAGTGCCGCGCGTTGCGGCGCAAGCGCTCCAGCAGGTCCGCCGAGCCCTCCAGCATGTCCAGCACCTTGATGGATGTCGCCGTTATCATGGGGGCAAGCGTGTTCGAGAACAAGTAAGGCCGCGAGCGTTGGCGCAACCAATCCACCACCTCGCGCTTGGCCGCCGTATAGCCGCCGGACGCACCGCCCAGCGCCTTACCCAAGGTTCCGGTCAGGATATCGACACGGCCCATGACGCCACAATGCTCATGAGTGCCACGACCGCTGGCACCGATGAAGCCCACCGCGTGGCTATCATCAACCATGACAAGAGCGCCATACTGTTCGGCCAGATCGCAAATCTGCTCTAGCTTGGCGATGTAGCCATCCATCGAAAAGACACCGTCGGTGGCGACCATCTTAAAGCGGCAGCCCTCGGCGGCCTGAAGCTGGGCCTCCAGTTCGCCCATATCCGAATTGGCATAGCGAAAACGCTTGGCCTTGCACAGACGCACGCCGTCAATGATCGAGGCGTGGTTAAGGGTGTCAGAGATGATAGCATCTTCTGGGCCCAACAGGGTCTCGAACAACCCGGCGTTGGCATCGAAACAAGAGGCATAGAGGATGCAATCCTCCATGCCCAAAAAGGCAGCGATGCGTTGCTCCAATTCTTTGTGCGGGCTCTGAGTGCCGCAAATAAAGCGCACCGACGACATGCCGTAGCCGTAGCGTTCTAAAGCGCTCTGGCCTTCTGCGATCAGCTCGGCATTATCCGCCAGCCCCAAGTAGTTGTTGGCACAAAGATTGATCAAGCGCGCGCCATCGGCCAGAGACACAGTTCCGGCCTGTGGGCTGTCGATAATACGCTCGCTCTTATAGAGGCCGGCCGCCTTCAGCGCCGTCAACTCTTGCTTCAGGTGCTGGCTCAGCCCCTTGTCCATCACTG
Source organism: Alphaproteobacteria bacterium (assembly GCA_030428565.1). GTDB lineage: Bacteria > Pseudomonadota > Alphaproteobacteria > UBA7985 > JAUIBT01 > JAUIBT01. The sequence continues at coordinate 18,478 of JAUIDR010000001.1, forward strand.
CCTCCTAAACGCTTGCCGGTGTCTAGCTGTCGCGTTCGTCTACGATGTTCATGCCAGCCGTGCCCGAATGGCCCAGCTCGACGGTAGCAAATGGTCCGCCTTGGCACATCTGCGAAGCGTCTTGCGGATCGCCCTTTGGTTCGTTTGCCAACACTTCTTCAGCAAAGACCTCGGCGTTGTCCTGCGGTCGATAGCCCAAGAAGCTCGCCTTGTTGTTATCAACGGGTGCGCGGTCGTTGTTGGAGACCCCATAGACAATGCTAAAGCCGGTAACGGGGCTCTCGATCGCTGCGACGGTCATGCGCTCCAGATCGCCATAGGACAGCCAGGTGCCCAACGCGCGCGCATTGTTGACCTTGGCGCAAGACAGGATGCGCATGCAGACCGACTCTAGCCCGCGTTTGTCCCAATAGAGGCTGCCCAAATCTTCGGCAAAACACTTGGACAGACCGTAATAGGTATCGGGGCGATGGGCGACCTCGGTATCAATGCGCTTGGTCCTGGGGTGCATGCCGACCGCGTGGATTGAGCTTGCGTAGACGACGCGCGACAGCCCTTGTTGATGCGCGGCTTCCCAGATGTTGTAGGCGCCAACGATATTGGACTTTAGGATATCGTCGAAGGGCGCTTCATCGCCGATGGCGCCAAAATGCACCACCATATCGGCGCCCGCGCACAGCTTGTTCATGGCCGCCAAATCCGACAGATCGGCTTGCACATAGGTCTCATTGTCAGCCAGATCGTCAACGCTAGGGGCAAGGTCGGTGCTGACCAGGCTTTCAGCAATGCGGCTCAGTGGCTTTCGCAAATAGCCGCCCAAGCGGCCCGCAGCACCGGTCAATACAAGCTTCTTTTTCATATATACATGTCCTGTTGATGGTGAAAGGCAGCCGGGCTAGGCCGTCTGTGCTGCCATATTGCAGAGAATTTCGAACATGACGGAGACCGCAAGGTACGCGGTCGCGCCACTGGCATCGAAAGGTGGCGAGACTTCAACGACATCCGCGCCGACGATGTTTACACCGGCCAAGAGCTGCGCGACCTGCAGTGCTTCGAAAGCATTCGGTCCGCCCCATTCAGGCGTCCCGGTCCCCGGGGCAACTGATGGATCGACAAAATCAATATCATAGGAAACATAGCAAGGCGCCGTGCCAACGATCTCTCTGGCCTCCTCCATCACGTCCGCGTACCCGCGCGCGTGAAATTCCTCAATCGGGATGACCCGAATACCGACGCTCTTCGCAAAATCACGGTCTTCGGAATCATAACAGGTGCCACGAATGCCGATTTGCACAACCTTGCTCGGCTCAAGCAGGCCTTCTTCGACCGCACGCCGGAAGGGTGTACCGTGAGTGTACATGGTCCCACCGAAATAGGAGTGGAACAGGTCGGTATGGCTATCGAAGTGGATCATCGCTAAGGGCTTCGACTTGGCCAGTGATCGCAAAATCGGCAGCGAGCATAAGTGGTCGCCACCCGCCGTCAAAGGCCGCACGCCTGCGGCAACCAGCTTATCGTAAAAGGCGGTAATGCGGGTCATGCTGTCTTGAATATCGGCCGGATTTGGCGGCACATCGCCCAAATCGGCGCAGTTGACCCGCTCAAACGGCCGCACGCCCGTAATACCGTGCTGGGCGCGGATCATCGTGGAGACATCGCGCATTTGGCGAGGTCCGTGGCGTGGGCCTGGCCGATTTGTCGTACCGCTATCCCACGGCAGTCCGACCAAGCCGACGTCAACTTGGGACAAGGCCGGCTCGTCAATAGCCACTTGCGGCAGGCGCATGAAGGTTGGCACGCCCGCGAACCGCGGCAATTCCATGCCGGAGACAGGTTGGAAGAATGACGGTTCCATAGGCGGGCTCTCCTGCGGCAAATCCAGACCGCGAGCCTAGGCCGCCACCATGGCGCTGCCAAGCAAATACCACGCGCGATGCTTCAGATTTTCTTGTTAATGCCCAAGATGTACGACCCCTCGCTCGGTGACGATGGCGTCCAGCGGTATGTCATGCGGTTGTGGATAGATACTAGCCAGTTGCGCAGCCTCAATGCCGACGCCAATCGTTCGTGGGCGCGGGTCCGCCTGCGCTAATGTCCGGTCAAAATAGCCGCCGCCATAGCCCAAGCGGTAGCCCTGACTATCCCAGCCCACAAGCGGCGCTAGGGCGATATCGGGCTGAACAGGCTCTGCGTCGGGCGGTGGCACCGGGATATTCCAATCGCCCTTTTGCATCTTGGTCTTGGGGGTCCAGCGCCGGAATATCAATGGCGCTGCCTTGGTCTCAACCAGGGGCAAAGCAAGGCTCACGCCGCGCGCATGTAGCCGGCGAAGTAGAGGGCGCAGGTCAAGCTCACCTTTAATCGGCCAATAGCCCGCAACGACCATCCCAGGCTTTGCCAATTCACCCGACGTTTCACCCGACATTCCACCAGGCAACCCACGGGCCGCCGCCGCATCAATCCAGTCAAGAATTAAAGGCTCTAAGGCCGTTGCGAGGCTGTCAGCCAGGGCCTGCCGCTGAGCCACGCTAAGGGCCTGGCGCGCGTTGAGCAAGCGCTTGCGTTGGGCTTTGCGCCATCGTGCAACATCGAGCGCTTGTTGTGGATCGACCGCCAGCGGGTCAAAATAATCCGGCGCTATTTCGCTTGCAAAACAGGGCGACGAGGCATAGCGGCCCTGGCTCGCAAAGCGGCTGTCGTCGCGGGAGCCGCTTTTGTGGTCGCGGTCGTTTGCCATCCTGGCCCCTCCCCTGTTCCATTATGGCTTGCGGCGGTTAACGCAGCACTGGCTCTGCGCCCGGCATTGAACGCGCCAATTCTGTTGCCATGCGCAATGAACGAGCAATTCGTTCGGCGGCTTCAATCACCAGAGCTGCACCTTCAGGGCGACATATCTCTTTTGCAGTTTGTCGAAACAACATCAACCAGCGCTCAAAGTGCTCCCCTTCAATCGGCAAGGGCAAGTGCGCGGGCACGGGCCGGCCGTGATAGCGTCCGGTCTTGAGCGTAACCGACGACCAAAAGGCAACCATCTTTTCAAGGTGGGGTTCCCAATCGGAAATGCGCGCGGCGAAGATGGGGCCCAGCAAGTCATCATCGCGCACTTTGGCGTAAAAGCTGTGAACCAGACGCTCAAGCTGGGCCTCGCTCAAGCCCGTGCGAGCGGAGATGGCCTGGGTCTCATCAGGGCGCACCGACGGCCTTGCCAAGATTTCGGTCATAGGGTCTCCTGTCACAACTGTCTTGCGTTTGGGTCTAAACACGTTATTAAGCATTGTAAATACCGATTAGAAGGAGCGCGCCAATATGCGCTTGACCAGCTTTACCGATTATGGCTTGCGCCTACTCATGCGACTCGCCAGCGACCCTCAACGCTGGGTCTCCAGCGCGGACGTCGCCGAAGAGTTCGATCTCTCGCGCAACCACCTTGCCAAAATCATCCAACACTTGGCACGTGCCGGTTTGATCGAGACCCGTCGTGGCGGCGCAGGCGGCATTCGATTGTTGGTCCAGGCCGATGACATCTCCTTGGGCAGCCTCATCGCTCTACTAGAGCAAAATCAAAGCCTCGTTCCCTGCTTTGCTGAGACCGGCCCAGGTTGTTCGCTGACACCCCAGTGCCGCCTGAAGGGCAAGCTCAAAGCCGCTGAGACCGCCTTTTTGGCCACACTAGACCGTTCGACACTGGCCGAGATCGCCCTTCCACCGCGCCGCGACGAGGCCGCCTGAACATGATGGTCGTCATCGCCATGCTGGCCTTCGTACTGAGCCACGTGTTTATCGCGCGCAGCGGGCTCAAGGCGCTGCTGGTACGAAGAATCGGCTCGCCGGGCTATCTGGCGGTTTACTCCCTCCTGTCTTTCTTGCTGCTCGCTTGGGTGATTGCGGCACTTATAACTGCCGAACGGGTCCAACTTTGGCCCACACCGCCCTGGAGCTACGGCTTTGCTGCGGTGCTTAGCCTGGCAGGACTGCTGTTGTTTATGGTTGGCGCCTTATCACCCAACCCACTGTCCGTCAGTTTTCGTAAATCAGGCTATGATCCCCAGCGCCCTGGCGTCCTGGGCTGGCTTAAGCACCCGATCATCTGGGGGCTAACGCTTTGGGCGGTGGCGCATATTCCGGCCAACGGCGATTGGCCGAGCTTGGTGCTTTTTGCAGGATCGGCAGCCTTTGGTCTGCTGGGTATTTGGGCCACCGACCGCCGCATGCGACGCAAGCTCGGCGAGCACGCTTGGGTGGCACTAAAACCCGGCTCCGGACACATGAACGGCCCAGCCTGGCAGGGCATGCTACTTGGGTTGCTGCTCTGGATTGGCCTGCTATTGGCTCATCCCTACTTATTCGCCGCCGATCCGCTCGCGATCTTGCTGGCGCTGATAGGTTAGACGCGCCAAGGAAGCCCCCTTTCACAGCATCGCGGCGCGAAGGCGCTAGACAAGCCGGGCGCGCTGGGCTTTGGTTGCGCAAACAACCAAGCTAATCCGTCATGTTGGGGAGAAACGCCGTGCCAAGCCTATACAATCGCCCTTGGGTGCCCGCCGCCTGCGAAACGCGCGTCCACGAAATCGCGACACAAACCAACCTGGCCAGCTCCCGAAATTTGGCGGGGCTGCTCGAAGCTCTGGCGCACGAAAACCAAACCATCCATGACCGGGATTGCTTTAACCTGAACCCGGCAACCAACGTGATGAACCCCCGCGCCGAAGCCTTGTTGTCAGCCGGTCTGGGCTCGCGCCCATCCTTGGGTTATCCCGGCGACAAATACGAGATGGGTTTGGAAGCGATCGAGGCCATCGAGGTCATCGCCGCCGAACTAGCCGCCGAGATATTTGAAGCGCGCTACGCCGAAATCCGCGTGCCATCGGGCGCGATTGCCAATCTCTATGGCTTCATGGCTTTGACCAAACCCGGCGACACCATTATCGCGCCGCCCGCAAGTATCGGCGGCCACGTAACCCACCACGCCGCTGGTTGCGCCGGCCTCTATGGCCTGACCACCCTGCCCGCGCCCGTCGATGCCGACGGCTATTCCTATGATCTAGACGGCCTGGCCAAGCTAGCCAAAGAGGCTAAGCCCGCACTGATCACCGTGGGTGGCAGCCTCAATCTGTTCGAGCATCCCGTCGCAGAGATTGCCCAGATTGCTCGCGACGCGGGCGCAAAACTGCTGTTCGACGCCGCCCATCAGTGCGGCGTGATCGCTGGCAAGGCCTGGGCCAACCCCTTGGCGCAAGGCGCCGATCTTATGACCATGAGCACCTATAAAAGCCTGGGCGGTCCCGCTGGGGGCTTGATCGTCACCAACGATGCCGACCTTGCCGAACGCTTGGATAAGATCGCCTTCCCCGGCATGACCGCTAACTTTGATGCTGCCAAATCGGCTGCCCTAGCCATGAGCCTGCTCGATTGGCGCGAATTCGGCGCAGACTATGCGGCGGCCATGATCGCTATGTCGCAAGCCATGGCCCGCGCCTTCGTTGATTTGGGCCTGCCAATCTTCGCGGCCGATAAGGGCGGCACCCACTCGCACCAATTTGCGCTTGAAGCAGCCCAGTTTGGCGGCGGTCAAACCGCGTCTAAGCACCTGCGCAAGGCTGGATTTTTGGCCTGTGGAATTGGCTTGCCGATTGAGGCAGTCGCCGACGACATGAACGGCCTGCGCTTGGGCACTCCTGAACTGGTACGTCGGGGCATGACAGCCGACCACGCACCCGAATTGGCCAGCCGCATCGCGGAAGCCTTGGCGAGCAACGCTCCGGAGGGCTTGGCCGACCGCACGGCTGCTTGGCGCAAGGACTTCCAAGGCTACAGCTTCATCATGAGCTGAAAAAGCCGCACAAAGCCTCGCCACAAGCCACATTTTTGGGTGCGCATTTTTTATTGACTGACTAATCAATCAAGAATAACCAGATAAGCGATTGAATGCAATAAGCCAAAAAAGTGGAAAGCGCGCATGCCAAAGATCGGGATGGAGCCGCTGCGTCGTTCAAGCTTGGTCGCGGCCACCATTGCTGAGGTCGGCCGGGCGGGCTCGCTGGACGTGACGGTTGGGCAGATTGCCAAGCGTGCGGGCGTCTCGACCGCTTTGGCGCATCATTATTTCGGCAGCAAAGAGCAGATTTTTCTATCGGCCATGCGCCACATCCTGCGGCTTTATGCAGAGGAAGTTGCGCGCGAACTGGCCCAGGCGTCGACCCCGCTGCAGCGCGTTGAAGCCATTATTCGCGCCAGCTTTGCGCCGGCCAATTTCGAACCTGCAACCGTCACCGCTTGGCTGAATTTTTACGTCCAAGCGCGCAACAATCCCGAGGCTGCACGGCTGTTGTCCATTTATCAGCGGCGCCTGCGCTCGAACCTGTTGGCGGGCTTGCGCGCTTTGCTTGCCTCTGACGCGACTACTGTGGCCGACGGACTGGCCGCCATGATTGACGGCCTCTACATTCGCCAAGCATTGGCGGCTCATCCGCCCTCTGCCGAACACGCCTTAAACCTGACCCAATCCTACCTAACCGCTAGTCTGAAGGTTGCCGCATGACCAAGCCCAATATCCTCGTAATTATGGTTGACCAGCTCAACGGCACGCTATTTCCCGACGGCCCGGCCGACTGGCTGCACGCACCCAACCTGAAAAAGCTGGCAGCAAAATCCTTACGCTTTGCCAATGCCTACACGGCTTCGCCGCTCTGCGCGCCAGGTCGCGCCAGCTATATGTCGGGCCAACTGCCCTCAACGACACGGGTCTACGATAACGCGGCCGAGTTCTGCTCAGACATCCCGACCTATGCGCACCATCTGCGCCGTGCGGGCTATCAGACCGCGCTGTCGGGCAAGATGCACTTCGTTGGCCCCGATCAGCTGCACGGCTTTGAAGAGCGCCTGACCACCGACATTTATCCGGCTGATTTCGGCTGGACGCCCGACTATCGCAAACCGGGCGAGCGCATCGACTGGTGGTATCACAATATGGGGTCCGTGACAGGCGCAGGCGTTGCCGAAATCTCTAACCAGATGGAGTACGACGACGAAGTCGCTTACAATGCTGTGCGTAAAATTTATGATCTATCGCGCGGCCTGGATGAACGGCCTTGGTCGCTGACCGTCAGCTTTACGCATCCCCACGACCCCTATGTCGCGCGCCGCAAGTACTGGGATCTTTACGAGGACTGCGAGCATCTGTTGCCCGAAGTCCCGGCCCTTGCCTACGAAGATCACGACCCGCACGCCCAGCGCATTTTTGACGCCAACGACTGGCGTAACTTTGACATCACCGAAGAGGACATCAAGCGCTCTCGCCGGGCCTATTTCGCCAACATCTCCTACTTGGATGACAAGATTGGTGAGATCTTGCATGCCCTTGAGACCAGCCGCCAAGAAGCGATTGTTGTATTCGTCTCTGACCACGGTGACATGCTGGGCGAACGTGGCCTTTGGTTCAAGATGAGCTTTTATGAGGGCTCGGCGCGTGTCCCCATGATGATCGCCGCTCCTGGTTTGCAACCCCAGTGCATTACAACCCCCGTATCGACCATCGACCTGACGCCGACCTACTGCGACTTGGCGGGCGTCAGCATGGAAGAAGTCATGCCCTGGACCGAGGGCCAAAGCCTAATACCCTTAGCAAAAGGCATTGCGCGCGAAGAGTCGGTAGCGATGGAGTACGCCGCCGAAGCCTCCTATGCGCCGCTGGTTGCCCTGCGCAAGGGCCGTTATAAATATACGCGCTGCAATTTGGACCCTGAGCAGCTGTTCGACCTTGACGCTGACCCGCACGAAATGACCAATCTGGCCGACGACCCCGCGCATGCGGACGCGCTGGCCGAATTCCGCGCTGAGGCCGATCAACGTTGGGATTTAGACCGCTTTGACGCCGATGTACGCCAGTCGCAAGCCCGCCGATGGGTGGTCTATGAAGCGCTGCGCAAGGGCGGCTATTTCCCTTGGGACTATCAGCCATTGCTCAAGGCTTCTGAGCGCTTTATGCGCAACCACATGGATCTAAACGTGCTGGAAGAAAACCAGCGCTATCCCCGCGGTGAGTAGCCCTTTTTCGCCCGCCATTTCGACCAATTTGACCGAAAGCCAATGCCATGCCCCAGACCCTGAAATGCCAACCGCCCGCCAGCCACTACATTGACGGGGCCTATGTCGAAGATGCCAGCGGTGAGGCGCTTGATGTCATCTTTCCGGCCACCGGCGAAGTCATCGCGCGCCTGCATGCGGCCACTCCCGCCATTATCGACAAGGCGCTGGCGGCAGCGACCCGAGCCCAGCGTGACTGGGCCAAGCTGTCTGGCACGGAGCGTGGACGCATCTTGCGCCGGGCCGCCGATATCATGCGCGACAGGAACCACGAGCTGAGCGTTTTGGAGACCCACGACACCGGCAAACCCTTGCAAGAGACCTTAGTCGCCGACGCCACCAGCGGCGCGGATGCTCTTGAGTATTTCGGCGGGCTCGCGGGCAGCCTGACGGGCGAACACATCCCGCTGCCTGGCGGCGATTTCGCCTATACCGTGCGCGAACCTTTGGGGGTCTGCGTCGGCCTGGGCGCTTGGAACTACCCCACCCAGATCGCCTGCTGGAAAGGCGCGCCAGCCATGGCCTGCGGCAACGCCATGGTCTTTAAACCTTCTGAGACCACGCCGCTTTCTGCTCTAAAGGTCGCAGAAATTCTGACAGAAGCGGGGGCCCCTGCAGGCCTTTATAACGTCGTGCAAGGCTGGGGCCCCGTCGGCGCGGCTCTGGTCAATGATCCGCGCGTTGCCAAGGTCTCACTGACGGGCTCGGTGCCAACGGGCAAGAAGGTCTACGCCGCAGCAGCGTCTCACATGAAGCACGTCACTATGGAGCTGGGCGGCAAGTCTCCGCTCATTATCTTCGATGATGCCAACCTAGAGGACGCCGTCGGTGGCGCTATCCTGGGCAACTTCTATAGCTCGGGCCAGGTCTGCTCAAACGGGACGCGAGTGTTCGTGCAAAAGGGCATCAAGGAGGCTTTCATTCAGCGCCTGTGTGAGCGCCTGGGCGATGCCGTTATCGGCGATCCGCTGGACGAAGCCACCAGCTTTGGACCGCTGGTCTCGCAGAGCCAGCTTGATATTGTCACGGGCTACATCGACAAGGGCCAGCAAGAAGGCGCGCGTTTGGTCTACGGCGGCAAGCGGCTGAACCGCGACGGCTTTTACTTGGAGCCAACGGTCTTTGCCGATGTCACCGATGATATGACCATCGCGCGTGAGGAGATTTTCGGCCCGGTCTTGTCCGTGCTGGACTTCGAGGACGAAGCGGAAGTCATTGCGCGCGCCAATGATACCGAATTCGGCCTGGCCGCAGGCGTTTTCACCAACGACTTGACCCGCGCCCACCGGGTCATTGGCCAGATCGAGGCCGGAAGCTGCTATATCAACACCTACAACCTGGCACCGGTCGAAGCCCCCTTCGGTGGCGTCAAGGCATCGGGCGTTGGCCGCGAAAACTCTAAGAACGCCATCAACCACTATTCTGAACTGCGCTCAGTTTATGTGGCCATGAACCCGGTTGAAGCGCCCTTTTAAGGAGCCAGAGCAATGACGCAAGCAGACTACATCATCGTTGGCGCAGGCTCGGCAGGTTGCGCCATGGCCTATCGCTTGTCCGAGGCTGGCGCGTCTGTCTTGATCATCGAGTTTGGCGGCAGCGACGTCGGGCCCTTGATCCAGATGCCCGCCGCTCTGTCATACCCCATGAACATGCCGCGCTATGATTGGGGCTATCGCAGCGAACCGGAACCGCATTTGGGCGGTCGTCGCCTGGCCACACCCCGCGGCAAAGTCATCGGCGGTTCGTCCTCTATCAACGGCATGGTCTATGTTCGAGGCCACGCTGGCGACTACGATCACTGGGCTTCGACCGGGGCCGACGGCTGGTCCTATGCGGACGTACTGCCCTACTTCAAGCGCATGGAGCATTGGCACGGCGCCGCGCCCGACAGCGAAGAAGCCGCATGGCGCGGCACCGACGGCCCGCTGCACGTGACACGCGGCCCGCGCCGCAATCCGTTGTTCCATGCCTTTGTCGAAGCAGGAAAACAAGCCGGATACCAGGTGACGCCAGACTACAACGGTCGCCAGCAAGAGGGCTTTGGCCCCATGGAGCAGACCGTCTACAAGGGCCAGCGCTGGTCCGCTGCCAACGCCTACCTGAGACCCGCACTAAAACGCGATAACTGTCAGATGCTGCGCGGTCTGGCCCGCAAGGTGGTGATTGAAAATGGCCGCGCCGTCGGCGTTGAAATCGAGCGTGGCGGCAAGGTCGAGACCCTGCGGGCGGGCAAGGAGGTCATCCTGGCCGCCTCGTCGATCAATACGCCCAAGCTCTTGATGCTGTCGGGTATTGGGCCTGCCGCCCACTTGGCCGAACATGGCATTGAGGTCATCGCTGACCGCGCCGGGGTCGGCCAAAACCTGCAGGATCACCTGGAACTTTACCTGCAATTTGCCAGCAAGCAGCCGATTACGCTTTTCAAATACTGGAATCTTCTGGGTAAAGCCATGATTGGCGCGCAATGGTTGTTCACACGCACGGGTCTGGGGGCTTCTAACCAGTTTGAGAGCGCCGCCTTCATCCGTTCACAGGCAGGCGTGAGCTATCCCGATATTCAATACCACTTCTTGCCCATCGCTGTGCGCTATGATGGCCAAGCGGCTGCCGAGGGACACGGCTTCCAGGCCCACGTAGGCCCCATGCGCTCGCCCTCGCGTGGCAGCGTGACACTGGCCTCTGCCGATCCCAAGGAAGCCCCCAAGATCCTGTTCAACTACATGAGCACCGACCAGGATTGGGAGGATTTCAGACGTTGCATCCGCTTGACGCGTGAAATCTTTAGCCAGGACGCCTTTAAACCCTATGTGAAGTTCGAAATTCAGCCCGGCGACGACGTACAATCGGACGACGCTTTGGATGATTTCATCCGCGAGCACGTAGAAAGCGCCTATCACCCTTGCGGCACCTGTCGGATGGGACGGCGCGATGATCCTGGCGCCGTAGTCGATCCTGAGATGCGGGTCATCGGCGTTGATGGGCTGCGCGTCGCCGATAGCTCGATCTTTCCGCGCATCACCAACGGCAATTTGAACGGTCCGTCTATTATGACCGGTGAAAAAGCCAGCGATCATATCCTGGGCCGCGCGCCGCTGCAGCCGTCTAATGCCGAGCCCTGGAACCACCCCGATTGGCAGAACCAACAGCGTTAGACCAGGCGTTCGCAGGTTACCGAGCACCGCCAACTTTGTTGGGGCGATGCCCAAACGAAAAAAGAGCCGCCTGGGACCAACCCAAGCGGCTCTTTTCAATCTGTATTGCGGGACCAGGCCTAGCCCTGTACGTCGCGAACCCACTGGTCGAGCAACCGCACGCCCCAGCCAGTCGCGCCACGCCGGCTAACCGCGCGATCCTTATCAGACCAAACCACGCCCGCGATATCCAGGTGCGCCCAGGGCGTGCCCTCTTGGATGAAACGCTCTAAGAAGCAGGCCGCGGTGATAGAGCCGCCCCAGCGGCCACCGCCGATGTTCTTCATATCGGCCACAGGCGAGTCCAACTGCTTGTTGTAGGCTTGGCCAATCGGCATACGCCACAGAGCATCGCCAGAGGTCTTGGAAGCCCCTTCTAACTGGCCTGCCAGTTCGTCATTGTTTGAGAATAGCCCCGCTTGTTCCATGCCCAGCGCGACAAGCATCGCACCAGTGAGGGTCGCTAGATCGACGATCGCCTTGGGCTTATAGGTCTCCTGCACGTGCCACAGAATATCCGCCAGCACCAAACGCCCTTCAGCATCGGTGTTCAGCACTTCGATGGTCTTGCCCGACAGCGAGGTGACGATATCACCCGGGCGCTGGGCGTTGCCATCGGGCATGTTCTCGACCAGGCCGATAATGGCGACAACATTGGCCTTGGCCTTGCGCTTGGCCAGCGCGTGCATGGTGCCAACGACGACACCAGCGCCGCCCATATCCCATTTCATATCTTCCATACCCGCCGCGGGCTTAATGGAAATGCCGCCGGTATCGAAGGTCACGCCCTTGCCCACCAGAGCGATCGGGTCGTTGTCCGCGCCCTTCCAGTGCATAATGACAACGCGCGGATCGTATTCAGAGCCTTGCGAAACGCCCAGCAGCGCGCCGAAACCACGCTCTTCCAGTTCGTCCTTTTTCATGACGGTGATCTCAACGCCCAAGTCAGCCAAACGCGCCGCATCCTTGGCGAAGGTCTTGGGGTAGAGGACGTTGGCAGGCTCGGAGATCAAATCACGGGTGTGGTAGACCCCTTCGGCCAGCGCTTCCATGTCGCTATAAGCCGCCGCGGCTGCTTCTGGGTCTTTGGCCAGCACTTGAATTTCGGTCAGGCTGGGCTTGTCTTCGGGCTTCAGCTCAGAGCGGTATTTATCGAAGCGGTAGGCGCGCAACACGGCGCCCAGTGCCAAAGCAGCCGCAATATCGGCATCATCGCTGACCGCGGCTGCATCAATGCAAAGGCAGGTCTCTGAGCCCGCTTCGGCGCGCAGCATGCCATTGGCGCCCAGTGTCTGCGCTGAAGCGTGGGTCAGCTCGTCGCCCGTTCCCAAGACGATCAAGCGGGAGATTGATCCCGTCGCCGGCACGACTTCAACCGCTGACGATGCGGCGCCTTTAAAACGCTTGGCCTGTGCCGCACGACCCAACAAATCGGCGTGTTGGCTCGCTTGGCCCAACCACTGGGGCCCCGCGCCCTCCTCGCTTTTGGCAAAGCCCAGCAAGACGCCCGCAGCCGCATAATCGGCGGGCTTAAATGAAACCTTTAGCAAAGTGGCGGTCATAGCCTGTTCCTGTTCAAATGGTTTAGGTGCAAGTCGCAGCAAGCCAGCATGTCGGCAGCCTGCCAGGGAATTCAAGGGGTGAAGACGAGCCTTCTAACTTTGGCGGCCCGATTGCTAGTCGCTGATACGGTGCTTGGGCAGATCATCGCTAAGCGCATACCATTGCGGTTTGTCCTGCACATAGATGTGGGCGCGGGCTTTCAGCCGGTCCGGCTCGTCCAGCGCGCCCATGGTAATGGAGATGTTCGGCCCATCAATCGAGCGCCAGAATAAAGGCGAGCCGCACCTCTGGCAAAACCCGCGCTCGGCGGAGTCTGATGAACGAAACCAACGAAGGCCCTCGTCCGTATCAAAGCTGAGGTTGCCTTTCGCCGTCCGCGTCGCTGCCATGTAGAAGCCAGTTGTCTTGCGACACTGCCCACAATGGCAAAAGACGGCATCATCCAACGGCCCATCGATACGAAAGCGGACCTGCCCGCAATAACAGCCGCCCGTATGGGGTTTATTTTGGGGTTCAGTCATGCGGGGCCGGGCTCCTGGATTTGATGCGGTGCGCGCAGGATTGTGGTCTTGCCCGTGTAGGATTGCAAGGGCTTGGCGTCCCAAAAATCCAGCGCCTCAAAACCGCGCCGAACCAGCTTAGCCAAGGGCTTAGCGTAGCGCACTTTCTGACTATCATCGAACAGAATATATCCCTGGGGCACGACCGCCTTGGCCGCGCGCTTGATGACCGAGTTTCTCCGTTTGCCGTCGACCGAAATCAGATCCCAGAATGCGCCGCTTTCCAAGGCAAAATCACGATAACGCGGATCGCTCTGTTCGATGTAATGCAGCTCGACCCAAGCGGGCAAATCGCGGCCCAAGCGTTCGATCCAAACGGGATCATGTTCAATAATGGTCAGGTTCTGGACCCGCGCAGCCCACCACAGGCTGGATGACCCCAGACCATATTCCAGCACCCGCCAGCTCGGTTGTATTTGGGCCTCAAGCCAGTCAATCGCGGCGTAGCTGAGCCAAGGACAAACCGCGCCCTCGGCGTTGCGAATATCCCCCGCGCGGGAGTGATACCACCCCAGAGCCTGCAATCGCGCTGGGTGCCACTGCATGCGGCCTGTCTGGCGCGCGCGTTCGCTAAGCTGGCCGCGCATCTGGTCAATTTGGGCGTCGATATAGGCCTGAGGCCCGCCGGTTTGCATAGGCGCTATGCTCCTGCCATCTACCCCAACTTACAAAGCCTGCGCCATGAAATGAACCGAGTCGTTTGATTCGTCGGGCTGAAAGACAAAACCCACCTTCTCATAACAAGCAATGGCGCGGTCGTTGTCCGGGTGCGGATCGATGGTGGCGGTCCGTGCATGGCCTTGCGCTTTGGCTTCGGCCAAGAGAGCGCGCAAGCTGGCCTGCCCAATGCCCTTCGATAGCCACTCAACGTGCGCTAAGAACAGGTCGATACCGACGCGGCCGCCGCCAAGGGCGCAGATTTGGCCATAGCCCATCGCAGCGCCGTCCATTTCTAAAATATAGCGTTGGATTGTGTCCGGCTCATCGCTGAAGGTCTGGACCACTTCTTCAAGGCAGGTCTGCCCATCATCCCACCACTGCTTGACATGCGGTCGCTGCAACCAATGCCAAATCATAGGAAAATCGTTTTCGTTCAGCGTTCTAAGAGAAATCATAATCCAAAAATTTGGTTCGCGTTGATAAGGAACACCAAGCAGACCAGGCCACACAAAAAGCCCAACATGGGGCTTTTTAGAACCCAAGCGAGCGCAAAGGTCAAAACGGCTGCAGTGGCGCGCAGCGGCTCAAATTGGCCGCCGGTTACCTCGGGCCACAAAATGGCGGGCGCAATCAAGGCTGGCAAGATGGTTACCGGTACATAGCGCAAAGCGGTCAGCAACCAGTCGGGCATTCGCCGCCCGCCCAAAATGCCAATGAAGGAAAAGCGAATAAAGAAGGTCGCAACCGCCAAACCGACGATCGTGATCCAAACCTCTAGGTTGCTTGGCACCATCAGACCACCTCTCGGGCTTGGCCACGAAGGGCGGCTTCACACAGCGCGCCAGCCAACATGCCAAAGCAAGCCGCGATCAAGACACCCAGAGAATAGGGTATCCAGGCCAGCAACAGCGACCCGCATACCGCAACCGCCATGGCAATGACCTTCGGCAATCCGCGTACAGCGGGCGCGAACAGGGAAACAAACATGACCACGCCGGCAAAATCGAGCCCCAGGCTCGCTGGCATTTGCGCCCCGACCAGCGCCCCAATCAAACAGGCGAAATACCAAGATGGCACCGACGCCAGCACCACGCCCAAATAGTAGGCGAGCTTGGCGCGCACCGGCGCTGCTGGCTTCGACTCATAGTTAGCAATCGACAAAGCGTAGGCGTGGTCCACCATCAGATAGGCCGCGAGCGCACGCTGCCACAAGGGCCCTTTGGATATGTGCGGGGCCAGCGAAGCCGAATACATGGCCATGCGCAAATTAACCGCAGAAGCGGTCAAGAGCACAATGAAGACCGGTGCGTTCTGGGTCAAGAGCTCTATGGCGGTCAGCGAAGAGGCGCCAGCTAAGACCAAAATGCTCATGGACATGGTCTGCAAGATGTCAAAGCCAGCATCGGCCGCCACGACCCCGAACAAAAGCCCAAAGGGAATGACGGCGGCATTAAAGGGCAATCCAGCGCGGAACCCTTGCCAAAAGGTCCAGCGGATCAGCGCGGCGTCATCGCCGCCCTTGGTTAGAGCTTGCGTCACGATAGGAAACCTGCAGCTTGGAACACGTGCTCACGGCACACCTGCCGGACACTTAACGTGTAGAGCATTGGAAATTGCGCGAGGGCATTCAAAGCTCTAGCACTCAGGCTCGGCACCATGCGCGCCCAACCCCTGGGCTGTCAAACGCTATTCCAATCTGCGGGCGGGCTGTTTTACCGCCCCACCCTTTGTGCGAAAACGCTATCACAAAAAACGCCCGCGGCCGGACCGATCGGGCGTTTGAATGTCCTGCCTAATTTATCGCGCTTTGCTTTCAGGCTCGAGTTGCGGTGGACGCCGGGCGCCGCTATCCAGCGCCCGGTCGCCGCCTTGCTATCCACAACGTAGATCAATAATGCGATTGCGGCTGTTCAGATCAATGTTCAAGCGATTTGGGTTCAAATCCAAAGTCACGGGTTGGCCCGGACGGATGATGCGCACCAAGGGGCTTTGACGCACAAAGGCGGGCAAACGATTGACGCGACGGCCCAGGAAGTCGCTGAGTATCTCTTTGCCGCAGCTTTCCGGGCTGGGAGTCGACGGTGGGCTTGGCGGTGCTGGTGGCACCGGCGGCGCGTTAGGATCGACACAGTTGCCGCTGAAGCAATCTTGCAAAGCGTGGCGGTTTGCGGTTGTGGCTGGCAGGCTCGCGCCCGGGCAAGCGCCCGGCTCGAAAGAATAGCGGCCGTTTTCAAACTTCATGAATACGATAATCCGCTGTTCATCAGGGTAGGAACCGCACCAAGGCCCAGCGCACTTGGGTGTCACCGGAACGATAAAGCTCTGGCGCTGCTCTAGGCCAGCAGGGCCGATACCGCGACCTGAAAAGCGGAAATTGACCGTCGGACGCGGTACGATGTTGTTGAGCGGTAGAGGCTCCAAGGCTTCGAAGCGGCCTTGGAAGATGTAATAATTTTCCGGCGCCTCGTCGTATTGATTAAAACTGGACTGGGCTGACCCAGGCAGACACGACAGCGCAAGCGCCTGCCCCGCTATCGTCAAGGTCGCCAGACCGGTCGCAACCGCGCCGACGAACTTGGTTAGAGTTTGAGATATTGGCATGATGCTTCTCCCAAGAAGGGGGGTTATTGAAGGGGCTTATTTGATGGTGGCTAGCCTGGCACGAACCAACTGAACAATTCCTTAACACGGCTCAATTCCCCAATTATTTGTCTGACCGGGGCCAAAAGCCTCAGAACCAAAGCCGGTGGCGCGGATGCCCCAAATCGCTGGGGCCTAACTTATAAAGATGGAAGGGCCAGGGGCCCAATTGCCCTGCCCGCGCCCCTGCGATTGCGCCCACCTTGCAAAATAAGCTATAGCCCTAGGGTGACGAAGATCGCTTCGTCAGTTCCTATTCAAAGGCTCGCGCATGCAATCACCTGGCTTGAAAAAGCGCCTGTTTATGTCCTTGGGCTGGCTCTTTGCTGGCCTGGGCTTTGCTGGCATCTTTTTGCCTTTGCTACCAACGACGGTGTTTTGGATTGTCGCTGTAGACATGTTTGTTCGCTGTGACCCCAGATTGGCAGAGCCTTTGTTGCGCCACCCCCGCTTCGGCCCAGGTCTACGCGCCTGGTTTGAACGCGGTGCCATAGGCCGCGCCGCCAAAATTGCTGCAACGCTGGGCATAACCGGATCATATTCGCTGCTGCTGTGGAGCTTTTGGGGGCGCCATGCCATGCTGACGATCATTGGTGTCGTCTTGGCCGCTGTCTTGACATTCATTTGGACCCGACCAGGCCGCTAACCCATACGATCGGCCAGTGTGGCATCGCCTGCGTGCCCCGCAGGAAAACCATGGTCTGTCAGGCAGCCCACACACAGGCAAAGGCCCTGCGCCTATCCACACCAAGCCGCCGCACCTAACCTAAGCGCGAAGCCTCTTTTTTCCAAAGGGCGACCGGGGCTAATAAGGCCTCAGATTTCAAACGGCCACGACCTGGCCTGCCCCATTTTCTGGAGCCCCCATGGCGAGCAGCAAAACCGACACCAAGCCCGACGCTTCAAGCAACCCACCCAGCCCGGTGTCTTTCAGCGAGGCTCTGTCGGAACGCTACCTGTCCTACGCGCTGTCAACCATCACGTCGCGATCATTACCCGACGTGCGCGACGGCCTCAAACCCGTGCAGCGGCGCTTGATCTACGCTATGCGCCTGCTGCGTCTCAATCCCAACGCGGGCTACAAGAAGTGCGCGCGGGTCGTCGGCGATGTCATCGGTAAGTATCACCCGCACGGCGATACAGCTGTCTATGATGCGCTGGTCCGCCTGGCGCAAGATTTCGCCCAACGCTATCCGCTGATTGACGGTCAAGGCAACTTTGGCAACGTCGACGGGGATAACCCGGCTGCCATGCGATACACTGAAAGCCGCCTGACCCTGGTCGCCGAATACCTGATGCAGGGACTGGATGAAGACGCGGTTGACTTTCGCGACACCTACGACAGCGAGGACTCCGAACCTGTCGTTATGCCCTCGAATTTCCCGCATTTGCTGGCCAATGGCGCCCAGGGCATCGCGGTTGGCATGGCGACCTCGATCCCGCCGCACCACGTCGGAGAACTCTGCGACGCCGCACTGCACATCATCAAGAAGCCCGATTGTAGCGTTGCCGAGCTGGTGGACTACGTACAAGGACCAGATTTCCCAACGGGCGGCACGCTGGTCGAAGACAAGCAGACCATCATCAATGCCTACGAGACCGGGCGCGGCTCTCTGCGCTTGCGCGCCAAGTACGAAGTCGAGCGCTTGAAAGGCGGCAGCTACCAAATTGTCATTACCGAGGTTCCCTACCAGGTCCAAAAATCCAAGCTGATCGAGAAAATTGCTGAGCTGATCTTGTCAAAGAAGACCCAGCTTATCGGCGATGTCAGTGATGAAAGCGCTGAGGACGTGCGCATCGTAATTGAGCCGCGCTCGCGCAATGTCGATCCGGATGTCTTGATGGCCAGCTTGTTCAAGTTCACCGACTTGGAGAGCCGGGTTTCCTTCAACATGAACGTACTTGACGCCAACAACATCCCGCGCGTCATGTCACTAAAGGAAATTCTTTGCGCCTTCTTGGACCACCGCCAGGTCGTGTTGCAACGCCGTACGCGTAACCGACTGGGGCAAATCGAGCGCCGCTTGGAGGTCTTGGGCGGTTTGATGGTCGCCTATCTGAACGTCGATGAGGTCATTCGCATCGTCCGTTTTGAAGACCACCCCAAAAAGGAATTGATCGCCCGCTTTGATTTGACCGAAGTGCAGGCCGAAGCCATCTTGAATTTGCGCTTGCGCGCTCTGAACAAGCTTGAGGAGGTGGAAATCCGCCGCGAGCAAGAAGCGCTGAGCGAAGAAAAGGCCCGCCTGGATGCTCTCATGGCTGATGCGGCTCTACAATGGCAGCACATCACCACCGAGCTTGAAGACGTGCGCCAGACCTTTGGTCGCGGCAAAGGCCAAGGCCGTCGCACCCGCATTCTGGGCGCGCCCAGTGACGCTGAGCTCGACGAGAGCGCACTGGTCGAAAAGGAACCTATCACGGTCATATTGTCCGCGCGCGGCTGGGTCCGGGCCATGCGTGGCCACGGGGTCACGCCCGAAAGCGTTAAGTACAAGGAAGGCGACTCGGGTGCCTTCTTGCTCGCGTGCCAAACGACCGACAAGTTGTTGGTGGTCGCGGCTGATGGCCGCGCCTACACTCTGTCCGCCGACAAATTACCGGGCGGGCGCGGCTTTGGTGAGCCCTTGTCTTTGACGCTGGACATGGCGTCCAAGGCGGCAATCGTGACCGTGATCGTTGTTCAAGAAGGCAAGCAACTTTTGCTGGCCTCGGACGATGGCCGCGGCTTCATCGCCCCGCAGAGCGACTTAGTAGCTGCCACGCGTGGTGGCAAGCAGGTCATGAATCCCAGCGAGCCCGCCAAGCTCAGCGTCTGCCGCCCCGTTGAAGGCGATCACCTAGCCGTCGTAGGACAAAATCGTAAGTTGTTGATTTTCCCCCTTTCCGAGCTGCCGGTCATGGCCCGCGGTAAAGGTGTTATGCTGCAACGATACAAGGATGGCGGTATGACCGATGCTAAGACCTTCAATCTTGAAGACGGTCTTACTTGGCCGTGGGGCGCGGATAAGACCCGCACGGAAAAAGACTTACTGGCCTGGATCGGCAAACGAGGCGCTGCGGGACGCATGGCCCCCAACGGCTTCCCGAAGTCTGGCAAGTTCGATCGCTAGCGCTGTTTGCGCCGATCGAATGGGTGGCCGAGTAGCCATGACCGCCAATTATTGGCGGCGCGGCAAAGCTGATGGGGAATCGAAGGTTACAACCCGAGCCAATCTGACAAAACAGCAAGTGGTGACAGGGGCGTGAGCCTATGCTTATTTGGAGTCGCACGGTCCCTCGGACGACCTAACTTGCTGGAAGGAACTTCAGACACTCATGCCTGAAACTATGCGCATTTTGAGCATCGATGCCGGTGGTGTTCGTGGCCTCTTGCCTGCACTGCTGCTCAGCGAAATCGAGGCACGGACGGGCAAGCAGATTTGGCAGCTGTTCGACCTTGTGACCGGCACGGGAACCGGCGCTTTATTGGCGATTGGCTTGACCGTCCCTGCCCGCTCTGGCAAGCCCCTGCCGGCTGCCAAACTCCAGACCATTTTCGACCAGCCCAAGCGCTCCTTGTACCGGCGGACCTGGCTTCGAAAGTTCGCAGCGCATTTGCGCGGCGTGCAACCCAACTACTCAAACAGCAATCTGCGCGTTTGGGCCCAGCATCACTACATGGACACAACACTTTCTGAAGCCAAGACCGGGCTCTTGCTCCCAGTCTATGATCTTGAGCGGCGTCAGCCCTATTTTTTCAAAAGCTGGAAAGCGCAGGGCCAACAGCTCAAAGATAAGTCCGAAATCTACCAAGACCGGAACTTTAGGGTCCGCGATATGGTCGGGGCTACCATGGCCGAGCCGGGCCTGTTTGACCCCAAAATCATTGGCTCGCAATCGGGCAGGCGCCTGACGGTCATCGACGGCAATTTGTTTGCCGCTCATCCGGGCCTTTGCGGCCTGGTGTCTTCACACCGTCTGCGCCCGGAAGCCAAGACCTACCGCATGGTCTCGCTAGGGACTGGCCAGGATACCAAGGGCGTCAGCCTTTTGCAGGCGCGCGGCTGGGATAGCCTGAAATGGCAAAAGCAAATGCTGAATTTGGCTCTGGATGGCATGCAGGGTTCGATCGATTATCAACTGCGTGAAATCCTGGGGCCGGAGAACTATTTGCGGGTCAATCCTGAGCTTGCCTTGCGCAAACCGCTGCGTGGCCCTGATGATCTGCGATTGATCCACCGTGACGCTGTGCGCAAAGCAGCCATGGGCGCTATCGAAAAAGACCCTATCTTCTCGACTATCCTTAGCGATCTCAATCGGGTGGCTTCGCCCGCCGTGCCTTAGACACATTGGGCGCTGGAGCGAGACCAAGAGCCTCAATAACCCGTAATCGGCAGCTGCACTGCTCTTCTCAGCCTCGCGCACCAACTTTTCAGCATGCCCTTGAAGCACAAAAAAAGACCGAGCCAATGGCCCGGCCGTCGAGGTCCCCAACGTAGCGTCACTGACGGGGTGAAGCAACGCTTAGCGCTCATGCGCGTGTTGGGGCTAGCTGTTCGATGGGGAGGGACGTTTCCCGCGTTGTCGCGTATGGTCGTTGCGACTGCTGATTAAGACAGCAGCGACGCGGATTTTTGAAAACAGACCTTAGCCAGCGACGCGGCGAGCCGTTACTAAACGGCAATCGCATAAATTGGCTGAGGCGCTAGGATGCCCGAGCCACCTTGCTACGCTCGACATTGGCTACGCCGTATTTTTTCTTCCAACGATAAAAGGAACGATCCGTGATTTGGAAGCGGTGCAGCAGTTCAGGAACGCTCACCCCTTTTTGGTACTCTGCAAGGATAAGCTGTACGGTTTGGTCTGACACGCGCTGGCGAGGGCGCTGGTTAATCATGCTGGTCACTCGGATGTCCTTTCGAAGTGAAATATGCCTATGACTGGTTTCTCCAGCTCTATGATTCTTGGTTTTCCTTTACGGGCACCAAGTCCCTGTCCCCCCGGACAGAAACTTGACGTCCGATGAAAAGGGGCGCGCAATCCGCCCCTGCTCACGAGCCACAAGGCGGCTCTTATTCTTCGGGTGTTACGTCCAACTCAGGGGCAGCTGAGACGATATTGATATCCTCAGCTTTACAACCGCTCATGCACCGCTCGCTATAGGCCTCGGAAACGGCACGATCATCAGCGAAGAAGTTGGCGCGGTTCGGCATCTCGATTTGCGCGAAATTGTCTTGGTTAAGTTCTTGATCGTACTCAACAATTTGGTTTTCCGCCAAAATGTAGGCCGACAAGGCATAGACTTCATCCGGGCTCAGCGTTTTGGCATCGCCATACGGCATGGCGCGATAAATGTAGTCGAACAGCGTCGAGGTATAGGGCCAATAAGAGCCCACCGTCTTTTCCGGACGCTCTTCAGTCAAGCTGCCGTGACCACCAGTCAGAACGGGCCAGCGGCCAACCCCTTCGCCAAAGTCGCCGTGACACATGGCACAGCGATCAGCGAACAAGGCCTCACCGTCTTCGGCTGTGCCCTTGCCAACCGGCAAGCCAAGGCCGTCTGGACGCACGTCGATATCCCAGGCCGCGATTTGCTCGGGCTGCGCGACAGCGCCGATGCCAGAGATACTTGGGCGCTGATAGTCTTGCGCCAGCACCGATGTTGCAAGACCGAGTGCAAGAAGGCCGGTCAAACCCAAAGTCATTACTGATTTCATTGTCTTACACCAACTGAACGTTTTCGACACCACCATCCGGCTTAATGTGCCAGGTATGGACGGAGTTGTTATGGTAGATGGAATTGACACCGCGAACCGAGCGATTTTGCGCAAACGTCGGCTGCACGTAGCCCGTATCGTCGTAAGCGCGCGATTGGATCAACATCTCTTGCCCCTGCCATTCAAACGGCAGACTAAAGCGCGTCAGACACTTGGGCATAACCGGGCCTTCCAAATCGGCCGGGATCCAGTTGTTGCCGCCGTCTAGCGAGATATCAACACCCTTGACCGCGCCACGACCAGACCAGGCCAAGCCCGAAATCATGTGGAATCCCCTGCGATCCAGCCACGGCTTTTCGGGCGATGGCCGCGTGATGACCGAATTACAATCTTGCACCCATGTAAACATGCGTGCGCGACCGTCTTCTAACAGATCGGTATACTTTGAGGTTTCCTCTCTTGCGAACCAAGGCATATCGCCGATCTCAAGGCGGCGGATCCACTTGACCCACATATTGCCTTCGAAGCCCGGCACAATGAGACGCATGGGATAGCCCTGAGCCGGGCGCAATGCCTCGCCATTCTGCGCCCAAGCGATCATGCAATCGTCCATGATCTTTTCCATTGGGATCGAGCGGTTCATGCCCGCCGCATCGGCGCCCTCGGCCAACACCCATTTTCCGTTCGGCTTGACGCCCACCATTTCCATCAGGGTAGACAGTTTGACACCGGTGTACTGACAGCAAGACACCATGCCATGGGTGAACTGACAGCCATTAAGCTGAGCACCACGCCATTCCATACCGCCATTGGCGGCGCATTCGATGAAATAGAAACGGCTCACACTCGGCAGGCGCTTCAAGTCTTCAAGGCTAAAGACCAACGGCTTGTCTACCAAACCATGGATCATCAATCGATGCTCGGCCGGATCGACAATCGCGCGACCGCCGTGATGGCGCTCAAAATGCAGCCCGTTGGGGGTAATGAAACCCTCCAGATCCGCCAGCGGTGTAAAGTTAATGGAAGAAACGCTATCCGCGGTCAACCAAGGCACATTGCGGCGCACAACATGAGCTTCGAATTCTGACGGCGTGCCATAGGGTTCGTCATCGACGCCGGCACCTAAATACTGCCCCCATTCTTTGGGTTCGAAAGGGTTAGCGGCCTTGGCGCTTCCGGCGGCCAGAGCACCCGCAGACGCGGCACCAGCGGCCAGAAACCCGCGACGGTTGAGAGCGTTGGTCATGGTTTGCTTCTTTCACTTAACGCTATATTCGAATGTGTGTGAATTTGACGGTAGCAAAGAGAAACCAGGAGATCAATATTCTATTATCCGAATATACACTAATTCTGATGCAACTCCACAATGCGGAACGGCGCACCCGAAATGCCCTTGCTGTTGTGCGGTCCTCCCCTTCCAGAGAGCGCCTCATTATGCCCGCTTGCGCGTCAATAACGGCTCGCACAGACCAATGGATAATTTTGATATAGACCTTTGCGCGAGGACCCAGCACGGGTCTCTTTTGGAAAGTAACGCCAAAGCCAACCAATATCCGTGTATTGCTGGCGGCAAAACCCAATCTAAGGTCGGACCAATTGATTCTTCACAAAGCGCTTGCAGTTATATTCATATATTATGATATTATAAGCGACGTTTTGCACGAAAGCCACGATGCACCGCAAACCTTGCCACCCTGCTCATGCCACTTCGCAGCCAACAGGCTGCAAGCGGCCTATGCGCGCCCAAGGCCAAAATCCGTCTTATTTTCCCACAGGGTGAGACGGTGGCGGAGTTTTAGCTCAACTTTTCAGCTCGAAACGCATAAGTTGCGAGAAATAGCGCTTAATTGTCGCCCACTTAAGTTCTCGCAGACCGCATGACAACAACCAGAGGCCCGCTCAAAAAATGAACGACCTGCCACCTCGCAGCGTAGACGAGAAGCCCACCAGCAAGACTATGGTGGATATGGCCCTCATGTCGGATCGGGCCGAAGAAGCATCGGCCTTGATGCGGGCCCTGGGCAATTCGCACCGCTTGCTGATCTTGTGCATTTTATCGAGCGGTGAGGCCTCAGTCGGCGAAATCCAAGAGCAACTAGGCTTGCGGCAGAGCCTGGTTTCCCAGCATCTGACGCGGCTCAGGGCGGACGATTTGGTCACCGCCCGGCGCTCTCAGCAGTTTATGCTCTATTCCCTTAAGAACGATGTCGTGCGCGACATGATCGGCGTTTTGTGTACGCACTACATGGACAACTGCCGCGCCTAGTGCGTGTGGACAACTGGCGGGCCCAGAACGCGTGAACAACTGGCGCGCCTAGTGCGTGTGGACAACTCTAGTGCCCAGCCACACGATCAGAAACAAAAAAACCCCGCCGGGCCAGCGCTCGACGGGGTTCTTCGTTCGTCTTTGCAGTCAGCTTGTCGAAACAACGAGCCTGGGGACCGGTCTGATTTGCACAAAACCGATACCCAAAGCGCGCTCTTTTCCTGTTGGCGCCGACCGATAGAAACGCGTTTAGACGCCAGCAGCGGCCTTAACTTCAGCGGCGAAATCCGCTTCTTCCTTCTCAATGCCGTCGCCCAATTCAAAGCGGACAAAGCCGGTCATCTTGATGTCAGCGCCCAGCTCTTTACCCTGCGCTTCGATGAACTTGCCAACCATGAAGTCGGTGTTGATGACGAAGGTCTGCTCCAGTAGAACGACTTCTTCGTAGTACTTGCGCATACGGCCTTCGACCATCTTTTCAGCGATTTCCTGGGGCTTGCCAGAAGCAACCGCTTGGTCAAACAAGACTTTGCGCTCGCGCTCGACGATGGCCGGGTCCAGATCATCGGTTGAAAGCGATGCCGGGTTGGTCGCCGCAATATGCATAGAGATTTGCTTGGCGATGCCGTCCAAAGCAGCCGCATCAGCAGCCGATTCCAAAGCTACCAGCACGCCGATCTTGCCCATGCCCGGAACGATCGAGCCGTGAACGTAAGAAGCCACAACGCCCTGCTCTACCGACAGGTATTCTGAGCGACGCAGGCCCATGTTCTCGCCGATGGTAGCGACCATGTGGGTGATTTCATCGGCAAAATTGCGCGATGAGCCGGGGCAATCGGCGGTCTTAACCGCTTCCAGGTCGCCCTTGGCGTCGATAGCTGCTTGTGCAACCTTGCCGACATAGCCTTGGAAGATCTCATTGCGCGCAACGAAGTCGGTCTCGGCGTTGACTTCGACCACAGCGCCAGCGGTGCCAGCGGTTGCAACGGCAACCAAGCCTTCAGCCGCAACACGGCCAGACTTCTTTGCAGCCTTAGACAGGCCCTTTTTGCGCAGCCAATCCACCGCTTCATCGACGTTGCCGTCGGTCTCAACCAGTGCCTTCTTGGCGTCCATCATGCCTGCGCCGGTCATGTCGCGCAGTTCTTTGACCAGTGCTGCTGTAATCGCTGCCATGGTATCCTCATCAATTTCGAAAATTTGGGGGAGAAATTTATTGTGCGCGCTTCTGACCCGAAGGTGGCGCGCTGATGCTGGAGCGGCTCCCGTACGAACCCGCCCCAGTTTGATTGTTTAGCCGGTTAGGCGGATGCGGCGTCGCCAGCTTCACTCGCGGCTTCTTCACCCGCTGCGCCGTTGGCCAGCGCTACTTCTTCAGGAACCTCAACAGCTTCACCCAGGTCGACGCCAGAGCGAGTCAATTCAGCCTGAATGCCCTGAACGATCGATTCGCTGAACAGGTCGCAATACAGGTTGATCGCACGCAGTGCATCGTCGTTGCCGGGTACCGGGAAGTCGATGCCAGCAGGGTCAGCGTTCGAGTCAAGAATACCAATAACCGGAATACCCAGGTTGTTGGCTTCTTTGATTGCCAGGTGCTCTTTAACAACGTCGACAACGACCATAACGTCAGGCAGGCCGTTCATGTCGCGGATACCACCCAGCGCACGATCCAGCTTTTCCTTGTCGCGGGTCATCAACAGCGCTTCTTTTTTGGTCAAAACCTGCGCTTCTTCAGTCAGGCGGCGCTCCAGCTCTTGCAGGCGCTTGATTGACTGAGAGATGGTCTTCCAGTTGGTCATCATGCCGCCCAACCAGCGGTGATTGACGTAGTACTGGCCACAAGCTGTCGCGGTTTCAGCGATTTTCTCTTGAGCCTGACGCTTGGTGCCCACGAACAGAACGCGGCCGTTGTTGGCAGCAACCGACTGAAGCTTTTCCAGTGCCTTGTACAGCAGCGGAACGGTTTGCTCCAAGTTGATGATGTGGATCCCGTTGCGCGCACCAAACAGGTAGGGTGCCATTTTCGGGTTCCAGCGGCGCGTATTGTGGCCAAAGTGAACGCCAGCTTCCATGAGCTGACGCAGAGTAAAGGTCGGCGTATCCATAACCAAATTGTCCTTTTCCGGTTAATCCTCCGCGAGGCAAAGGCTATAAGCCACCGGATTGATGCACGGCTGCCGCCGCTCACCAACACCCTCGCGTGTGAAGTGGCGCTTGTTTAGCGGCCCTAGGCCCAAGATACAAGGACTTTTGTGTTGGAACAAAGCCCGCGCTTGGGGCTAGCCGGGCCGCGGTAAATCTGGCAAGAATGAAGCGCCTGTGTCGCAGCAATACTGCAATCCCCCCTGCATTTTGGAACTTATCATGCGCGCCATTGCCATCAGCCAGCCCGGCGGCCCCGAGGTTCTCTCTCTTGGCCAACACCCAGTACCAGAACCCGCCCCTGGCGAGCTTCGGATTCGCGTTGCCTATGCGGGCGTCAATCGCCCGGATTTGCTCCAGCGTCAGGGATCTTATAACCCGCCGCCGGGTGCCAGCCCCCTGCCCGGCCTTGAAGTCTCTGGCCAGATCGAAGCCATCGGCGATGGCGTCGAGGGCTGGCAAGTGGGCGAAGCGGTTTGTGCGCTCGCCAATGGTGGCGGCTATGCTGAACAGGTTTGTGTGCCGCAGGGCCAAGTGCTCCGCCTACCCGAAGGATTTCCGCTTGATCAGGCCGCAGCCCTGCCGGAGACCCTCTTTACCGTTTGGTCGAACCTCTATATGCGCGCTGGCGTGCAACCCGGCGAGCGCTTGCTGGTCCACGGCGGCTCCAGCGGCATCGGTTCGATGGCGATCCAACTAGCGCGCCTGATGGGCCAGCACTGCAGCGTGACGGTCAAGAACCAGGCCAAGGCCGATTATTGCCGTAGCTTGGGCGCTGATGATGTCATTGTTTACCCCGAAGAAGACTTTGTCGAGCACATCAAAGCCTTGACCCAAGGTCACGGCGTTGACGTCATTTTGGATATGGTTGCGGGCGCCTACGTCCCGCGTGATCTTGCTTGCCTGGCGGTCGATGGACGCTTGGTCATTATCGCCGGCCAAGGCGGCAGCGAAGCAACAATCAATACCAGCCGCCTCATGGTTAAGCGCCAGACCATCACTGGTTCAACGCTGCGTCCGCAATCAGACGCCCAAAAGGCCGCTATCGCCGCCAATATCGAAGAACGGGTTTGGCCCGCAATCATCGAGGGCCGGGTTCGCCAGCCGATCCACGCTTGCTTTGATCTGGAGCAGGCATCGGAAGCCCATGCGCTGCTTGAGCAAGGCGAGGTCATGGGCAAGATCGTACTGAAGGTCGCCGACTAGCGCGGCATTTTTAGCCGTCCAGCGGCCAAGCATGGTTGAGAGGTCCGTGCCCAGCGCCATAGCCGGGCGCGGTCTCTATGGCGCGCCGCACATAAGCGATCGCCCGCTCGACCGCCTGAGGCAGCGCCAGCCCCTGGGCCAGACCACAAGCCACTGAGGAAGCCAGCGTGCAGCCGGTGCCGTGGGTATGTTTGGTCTCAAGCCGAGGCCCATTGTTAAAACGATGAACCGCAAGGCCGTCGCTAGGCTTAGCATCGATCAACACGTCTACCATCTGGGCTTGATCATCCAGGTGACCGCCCTTCATCAGGGCCGCTGAAGCGCCGAGCTCGACCAGAGCGCGCCCGCCGACTTCAAGATCATCCGGGCTGGTCAGACTAGCGGACGAACGGCCCAACAAAGCCTCAGCTTCCGGGACGTTGGGGGTCACGACCCGCGCGCGCGGCAAAATCAGGCGGCTCAAGGCCTCTTGCGCGTCGTCGAGCAAAAGAGCCGCGCCGCCCTTGGCCCGCATGACCGGATCGACCACCAAAGGGATATCGGGATAGTCATCTAAAATGGCGGCAACCGCTTCGATCACGGGTACCGAATGCAGCATGCCGGTCTTGATGCAGTCCGCGCCCAAATCATCCAAGCAGACCCGGGCTTGTTGCTGAATGAAGGCGGGCTCGACCTCATAGACGCCGTGAACCCCCAACGTATTTTGCGCCGTTAGAGCTGTAATCGCGGTCATGGCAAAGCCACCCAGCGCCGTCACCGCCTTGATATCGGCTTGGATGCCCGCGCCGCCACCAGAATCAGAGCCTGCAATAATCAGTACCCGTCCTTGCATGTCGCTCTTGTCCTTTCGAACGGGCCCTAGGCCCCCACTTTTTCAATCAAATCGCGCAAGTCGGTGACAATACGCTCGACCGCAACGGCATCTTCGCCTTCGGCCATGACGCGAATGAGTGGCTCGGTGCCCGACTTACGAATTAACAGGCGTCCGCACCCCTCCAGCTGCGCCTCGGCATCGGCAATCGCGGCCTGCACCTCGCCCAATTCCAACGGCTGATTGCCGGCTGCATAGCGCGCATTCTTCAAGAGCTGCGGCAGGGGCTCAAAGCGCGTCAGCAAGGTGCTCGCGGGCCGGTTTTCACGGCGCATCAGCGCCAAGACCTGCAAAGCTGCCGCCAGACCGTCGCCCGTTGTCGCATGCTCGGCTAAAATCAGGTGGCCCGACTGCTCACCGCCCAGGCTGTACCCGTGCTGACGCATCTTCGCCAACACGTAGCGGTCGCCAACCTGAGTTCGCTCGGTTCGAATGCCCAGGCCCGCCAGGTGACGCTCCATACCCAAATTGGACATGACCGTCGCAACAAGCGTGTTACCGGCTAGGCCGCCCGTGTTAGCTAAGGATTCGGCGATGGCCGCCATGATTTGATCACCGTCAACCTTTGTGCCGCGCTCATCGACAATAATCAGGCGATCGGCGTCGCCGTCCAGCGCCAGGCCAATGTCACAGCCATTCTCGACCACCAGCTTTTGCAGAGCTTCGACATGGGTCGCGCCGCAGTTATCGTTGATATTGGTGCCGTTGGGCTCGGTGCCCATCGCCACAACATCCGCCCCCAGCTCATAGAGCACCGTCGGCGCGATGCGATATGCAGCGCCATTGGCGCAATCAAGGCCGATTTTGAGGCCCTTGAGGGTCAGATCTTGCGGGAAACAGCGCTTGGTGGCTTCCAAATAGCGGCCAAACACGCTTTCAACGCGCTCCACCTTGCCCAAATCAGCGGAATCGACCCGCACCTCTTGCGCCCTTCCATGGGCAAAGGAGTCCATGCGGTCTTCAATCTCGGTCTCGATTTGATCGGAAAGCTTGTAGCCATCTGGACCAAACAGCTTGATACCGTTGTCTTGAAAGGGATTGTGCGAGGCGGAGATCATCACGCCCAAATCGGCGCGCATGGTGGCGGTCAAAGAGGCCACCGCAGGTGTCGGCAAGACCCCTGCCAGCAACACGTCCATGCCCACAGCTGTAAATCCTGCGGTCAAAGCAGGCTCGAGCATGTAAGAGCTAAGGCGCGTGTCCTTGCCGATCACCACCTTGTGGCGACGGTGGTCGCTGGTAAAATGTGCGCCGGCAGCCATAGCGACCGACAGCGCCATTTCGGCGGTCATTGGGTCGGTGTTGGCGCGGCCACGGATGCCGTCGGTTCCAAAGTATCGGCGAGCCATGAAGCGATCGAACTTTCTGTAAGCGGATATATAAGTGGCCTTTCGGCGCTTGGTTTTGGCGCCTGACTATAGGCAGAGCGGCGCTGAAATCAATCGGCGTATTGGACCGCTTGCCAAACCGCAAATCCTTGCCGTGCGGCGGCAACATCGTGCACACGGAAAATCTGTGCGCCCGCTTGCATCGCTGCCAGGTGGGCCGCTAGGGTGCCTGCTTCACGCTGGTCGGCAGGAAGGTCACGATCAATCTTGCTGATGAAAGACTTGCGTGATGCACCAACCAACAGCGGATAGCCTAGGGTCAAAAGCTGCGATGTGTGCTTGAGCAGGCTAAGATTGTGCGCCAGCGTCTTGCCAAAGCCGATGCCCACATCAAGGCAAATCTGATCGGCTGCCAGCCCAACGCTGAGGCAGGCCTGCGCACGTGCCTTCAAAAAAGCCGCCACCTCAGCGACGACATCTGTGTAACGCGGGGCTTGCTGCATGGTTTGGGGCTCGCCTTGCATATGCATGAGTATCACCGGGCGCTGCAGCTCGGCGGCGGCCTCAAGACTGCCAGGGCCTTGCAGTGCGGTGACATCGTTGATGATGCCCGCCCCTGCGGCCACGGCTTGGCGCATGACCTCTGCGTGGCGCGTGTCGATCGACACGCAGTGGCCAGCACGCGCGAGCGCCTCAACGACAGGCAGCACGCGGGCCAACTCTTCCTTAAGTGAGACAGGCTCAGCGCCGGGCCGGGTGCTCTCACCGCCTACATCCAGGATGCTGGCACCCTGCTCGGCGAGCTCGAGCCCGTGCTCGATCGCGGCGGCAGACGAGCCAAAAAATTGGCCGCCATCAGAAAAACTGTCTGGCGTGGCATTGACGATGCCCATGATCTGGGGGCGGTCCAGCGGCAGGCCAGCGAACGCGCCCGGCATAGCCGGATTCGACGCAACAGTACTCGGCACGGCAGAATTCGACACGGCAATATTCCAAGGTAAAAGATGCAGACAGCCCCGGTCTGCGGTTAGGCAGCCAGGGCTGAAGCAACATCACGGTTATATTAAGAACGCTGGGCCGGACCCGATCCTTGCTGGTCATGGGCCAGATCAGACGGGCCCGCTGGAGGGCGGCGGGCGCCAGCGCTCGGCAGAGCAGAACGATGGCCTGCAGGCCGCGACGTGCCCAGATTTTCGCGAACGATTTCTTCACCCGCAACCACAGCGCGGACCTCATCACCGGTCAAGTTCTCGTACTCGATCAGCGTCTTGGCGAGGCGATGCAAAGCCTCAAGGTTTTGCGTCAAGACTTCGCGCGCGGTCTGCTCGGCCTCGTCGATCAATCGGCGCACTTCATCGTCAATCAGCGCCGCCGTTGACGGCGAGATATCGCGCGACTGACCGCCCAGCATGGACTGTTCTTCAGTCTTGCCAACAAAGACCCGGCCGACTTTATCCGAATAGCCCCACTCTTCGACCATGCGCCGTGCCATGTCAGAGGCTTGGCGAATGTCCATCGCAGCGCCGGTCGAAATATGCTCTTTGCCATAGATCAGCTCTTCGGCGATACGGCCACCAAACGCCATGGCCATACCCGCCCGCAGCTGCTCATAGTTCATGGTACGCGTATCATCTTCAGGCAGGAACAAGGCGTAGCCCAAAGAGCGCGAACGCGGAATAATCGTCAGCTTGTGCAAGGGGTCTTTGACCGGCACGAACAAGGAGACTATCGCGTGGCCGCCTTCGTGGTAGGCGGTCATCTCGATCTCTTCTTCTTTCTGTTTCAAAGATCGCCGCTCGGCGCCAAACAGAACCTTTTCCTTGGCCCATTCCAGGTCGTCTTGCGTGACCATGCGCTTGTTATTGCGCGCAGCGCGCAAGGCAGCCTCGTTGATCAGGTTCGCCAAATCCGCGCCCGACATGCCCGTCGTACCGCGCGCCAGGTAGGCCATGTTGACATCGGGAGCCAATGGAACTTTCACGGCGTGCACATTCAAGATCTTCTCGCGGCCCAGAACGTCTGGCAGGCCGACTTGCACTTGACGGTCAAAACGGCCCGGACGCAGCAGCGCTTTATCCAGAATATCGGCACGGTTGGTCGCAGCGATAATAATGATGCCTTCGTTGGCCTCAAAACCATCCATTTCAACCAGCAACTGGTTCAAAGTCTGCTCGCGCTCTTCGTGACCGCCCGAAATGCCCTGTGAGCGCTGACGGCCCACGGCGTCAATTTCGTCGATAAAGATAATCGCAGGCGCGTGCTTCTTGGCTTGCTCAAACATGTCGCGCACGCGGCTTGCACCCACGCCGACGAACATCTCAACAAAGTCAGAACCCGCGATCGAGAAGAAAGGAACCTCGGCCTCGCCTGCAATAGCGCGCGCCAACAGCGTTTTACCGGTACCCGGAGGGCCGACCAACAGCACGCCCCGCGGGATCTTGCCGCCCAAGCGGTTGAACTTGCCGGGGTCGCGCAAATATTCCACAAGCTCTTCAACGTCTTGCTTGGCCTCTTCGACGCCCGCGACGTCATCAAAGGTCACGCGATTATTGTTTTGGGTCAGCATCTTGGCTTTGGACTTGCCAAAGCCAAGTCCATTGCGCCCGCCGCCCTGCATCATGCGTGAAATGAAGATGATACCGCCCAGAATGATCAAGACCGGCAACAACTGCAACAGAATGTCGAAGAAGGAGATATTGCGGACAACGGGCTTGGCTGTGATCTTCACATTGTTTTCGCGTAGCAGCGGAATCAATTGGCTGTCGTCCGGCTTATAAGTCTCGAACTTGCCATCACCGGTCACATAGGTGATGTCGTTGCCCTCGATGGTCACTTCATTGACCTGCCCGCTTTGGACCTCTTCAATGAACACCGAATAGGCTTGGGAATCGACTTGTTGCTGGCCAGCCTGGTTGGTGAGGAAATTGACCACGATCAATCCCATCACAATCAACATAATCCAGAGCGCCGCGTTGCGTCCAAAATTCAAGGCAAGATCCTTTCGTTGCCAACAATTATCGCGTTTCTCACCTAAGCGAGGAGCCAATATGGCCGTAAAACACGCCAAAACAATGACCTAGCCCCCAAGCACCGCGCGACTCGCGAGAGTTGGCGCGCATCGACCAGGGGTCGGCAAGCTTGTGACCAGGGGTCAGCAAGCTTATGACCGGGCGTCGGCAAGCTTATCCACTAGCCCCAGAGCCCGCCTCAAGGTTTGAGCTAAATCTAAGTTGCATCGCCGAAGTTACAAGGCGGTAGGATTGATCGACCGTCTGAAAGTTCGGCGCAAGGGTCAAAACGGATTTTGTCGCAAGCTGCCAGTCGCCTCGCGAATTGCGCCAGAGCGGTGCGAATTTTGCTACAGAATGGGGCAAATTCAATGCCTTGAGCGCTTGGGGCCAAAACTCAACATCCAATTTACCCGCCGCTTCGACTCCGCCCTCAATACTGCGCGAGGCCGCTTTGGGGCTACAGGCTGCGGCACTAAGGCCTAAAGCGGCCTCTGCCAGGTCGTCCGAGGGCCGCCACGGTCCTGCTGCCAAGTCCGAAAAACAGCGCGGATCGCGCACGATCCAAAGCCATCCGCGCTGGCGGCGCAGGATACAGCGGTTGCCTGTCACACCGCCCCCTTCCGTGGGCAGCCCTAGGAACGATGGGTAATCGCACCAACCTACAATCTGGGTGAGCCCCGCCAGCAGCGCATGCTGGCTTGCGGGCTCCAGACCTTCAACAGCTCCTACCGCCAGGCAAATCGTCCAATCACCCTGCCAGCTCGCATGCTCGCGCAAAATGGCTGCATGCCGCACACCTTGTCGCAGGCGCATCGCACGGCTGGCATCGGCCAACGACAGCAGAGCCTCATCGCTAATCCCCTGCCCGGCCAGCGCCGAAAGCAAGTAGCGCCAACGCGCGCGGGCATACTGCGGCTTTGCATTGCTAGGGTCTTGTTCATAGTCCAGCGCTTGCTGCTCGAGCCAGTCGATTAGTTCTGCCTTGCGGGCAAACAGCAAGGGGCGCACGACATGAGGAGCGCCGGGCACGGGATAGAGCGCGCGCCGGGCAGACAGCCCCGCCAGCCCCGCAATTCCAGAACCACGGCTGAGCCGCTCAAGCAGGGTCTCGATTTGATCGTCGGCGTGATGGCCGGTCACGATGGCCCTGGCGCCAATGGTTCGCGCGTGGTCGCTCAATGCTCGATAGCGCGCTTCTCGTGCTGCTGCTTGGCTACGACGCGCCAGTTCGGACAAACGGAGGCCTGCGACTTGGCTTCCCAGGTAGCCATGCCAGCGCTGGATGACCCGCCGCGCTTCTTCTTCCGAGTCGATGCGCAAGCCGTGATCGACTATCAGCGCCTGCGGCGGGGGACGATGGCGCGCTTGGCACCAGCGCGCCAGCAGAGCCAACAAAGCGCTGCTATCCGGCCCACCTGAAAGGCCGACCAATACAGGCGAGCGCGTCGATTGCAGATGATGGTCAAAGGCCGCAAAGGCGCGCGTGACGAGCGAAGTTTCGCCCGTCTTAGCCGTGCCTGCTAGCACCCACGTTCACTCATGGTATTGGCGGCCAAGGTCAGAACCTCTTGGCGGGCATTTTCGTGCTTTTCAAACAGAGCCGACAGGAACTTACAGCCATCGTCGGGACGGTTTAACGCGAACAGCGTAAAGCCTAGCTTCAGCAGGGTATCTGGGGCCTTGGGGCCCTGGGCGTCCTGGCGATAAGCGCGCGTAAAATAGGCGGCGGCGCTGTCAAAGTCTTGCTGGGCATAGAAGGTCTCACCCATCCAATACTGAGCATTTTGCAGCAATGGATGATCGGAGTAAGCATCAATAAATTGCTGCAACAA
The DNA here is from genome assembly GCA_030428565.1 of Alphaproteobacteria bacterium. GTDB lineage: Bacteria > Pseudomonadota > Alphaproteobacteria > UBA7985 > JAUIBT01 > JAUIBT01. Next base: position 53,532 of record JAUIDR010000001.1, read on the forward strand.
AGGTTGTGCGGTCTCAAATTCTCCGCGCTTTATACGGTCCAATGCTGTCTGATAGAGGCGATCGGCCTCGCTCGCGGTTGCTAGAACTTGCCCGTCGCTGCCATTTTGCTCAATGAGCGTCGACATCTGGTCGCCACTTTGAGCGGGCTTTTGCGAGGCCGCGATGACCGCAAGGCCCGCCGGAGCGACATTCTCCGGCGACTGACCGTTGTCTAAGACCGGGACTGTGGGTTCGGGAGCGGTCGCGACTTGCGCGTTGCCTGCTTGGTTTAGATTGACCTGCCCTTGGCTCCCCAAGCTCCCCAAGCTCCCCAAGCTTCCTTGTGTCTGTGGCGCCGCGCTGACAATGGGGGCTTGTTGGCCATTAGCCGGTTGCGCATTGCCGGCTTGCAGGGCTTGCGCCAGCGCCTGGGCCTGATCTTCGGAGCGTTGTTCGACCGCCGCTAGACGTTGTTCAAAGGTCAATAGTGCGCTTTGCAGGGCGCGCAAATCGTCAAAGGCGAATTGCAGGTCTTCCACCTGCCCGGTAAGCTGGCGGATTTCATCGCTAAGATCGGCCATGTTATTGCCGAGCTGTTGACCTTGCAGGCCCGCCGCGGCCCCTGTGGTTTGCGTTTGCTGGATCAACTGCCCGACCTGAGCTTCGAGGTTGAGAACCCGTGTCTCTAGACCGCGCAACGACGGGATGATTTCGGTCAACTGGGCCTGGGCTGTGCCCTGCATAAAGCTTAGCGCGGCAAGTGCAACAGCACACCCCCGCAAGCAGCGGCCGACAGATCGTAACAGCCAGGCCTCGAAGGGCGCGCAATGAATCCAAATAGCAGACATAAGAATCCTTATTGGTCGATCCGGTTGTTTTGCTTCTACGCTGCTAAAACGGCGCGATCAGGGCGCCAGCGCTGACAAGGCCGCTGGTTCCCGCTGGCGGATTACATCACCAACAAGACCGCGCGGCGATTGGCCGACCAAGCGCCGGGTTGAGAGATCGCCACTTCCGGGCGCTCTTTGCCGTATGAAACCGTGCTCAACCGCGTCGCGGGAATACCCATCGACATCAGGGTCTGCTGTACCGCCGAAGCGCGCTGATCGCCCAATGCGAAGTTATATTCGCGGGTGCCGCGCTCATCAGCATGGCCTTCGATCAGCAAACGCACTTGCGGATTGGCGCGCATCCATTGCGCAACTTGGGTCAGTAAGGCATAGCCCTGCTGGTTAATGCGCACGCTGTCCGTGTCGAACAGAACGCGGTCGGAGGCAAAGCGCTGCAGATCGCGTTGGCTGCCGGGCTGGACGGGGCCATCAAAACCACCCGCTGATGCGGTTAGACCGCCTGGCATTACCGCTGGCTGAGCGCCATAGCTGGCCAACTCCTGGCTTTGGCTCGTGCCGTTGGCACCGCCTTCCCCATTGAGGGAAGCTGAATTCATCGGGTTACAGGCAGCAAGCAGCAAGGCCAAAGGCAAAGCAATAAGCGACAAGCGGGGCATAGGTCTCTCTTGGATAAAGGCGAAGCGCTCTTGTATCATGGCGCGCGTGCCAGGCGTGAGCAGAAATTAAGGCAGAAACGAGGCCTGCCCCTTTCTATCCCCAATGTCTCGCGAAATGGCTGATCGCGGGCATCAATTTTGAGTTGAGCAATATTCGATGCTCGCCGCCGTCACACTAGCGAAGTCGGGGCGACCAAGCCGGATCAGAGGCATCGTTCGGCGTAATCACCAAGCGCTCTTGGTAGGTAAACAGATCCACTGAATAAAGCGCGGTTTGCACCGAATCACCCTGCGCGGTGGGCTCTTGCTTATAATAAGCCAACAAGCGCCCATTGGGGGCCCAAGTCGGGCTCTCGGCCACAAATCCGCTCGTTAACAGGCGTTCATCGGAGCCATCGGGCCGCATGATGCCAATATGGAAGTCCTCGCCCTGGCGCTTAGTGAATGCGATCCACTCGCCGGTTGGCGACCAAACCGGGGTCGCATAGCTGCCCTGCCCGCGTGAAATGCGTCGTACCTCGCCCGTACCCAGCGATTTGACATAGAGCTGTTGGCTGCCGCCGCGATCCGATTCGAACACCAGGCGTCGCCCTGTCGGGCTATAGGAGGCAGCAGTGTCGATGCCCTGGCTATTGGTCAACCGGGTGCGCCGACGGGTCGTAAGGTCAACCTCATAAAGATCCGTATTGCCGTTCAAGGAAATGCTCAGCACCATACGATCGCCCTTGGGCGAAAACCGCGGCGCGGTGGGCGTGCCTTGAAAATCGGAAATCACCTCTTGCTGGCCGGTCTCTAAATTGTAGATGAAGACGCGCCAGGTACTGCCCTGCAAGGCGACATAGGTGATTTCCTGGCTGGCCGGTGAAAAGCGCGGCGTTGTCACCAACAGGTCATTGCCGGTCAAAATACGATGGTTGCCACCGTCTTGATCCATGATGGCCAGCTGTTTGGTGCGGCGCGTCTTGGGGCCGCTCTCAGCGACATAAACGATGCGCGTATCGAAAGCGCCATCCTCGCCGGTCAAGCGCTTCATGACCTCGTCTGAGATGACGTGACCGACCCGGCGCCAGTTGTTGGCCATGGTTGAAAAAGACAGCGCCATCAGCTGATTTCGGCGCACCGTGTCTGTCAGGAAGAATTCGACGTTTAGGCGGCCGTATTGGCTGACCTTAATGCGGCCGGTGATTACATTGTCCGAGCCCGCGAGCTGCCACTGGGGATACTGGATATTCAACAGGGCCGCGCGCGGGTCTTGCGGGTGCATCTTGGGATCAATCGTTCGCAACAGACCAGCGCGGCTCAAATTACTGCGCACAATGCGGGCGATCTCCATGCCCATATCTTGTTCTTGGCTGGTCTTGCCGACAAAATCCACCACCGCGACCGGCACCTGACGTGCGCCGGTGCCAGTGATGGTTAGCTCAACTTCCTTGGAAGCAATGCTTTGCTGAGCCAAGGCCGGACCGCCGCCGAGCGCGACAAGGGCAGCCAGCGCCACTAGCGATCCCAGTGCCACTAGCGATCCCAGTGCCACTAGCAAACCCCGCACCCCGTTGCGGGCGGACCGCAGCACGTATGTACAGCAAGCATTTAAGATATTTGACATATGAAACATACATCTAGAGCGGATCAAAGGGCTGCCCCATCCAAGCAAATTGCGCGATTGGCCGAACGGCCGCGAACCGGCTGCCAGCCTCTGTCTTGACGCTGGAGACGAACTGGCGAGACGCCAAAACGAAACGGCGTCGCCAGAGTGAGACCATGGCTTGCGCTCCAACTTTGGCAGGCATGTGGCGCTGTCTGGTCACTATGTTGCCCGCCAGCAACAGTTCCACATAAATCGACATTGATCCCCAAGTCTGGCGCTCACCGCTTGAAAATCTTTTCTCTAACGGAAAGTTGGTCTGGCTGTTAGGCGGAGGCTAGAGTGCGTCGATGGAGGAGCTGCTAATACCCCCGTGCGAAGAACAGCTCGCTCAACTGATTCATACCAGAGACGATAGATTGGATTTGCTAGACGTTCAGGTTCCAAAGGCTCGATACGTGTAACTCGGCCTTCAGGGTTCGTATAATGGATCCTGACTCGAATATCTGGAGCTCCCTCGATGCTCAAACCGGGTGGATATTGCCAATTTTGATCTATTGCATACAGCAAATATTGCTGCTGTCCCGATGTCAAACCACCGCCTGCTTCGGTGTCGGCAGCAGCTTGGCTGGTGCCAGTATTGGCACCGCTGGTCGGCGGGCTATCCAGGATCGGCGCCGTCAAGGCTTGGCTCGCCGATTGAGCCGCTTCGGGTTGCGGCGTCGGGCTCGCGGCCTGATCTAGGCTATCCAACAGAGAATCGATATTCGTCTCGGATGTCGCAGGCTCCGGTTCTGGCTGGGTCTCCGGTTCTGGCTGGGTCTCCGGTTCTGGCTCTGGCGCAGGATCTGGCTCGGGCGCAGGATCTGCCTTGGCTGTGGCTGTCGGCAATTGCTCCAGAGAGTCCATTATTGAAGCAATATCATCCTTCGGCTGCTTGGCCTCGACTTGCGGCTCTGTTTGCGGCGCGGGTGTCGGTTCGGCGACCTTTGGCTGGGATTCTGGTTCCGGCTCCGGTTCGGGCTCAGGCTCTGGTTCGGGCTCGACGATGGCCAGCGTCTTGGGTTTGGGCAGTGGTTGTGGCGCTGGCGGACGCACCGTGACCTGCGGTTCTTGATCAACCTCAGCCTCCGTTTTGGTCTCGGCTTCGACCTCCTCCGCGAGCGCTGCGATCGCATCCGGTTCTTCAACGGGTTCGGGCAACACTTCTTCAATGACTTCAGGCTCTTCCACGGGCGCGGGTTCTTCCACCGGCGCGGGCTCCTTCTCCACAGGCGCGGGCGTCGGCTCAGGCTTGGGCGCAGGCAGCGGCGTTGCAGCATCGGACACGGCGGCCGCCACAACAGTGTCGTCGCTGGTTTCGGCCGCCTCAGATGCAGGCTTGGGATCGCCTTCTTCTACCGGCGCTGCCATGCGCGCAATGCGTCGAGGTTTACGCAGCGGCAATGGTGCGGTCACTTTGACCTCCGCGTCCCGGACAATTGTCGATTCATCCGTCAGTTCGGGATTGTCGCTCGTGTCGGTCAGAACCGGCGCTTCTGCTTCAGACTTAGCAAGCTCTGGCTCATTAGCCGGTTCTGGCAGAGGCTCCAGCGCAGGTTCTGGGATTGCGGCAGGCTCAGGCTCGGGTTCCGGTTCGGGCTCAGTCACGGGTTCAGGCTCGGCAACCGCGGCTGGTTCTGGCTCGGGCTCGGGCTCGGGTTCCGGTGCGGGCAAAGCGGCAGGCTCCGGCTCTGCGGCGGGCTCAACGGCCGCCACCTCGGCGGGCTGCGGCGGGATCTGCAGCGGTTCCTGGGCCTCGTGCGCGCGCGCCGCCTGCTCAGCGGCTTCAAATTCAGCCACGCTGACCAAGGACACCTGAGTTGCCGGCGGTAACTCCGAGTGCAGCACATGCCAAAAGTCGGTGACAAAACCGACGATCAACAAAAGGTGCAGCCCCGCAGATACGCCAAGAGCCCACTTCATCGGTTCAGCCTTCCGGTTCTGCGACCAGCGACAGGGCCGTATAGCCCGCCGTCGAAAGCTCAGCTAAGATCGCCACCAAGCGCTTGTACTGTAGGTCTTGATCGCCCCTTAAGAAGATTTTGCGGCTGGTATCACCATCGCTTGCCACCTCCAACAGTGGGATGAGCGTTTGCGGTTCTAGTGGCCCCTCCCCACCCAAAAAGAGCTGCCCTTCTGCATCCAGCGATAGCGTGATGGGCGCTTGCACATCCAATACGCCGGGCGCGGTGGCTTTAGGCAAATTGAGCGGCACACCGACGGTCAACAAAGGCGCGGAGACCATAAAGACGATCAACAGCACCAACATGACATCGACCAGCGGCGTTACGTTAATGCTGGCGTTGCGTGCCAAGCGGCTGCGCTTGGAACGACGCGAGAAGTTAAAATCGCTAGCCATTAGGTCTGCTCGATCTGGCGGCGGATAATGAGCGCGAATTCGGAGGCAAAGCTCTCTAATCGCAGCGCCGATCGGTTCACACGCCCAGAACACCAGTTGTACGCCACGCTAGCAGGGATCGCCGCGACCAGGCCCAGTGCCGTCGCGAACAGCGCCTCGGCAATACCCGGCGCCACCACCGCCAGCGAGGTATTGCCGCTCTCAGCGATGGCAGCAAACGAGCGCATAATCCCCCAAACGGTTCCAAACAGTCCGATGAAGGGCGCTGCGGAACCGACGTTGGCCAGACCGCCAACGTGACGCTCCAATCCATCAAGCTGAATTTGAATTTCGCGATCCATCGAGCGCTCGACACGGCTCAAGAAAGAGGCCTTCAGGCCGTCGCTGGCATGAAAATCGTTTGATTTGGGCGCGTTCGCCCATTCGTTCATCGCCACAACAAAGACCCGAGCCATCGGCCCGAGTGCTGTGCTTTGGTTCAAATCTTTTTGCAGGTGAACCAGATTTTCTGAACTCCAAAAAGCACGTTCAAACTGGCGGTCGCGGCTTTGCGAGCTGCCATAGACCATGGAGCGATTGAAGACCACCGCCCAGGTCCAGACCGACGCCAACAGCAAAATCAGCATAACCGCCTGAACGATTATGTCGGCATCCAAGATCAGGTCCAATATCGATGACATAGCGATGTGCCGCCTTTCCTATTTTTGCGTCCTGCACGCTTGGAACAAACTGCGTGACCAACCCTGCACCATAAGACCACTTGCCGCCCAGACGTTCCAGCAAATCGGCTCTGCGGGCCGCCTTACTCTGGCATTGCGGTCGCAAAATGGCGCAAAAATGCAGTCGGCTGCCGCGCTGGGCGACCGTCCTGCGTAATAAACACCAGCACCACGCGAACCCTAACAAGCTCCTGGCCGTCGCGCAAAAACACCTGATCAATGGTTGTGCGTACGGGGCCAATATCCGCCAGGGTCGAGCGAATGTGCAAAAGATCGTCAACTTTCGCGGGACGTTTATAGTCAATCTCCATGCGATGGACGACGGGCGAGAGGCCGTACTCGTTAGCAAAGCGGCTAATCGGCCACCCCAGACTGCGCAGCCATTCGGTGCGGGCCATGTCCGCAAAGCGGGCGTAGGTGCCGTGATAGACCACACCCACCGCGTCCGTATCGGGCAAAAAGACCCGGATCGCGTAGTCAAACGACGGCGCATCGCTTGCTTCCAATTCGCCTTTAGGTGCTGGGCTTGATGCGGTCATGCTTTGCAGGGCTCCATATTTTGAACTGCCATCACAATTTCAAACTGCCATACCACTAGGCCTCGTCGAACAACTGGGTTTGCGCTTGTACCCCGCCATCAGCCTCAGCAGTCAGGCGCGCAGGCGGCACGAGGCCCAAATGCTCAAAGGCGCTGCGGGTCAGCATGCGTCCGCGCGGCGTGCGCTGCAGCAAGCCCTGCTGCAGCAAATAGGGTTCGACCACATCTTCAAGCGTTCCGCGTTGGTCTGACAGCGCGGCTGCCAAGGTCTCAATGCCTACCGGCCCACCGTCATAGAACTCAGCGATGCAGCGCATGTAGCGGCGATCGCTGGCGTCTAGGCCGCGTTGGTCCACATCCAGCAGGCCCAGTGCATGATCGGCTAGATCTTGGTCCACCACTTCGGCGCCCGAGACGACCGCCACGTCGCGCACCCGGCGCAACAAGCGGTTGGCAACACGCGGTGTACCGCGCGAGCGGCGCGCGATCTCATTGGCGCCGCTGGGCAGCAAAGTGAAACCCAAAACCTGGGCACCGCGCGTCACGATGTTTTCTAATTCGTCAATTTCGTAAAAATTGAGGCGCAACGGGATGCCAAAACGCTCACGTAGTGGCGTGGTCAAAAGGCCGGTGCGGGTCGTCGCGCCCACCAGGGTAAAGGGCGGCAGATCAATACGCACCGAGCGCGCAGCGGGCCCCTCGCCGATCATAAGATCAAGCTGGAAGTCTTCCATAGCTGGGTACAGCACTTCTTCCACCGCTGGACTTAAGCGGTGGATCTCGTCAATAAACAGTACGTCACGGGCTTGCAGATTGGTCAATATGGCCGCCAAATCGCCCGCTTTGGCGATGACCGGGCCCGAAGTAGCGCGGAAGCCGACGCCCAGCTCCTTGGCGACGATCTGGCTCAACGTGGTTTTGCCGAGTCCCGGCGGACCGTGGAACAGCACGTGGTCCATGGCCTCTTCGCGCTGTTTGGCGGACTCGATAAAGATCGCCAAATTGTCCTTGAGCTGCCTTTGGCCGACAAAATCGGTCAGGCTGAGCGGGCGGATCGCATTTTCGGAAAAGTCGCCCTCGCGGTCAAGGTCTTGGGCCTGGCCGTCGGTCAAGGGATTGCGGTCGGTTTCGCTCATCGTGCCAGCTCCGACAAGGCAGCACGGAACAGATCGTCAAAGCTGGTATCCGGGTTCTGTGCGACCAGACCAGCAACCACGGACGATGCGTTGGCTTGGCTGTAGCCCAAGTTGCCCAGGGCCGACACGACATCGCTGGCAAGGCTGCCTTGTGCTACGCTGCCCCCGCCCGCTTCACCCGACGGCGCGGCGGCACCCGGCGTCACGGCAAAGGCGGCCACTTTGTCTTTTAATTCCGATATCATGCGCTGGGCGAGTTTGGGGCCAACGCCAGGGGCGCGGGTGATGCTGGTTTTGTCCCCCGCCGAGATCGCCCGCCCCAACTCCTCCGCGGGCAGAACGCCCAAAATCGCCAAGCCGACACGCGCACCGACGCCCTGCACCGTAGTAATGAGATTGAACCAGCGCTTTTCAGCCTGATCGGCAAATCCGTAGAGGTGGATATGATCCTCCCGCACCTGGGTCTCGATCTCAAGCTGGACCGCTTCGCCGATGCCGGGCATGCGGCCCAGCGTTGCCCGCGAAGCAAAGACGCGATAGCCCACGCCGTTCACGTCCAAAATCAAGAAATCTTCTTCGACGCGCGCAAGGCGTCCTGACAGCATGGCGATCATGAGCGTACCATTAAGGCTCGTTTATAGCGTTGGGCGGCGGTCAAGGGCTGATCTTTTTGGCTCTTTTTAGTCTGGCCCGTCGCCAAGGGAGCTGAGGCTTTGTCGGCGGTACTCGGGCTGGACTCCCAGGTCGCCATTGAGGCGCGCAAATGCGCGTGACAAATGGCAACGGCCAGAGCGTCGGCGGCGTCTGCACTGGCAAATTCAACGCCTGGCAATAGGCGTTGCACCATCATTTGCACTTGTTCTTTTTGGGCATGACCCGCCCCAACGACGGCCTTTTTCACCTTGTTGGGCAGGTATTGTACGACGTCCAAGCCTTTTTGTGCGGGCACGAGCAGCGCGATGCCACGCGCCATTCCCAGTGCCAATGTTGTCGTTGCGTTGGAGTTTACAAAGGTCTCTTCAACCGCTGCCTCTTGCGGCAACCAGGTATCAAAGACTTCCAGCAGACCGTTTTGTAACTGCAAAAGCCGGTTGGACAGCGCCGCTTTGTCGTCGCTTCTCACCGTGCCGTTCGCAACGTGACGCAGCCGCGAGCCTTGCATCTCAATGATGCCCCACCCGGTATTCCGAAGACCGGGATCTATGCCGATTAAGCGCACGAGCGACCTCTGCTTAGCTGGTGGCGGGAATGCCTCTTGCCCCCTTCGCGGAGCAACTCTGAGACGTGCAGCTTCTGCAACCGGCCTCGCCGCGGCTAGGCGCCAAGACCGACAAAAAAGCGAACAAACGTTGCCCCTTTGTGAGCGCTCTGTCCAGGGCTTGTTACCAAGGCGCGAGCGGCGGGCCAAGGTGACGCGCAAGGGTGGTCTTGCGCGGACCTCAGCAGGATCGTCTTATTCTTCAGCCAGCTTGGCCATGACCTCATCGCTGACTTCGAAGTTGGAATAAACGGCTTGCACGTCGTCGTTGTCTTCCAAAATGTCGATCATCTTCATCAAGGTGCGGGCTTTGTCTTCGTCCAGCTCTGTCGTGGTGTTGGGCTTGAAAACCAACTTGCCTTCGGCCGGGTCGCCCAGCTCGGCTTCCAGAGCGTCTTTGACGACGCCAAAATCTTCGACCTCGGTGATGATCTCGTGGAATTCTTCGTCACTCTCGACATCCTGAGCGCCCGCTTCAATCGCCAGCTCCTCAATGCGATCCAAGTCCGCGACATCGGCGGCGTACTTGATCGAGCCCACGCGTTCAAAGCTGAAGGCCACAGAGCCCGTCTCGCCCAAGGAGCCACCATTCTTGGAAAAAGCCGTGCGCACTTCGCCTGCCGTGCGATTGCGGTTGTCGGTCAGAGCTTCAACGATGACCGCCACGCCGCCGGGGCCGTAACCCTCATAGCGCATTTCATCGAAGTTGGTGTCGTCGCCAGGGCCCTGGGCAGATTTAATCGCCCGTTCGATGCGGTCTTTGGGCATGTTGACCGCACGCGCCGCCTGGATTGCCCCGCGCAGACGCGGGTTGTTGGCGGGGTCGGGATCGCCCATTTTTGCGGCGACCATGATCTCACGGCCGACTTTGGTAAAGACCTTAGCGCGCTTGGCATCTTGCGCGCCCTTACGGTGCATAATGTTCTTAAATTTACTGTGACCTGCCATGGGGCTGTCTAGCGTCCTTGCAAAGTTTCATCGAATGAAGGGGGATTTCGGCCTGTTTAACGCGCCGCGCGGGCAAGAGCAAGCTATGCCGCCATGCTGATGCTCGGGCGTTGAATTCAGAACCGCTTAGAGGTCCAGCGCCTTGCGCCAATCCGCCTCATTAAAACCGGCCAGAACTTGCTCACCGGTATCGAGCACGGGGCGCTTGATAAGCTGGGGAATGCGAGCCATAGCCGCCAAGGCCTGGTCCTGATCGCCAAGTATCGTCGCCTGCTCGCTCGCCTCTAGGGCTTTGAAATTGCGTGCGCGCGTGTTGAGCAGCGCCGGCATGCTAGCCTTATCAGCCCAACGCGGTAAGCGCTCGGCCAGGTCGCCCACATCCTTAAAGGCGACGAACTCAAACGCAACGCCCTCGGCCTCAAGCCATTTGCGGGCTTTGCGAACCGTATCGCAGGACGGCAGCCCAAAAACCTGGATCTGGCTCATGCCGCCCCCATCAAGCGAAGCTGCGGGTTGATCGACTCTAGATAGGCCTGAGACTGCATTTCTGTCAGGCGACTGGCCGTGCGTTCAAACTCGGGTGCTTGGCGGCCCTGATAGAGGCGCGAGGGCGGACAAGCCGCTGAAGCAATCAACAAAATGTGGTTGTCATAGAGCACGTCGATCAAGGTGATAAAGCGCTTGGCTTCGCTCAATCGCTCGTCCGATAATTCGGGGATATCTCCCAAACAGATAGCGCGAAAATGCTGAATCAGCGTGTAATAGTCTTCGGCGCCGAGCGGCTTGTTGCACAGATCATCAAAGCGGAAAAAGGCGACACCGTTGCCCATCATGGGCACGCCCACTTCGCGCCCGCGAACCATCACTGTGCCAGGTTCGCCTTCCTCGCTGGCGTTTAGCACCCGAAAGCTATCTTGCAGGCGCGCTTCTGAGCTGCGACCAAGCGGCGTAATATAAAGTTCCGACAGGTGAACGATGGTCTGGCGGTAATCGCGCGGCGCTTCCAGAGCCAGCACCTCGACTTGATGGGTCAACAGGTCGATAAATGGTACGAAGCGCTCGCGCTGCAAGCCGTCCTTATAAAGATCAATCGGCGGCACATTTGAGGTCGTGACCAGCACCACGCCCTCGTTGAACAGCGTCTCAAACAAGCGCTGCAAGATCATGGCGTCGGCGACGTTGTTGACGAAGAATTCGTCCAGACAAATGACCTTGTATTCTTTGGCTAGCTGCTTGGCGACCGCCACCAAAGGGCCTGGGTCTTTGGCAAAATGGGCTTTGCGCTCGGCCAGCATGCGGTCATGGACTTGGAACATGAAGCGGTGGAAATGCTCGCGCCAAACCATTCCCTCAGGCAGCGAGGCCGCGAACAGGTCCATCAGAAAGGATTTGCCGACGCCAACGCTGCCGACCAAATAGGCGCCCTTGTGCGCCGCCTTGTTGCTTCGGCTTTGAAACAGCCAGGAGGTCAGGCCGCCCTTGTTTTCCGCCTCAGGCTTGGCTTGACGCGTCAGCGCCTCATAGAGGCTCTGCAAATGTGCTGCGGCCAAGCGCTGTGAAGGGTTGGCCTCAACCAGGCCATCCGCGACTGCTTGTTCCAGGGCCGGCAAGGGCCCCTGGTCATGATTCACTAGGTCAACCGTGATGCTCACTATCTCGTCCCAACTGCCGCGCCTGCTTGTTGCCTACCGCCATGCGCGCGCCAAGGCAACACTTGGCCCACGGTTTAGCGGAAGAGTTTGGCTTGCAAAAGCGCTAGCAAGCGTGGGCTGAACAAGCGCGAGCGGATTTGATCTGGCAACGGCGCCCCATTGATCTTGATGAAACCCCACTTGGGCATTTCGATTTCGATCAACCAATCGCCGGTCTGCTCGGGGTCTTTGACATAGCCCAGCAGCGGCGTCGAATAGATCAAGAACAGCGCGCCAGGCGCTTCGGGATCGTTGGCATTTTCGCGAGCCAGTTCCTGCAAAGCGGCCATGCCCTTGATCTCCATGCGTAGCTTGCCACCAAACACTTCCGACATCAGATCGGCGCGGGTCAGGTTGCCGGTCATCTCGCCGCTGATAGCAGCGCTCTCAAAGCTGGCTTTGCTGACTTCGAAATCATTGAACAGCAGCGGCAAGAAGGGCGCGATTAGCCCCAGCAAGGGCTTTAGATCGCTCTGGAAGAATGCATCCGAGGTCAAGGCGTTCATGCGCGGCGTTTCGTTCATCAAAAGCACCATTTCTTGCAAGGCAGCAAGGCCGACGCGCTGCTCATAGTCCAATGACTTGGGGAACAGGGCTTGCATGAAAGGATCCAGCTCAATGCTGGTCTGCAGCTCGCTGAAGCCAAATTTCAGGCCAAAGTGGCTCAGGTCTGACCGCGCGCCATCAAATGACAGACCAAAGTGGGCCTCATCCATGAGCAGGCCAGAGCCGGTATCCGGGCGCGTCGATTGCAGCCCCTGCATGCGGACCTCAAAGCCAGCTTTGTCGAAATTGAAAGCGTAGGAATAAAGATCGCCCATGTTGGCAGGCACGCCGCCGTTTGAACCCGATCCGGGCAATTTCACCAAACGCATCAGCGAACGCAGGGCTTTGGAGGTATTGAGCCCTTCTGCTTTTTGCTCCATTTCCACCCGCTCAACGCTAGTCTTGAGCTTGCGCTTGCCGACACTACGCAGCAACTCGACGCCTTCGGCGAAATACAAGATGTCTTGCAGACCTTGATCGCTGTTGATGGCGCGCTGTGTTGAAGTCATGCCCGCTATGCGCGCCCGCAGCTGATTGTGCTTGCCATCGCGATCGTCCAAGAACAGATCTTTGGCGGCTATGGTCACATCGGAATCGCTGAGATCCAGATCGCTGAGGACGGCAATTAATTCGCCAGCTGCGCCAGGAGCGCCCTCGCTCAATTCTTCAAGGTTGAGGTCGAACTTGGCCACGATCTGCCCTAGGTAAGGGATCAGGTTGTTCGGCCGGAATGAATCCGCGCCCAAGCTGGCGGTGACATCGCCCACGCTTATATCCCAAGTCTCTTTGTGCAGCGCCAGCCCCTTGCCCTCGAGTTCGAACTCGATGGGGCCGACCTGTGGCGCTTCTTCTTCCTGACGCAGCGCCAGAGCCAGCGTGTCTGCTGTAACGCGGCCGTCGCCTAGCGCGGTATTCCAGCCTGAAGCCTGCATGTTGAAGGTCGAAGCCGCCATGGGGCCCTTCAATCGCTCGAACAACTCGATCAGGTAGGTATCGCGCGCTACGTCGTCCGTTGACAGCTCAGGATCTATCACCAGTGCCAACAGGTCGTGCATCAACGTAAAGACGAGCGCGTCGGGAGAATCCAAACCCCAGTTTAACGACATAGCGTTGATGGTGTTGGTCTGCCCGTCTTCGCCCTGCTGTGACAAGGCGTCTAGCTTGATTGCAAGTTGGGTCTTGGTCGTGCCGATCTGGTTGTCCATTTTGATGGCCAGATTGCCCAACGAAAAATTCGAGCCCAGAATGTTGCCCGCCGACCAATCCAATGCCTCATAGCGTTGTGGCACTTGGAACGACCAACGCCCCGACCAGGCCTTGGGCTCCAAAAGTTGATGGTTGGATGTGAATTCATAGCGCGCATTGCTCAGCTCGTAAGACAGGCCCAAAGCGTGCTGCAGATCAAAACTCGCATTGGCAAACGCGGGTTTGCCCGGATAAGCGATATCTTTGATTTCAACGTGATAGCGGGGTTCTGTGCCGGTCACTGTTAGCGATCCGACCTCGACCTTGCCCATCAACAAAATGTTGACGGGACTGGCCAAATTTTCCTGCAAAAAGGCGCGAATGTCGTCGCTGGTGGTTTGCGCGGCCGCTGTATTCGCCAGCAGACCCAGAAAAGAGGCAAACCAAATCACAAGGATTCGAATCACAGACACAAGCGCACTCCAAGAAGTTAACCATGACAAAATTCAGCCACCATATAGGCCAATCTTGAAATGGATTGCACCGTTAATCTGCGCTTCGCCCCCATTTAGTTGCATGCGCGTCGCCATGCTTCACACTTACGTGACGTGACTGGCGAATAACCGATCAGTTCGTCACCATCCCACCGAGCGATTGTCATAAACCAGTGTAGCGCTGCGTCCAAGCAACCGCGCGAAGCGACCAAATCCAAAACCCAAATGGCCCCGGTGCTGGCTCCAGTCGCTTATGCCTAGGAGCCTTTGGGCCACCGATGCTTGGCCACGCCCGCGGGGGCAAACGACAAATTAGTCGCCGCGTGCTTGGCGAACCAGGGCCAACAAATCGGGCTCTTCCAGGCCTTGTTGGCGGCAAGTCGCTGTCAGTGTGTTAGCCAGCAAACAGGCAATGGTCATAGGGCCGATACCACCTGGAACCGGTGTAATGGCACCGGCAATCTCCGCACATGAAGCGGTGTGAACGTCCCCTACCAGCTTGAACTTGCCCGGCTTTTCGGGGTGAGGAATACGATTGATCCCTACATCGATAACGGTCGCGCCCGGCTTGATCCAGTCGCCCGGCACCATTTCAGGGCGCCCGACGGCGGCAACCAAAATATCTGCTCGGCGCACATGATCGGCCAGATCCTGGGTGCGCGAGTGGCAAATTTCGACGGTGGCATTCTGGCTAAGCAGCAACTGCGCCATCGGCTTGCCGACAATGTTCGAGCGGCCCAAAACGACCGCGTTCTTGCCCGACAGATTGCCCAGGTGATCCTGCAAGATCAAAAGGCTGCCCAAGGGCGTACAAGGGACCAGAGGCTTACCAACGCCCGTTGCCAGCATACCGACGTTTTCAACGTGGAAACCGTCCACATCCTTGTCGACGCGGATACGCTCGATCAAAGCGCGGTCATCCAGGCCGTCCGGCAGGGGCAATTGCACCAAAATGCCGTTGACGTCTTCGCGGGCGTTCAACTCGTCGATCAGGGCTTCCAGCTCGTCTTGGCTGGTGGTGGCGGGCAAGCGGTATTCAAACGACGCCATGCCCACTTCCAGGGTCGATTGATGCTTATTGCGCACATAGACTTGGCTGGCGGGATCTTCGCCAACAAGCACGACCGCTAGGCCCGGCTTCAAGCCGTGGTTCTGCTTGAGCTGTTCAACAAAGCCGCTGAGGCCCTGACGAAGGGCAGCGGCAAAGGCTTTGCCGTCAAGAAGGGTCGCGGTCATGGTCGTAATCCTCGTTCTCTGGAAATTCAGTGCGCCATTGGCGCCAACAGCGCCATCGCGCGCTTTGATTGGCTTTTACCCAACATAGCGCAAAGCAAGTTGAACAGACACGACCTAGGCTAGCTCAAGGACGCGATTTTCCGCCGCAGGCAGCGCGGATAGCCTAGCCTGACGGGATGCCTGCCCTTCTTCCGACCATGATCAGCCGACCAATAAGGGGCGCAGATCCACCGAAATCAGGATCCGCAAGAAATACAAGATGATGAACAGCGCAACCGGCGACAGATCAAAGCCATTAAAGCTGGGCAGAACCTTGCGAATGGGGCGCAACACCGGCTCGAACAGTGCCGTGGTGAATGTCTTGAGCTGGGCGACAAAGCTGTTTTGGTACGAGGTCACGCCAAAACGCACCAGATAGTCGATGATAACGTGCGCCAGCAGCAACAGCGTGGCGATATTCAAGATCAAGACGAGGACTGAGATCAAAGCAACCATTATCAAAAAGCTCTTACGGTTTCGTTGCAGCATACATGAGGCGAGATGCTCGCTCTGGCAAGGGGGGCGAGCGGTTTTGCCCGCACTGGCGTCAAGCGCTCGGCCAGACTGGCGAGAGTTAAGCCCCCTATCACCCTCTAAAACGGCTCCAACGCCACGTCTTTTCGAAGGTACAGCGGGTGGCCGGGCTCGCCCGCCTTGGTCTTGGGAAAGCATCGCAAGTCGCTGAAGGGCGCCAGGATCTGCCGCAAATGATTCGAGCGCTGCTGATGCCCGCCATGATTGCCCCAGCCGCAGACCACGCGCCCGCCCATGTCCAATACCGTTGGAATGGTCGCCAACAAGGTCGCATCGTTTTCTGGTCCGACAGGATCGCCTTGCGCGCGCATATCTTTGGGGTCGGTCGCCCGATAGGCAAAAGCGTTGAGGATGATCACCTCACCATAACCCCAGGCCAAGGCATAGCGGCGGCAACGGGCCACCGTGGGGTCGTCTTTTAATTCATCAGCGGTCGAAGGATTGAGCAAGACAAAGGCGATGGGCGGACGCGCGCCGCCGCCCTGCCCGCCTTCAGGCAAGCCAAGGTTCAGCTGTTCTTCCCAGGGGCGGCGCAGGAAATAGCGATACCGGCGATCCGGCGACCAAGTGGTGTGCGTCCCCGGAAATAGGTGCGTTTGCGTCGAGGCAACCTCTGCCATTATTCACCCAAATAGCGTTGCTTGAGATGCGCTTTGAAGGCATCGACGCCCAGAGGCTTGCCTGTGGCTTGCCGCAAGATCTCGTTCGTACTGAGGCTCGAGGCCTTGCCATGTACCGCCTGACGCAACCAGCTCAAGACGGGCGCCAGCTCCCCACGCGACAAGAGTGCGTCGAAATCGGGCAGCGCCTGGCGCGCAGCTGCCGCCAACTGAGCGGCCGCCATCGCCCCAAGGCTATAGGTCGGGAAATAGCCAATAGCCCCCATGTACCAGTGGATATCTTGCAGGCAACCCAGCCCATCGTGCGGCGGCTCAACGCCCAACAGCTCTTGCATTCCCTGACGCCAGGCGTCGGGCAGGTCGGCTAGCGGCAAGTCGTCGGCCAACAGCGCTTGCTCCAGGCGATAACGCAATATGACGTGAGCCGGATAGGTCACTTCGTCAGCTTCAACACGGATTAACCCGCGCGACACCTTGGCATAAATCTTTTGTAAATTCGCCAAATCCCAACCGGGCCCGCTTCCGTCAAAGGCCTCCAGCAAATGAGGGCGCAAGAAGGACAAGAACGCAGGCGAGCGGCCGACTTGCATCTCCATGAACAGCGATTGGCTCTCGTGCATGACCATGCCTCGGGCCTTGCCGACCGGCTGGCGCCGCCAGTCTTTCGGTAGGCCTTGTTCATAGAGCCCGTGGCCGGTCTCGTGAATGACGCCCATTAGGGCCGAGGTAAAGTCGCTCTCGTCGTAGCGAGTGGTCATGCGCACATCGTCGGGGGTGCCGCCGCAAAAAGGATGTGCCGAGACATCCAGGCGGCCATTGGCAAATTCAAAGCCCAAAAGGCCCATGACCTTTTCGCCCAACGCGCGCTGGTCGGCAACACCGAAGGGCCCAGTCAACGCTTGGGCGTTCCCTGCAACCGTTTGGCGCGATAGCACTTTTTCCAAAAAGTCCGGCAAAAAGGCGCTGTAGTCCGTGAAAATCGCATCGATATCGGCGGAGCGCCCATCGGGCTCATAGAGGTCCAGCAGGGCATCGTAATGCGACAGACCGCTTGCCTCGGATAGGATCGCCGCCTCCTGCCGCGTAATGTTCCAGATCTCTTGGAAGACCGGCAAAATCGCCGAAAAATCGGCCTGCTCTCGGGCATCGCGCCATATGGCCTCGCATTTGGAGGCCGCCAGGGTCTTGGCTTCGACCAAGTCGCCAGGCAAGGCTGTGGCTTGGCGATATCCCCGCTCGATTTCGTGGAGGTTAGCGTGCTGCCAATCCCCTAGATCAGAGCCAGCACGCGCCGCCGCCAGCCAGTCGCCAACCCGCGGGTCTTGGCGCCGATCGTGGCTCAAGCGCGCCAAAACCGCCAATTGCTCGGCACGGTTTTCCTGGGCGCCGCGCGGCAGCATGACCGAGTTGTCCCAATGCAGGATTGATGCGGCCTCATCGAGCGCATTGATTTCAGAATAGTGGCGTTCGAGTTGTTCGTAGGCGCTCATGCCGTCCCCCATAAAATTGTGATGGCCTGGCGCCAACCGCAGACTAAGTGGGGCCACTTATCAACACGGCTAGGCACCGAAAACCAATTGCCAACCCCGCAGCGTGCCCCTCCCCGGACCCAAAGCCCCCAAGCTCCAAGGCCCCAAGCCCGCAAGGGATTGAAAAAAGGGACCAACCTTGCCGGCGACAACGGTCTGTTTTGGCAGGGCCGCGCTCAGCCTTCTTCGGGTTTTGAACCTTCTTGGTTCCGCCTTAGGCTCAAAATTAGATAGATGCCGAAAAGCCCCACCGCAAGCCCGAACCAGGTCATGGCGTAACCCAAATGATTGTTGGGCAAATTCACTCGGGGCAAGTGCCCCAAAGGAAAGCTTTGGCTGTGCGGGCTATACCCCTCAGCGTTGTCGCGCAACACATAAGCCACCTGCGGTAACAGGGCATCAACTTCCCATTCCCGCGCCAATTGCTCGGGCACGCCGTAGATCCAGATGCCACGCTCAGGCACATTGGCATTGGCCGGATCAAACCCCCGGCTGCCTTCGACTTTGCGCAGGATGACGCGCGCCTCGATATGCTGACTGGTCTTGGCGTCGCCCTGCCATTTCTGTGGCACCCAACCGCGATTGAGCGCAACCCGCGTGCCATCATCCAGCACCAGCAGGCTAACGCGATGCGCACCGGTCACACCCATCACGCGATGGCCGTAGAGATCGACAGATTTTTCTGGGAACAGCTCACCCTTGACAATGTAGGGCTTGAGCGGGTCGGGCTCTGATTGCGCCGACGATGACCCAACATAGATTTGGGGTTCTTGGGCGAGGCCTCTTTGGGCGTCGGCGATCAGCTCCGCTTTCCAGCCGAGCCGCTGGATCTGCCAAGCGCTGAGCCCCAATAAGATCAGCAGCGCGGGCGCAACCGCTAGGCTCAGCGCTGGACGAAAACGAAAAGCACCGAAAATCAAGCGTCGGGGCCTGCGTCGCGCGATGCTGCGCCGTCCTGCTCATCATCGTCCAAATGTTCAGCGAAGGTCTCTTCGGCTTCACCGGCTTTGAAGCGATACTGCATCGCGATCAACAGTGCTTTGAGCGGACGAAGTGCGCCGATCGTCAGCAGAACGATGGGCGGCAGCCACAAAAACGCGTGGTGCCAGATCGGCGGCTCAAAAGTGAATTCATACCATAGCGCGGGAGGCAAAATCAGCACCCCCACCAGCATGGTCAAGAAGGGAGCGGGCCCATCGCCCGCGTCTTCTTGGCTCAAATCCAAGCCGCAATGATCGCAGCTTGAACGAACTTTGACGATGCCCTGGTACAGCGGACCTTTGCCGCAACGCGGGCAGCGGCACATAATCCCAGACTGCCAAATGACAGCCCAAAGGGGACGCTGCTCGCGTTGGTCTTTCACGGTATAGGGCATGGTTTTGCTTCTATCTCAGATCTAGCGTGGATTAACCGGCAGACAACTGGCTGAACAGGTTCCAGTAGACAGCGACATAGAGGAACAGCCACACGACATCGACGAAGTGCCAGTACCAAGCCGCTGCTTCAAAGCCGAAGTGCTGCTTTTCTGTAAAGTGGCCAGCCGCACCGCGGAACCAATTCACAGCCAAGAAGATCGTACCAATGATCACGTGCGCGCCGTGGAAGCCGGTCGCCATGAAGAAGGTTGACGGATAAGCACCTTCAGTGAAGCCAAAAGCCGCCTCAGCATACTCCAGAGCCTGCAAGCCGGTGAAGGTCATGCCCAGCAGTACGGTCAGGCCAAGGCCCCACATAAAGGCACGGCGATTGCCTTCCAACAGCGCGTGGTGGGCCCAGGTCACAGTGGTACCAGACAGCAGCAACACCAGCGTGTTCAACAGCGGCACGCCCAGCGGATCAAAAGTGTGAATGCCTTCGGGCGGCCAGATGCCGCGCGCGTTTGGATTGGCAATCTCGCTAAAGTCACCAATCAGCGGCGCGATTGCTGTTACCGCACGCGGAAACAGGCTGAAATCAAAGAAGGCCCAGAAGAAGGCCACGAAGAACATGATCTCTGAGATAATGAACAGGATCACGCCATAGCGCAGCCCCAGCTGAACGACAGGCTTGTGGTCACCGTCGTGGGCTTCAGACACCACATCACGCCACCACAAGAACATGGTCACCAGGACGCCGATGAAACCAAGGGCGGCCATCCACCAAGCCGGCAGACCCATCCAAAGGCTCTCACCATTCTTGTTGAGGTTAAAGAAGTTGGCTGCTCCGAAGGTCATCAAGCCGGCGGAAATGGCACCCGTCATGGGCCAAGGACTTGGGTTGACCAAGTGATAATCGTGTTTTGCGCTCATGTTCTCTCCTTTGGCCCCCGTTTGGCGGAGGGTCCGCGGTTAGTATTTGGTGCCCACCTGAGGGCGATTGCCCGTCGGGGCGCTTGTCAAAAGGTGCCCAATGGCACAACACCGTTTGGCCTATAGTGATTCTTCCGGCCAATCCTCTTTCGGGATCGGGTAGAAAGTGTAGGACAAAGTGATGGTGCTCACATCCTTCAGGTAGGGATCGTCTTCCAGCTCTGGATCAATATAAAATGCCACCGGCATGTCAACATTTTCACCTGCGGCTAATTTTTGCGACTCAAAGCAGAAGCAATCTGTTTTGACAAAATAGCTTCCTGCCTCTAGCGGCGTCACGTTAAAAGTAGCGGTCCCCCAGGTATCTTGGTCTGAGCGATTTGTCGCTTCATAGAACGCAAGCGAAGAATCGCCTACCGTGACCTGCATTTCTGGGGTCACGGGCTTGAATTGCCACGCCAGCTTGTCCGCCGTGTTGGCGTCAAAGCGAATCGTCATCTTACGCGCTTCTTCGGTATGGCCCGGCGCAGCTGCGGCAACTCCCGGCGTCCCGCCGTAACCCGTCACTTGGCAAAAGACGCGGTAGATGGGAACGGCAGCGAATGATAGCCCCACCATACCCGCCACAACTCCGAACAGCAGTATCGGTGTCAGGGTCTTTCGGTTCATCCTCAAAGCTCCTCTAAAAGATCCAGCTCAAGCGCTATGCGCCGACGATGCGGCCCATCTTCAGCATGGCGATGATGTAGACCAACAGCACGAAACCAATCAAAAGCGCAAAGATCACCCACGAGCGTTGTTGTTTGATGCGCTCGCCAACGTCCGGCTGATTGCGCACAGGTAAGACCGCCAAAACAATGAGACCGACAAAGAAAGTGAAAAATCCAATCGCGGCCCAAAGCAGGCGATTGTAGCCCTTCAAATTTGCAATGACCGAGCACAGGAAGGCGAACAAAATCGCGGCGCCCAGCGCGCTGTAATACAAAAAGGAGGTGCCGTAGATTTCAGCCAGCATGGTTAAGACACTCCAAGGTGCAAGAGGGTTGTTATGAGCTTATCGGCCATCAGCGCAGCAAACATGCCCGCCAGGTAGACAAGTGAAAAACGGAACATGATCTTGGCCGCGCCATGGTCCTCATCGGGCGCCTGCAGCACCAAGATGGCCATGGCGATAAAGATGAGCGAGAGCCCGCCCGCGGTCATACCATAGAGCCATGAGGTGGCGCCCATGAACCAAGGCACCATAGAGACTGGCAGCAAGATCAAAGTGTAGGCCAGCATCTGCCACTTGGTGGCCCGTGCGCCCGCAACATTGGGCAGCATCGGCACCTTGGCCGCGCCGTAGTCACTCTCGTGGAACAGAGCCAGCGCCCAGAAGTGGGGCGGCGTCCACAAGAAGATTATCAAGAACAGCGCAATGGGCGTCCAAGTCAGATCGCCGCTGATAGCGGCCCAACCGATCATTGGCGGAAACGCGCCCGCAGCTCCGCCAATGACGATGTTCTGGGGCGTCCTCCGCTTTAGCCAGATCGTATAGACGAAGACGTAAAACAGGTTGGCAACCGCCAATAAGGCCGCCGCTAGCCAATTGGTCGCCAAACCCATGACAGCGACACTAGCAATCGACAGGACGATGCCAAAGGCCAGAGCCTCGTCAGGCACCATTTTGCCCGAGGGGATCGGGCGCTTGATCGTGCGCTTCATCACCGCGTCAATGTCGCGGTCGTACCACATGTTGATGGCCCCAGCAGCGCCCGCATTGACGGCAATGCAGAGGATTCCGATCAGAGCCAACAAGGGATGCAGATTACCCGGCGCGACAACCATTCCCGCGATGCCGGTAAAGACCACCAGCGTCATGACGCGCGGCTTTAGCAATTGGTAATAGTCGGCGGCACTGGCGCGCTCGGTGGCAGGGCTACCCTGGGGGACCTCGGAAGAAGACTGGGCTTTGTTCATGATCATCTTGAACAGCAATGCTAAGACCGCTCGCTGGCTTGGCCGCGCGGGCATCCAACGAGCGTATAGCAGTGACATAGTGCGCGGCGGCGTCAAGGCAAAGGGGACGCATCACCGCAGCATAGCAGAAATAGGCGAGAACGCTGAGGCCAATGCATGAGCCCGTCGTCGGCTCTGGCCGGCGTCCGCCGCCGGAAAATGAAAAGGGCCCGCCCCTGTTAATCGGAGCAGGCCCTTGATTTCAGTTAGGCGCGAGGCCTAGCCCACCGCTTAGTGGTGGTTGGGATCTTTTTCGATCACCGGCAGTTCCTCAAAGGTGTGGAACGGCGGCGGTGAGCTGACGGTCCACTCCAGAGTGGTCGCGCCTTCGCCCCAGTAGTTGGCGCCTACGCGACGGCCAAACATGATGGTGTAGAAAACGATGAACACGAACAGAATGGCCGATGCAAAGGTGACGTAAGAGCCGAGTGACGAAATGAAGTGCCAGCCAGCATAAGCATCGTTGTAGTCCGGGTAACGACGCGGCATACCTTGCATTCCCAAGAAGTGCTGCGGGAAGAAGATCAGGTTTACGCCGATAAAGAAGGTCCAGAACTGAATGTGAGAAATCACAGACGGATACTGACGGCCCGACATTTTGCCGATCCAGTGATAGAAGGCACCGATGATACCGAAGACTGCGCCCATAGACAGGGTGTAGTGGAAGTGCGCCACCACGTAGTAGGTATCGTGAACCGCAAAGTCAAAGGTCGCGTTCGCCAGCGCCACACCCGTCACACCACCGATGGTGAACAGGATCAACAGCGCGATGGCGTACAGCATGGGTACAGTGAAGCTGATCGAGCCCCCCCACATTGTCGCGATCCAAGAGAAGATCTTGATACCGGTCGGTACCGCAATCACCATTGTTGCCAACAAGAAGTACCACTCAACATTGACGCCCAAACCGACGGTGAACATGTGGTGCGCCCAAACCACGAAGCCAACAACACCAATCGCAACCATGGCGTAGGCCATGCCCAGGTAGCCGAAGATCGGCTTCTTGGAGTGGGTTGAGATGATGTGAGAGATCAGGCCGAATGAAGGCAGGATCATAATGTAAACTTCAGGGTGGCCGAAGAACCAGAACAAGTGCTGGAACAGAACCGGATCGCCGCCGCCTGCAGGATCAAAGAAGGTAGTGCCAAAGTTACGATCGGTCAGCAGCATGGTAATGCCACCACCCAAAACTGGGACCGCCAGCAACAGCAAGAAGGCGGTAACCAGCATGGCCCATGCGAACAGAGGCATGCGGTGCATAGTCATGCCCGGTGCACGCATGTTGAAAATGGTCGTGATGAAGTTAACGGCGCCCAAAATCGAAGAGGCACCCGCCAAGTGCAGAGAGAAAATGGCTAAGTCCATCGCAATACCGCTGTGGTTCGGGTCTTTGACCGAAAGCGGCGGATAGACCGTCCAGCCTGTACCGACACCGGTATCAACGATAGCTGACAAAATCAGCAACACGATAGACGGTACCAACAGCCAGAATGAGATGTTGTTCAAACGCGGGAACGCCATATCCGGCGCACCGATCATCATCGGCAACAGGTAGTTACCAAAACCGCCGATCAGCGCAGGCATGACGAAGAAGAACACCATGATTACGCCGTGAGCGGTAATCAGGACGTTCCAAACGTGACCGCTCGCAGCGTCGATAGGCAGGTTTTGGATAACCTGCAGGCCTGGGTATTGCAGCTCCATCCGCATTACCAGGGAAACTGCACCGCCGATCAGGCCCATGATACCAGCGTACCACAGGTACAAAACGCCGATATCCTTGTGGTTGGTTGACATGAACCAGCGCGCGAAAAAGCCCGGCGCATGATCATGATCGTGATGGTCAGCACTCGCTGTAGCCATATCTCAGATCCTCTCTATCTTAAAATTTCTTAGCGTGCGACGGGCTGCGTGGCCGCCAGAGTATCAATATTCAGCGCCGCTGTGTCGATCTTGGTATCGACCACGTCCAGGCCCTGGATTTGTGCAACGACATCGTTGGCAGGCGCGTCTACTTCCGAGGCCGCGACCCAAGCATTGAACTGCTCTTGCGGTACGGCTTTGATCGCGATCGGCATATATCCGTGGTCGACGCCACAGATTTCAGAACACTGGCCGAAGTAGATGCCGGGCTTTTCGATGCGCGTCCAAGTTTCGTTCAAACGGCCGGGTACCGCGTCTTTTTTCAAGCCCAGAGCAGGAACTGCAAAGGAGTGAATGACGTCGCGGGCCGCAACTTGGATACGAATGTTGGTTTCGGTCGGGACCACAACAAAGTTGTCAGTCTCCAGCAGGCGCCACTCAGGATGGGTCAGCTCGCTGGGATCATCGCGGCCGATCAAATAAGCGTCGAAGGCGATGTCTTCGCCATCTTTACCCTTGATGCCGGGGTAAGCATAGTTCCATGCCCACTGGTAGCCGGTCACTTTCAAAGTGAAGTTGGTATCCGCAGGCGTGACCTGTTGCTTAAACAGCAATCGCGTCGAAGGGACGGACAGAACCACCAGGATCAGCACAGGGATCGCAGTCCAAACCACTTCCAAGGCTTGGTTGTGGGTCACTTTGCTGGGGGTGGGGTTCGCTGAAGCGCGGAAACGGAACATGGTATAGCCGATCAACGCAATTACGAAGATCGAAATACCGACCATGACCGGCAACAAATAGAAGTCATGAAAATTCTGGATTTCTTGGAAAACTTTACTCGCAGGCTCCTGGTAGGTGAAGCCCCAAGGCTTTGGTGCACCAGCAGCTTCCTGGGCCAAAGCCGCAGGCGCCGTGGCCAAGGCCGCCATCAGCGATGCAAAGGTGGTTAGGCATTTACGCATGAGTTTCAATCTTTCCCGCTCAATTTTTATAACCCGGCCTCGCCGCGCCACGCACGCGAGGCCTCAGGTCAGCAAAGCTATTACGTATCTTTGTACTCCAAATCTATCTCTTGGCTTGCCGTAGGACAGCGAGCGAAAAGTCGCGGAGCTTCATGCCACCATAACTGCCAGGAAATTATGTTTGTGCAAGTCCCGGCCCGTAACATTCCGGCTCCATTTTGCCGCAGCGTTAGACAATCGCGCGCAAAGGTCGAGACCAGTACCTGCCGCTCAAGCGTCTGGAAATGCAAAACGGCCGCCTAACGACAGGCGACCGCTGCTGCTCGTTCGTTTTGGCCCAGAAAGCAGGGAGCCAGAGTCGCCACTTATGGCAGGCGCTCCCACCAAGCGCCTTGTGCCAGCGGCGGGCGCGTCGACCAATAGACCACCGGCTTGCCGTGGCCAGCGGGTCCATAGGCTGGCGGGTAACCATAGTAAGAAGGGTAATACGACACAGGGGCACCGCCATAGGACGCTGGGCTATTTAGCGGCACAACGTAGTCCACCCGATAGCCAGGTTCGACCACCTGCTGTACCGGCGCTTGCGAGCGAAGCTCGCGGCTGTGGAAATCTAGATAGCGCGAATGGCTCCAGCCTTCTTGGCCGTTGTAGCGAATCTTGCACCAGTTCCCCTGACACTCAATCAGATCGGCTGCATTGCCTTTGGGCAGGTGCCCGCAGCCTTTGTAGGATTTGCCCGGCCCCTTGCGAATCATCACGTCCACGCGCGCCGTGACGTAAGAAGCCCAACTGTGCTCGACCTTCGGAACCGACACCGTTTGAACGCGCGGCTCGACTTCTATGCTTCGCAAAAGGTAGGCGTCTTGTTGGGGCTGCACGGGCGCCACTGTATGAACAGGATAGCAAGCTGTGAGCAGCACGGGGACAAGCAGCGCCACCAGCAGAGGACCAAAGCGAGGCATGGGATTACTCCTTCTTTCATTTGCGCACACCCAACTAGCGGGCGAGTGCCGCCGGGTGTATCAACCTTAAGTCAGAGCGAAATCAGGCCTTTGTCAATATAAGCTATTGGGAATCGAGACAGTTCGGGCACCGGCTCGCAATTTGCATGGAAAACATGGCTCCGGGCGGTGTTTGCTTCCGCTACTGTACGCGTCCACAACGCTTATTCATGGCGGAGTCTTCCAACGCGCAGAAACGCCCAGAAACACCCAGAAACGCCCAGAGCACACGAAAAAACGCTGCAAAGGACAGCCATCGAAGCGGCGCGTACTTTGCAGCGTGAGGATCGAATTTAATCAGTTCGGGCGCGACACCCGCCCGTCAGCACCTGAGGCACAAGAGGGGTAAGCCCGGCGGGGAGCGCTCGGGCCCTGCCCGCCGTCAGCTTGTATTTAAGGCGCTACTCTTTGAAAAAGCTCAAGAAGCGCGCAGAGCTGTAGCCGGTGGTTCCATTGACCGTGATCTTGCACCACTTGCCTTCACAGAACTCGACAGAAGCTACCTCGCCGCGTTTTACGACGCCTTTGGTCTTATAGGACTTGCCAGGTCCGGTACGCATGAAGACATCACCGGTCGCGCGGGCTTTTTCGCGGGTCTCTTTGCCGGCAGTTGTGGTTTGGCTGCTTGAGCCAGCCGATGCCAGATCCGGCTCGTTCGACACGTCCGTGATTTGGTAGACTGCGCCGGTTGGGCGGACAAATTGCGAATAAGAGCCCAGCGGCATCATGCCGTTGGCTCCCACAGCCGGGCCCGTGGGGTAATTCAGGCTGGGCGTATTGCTATAGGCCGCCGCGTTCGGCATGCCGGCGATCGGCCGATTGAAGTTCGGCTGTTGTGCAGAAGCTTGCTGATTCGCCAGTGCTGAATTGGGACCAATACCGTAAGCTGCCGGAACAAAGGGGCTCGCCATGCCTTGCTGGGCGTTCATCTGAGGCATGGGGGCGCTCAAGGTCGCCGCTGACATCATCGGGCCAGGCAACATTGGGGGCATCATTGGAGGCATCATTGGAGGCATCATGGGCGACATCATTGGCCCCGGCATCATCGGGGGCATCATCATGCCAGGCATAGCGGGCATAGCAACGCCTTGCATAGCGGCTCCATTCGCGCCAGGCGCTTGCGCTGGATTTGTGCCAGAGATCAAACCCGGCATCATGGGCATCGCCCCAGAACCAGGCGCATTGGCAGACGTTGAAACTGCGGTGCGGCTGTCGATGGCGCCCGGCAAATAGGGCTGCGGGGTCGCTTTACCGCCACCACTTTCCACGTCGCTCTTGCGAGCAAGAATGGTGCCGGTGTTGGCGCCAGAAGTGGTGCTATTAAAGAAGAATGGCTTGTTCGCGGAGGTCGCGGCGTCATCCGCAATCATGGCGGTGTTAACACAACCGGTAGCGAACAGAAGGCTCGCACACCCCATCAATACCAGGGCTTGTGACTTGAACATATGAAAATTCCCAAAATCAAATTCGAGCTGCCAGCGCTTGGAAGATTAGGACCAGCGCGCAAAGTCTGCTTTTCCTTTCGGCCCAAACGACCGACTTTTTAAAATTTTATGGTCAAGGAAGTGCTCTGCAATTGTGTCAAGGCTGGGGGAGAAGTGAGGAATTTTCGCTGAATTCGCCATGAATTCCCGCTTAGGCTGTACCGCGGCGCGTTGGCGGTGTCGGCCTTGACCTTGGCGCTTGCCTCTGCCTTGCGAATACCAGGCCGCAAGCCCCCCCTTTTCCTGCGCTGCGCAGTCCTGCGCGACAATCCGCGCTGGGCGCAAAGGCCCGGAAACCCGCGTGGCATGGCGTCGTGTCGCAGCTACAGCCATTGGCCCGTGCAGCGGGCCTGCCTATGGTAATGAGGCGGTTGCAGCGGGAAGACGCCCCTGAAGATCAGCGGCGCGGCCTTAGTACAGCCCGACGCGCACCAACAAGCCTTTTCGCGCCACCGATCACAATCGAACATGACCGTGGCCCCCGTTTGGCTGCGACACGAGGATTCTCGTTAGGATACTGTCAATGCAGGCAACATTTTCTTCCCCTCGAACCCTGATTTGGCTAGCGGCCTTGGGCTGTATCGCCGTCGTCTTGGGGGTGCTGGTGACCCTAGGTATCGCCCCAAAGAACGCCCCTACCGATAGCGAGGGTGGCTCGGGCAGTGCCTTGATCGGCGGCCCATTTACGCTGGTTGACCAAGACGGCCAGACCCGCACCGAAGCCGATTTCTTGGGCTCATACGCGCTAGTCTATTTTGGTTACACCTACTGCCCCGACGCCTGCCCGACCGCTCTGGGCATCATGAGCGAAGCGCTCAATCGTTTAGACGAAGAACAGCTGGCCAAGGTACAGCCTGTCTTTATTAGTTTTGACCCGGAGCGCGACACGGTTGAAGCGCTCAAGGGCTATGTGCCGCTGTTTCACCCCAAGCTGATCGGCCTGACCGGCACGCTTGAACAGACCAAGGCTGCCGCCAAAGCTTACCGCGTCTACTATGCCAAAGTGGAATCTGAGGAGCAGAACGACTACCTGGTCGATCACTCCTCCTACATCTACCTCATGTCGCCAGAAGGTAAGTTTATCAAACACTTCTCAGAAAGCGGTGGCGTGGCGGCGCTGTCCGATTATCTCGCTGAGACCCTGTGAGTCCCTCGGTGCCTGCCCCTTCCTCGCAAGTCGCTCAGAGCCTCGCTTGGTCAATCCGCGAAGCGCGGCGCAGCGACGATTCGGCCCTGCTTGAGCTCGTTGCGGGTCTGCTGAGCTATGAAGACAAGCTGGCAAGCCATGCCTCGCGCCCCAAGCAAAGCGCCCGCCAACGGCTCAATTACTTGCGAGCCATGTTGCGAAGCAACGGCGGCGGCATCTGGGTCGCGGTCGATAGCGGTGATCAACCCGTCGCCCTACTGCTGGGACTACTGAACCAACACGAGTTGGATCCTGGCCGACCGGCAAACCCGGCAACCGGCATGATCTCTGATCTTTTCATTCGTGAAGACTTGCGGCGGCGCGGCATCGCACGCGCGTTGATACAAGAGGCCGAAGCCTTTTTTACAGCGCAAGGCTGTACTGCGGTCACTGTTGCCAATCTGGTGTCCAATCCAGCGGCAGCTCAGGCCTACCAAGCCGCTGGCTATGAGCCCATCATAGAATGGCGTGAGAAATCGCTCGATTAAGAGCGCGCCCGCCCGCGCCGAACGCAAGTGGCGAGCCAGGCGTCATAGGCGCTAACGCATTGTGCGCTCGGCCTGCGCTATCCGATGCCTTGCCACTGACACAACCAGTAGACCGCGAGCCCTGCCAGAACCGGGCTGACCAGATCGCGGCGCCATGCGGCGACCAGTCCTGCTGCCAGGCCCGCCGATAACCAAGCATTGTACCAAGGCCAAAGCACAAGGCTGCCATTTGGCGTCAAAAGCGCGGGTGCGGTAATCGCCACCAGCACGCAAATTGGAACGAACGGCAGTGCTTGGCGGACAAAATCCGGCACATGTAGACTTGAAAACAACACCATGGCCGGTCCGCGCATCGCGAAAGTCACCAGGCAGCAAGCCAAAATCAGACCCATAATCTCTATAGTCATCTGCGCCGCTCCCGCGCTCGCGTTTGCAACAATCGGCTGCGCCCCAATGCCTGACAGACAAAACCGACGGCAATTCCGGCCAAGATGGCCGCGACCAATCCCAGTTGGTTCGGCCAATCACGCAGCAACACCGACAAAAGCAGGCTGGTTGCGGCAGCCGCCCAGCGCGGCGCGCTCACCAGCAGGGGCACAAATATCGCGATATAGGCGGAATAAATGGCAACGCTGAAGCCGTACTGCGAGATATCGGGCCCGCTCGCCCCCAGCAACAGGCCAACCGCGGTTGCTAAATTCCAGGCGACGAACATGGCTAGGCTCGCGCCCGCAAAATAGGCCAAGGGCAGCGGCTCGCCCGGTCTTGCATCCAGTCGCCGCGCGGTCACGGCATAGGATTCGTCGGTCAAAAAATAGCCTATCACCAGCCGTCCCCATGTCGGCCAATGCGCACAGCGCGTGGCCAGATCGAGCGCATACAACAGGTGGCGTGCGTTCAGCAAAGCGGTCACGCCAATGATGACCAAGAATCCGGCGCCTTTGCCGAACAGATCGGCAGCAGCGAACTGAGCCGAACCGGCGAAGATGAGGCTTGAAAAGGCCTGCCCGCCCAAGAGCCCCAAGCCAACCTTATAGGCCAAAAGGCCGAACAGCAGGCCAAAGGGAGCGCCCGACAGAAACAAGGGAGCGGCATCACGCACCCCCGCCCAAAACGCGCGCTGTGTGGTCTTTCCGGCGCGCCCGGCCGCCGATGCTCCTTTAGCCGACTTTGCGGGCCCCGACTTTGCGGGCATCACCTCAGGGTGCTTTTGCGCGGCCTCCGCTGCGCCGGGAACGCTCGCTAACTGCTTGCTCACCATTCGCCTCGTGTCGCTCGGTGTCGTGGAATTGGATGCCCAGATCGCTCCTTGGCGTCCGATCGACGCCCGCTTCACTCCTGGGGTGCTTAGCCTTCTCGCTTCCGGCTTTGCTAGTTGTTGACCTTGATATCCAACGCTCGCAGCACATCGGCAAGGTTTTCCGATTTTTTAATGGGCTTTGCGCCTTCATGGACGACGAACTCGCGCCCCTTGCCACTTGGCCCCAGGCGCTTTGCGACCGTGTACATGGGTTGTTCGTGCGCGCTCTTAAAGATGGAAAACACCGCCACTCCTGGCGCGAAGTCAATCGCATAATCGCGCCATTGACCAGCGGCGACATATCGCGAATAGACCTGCATGATCGACGATAGCTCTTCGCGTTGAAAATACAGGGGCTTGCGGGCACGGCTGCCCTTCGCACGTTTGGCGCGAAACTCTGCAATTGATATGGGGCTATCGGTCATAAGGCACCGCTGGTTCCGCTGTCTGGCCCCACTGTTTGGCTGCGGGCCCCGCCCAAGTTCGGCGATATTTTTGAACGACGGTCTGCAAACATAGGCCAACTATGCAGGTAAGACCCACAGCCCTCAAGAAGAACCGCATGATTGGTGCCGAATTTTTCTAGCCCTAAGGGATGCAAAGCGGTATCACCATCACAAAATTCGACCGTCAATCCGCAAACAAACCACTGTTGGAGCCCTCAGTGAAGAAGCAAAACCAAGATCAGGACAACCAAAGCGATCTGCTATTCGCCGAACTCAGCGAAGAGATGCGCCAAGACCAGGTGATCCAGTTCCTGAAAAAGTACCAGTATTTTATCATCGGCGGCGTGCTGGCCTTCGCAGCGGCCTTTGGCGGTCTACTGGCCTACGATTCCTATCAAGTTTCGGTGCGCAAAGGCCTGGCAAGCGACATCGCCCAAGCACAGACTTTGATCAATGAAGGCCAGGAAGACGCGGGCCTTAGCCTGCTGCAAGAGCTGTCTGCGCGTAGTGACTTTTACGGCTATCAAGCCGGCATGATCCTAGCCAAGCGTGACCTGGCCATGGGCGATTTCGACGCCGCCAGCACCCGCTTTCAAGCCCTGGCGAAAAGCACCAGCCTAAGCGCAGCTTATAAGGATCTGGCCGAGATCTATGCTTTGATGGCGGCCAGCAACGATACGCTCAGCGAAGCGGACCGTCAGCGGATCGAAGCCCTGGCGTCCAGCGATAGCGCCTATGCGGGCATGGCCAAGGAATTGCAGGTCGCCGCCCTGGTTCAACAAGGCCAGATTGAACAAGCGCTCAGCGCTATCGACCTTTTGTTGAACGCCGACGACAGCTCAAGCCAGCTCAAGTTCCGCATGGAGCAGCTAAAACAAGCCCTGGGCAAGGGATAAGGCGCTTTGTGATGGGCCTGCGGGCGGGCCGTGCTAGGCTTTGGCTGCGCGGCCACCCATTCGCTGTTCGCCGCAGCCATCGCCGCGCTTTTGCTGACCATCGCCCTAAGTCCTACCAAACCTGAGCCTGACCAAACCTGAGCCTGCCCCGCTACACCATCGCCGGAAAAGCCGCCTAGACCGCTTCCATGTCAAACGCCCCTCGCAAAGACCTCAAGATCGACGCTAAGGCGCCCCAGCTCGGGCGGCGCGGGGTCGTGTTCGCGCTCGCCGGTCTGACGCTCACTACGGGCTGCGCGCGCGTGCAAGAGCTGTTGGCCCCGCGCGAAAAGCCCTTGCCGGGCAAACGCCAGGATATCTTGACCCAAGGCGACGGTCCGCTGGATCGCAAGACTATCGTCAATCCACAAGTTACGCTGGAACCCGTACAAGAGAACAAATTCTGGACCCACGTTGCGGGCTCTCCGCATCACCGTGCGGGCCATTTTGCGCTTTCGTCGACCCCCCAGCGGGCTTGGTCGGTGCGTATCGGCGACGGCAATGCCCGCCGCCAACGGCTCACCTCTGAACCGCTCGTCATCGACCAGGTGGTATTTACCTTGGATGCCAAGGGAATCGTATCGGCGCGCAACTTAGAGACCGGCCAGGCCTATTGGTCTCGATCGGTCATGCCGCAGTTCGAGCGCAGCGGTTTCGGCGGCGCACTTGCCTACGACGAGCAGCGCTTGTTCGTTACCGCGGGTTTGGATTACACGGTTTGCCTAGACGCCAGAACCGGAAAAATTCTCTGGTATCAACGCCTT
Source organism: Alphaproteobacteria bacterium (assembly GCA_030428565.1). Classification (GTDB taxonomy): domain Bacteria; phylum Pseudomonadota; class Alphaproteobacteria; order UBA7985; family JAUIBT01; genus JAUIBT01. The sequence goes on from JAUIDR010000001.1 coordinate 86,193, forward strand.
GCGGGACCAACACGCTCGGCACCCGTGGTGTCAGACGGTCGCGTCTTTATGGTGACGCTCGACAACCGCATCTACGCGCTCGATGTCAGCGACGGCAGCCTGATTTGGGAAAAGAATAACCCCGATAGCGTGACGCGCTTATTGGGCGGCTCGGGCCTTGCCTATGCCAACGGCACCGTGGTTGCGGCCTTAGGCAACGGCGAAGTTCACGCCTTGTCGCCCGCCACCGGCCGACGCATCTGGGACGACACCTTCGCGCCGCTGGGCGTCGCCGATACAGTCTTAGGAGAAATCGCCGACATCACAGCGCCCCCCATCATCGCCGGAGATCGGGTCTTTATTACCAGCCAAGCCGGGCGCACCGCTGCGCTGGATCTGCGCACGGGTCGGGTGCAATGGGAATCGTCGGTGGGCAGCCGAAATTGGCCCGCCTTCACCGGCAAGCACATGTTCCTAGTCACCGAAAACGCCAAACTAGTTGCTGTCGATATTGACACCGGGGCTGCGGTTTGGATCAAAGATCTTCCCTCCTACGCTAACAAGCGCACCCGTCGTGGCTTCATCGCTTGGCACGGCCCGACGCTGGCCGGGGGACGCCTATTTATGGGCGGTGAGAATCGAACCATGGCCGTTGTCGACCCTCTGTCCGGCCGCACTGTCGCTGATTTTGAACTCAGCGACGATATCATTAGCTCGGCTGTCGTGGCGAACCGAACCATGCTGGTTCTAACCGCCGATGGCCTGTTGCACGCCTATCGTTAAGACCCGGCTTAGAGGCTGGGCGTCTGGAAATACCATGAGTGAAAACATCAGCAGCTCCGCGCAGCGAACCGGGCTTAGGGTCGCGATCGTGGGTCGGCCCAACGTCGGTAAATCGACCCTCTTCAACCGCCTGGCTGGGCGCAAGTTAGCCCTGGTCCATGACCAACCGGGCGTGACCCGCGATTGGCGCGAGGCCGATGCCCACATTGCGGGCTGGCCGTTTGTGGTGATCGATACTGCGGGTCTGGAAGAGGCCTTTGATGAGAGCCTTGAAGCGCGCATGCGCCGCAAAACACAAGAGGCCCTGGGCGGCGCCGATCTGGTGCTTTTCGTTATCGATTCGCGCGCTGGTATTGTGCCGATGGATCAGCATTTTGCCTCGTGGCTACGCCAAAACAACGACGCCCCGGTTTGGCTGATTGCCAACAAGTGCGAAGGCACCAAGGGAAGCGAAGGCTACTATGACGCCTTCTCCTTGGGCCTCGGCGAGCCCATCGCGCTGTCCGCCGAACACGGCGAAGGCATGGCAGAGCTCTATTCAGAGATGGTGCGTTATGCCCAGCAAGCGGGCGTCGAGCTCAGCGATGGCGAAGAGGAAGAAGAAGGCAGCCTGGCCAGCGACGAAGCTTTCGATGCGCGCGAAGACGAAGGCGCGATTCGTTTTGAATTCAACCCCGAGCGCCCGGTTCAAATGGCGGTGGTTGGCCGCCCGAATGCAGGCAAGTCAACGCTTGTCAACGCCATTTTGGGCCAAGATCGCTTTCTAACAGGCCCGGAAGCGGGCATTACGCGCGACTCGATTTCGGTTGATCTGCAATACAAAGGCCGCCCCATCCGCCTGTTCGACACAGCGGGGCTGCGCCGACAAGCGCGCGTGATCGAGGGCTTGGAGAAGATGAGCGTCGCCGATTCGCTCCGTTCGCTGCGCTATGCTCAGGTGGTTATCTTGCTGATGGACGCCGACAGTCCGCTCGACAAGCAAGACCTAACCATCGCGCGCCGGGTTATTGACGAAGGGCGTGCGCTGATCCTTGCGGTCAACAAGTGGGACGTGACCGAAAACCGAAAAGAGACGCTACAAGCGGTTCGTGATCGGGTCGAACGCTCTATGCCCCAAATCAAGGGCGTGCCGATTTTGACCCTTTCCGCGCTGCATAAGAAGGGACTGGATGAACTGATGCAGGCCGCCGTGGATCTGTTCCAGGTCTGGACCGTGCGCTTCTCCACCGCCCTGCTCAATCGCTGGCTCCATGAGCGCCTGGAAAACCACCCGCCCCCCTTGGTCGGCGGTCGGCGCATCAAGATCCGCTACATCACCCAGGCCAAGACGCGTCCGCCAACCTTCATGCTGTTCGGCAACAAAGTTAACGAGTTGCCGGAAAGCTACCGTCGTTATCTCATCAATGCTTTGCGTGAAGATTTTAACGTGTGGGGCACCCCAATTCGCTTGAACGCGCGCCGGTCGGCCAACCCATACGCCAAATAGCATGGCCGGTGCAACCGCGCGCGGTGCGCTTAGCGGCCTCGCTTGAGCCACGCCAAATAATGCGCATGGAAGCGATGATAGCCGCGCTCTGTCGTCATCAGGTGCGGCTTGGTCAAGCGGTGCAAGGCAGGCAAGCGAAAGAATGGCACGGCGGGAAAGCTGTGGTGTTCGGCATGGTAGGGCATATTCCAGGCCAACCAACGCACCAGGCGATTGGTAAAGGTCGTGCGTGAATTTTCCAGCATATTGGCCACCAAAGGACAGCGCCCATGCTCGGCCAGAAGATAGAGCCGCAAGAAGGGCTGGCCCAACAACAGCGGCAGCCCCCAAATCCACAACAGAAGTGCTGAGCCCAGCGCGATCGAGACACCCAGCAGGGCCGAATAGAAAAGCAGCATCGCCAGAGACTCGCGTTGGACGATCGCGCGCTTGCTATCGGGAACGAAAGCCTCGCGCCCCTGCCCGGCCGCATTGCGGAGCAGCGTTGAAAGCTGGGAGCGCCAGATCGGCAGACCGGAGATATGCCAGATATAGGCAGGCAAAGTCGCAGGCTTGGGGCTTGCAAGCTCCGGGTCGCGTTCCGGGTCTTGAGTATAGCGGTGATGGGCAAAGTGGAAATAGCGAAACCACCGCGGCGGCAAGATCAACAGCACCCCGCAAAGGCGCGCCAGTGCCTCGTTCATCCAACGCGTGCGGAAGGCGGTCAAGTGGCTGACCTCATGCAATAAGGTAAACTGGAAGACCAATAGGATACCCAGCGGCAGCATCGCAACTGGCCAGGCCCAACCCTCGCACACGATCCAAGCCACCAGCAGCGCCATGGCACCCCATTGGCTGGCCAATCGCACGAACCCCGGCGCGTCGGCCTGCTCCAATAAAGCGCTGCGTTGCTCTCGGCTTAGATTTGCAAGCAGCGCTCTATGGTCCATGATGCGGTTAGCCCCTCGCCATCGTCAAACTGCGCCCCCCCGAGTTAGGCGGCGCTGACCTTCTCGTCGCGCTGCTCATCCGCATAGAGATCTAAAGGATGCAAGAGCGCGGCTTGGTTGGCTTCCAAGCGTTCCACACTGAAGTTTTCAACCAAGCCGTGGAACAATTGATACCAATTCACCTCGGCTTTCAAGCGCGTAAAGACCGAGCCCAGACCAATCGCGGCGCGATCCATAAAGACGAAAGGCTTAGGGATGGTGACGCCGCCGATTCGTTTCAGCTCAGCGCGCACATTTGACATAGCCGCCTGCCCGCGTTTGGTGGTCTCCCCGCCCTGCAAAAGCTGGGTCTTGTCCTCCATCAAGGGCCCATAGAGGAAGCTGGCCCAAATGTTCAGCGTCTCAATGATCTCCTTGGTCAGAACCTCAAAGCCCCAAGCTTCATAGGCGTGTACCGCGAGTTCCTGATCGCCATCGCGGATCGCACGGTATAGATCAATGACGCCGCCGACAAAGCGCGGCTCAAAGATGCGAACACAGCCGAAATCCAGCAAATTTAGCGAGCCGTCCTGCGCAACCGCATAGTTGCCAAAGTGCGGATCACCGTGGATCATGCCGTAGTGATAAAAGGGCGTATACCAAGCGCGGAACATGTTCATGGCAATGGCGTTTCGCTGTTCTTGGCTGGTGCTGGTGTCATCCAGAAATTCGGCGAAAGGCTTGCCCTCCAGCCAGGACAGCGTGATTAGCCGCTGAGAGCTGAGCTCATCCACCACTTGCGGAACATTGACGTTCGGCACATTGGCTAGGATTTGGCCAAAGGCCTTGGCATAGCGCGCTTCTTGCGCATAATCCAATTCCTCGCGCAGGCGATAGGTGATCTCGCTGAAAATCTCGCGCGTATCAATGATGCCCTCATAGCGCTTGAACATGCTCATCAGCGTCTTGAGCTGCACCAGATCGGCTTCCACCGCCGAGCTCATATCTGGATATTGCAGTTTGCAGGCCACCTTGCGCCCATCCGGCAGTTCGGCGCGATGGACCTGCCCCAGCGAGGCCGCCGCCGCCGCCTCTCGATCAAACTGGGCAAAGCGCGACTGCCAGTCGCTGCCTAGCTCGGCTTTCATGCGTCGCTTAACGAACAGCCAGCCCATGGCAGGCGCATTGGATTGAAGCTGGCGCAGCTCGTTGGCCACTTCTTCGGGCAAGAGGTCGGGAACAACCGCCAGCAATTGTGCGGCCTTGACCAAAGGGCCTTTCAGATTGCCCAACGCCTTAGCCAGGTCCGCTGCGTTGGCCTCGGACATGAGATCCCCGCCCGCCAGGCGGCGCACGCCGACCTGCATGGCCACACCCGAAAGCGAGGTGCCAACACGCGCATAGCGTCCCAGGCGTCCAGTGAGGGAGTTTTCTTCAGATGTCGCCATTCGCCGCGAACCCTTTGCTTCCATGCTGCTAATTGAGCGCCCGTATTAGTGGCCCAGGTTGGATTTCCAGATTAGTCCTCTAGGGCTTCAAGCTGGTCGATCAGGCCCGAAATCATCATCAGACCCTTGTCCCAGAAATCGGGCGCTGAGGCATCCAAGCCGAAGGGGGCCAACAGCTCCTTATGGCGCTTGGAACCGCCCGCGCGCAACATGTCCAGATACTTGTCCGCAAAGCCCGCGTCCGCGTCTTGATAGACCGCATAGAGCGAATTGACCAAGCAATCGCCGAAAGCATAGGCGTAGACATAGAAGGGTACGTGGATGAAGTGCTGAACATAGGACCAATAGTGGTCATAGGTCTCATCGTAGGTGAAGATCGGCCCCAGCGAACGGGTCTGCACATCCATCCAGATATCACGGAATTGTTCGGCGGATAGCTCGCCTTGCTTGCGGGCCTCGTGAACAGCGGTCTCGAATTCGTGGAAAGCGATCTGGCGAACCACGGTGTTGAGCATGTCTTCAACCTTGCCGGCGAGCAGGATTTTGCGCTTTGCAGGGTCGCTTTCTTGCGCCAACAGTTTTTGGAAGGTCAACATCTCGCCAAACACCGAAGCGGTCTCGGCCAGGGTCAGCGGCGTTGAAGATTTGAACAGGCCTTGATCGCTGGCCAACACCTGGTGGACGCCGTGGCCCAGCTCGTGCGCCATGGTCATGACATCGCGGTTCTTGCCCTTATAGTTCAGCAACACATAAGGATGGACTGAGGGCACGCAGGGCGCAGCAAACGCACCGGGGGCTTTGCCCGGACGCACCGGCGCGTCAATCCAGCTTTCGTCGAAGAAGCGGCGGGCGATGTTGGCCATACGCGGGTCGAAATCACCGTAAGCCGTCAGCACGGTATCTTTGGCTTCTTCAAAGGGAATGAGGCGGTCATCATTGCGCGGCAGCGGCGCGTTTCGGTCCCAATAGGCCAGCTTGTCCTTGCCCATCCACTTGGCTTTGAGCGCATAATAGCGGTGTGCGAGCTTGGGGTAGGCGTTTTGGACGGAGCTGACCAGCGCATCCACAACTTCATCTTCGACCAAATTCGCTTTGTTACGAGAGGAAACCGGGCGCTCATACTTGCGCCAGCGCGTGGCGATTTCTTTCTTTTTGGCAATGGTGTTCATGACCAAGGTCGTGATGCGCAGCGTCTTTTGCAGCCCACGTCCAAAGCTCTGGGCGGCCTCTTTGCGCACTGTTTCATCGGCGTCCATGGTCTTGGTCAAGATCTCAGCTTGGCTCAGTTCTTCGCCGCGAAACTCATAGCGCGCTTCGGCCATGGTCTCGTCGTACAGGCGCACCCAACCGCCATCGACCGGGCTGGCATCGACCAAGTACTGTTCGAGTTCATCACTCAGCTGGTGTGGGCGCCCTTCACGGTGATCGCGAATTACGCTCTCGTAGGACTTAACGAGCGGATCGGCAAACAAAGCTTCGACCGCTTCATCGCTCATCTGGTTGAGTTCTAGGTCGTGGAACAAGGTGTGGCTGGAGATCTGCGCTGCTTTTTCGGATTGAATAGCGCGAAATCGGCTAACTTCCGGATCGGTCAGAGCAGTTTGGTAAGACAAATTGGCAAAGTTCAACACCTTGTACAGGGTCTCGCTCAGAGCCTCCATGCGTTGCATAAGCTGCCCGAATTCGCCCGCTGGAATACTACCCACCTTGCCCTTGTATGCCGTTTCCAGCGCCTGGGCTTCTTCCAGGCACCAAGCCATGTCCTTATCAATTTGCGGATCTTCAAGCCCAGCGTACAGATGGCTTAGATCCCATGACGGAAGCGAGCCCAAGGATTCGTTGGCGGAAGCGGCGACGGTGGCTGACATGCGGATAAGTCTCAATTTTTTTGGTGGTTTTGAAAGGATTGGAAGGGACAAAGCCCAAGCGAGGGCCAAACTTTAGGCGTTACGCTTTACAAGGTGGCACGTTGAATTCATAACTTTGGTAACAAGATGTAAACAAGCTTGTTTCGAAAGAAACCCGCTTCGTGAACAAACCATAATGGCAAGGCGGCAACCTAGAGCATAATCGCAGCCAAGCGGCGGCCAAGTATCCAAGCCCAGCCTTGCCAACAGAGGGAGAAGGCTGTGCCATACGTAGTCGATTTCGCAGCAAAACCAAGCCTGCCGGCCATGTTTTTTGACGCCGCAAGCAACCGGGGCGATCATCCTTTCATGTGGGCTAAGCGCGATAATGCTTGGCAAGCCATCTCCTACCGGCAAGCCACCGACAAAGTTCGCGCGCTCGCCAAAGCGCTTATTGCACGTGGGATCGAGCCTGGCGACCGCGTGGCTTTGGTATCGGAAAACCGGCCTGAATTTGCGCTGATCCACTTCGCGGTCATGAGCGCCGGCGCTGTAACCGTGCCCACCTACACCACCAATACCGTCGCGGATCACAAGCATATATTCTCGGATTCCGGGGCCAAGCTGGTGTTTGTTTCAACCAGGGCCCTTGCGTCTCGCGTTATACCGGCCGCGCAGGACTGCCCTGATATCACCGCCATAATCGGCATCGAAGAGTCCTTTGACGCCTCGCCGCTGGCAAGCAGCAACCTTGACGCTGAGATCGAGACAGGCCGCGCCCTGGAGGACGAGTCCTTGGAAGCCCGCCTTGCACAGATCGACGTGAACGCGCTTGCGATCTTGATCTATACCTCAGGCACCGGCGGCGTACCCAAAGGCGTGATGCTCTCGCACGATGCCATCATGCTGAACTGCGAAGGGGCCTACGATGTCTTGAAGGACAGCTTTGACTTGGCCGACGAGACCTTTTTGAGCTTCTTGCCGCTCTCCCACTCCTATGAGCATATGGCGGGGCTGTGCTGGCCCATTTCGATGGGCGCGCAGATCTATTACGCCGAGGGCGCCGAAAAATTAGTCGCCAACATGGCTGAGGTGCGACCAACGGTTATGACCGCGGTTCCCCGCTTGTTCGAAGCCATGCGCGCCCGCGTCCTGAAGGGCATTGAGAGCGCCCCCAAGACCCGCCAGCGCCTGTTCTGGATGGCGGTCAACATCGGTCGCAAGCGCATTCTTGAGCCCGAAAATCTGACCTTAATGGAGCGCCTGCTGGACCCTTTGCTGGATCGCCTGGTGCGGGCCAAAGTTCGGGGCCGCTTCGGCGGGCGGCTAAAAGCGCTGGTCTCCGGCGGTGCCGCGCTGACACCTGATGTCGGCATCTTTTTCCAGGCGCTGGGCCTGACCCTGCTGCAAGGCTATGGCCAGACCGAGTCCGCGCCGCTTATCTCGGTCAACCGGCCCGAAATGCTCAAGATGGATACGGTTGGCCCGGCGTGTACCGGGGTCGAAATCAAAATCGCCCATGACGGTGAGATCTTGGCGCGCGGACGCAATATCATGATGGGCTATTGGAACATGCCCGAGGCGACATCGCAGACCGTCGTCGACGGCTGGCTGCACACCGGTGATATCGGGAAAGTCGACGATCAAGGCCGCTTGATGATTACCGACCGCAAGAAGGATATCATCGTATTGTCGGGCGGTGATAACGTCTCACCTGCGCGCGTCGAGGGGATTTTGACCCTGGAGCCCGAGATCGCGCAAGCCATGGTTATTGGCGACAAGCGGCCCAACCTGGGCGCCCTGTTGGTACCGTCGGAAGACTTCATTGAAGACTGGGCCAAGTCCAACAGCAAACCCGCCGAGCTGCCCGCCCTTGCCGATGATCTGGACTTCATCAAGGCCATGAAGGCCGCTGTGGATCGCGCCAACAAGTCTTTGTCAAACATCGAAAAAGTCCGCCGAATCTGCATCGCTACCGAGGCTTTCAGCACAGAAAACGGCCAGATGACGGCTTCACTCAAGACGCGACGGCATATCGTCAAGGATCTCTATGCCGACAAGTTGGAGGCCCTATACACCAGCTAACACCCACGTCCAGCAATTGAGGCATGGCTTAAGGGGGCTCCTCGGGCGGGGGCTTGGGGGCTGTGATAACCAGGTCGCTGGCCGCATTCGGTCGCTGGATTGCGCTTGCCAAGTCAGAAATTGGCCTACCAGGGCCACTTGCCATAAAAAGCTGCTTGCGCATCGCCGCTCTAGTGGCTATGCCAGCGCAACGGTCGGAGTGTAGCTCAGCCTGGTAGAGCACTGTCTTCGGGAGGCAGGGGTCGGAGGTTCGAATCCTCTCACTCCGACCAGTCAAACGCGAGTTTGAGCGTAAGAGCTCCTCGCGGCCAAGAATTTCCCACATCAAGACCCCTTAAAGCGGTCGCGTTCGTCAGCTTAACTTGAGCGATGCAAAATCTTCAGCGGTCAAGGCAAAGCGCTCGTGATCGCGCCATGCGCCGTCGATAAACAGATATTTCGGTGAAAAACCTTCGTAGCGAAAGCCGAGCCGCTTGACCAAAGCGAGCGAACGGGCGTTGTTCGGTTGTACGTTGGCTTCGATGCGATGCAGCCCCAGGGTCTCAAAATAATAGCGCAAAGCAAGCTCTAGCCCTTCGCACATGATCCCCTGCCCGCTGGCGGGGCGGAAAGCGTAGAAACCTAGATAGCTACTCTGAAACAGCCCGCGCACGATTTGGCTGAAGTTAATGACGCCCGCCATCGCCAAGCTGTCGTTTTTGCGGATTAAAAAGCTGACTTGGTCGGGCTGACGCGCGCGTTCCAGAAATGATGCAAAAGCCTGCGTCGTACAGGGGGCCGCGACCCAGGGCGCATGGAGGTCAAGGCTCTGGCTCACGGCGGCCAGGAACTCAGTTCTGTCGTCGGTCTGAGGATACGCCAAGAAGCAGCGTGCCCCACGTGGCAGGGGTTGGCGGTCTTCGCCCATGTCCTCACTCACCCAGACATTCCCATGCAAGCCGCGCTTTGCCCCGCGCCGCGCCAGTCATCAGAATTGGGATCATTATAAAAACCCATCGCCAGCAATCCGCGCACGCTCGCACTCAGCGCTAGAGCGCTTCGACCTCAACAACCGACGATCGCGCGGCTACAATCCGCACCTTTGTGCCTTCGTCCAGATCGGGCCCGCTGGCCGCCCACCTTGTGTCACCGACCCGCACCGCTCCGCGTCCATTGCGGATCGCTTCGCTGACCAGCGCTTGCTTACCGACGAGCGAACTAACGCCCTGGTTCAGACTGGTTGACGGCCCTTTGTCGCGCGTTAGCAGACGACGTCCCACGAACAATCCCACCAGCGAAGCCAGGGAAAAGACCAGCGATTGCAGCAAGATCGACATATCTGGCATGACCACCATGGCCAGCGAGGTCAGCCCCGCGCCCAGCGCAAACCAAATAATGACGGTGGCGGGCAGCAAGATTTCTGCCACCCCCAACACCAACGCCAGCACCAGCCAGTGCCAGGCCGTCCACTGTGACCAATCGAGAAAATCCATCATGGTAGGGGCTCCTTAAAATCGAGCTAAGGAATTGAAACGTATCATTTATACCACAGGCCTTGCCAGAGGCATGGTAGCGATGGCGGGCTTGGTTTGCATGGATTGTGCGGTCGCTTCCGGCGCTAGGACTTGGCGCCCCATGGGCCATTGTCGCTCGCCCCTGCGCCGCCGCCAGGCATGTCCTTCATGGCTTCTTTGGCCAGCGAGGCGATACCGCCTACCGCGCCAATAACGCTCGACGCTTCTAGGGGCATATAGACCACCTTGGCATTGTCCGACGAGGCCATTTTCTCCAGCGCTTCGGTATAACGAGTGGCGACGAAATAGTTCACGGCTTGGACCGAACCCGACCCAATGGCATCGGAGACCATGCGCGTTGCTTCGGCTTCGGCCTGCGCCGAACGCTCGCGGGCTTCTGCATCCCGGAAAGCGGCTTCCTTGCGGCCTTCTGCCTCCAAAATCGCCGCCTGCTTCATGCCCTCAGCGCGCAGAATCTCGGCTTCACGGTCGCCTTGAGCGTCAAGGATCTGTGCCCGCTTTTCGCGTTCGGCCTTCATCTGGCGGGCCATGGCATTGACCAAATCCTTGGGCGGTTCAATGTCCTTAATTTCGATCCGCGTGACCTTGACACCCCAAGGATCAGTGGCGTGATCCACCACCGACAGCAAGCGCGCATTGATTTGATCGCGCTGAGATAGCAGTTCGTCCAAGTCCATTGATCCCATGACGGTACGAATATTGGTCATGGTCAGATTAATGATTGCGGCCTGCAAGCTAGCAACCTCGTAGGAGGCCTTGGCGGCGTCCATGACCGCAAAAAACACAACCCCATCTACCGCCACCATGGCGTTATCTTTGGTTATGATCTCCTGTCGGTCGATGTCCAAGACCTGCTCCATCATGTTGACCTTGCGGCCAACGCGATCGATGAAGGGCACGATAATATTTAGGCCCGGCTCCAAGGTACCCCGGTAGCGACCAAAGCGCTCTAGCGTCCATTTATACCCCTGGGGAACCTGTTTGACGGTCGACCAAAGGGCGGCGACCACCAGGAAGAGAATGACAAACGGAAGGAGGAGCGCTTCTAACATTTCAAATCCTTTAAGACAGAGCGGCGACGCGGCTAGGGTGGAGACCCTAGGCCGACTCTTGACTATTAAAATGGGCACGACGCATCGAATTTGCCACACTTAGTTACAGAATTAGCATCTTGCTACGACTGAATATGGAACCCCCACGCTCTTCCAAAGCCTGAAACGCTCCTTGCGGCCCCGCATGGGTATGCTGGCGGGGATGGCGCGGGCCGTGAACCAAGCCGTGAACCAAGCTGTGAACAGGGCCGTCAACCGGGCCGAGACCCAGGCGGTGGCTCGGGCTTGGCGCTCAACACCTGCATGGTCGGATGACCGAATTGATGGCTCAGCGAGCCTCGCCGATCACCAATTTTGCACTAGGCCATCCCCACCTGTTTTTGCACCCCTTGCGCGCCATCGGGCCTGGTGTCGAGCATCGCCATCATCTCGGCGCGTCGTTCAGCATAAGCAGGATCGTCAAAACGATTTGTCAGCTCGTGCGGATCGCGCTCTAGATCATAGAGTTCACCGGCCCCAGATAGCCGATCCACGGTCATTTTCATCGTCTTGCAACGAACGGTGCGCAAGGAAAGGCCGACGCCTGCCCGGCTCGCCAACAGCTCCCATTCGTTCAGAGCAAAAGCGCGCGTCCCCTCACCTTCTATCACGGGGCGTAAGCTTTGCCCGTGCTGGGGCAACAGGCTATGCGTCCCGGCATAGTCGCAAAAAGTGGCCCCTAGGTCCAAGGTCGAGACCGGCTCAAGCGAGCGCTTGCCTTCCGGCACACCAGGCCCGGCCCAAATCATCGGCACACGCAACAGGCCCTCATAGTGCATCGGCCCCTTGAGGACGAGGCCGTGATCACCCAGCCAGTCGCCGTGATCCGAGATGTAGACGACCAGGGTGTTTTCGCTCAAGCCTGCCTCATGTAAGGCGATCATCAAGCGACCGACCTGGTGGTCGATCAACGCAATTTGGCCATAGGTGTTGGCGATGATCTCGCGCAGTTGTTCGTCGCTCTGCTCGCTGATACGCGAGTAGTTCTTACGTATCTGCGCATGCTGCTTTTCGCCTTCGGGTTCGCGGGTCAAGACGGCCTCGTGCCACCAGGGCCGCCCTTCAAAGCTCCGTTCGCGATGGATCGGCAAATCAACCTCGCTGGGGGCGTGCAGACGCGACCAAGGCTCGGGGCAATCAAAGGGGTGATGCGGATCGGGAAAGCTGACCCAAGCACAAAACGGAGCGTCGGCCTTGCGCTCGCCATCGCTGGCAATGCCCTGTTGTTTGATCCAATCGATCGCGCGGTCGGCGGTCCAACTGGAATTGTGCCAAGCAGTCGGCAACTTTGAATGCCAGGTCTGCGCTGCCCCCTTGGTATCGCCCGCATTTTCGCGATAGAGCGCGTTCTTATGATCGCCCCGCCCATCGGCGTAGAACCAGCGCTCGAAGTGCTGGCCGCGTGGCGGCTTTTCCGGCAAGAACCAATTGTGACCCACCAACATCATCTCGACGTGCTGAAACCCCATGTAGGGACCGTACCAATCCGGCCCATAGTCCGCCGATGATTGCAGGGATTCAGGCGTGCCGGTTGCTTCAAAGGTATGGTAGGTCGAAAAGTGCGCCTTGCCGAAGAAGGCGGTTTGATAGCCCGAGGCCGCCAAAGCGCCCGCAAAGCCGCGCTCGCCGATTTCAGGGGCAAGATCGATGCCGTTATCGTGGACCCCATGCGTTCGGCAAAGCTGGCCGGTCAGGATCGAAGCCCGCGCGGGCTGGCACACGACGCACGGGGTGATGCAGGCCTCAAACCGTGTTCCGCGAGCGGCAAGTGCGTCCAGATGAGGCGTCTTTACCTTGCGCCCCATGTGGCCCAAGCAGTCGCCCCGCTGCTGGTCGGCTGAGATCAACAGGATATTGGGAGCGGTCGTCATAGCGCATCCTTAACGAATTGAAAATTAGGACAATTATGGCTGGTATCACTTGCCGGTTTTGGGCTCATGGTGACTTTCTGGTGGTGCGGCTGCCTCCGAACGCCAAAAGGCCATGGCCACCACCGCCACAGAAACGAGAATGAAGACCAGAGCAATCGGGCTGTGTAGCAAAAACAAGGCGTCGCCACCGGTTGCAGCAAAGGCTTGGCGGGCGGTATCTTCCAGATTGCGCCCCAATATGAATGCGATGACAAAGGGCAGCACAGACATGTCGATGCGACGCATGAAATAGCCCAAGAACCCAAATCCGATGGCAAAGTAGACCCCAGCCATAGAGGTGAGCTGAACATAGATGGCTGTCAGCGTCAGCAGCAAAATCACCGGCAACAACAAATGCTTAGGAATGCGTGCCATCACGCCAACCGAGCGCATGAACAGCCCGCCTAGGCTCCAGTTCAGCGCGTTGGCCACCATCATTGCGGTGAAGATCCCAAACACCACCACCAGCTCAGGATTGACGCCTTCGCCCGTGACGCCGCCGCTCAACTTGAACACCGATGGACCGGGATTAAAACCGCCAATGCTATCCATCGCTAAGATCAAAAACACAGCCGCAGCATTGCCTGGGATGCCGAGCGATAGCACGGGTATGAGGTTGGCCCCCGATACAGCCGAATTGGCGGCTTCGGTCGCCGCGACGCCCTCAATGCGACCGCTGCCAAACCGGGCCTGTTCCGGATTTTTGCGGGCGTGGGAGCGTCGACCAGAGGCATAGCCAAGAGTGGCCGCCAGTGTGGAGCCAATGCCAGGTAGCGCCCCGATGGCGGTGCCAATCAAGGCTGAGGAGCGAATGTAAGGCCAACAGGCACGCACGTCCGCCCAACCAAAGCGATTGTCTGCACTGGCTTCCGCCTGCGATAGATCACGGGCCTGTGGCCCGCTACGAAGCAGGTCTTCCAGCCCCTTGAAAACCTCGCCCAAAATGAGCACGCCCAAGACCGCCGTTACCACGGGGAAGCCATCCGCCAAGGCTTCTTGGCCCAGGGACAGGCGGGGGTAAAAATCCTCTCCCTTGCCGATGTAGGCGACTAACAGGCCCAAGCCTGCCGATATCAAGCCCTTGGCGGCTGAGCGCCCCACCACCGCCGCGATAAAGCTGAGCGATAAGATGATAAGCCCCGTCTTTTCAGGCAAGTCCAAGAAGCGCTCGACCATAATGGCCAGAAAGGGCGCTGAGGTGAACAAGACTAGATCCGAGAAAGTATCACCACTGGCAGAGGCGAAGTGTGCGGCCTTCAGCGCCTTACGGGCCTTCCCACGCTTGGCCATGGGATAGCCGTCGAAGGTGGTCAGCAGCGCATCCGGTGTCCCGGGGGTGTTGAACAAAATCGCTGGTACAGCGCCACCGATCGTGGCCCCCTTCATGATGCCGATCAGGAAGCCCAGCACGGGCAGCAAGGCGTCTTGCTTAACCCCAAAGATCGAGATGAGGATCGGCAGCGCGATCGCCATCGCCATGGGCCCCGCGAGCCCCGGCGTCGCGCCTACGATGATGCCAATGCAAAAACCCGCCACGATCATTAACAGCGTGATACTGATCGGAATGCCGAATATTTCGAAGGCAGGGCCTACGGTAAAGACCGTTAGGACGCCCAGCCAAAGATGTTCCCAAAACCCCACTACAAGTCCCCATTTGGCGGCAACAACAGATCGTCAAAGGGCAAATCATAGACCAACGCGATGATCAAAGGAGCCAAAACAGCCACCAGAAATGCGCGCACGGTCAAGCGACGCTCAACGGCGACAATGCTGACAAAAATCAATACAAAGCCGCCACTCAAAAAGCCCAGATATTTCCAGGGCAAGGTATCGCGCAAATTGCGATAGCTCTCCGCCTCCCCGGCGAGCGTCACCGCCAAGGGACCGATCCAACGCATGAGCAGAAAGGCCACAAACAGCAGCCCAAAACTGAGCCCCGCAAAACGCAAGCTAGACCAGCCCAGGGGCATAGGCTCGCCGCGCCCCAAGAGAGCATTGATCGTGACCAAGCCGCCCCCCAGTGCGATCAACACAGCTGCCACGCTGGGCGCCAAGGCATCGCCGATCACCCAGCGCCGGCGCACTTTCTCAATCAGGCCCGTGTCGGTGTCCAGCGGCACCCAGATCAACAAAACAAACAGCGCAAAAGCCAGAAAGGCGAGCCCTAAGACAAGCTCGCCTTTGTTGTTGTGCTTCATGACAAGCAACCGTGGCCGGTTATTCAGACGCTGCGCTCAACAGACCCTGCGCGCCGTTCGAAGCGCTGGAAAGCAGGGTGTCGAATTCTGCACCGCTGATGGTCTTGGCCCCCGCGAATGCCTTGGCGATAATGCCGCCGGCCTTGGTGCTAGGGTCGCTAACCACTTCGATAATGGCCTCGCTCAAGGCTGTACGTGCATCGTCCGACAGACCAGCTGGCGCGACGAAAGCAAAATAGCCATCGGCATTGAAATCAACGCCGTAGGCACTCATGGTGGCCGCGTCCGGCGACTGGGCTAGTGGTACCGACATAGCAGAGGCCAGGTTTACCAAGTCACCCGAAGCAACGCCCTTGGCTTGAATACCCGCCATAAAGCCCAGATCCATGTCACCCGCTTGTACGCCGTTCATGACCGCTTTACCGCCACGCACCTGCACTGTGTTGAACGCGACGGCGTTGGCCTCACCCAACAGGTAGGCCAAGTCAGACAGTTTGGGCGACATGGTGCCAAAGCGAATAGCTTGCCCGCCCTTGGCCGCTTCAATCACCTCTGCAAAACTCGTCCAGCCCTTTTCGGCCTTGGCGACGATGCCCATTTGAAAGCCCGCGACCGTTGTCAGCGCGGTAAAGTCCTCCAAGGCGACGGGGTTTCCGGCTGCAACGCGGTTATAGCCCAAGGTCTCGGTCACGATCATCGCGATTGCAGTGCCGTCTGCGGGCTCCTTCGCCAAAGCAACCGCTGCGTTGAGGCCGCCTTTTCCTGTGACCTGTTCAGGCAAGATTGACCAGCCCTTGCGCTTTTCGATCTCTTCGGCGGTTGCCCGCGCAATGGTATCCGCGCCGCCGCCAGCGGCAAAAGCGATAATCAATTTGATCGGTCCGCTGGGTTGCCATTGCGCCTGCGCGGTTCCTAAGCCAGCGGCGCTCAGACCAACCGCCAGCAAAGCCGTGCCCGCAAACTTTGCCAATTTTTGCATTTTCTTCCTCCCTTGCTTTTGTCCTTTGACCTTGACAGAAACTTATTGACCGGTCAAATTAATTTAATGAATAAGCAATTTCTTCCCCGAGCGCCGCAAATGTCTGCTAAAGACGATGGGGTCTCACCAAGCATAGACACTCATATGAGCGAGCGTTCAGCGTCCAATAAAAACCGATCAGACACCGCCAAGGCCGCCGCTTCGGGCGGGCAATCGGCCGAGGCTGCCTCGAGCGACGATGTTTCTCAGTCATTCCGAGACATGTTGACGGTGCGCCTGCCGCACATCCAAGCCAGCCTCAACGCGCAAGCGTCGGCAATATTAGCGCGCGAAGCAGGCCTGTCGCTCATCCAATGGCGCATCTTGTTCTTGCTGGTTCGTATGGGCCCCGCCACGGCCACACAAATCAACGAGGTCTCCGCCATGGATCCCGGCCTGCTTAGCCGCAAGATCAAGGCCATGGCAGATAGCGACATGCTGCAAGTGCAGCCCTCTGTTGAAGACCACCGCCGCAAATTGCTGTCGATAACGCCCTTGGGGCGCCGTCTGTTTGAAAAGGCTCTGCCCGCGATGCGCCAGCGCCAAGAGCGTATCCGCAGCTTTTTACCGCCGGAAGATATGCTGCGATTTCTCGACTATCTGGACCAACTCAGCACGCTCGCTGAAGAAGACATGTAGTCCCCTGCGGCCCGCCGCGCCGCGCAGTGGCAAAATCGAAGATCGACAATGACAAACAATCTCTTGGTCATCATGTCTGATGAACATCAGGCCCGCGCACTCGGCTGCGCTGGGCATGATTTCGTCCAGACCCCCAATCTTGACGCTCTAGCCGCCGACGGCACCCGATTTGCGCGCGCTTATACCCCCTCGCCCATCTGTGTTCCGGCGCGCGCTAGCTTTGCCTCCGGCCTTTATCCGCATCAAAATCGTCTCTGGGATAATGCGATGCCTTATACGGGTATGCAGCCCGGATGGGGTCACGCTTTGCAGGCTAAGTCGGTACCGGTGGAATCCATCGGTAAGCTGCACTACCGCGCCAAAGAAGACCCCGTCGGTTTTGATGCAGAGCACCTGCCGATGATGGTTGTCGGCGGTGTCGGCATGGTTTGGGCTTCGATCCGAAAAGAGGACGAACGGGTCACGCGCGACAAACGCATGCTGGGCGATTACATCGGCCCCGGCACTTCGGCTTACACGCAATATGATGCCTCTGTCGTTGCGCGAACCCTGCAATGGCTTCAGGAGCGCGCGGCACAGCCATCCGACCAACCCTGGTGTCTGTACGTCGGCTTGGTCGCGCCTCACTTCCCTTTAGTCGTGCCGCAAGAATACTATGACCTCTACCCGCTTGACAGCCTGCCAGAGGTAAAGCTGCACCCGTCAAGCGGCTACCAGCGTCACCCCTGGGTCGAAAAACAGAACGCCTTTATGAACAGCGAGGCGCGCTTTCACGATCCCGAAGAGCGTCTACGGGCCATGGCCAGCTACTACGGGCTCTGCACCTGGCTGGATCACAACGTCGGGCAGATTCTAAACGCCCTCGATGCGAGCCCCTTCGCTGAGACCACCAATATCGTTTATACCAGCGACCACGGCGACAACCTTGGCGCGCGCGGCCTTTGGGGCAAATCCAATATGTATGAGGAGAGCGTCGCGGTGCCCATGATCGCGCGCGGACCGGGGTTTGCGCCAGGAAAGGTCTGCCATACGCCGGTCAGCTTGCTGGATCTGTCCACGACGATTGCCGAGCATTTTGAAGCCAAGCTGGCCGATGATCGTCCCGGCGAGAGCCTTTATGAGCTAGCCCAGGCCCCCGACGACCAAGAGCGTGCAGTCTTCAGCGAATACCACGCTGCCGGAGCGGTCTCTGGCGCCTTCATGCTCCGCAAGGGCCGTTGGAAACTGATCTACTATGTCGGCTTTGAGCCCGAGCTCTTCGACTTAGAGAACGACCCTGAAGAACTGGAAGACCTTGTTCGCCTTGATGGGGCCGGCCAAGATGCGCACAGAAAGATCTTGGCCAAGATGATCGCCGAACTTCGCACAATCTGCGATCCAGAAGCCACCGACGCGCAAGCGCACGCCGACCAAGCGGCGCTGATAGAAAGCTTCGGCGGGCGCGACGCCGCCCTCAAGCTGGGTGCTTCTGGCGCGACCCCACCCCCCAGCCTTGGCTAGAGCGTGCGGCCTTGGCACAGAGCCAGCCTCGCGCTCTAACGTCTTAATTTTTGAGCGAAAACTCCAGCTTTAGGCCGCCAAAGCCTCCAATCGTTCCTTGACCTTGTCATAGGCACGTTGCTTAACGGGGCCAAAACCTTTGATCTCTAGGATAAGGCCAAAGCCCACCAGCAGGTCCGATAATTGCTGTTGGTCTTCGCAGGCCGCCGCGCGCGCGATCAGGGCCTCGGTGAGCTGGATTAAACGGCGCTCAATTTGGCGCTCAACGCTTCGGCCAAATGGATCGAATGCGGTGCCGCGCAGTCCTTTACCCCGCTTGAGCAGGGCCAACAAGGGTAAGATCCAGGGGCCAAATTGCTGCTTGCGCGGTTCGCCGGTCTGCGGGTCGATTGACGATATCAGCGGCGGCGCCAGGTTCACGCTGATCTTGGCACCTTGCTTGAATTGGTCCTCGATTTCCGCCTTGGTATCCGGATGGCTCAAGAGGCGGGCCACTTCATATTCGTCCTTATAGGCCATGACTTTGTACAACGCGCGCGCCGCCTGCATGACCTGGCCCTCGCTCAGCGCCGGATTGGCTTGCAGGCCGTCAATTTGGCGCATGAAGCGCTGCGCGTAAGCCGCGGACTGGTAGGCCGTCAACTCCTGGCTAAAGTGCTGCTTGAGCGCGTCCAAGCTCAGTTCTTCGGGGCGATGGGCTTCTTCATGCAAGCCCGCGGCCTCCAGCGCTTTGTCGCGATCGGCATAGAGCCAACGCCCCCAACGGAAGGCCGCGACGTTCATCGCAACCGAGACGCCGTTAAGCTCAAGGGCTCGTTCGATGGCCGCCGCGCTCATCGTTAAGCGTCCAGCTTGGTAGGCCATACCCACCACCATGAAATTGACCCCCATGCCGTCAGCCAACAGCGCATGCGCCAGCGCGACGACATCTTCGCAACGGATGTTTTGCTTGGGTACAATTCGGCTCAGGCGATCCAGCAATGCTTGGGTCTGCGGGCGCGCATTGGGATTGACCGCGAAGGCTGCCAGCGGCTCGACGTGCGCGTTGGCCATGACCTGTGCATCGGTTCTAAGCGCGGTCAAGCTGGCGTCACTGACACCGGTTACCAGGTCGCAAGCGATTAGCGTATCCGCGCTTCCGTCGGGCAAACGCGCAGGGCGATTTTCGAGCGTCTGGCCTGAGAGTTGGATTTGACTGGCCACCGCGCCGTTCTTTTGCGCCAACCCGGCTTGATCCAGGGTCAAAGCGTTTTGCCCCTGCAGCCGCGCGGCCATGGTCAACACCGCCCCGACGGTGACAACCCCGGTTCCGCCCACGCCGGTGACAAGCAGGCGCGCCTTGATGGGCAGCTCGGGCTCGTCTAACAGCTTCATATCGGGCGGGGCAATCAGATTGCTACGCGAGCCCAACAAGGGCTCCTTGTCATGCTCAATGGTCAAAAAACTGGGACAAAACCCTTTTAGGCAAGAAAAGTCTTTGTTGCAGGCGGTTTGATCAATCTCTCGTTTGGTGCCAAAGATGCTGTCTTTGGGCTTGATTGCAACGCAATTCGATTTAAGCCCGCAATCGCCACAACCCTCGCAGACGCGGCTCGCAATCATGACTCGCTTGTGGGGATTGGGAAATTTGCCCCGCTTGCGACGACGGCGTTTTTCCGCAGCGCAAGTCTGGACATAGATGATAGCCGTTGTGCCCTCGACTTCGCGCAGTTCGCGCTGCACCTCGTCCAGGTCTTTGCGTTCGTACAGCGGCACTTCGCTTGGAAGGCGCCCCGCAATCCCGTCGATTTCGGCGGGATCAGCGACCACCACCACTTTGGCCGCCCCCTCGGCTAAGATTTGTGCCGCCATGGACCAAGGCTTGGAGTGGCTCTCCAAGGGCTGGCCGCCGGTCATGGCCACCGCATCGTTGTAGAGGATTTTAAAGGTGATATTGACGCCCGCCATAATGCAGGCGCGAATAGCCAGGAAACCCGAGTGCTGATAGGTGCCATCGCCCATGTTTTGAAACATGTGCTTTTTGTCCGAAAATGGCGCACGCCCAAGCCAGGAGCCGCCTTCGCCCCCCATTTGCGCGCACCATTGGTGCGTCTCAGGGCTGACAATGGCCGAAATTGTATGACAACCGATGCCGGAAATTGCCGTCGAACCATCCGGTAGCTTGGTTGAAGTATTGTGCGGGCAGCCCGAGCAATACCAAGGCACGCGCTGAGCTGGCTGGCTTTCGTTGAGCGCCAGCACCGGGTGCGCGTGCACCGCAGCAGCGGTCTTTCCTGCAGGGGCCATATTCAGAGCCTCAAGGCGATCCAACAAGGCATCAACGATCAAGTGCGGGCTCAATTCGCCGAACGAGGGTAAAATGCGCCGCCCTTGGGGATTGAATTTGCCGACCAAACGCGGCCGCTCATCCTCGGCCAGATCGAACAAGACCCGCGCTGTTTGGGTTTCGACAAATTCCTTCTTGTCTTCAAGAATCAGCAATTCTTCATAGCCGCGCGCAAAGGCTGCCAGACCGCTGGGTTCAAGCGGCCAGGTCATATTGACCTTGAAGATACCAATACCCGCGTCCTGGTCCAGCGCCAGCTCTTCCAACGCTTCCATCAAATCGGGATAGGCGCGCCCCACCACGACGATGCCCAGACGCTTGGTCTTGGGGGTCCAGGTGGGACGGTTGAGGCGATTGGCTTTGGCGTAGGCCAGCACCGCAGGCAAACGCTCTTCGTTGAGGCAGCGCTCAACCTCCAAGAAGGGCTGAAAGCCTGGCTTGGCGTGCAGGCCATTTTTGCTGGCAGCTGGCTCTAGCGGTGCGAATTCGGGGCGCAAATGATCCAGGTCCAGCGTTCCAGCGCTATCGGCCACATCCGCGACCAGCTTGATGGCCGCCGGCACCCCCGCATAGCGTGACAGCGCGATTGCGTGCAGCCCCAAAGGCACAAGCTCATGGATCGAGGCGGGAAATAAGACCGGCACCATGGCCGCCATCAGCGTTTGATCGGATTGATGCGCCAAGGTCGAAGATTTTCCGCTGGCATCATCGCCTGCAATCATCACGATCCCGCCGTAGGGCGAGGTGCCCTGGTGGCTGACGTGGCGAATGGCATCGACAGAACGATCAACGCCCGGCCCCTTGCCGTACCACATACCAACGACACCATCTAAGCCGCTATCATCTTGCAGCGGCACCAGTTGCGTGCCGCCCATCGCGGTCATAGCCAGGTCTTCGTTGAGGCCCTCTTGAAAAATTATACCCGCATCTTCAACAGCTTGGGCCACGTGCCAGAAGGCCTGGTCAAGCCCGCCCACCGGCGAACCACGGTAGCCCGAGACCAAGGCCCGCGTCTGCAAGCCTTGCTCACGATCCAGCGCCATTTGCTCCATCATGAGGCGTACCAGCGCCTGCATGCCGTTCATCACAGCGCTACCGCGCTTGAGCTGGTATTTGTCGTCAAGCGATAGTTCGGTATCAAGCGGGCCTTCGTACGGAGCCATGGCGCCTCTCCCTTAAACTTGTGATTTCTTGTTTCTATAAAGGTAAAGCCACGCTCCAGCTGCGACAAGTCAGCAGCTCAGGCTCGTGAACGGCCTTGGATGGCAACGCACCTGCTCTAAGGACTTCAACCTTCACGCAAGTAACGAAATAGGCCGCAAGATTAGGGGGCTAGCCTTTCCAGCTTGCTTTAACAAAATTACTCAATTGAGCAATTTTGTTACTTTCATTGAGGGCTGACCGACGCTGAAAATCACCGTGCCCCCGCTAACCTTACAGCAAAAAAAGAATTGTTTCTTTTGCTTGCAGCGCCTCGACAACTCAAAAAGGTCAGCATTGCAGCCCTAAATTAGTCTAGGTCAATGTGGAAACGACTCTGATTCTCGCATCAGCACGCGGCAATGATCGCTCTAGACCATCGTGAGGTCAAAGCGCGCCAAGCCATCAATCCAGCCGGTAAGGCGATCACCAGGTGCCACAGCACCGACCGCGGCGGGTGTTCCGGTAAAGATCAAGTCGCCCGGCTGCAGGCAGTAGTAGGTCGAGAGATCAGCGATTATTTCAGCGGGCCGCCAGACTTGCTCCGACAAATCGGCTTTCTGTGCCAGACGTCCGTTTTGCTCCAAACCAATCTCCCCCTGGTTAGGATCAAAGCCAGCGCTTGCCGGCTGCAGGACGCTCACGAGGCCCGAGCTTTCCACGTTCTTTGCCGTGTCCCACGGTCGGCCTTTTTCTTTTGCATTGGCCTGCAAATCGCGACGGGTCATATCCAAACCCACCGCGTAAGCGTAGACGTGATCTAGAGCCTCGGCTTCTGCAATATCGCGGCCTCCGCGCCCCACCGCCATCACCAATTCCACCTCGTAGTGGTAATTGTCAGTGCGCGCAGCTATCGGCTGCTCACCGGCAGCCAGAGCAATGTGGTGCGCGGATTTCATGAAATAAAACGGCGCTGAACGGTCTACTTCGTTGCCCATTTCCTTGGCGTGGGCCTCGTAGTTACGGCCAACACAAAACGCACGATGCACCGGAAACCGCGCCTCTTGACCCGCGATTGGCAGGCTGGCCGGCGCCAGGGGTTGAAAGACAAATTCTGTGCTGGACGCATTCATTCGAAACTCCCTCCAAAGCAAAGGTATTGGGCTGCAAGTGGTCCAACTTGCATCGCGCCATAGACTTGCTCATAGCACCTTAGCCGCCAGCGCCCTACCCTGCTATCCGGCAAATCCACCAAGCGGAACCGCTACAACCTGTCCCAAATGGATAGACACAAAAAAAAGCGGCTCCCGAATTGAGAGCCGCTCTTGTCTGCATTCGAGCCGTCACTATTAACGGCTGTAGAATTCGATCACCAGGTTGGGTTCCATTTGAACCGGGTAAGGCACGTCTTCCAACTTGGGTCCACGAACGAAGGTCGCCTTCAGCTTCTTGGGGTCCAATTCGATGTAGTCCGGAACGTCACGCTCGGGCGAGACCAGCGCTTCCAGCACCATGCCCATTTCGCGGCTGCGCTGGCGCACTTCGATCACGTCGCCATCTTTGACCATGTATGAAGGAATGTTCACACGGCGGCCGTTGACCAACACGTGGCCGTGGCTGACGAACTGGCGCGCTGCGAAGACAGTGGGGACCAGCTTAGAACGGTAGACCACCGCGTCCAGGCGGCGCTCTAGAATTTCAATCAGGTTCTGCGAGGTATCGCCTTTGCGACGAACGGCTTCTTTGAAGTAACGCAGGAACTGCTTTTCGGTGATGTTGCCGTAGTAGCCCTTAAGCTTCTGCTTGGCCATCAGCTGAATGCCGAAATCGGTCGGCTTCTTGCGGCGGTTCTGGCCGTGCTGACCAGGGCCGTAGCTGCGGCGGTTGAAGGGGGACTTGGGGCGGCCCCAAAGGTTTACGCCCAAACGGCGGTCGATTTTGTACTTCGACGCAATACGCTTTGACATCGTGTTCTCTCGATTTAGCTGTTGTTGTCCCGGCTGGACATCTGCGCAGTGGCACGCCACGGCAGAGCCAAGGCGCAAAAGCGCCTTACGACCGGAAATGGAGCGCTTGTTTAACCAAGCTTGCAGCACTTGTAAAGGCCTTTGCCGCCCGCGCCTGGCCTTTGGTGGCCGCGCTAACGTTCTTGCAGCGCTCGAAAAATGCCGTGCAGCATGCCGACTTCACCCTTTGTCAACTGGGCTTTACCAAACAGGGCATAAAGGTTGGCTTCAACCGTTGGTCGCTTTTCTTCAACGCCAAAGAAACCCCGCTGTTCTAGCGCCTCAATCAGTCGTGCCATGAGGTTATCCACCGCGGCGCGTTCGGCCAGCGTCGGTTGCGCCGCACGCGTTTCAACCGCCCCCGCTGCTTGAAACCATTCATAGGCAATCAGCAACACGGCTTGGGCTAGATTAAGCGAACTAAAATCGGGGTTCAGTGGCACCGAGATCAAGCCATTGGCGACCGCCAAATCCTCATTGCTGAGGCCGGACGCTTCTGGCCCGAACAGCACCGCTGTGCGTTGCGAGCTACGGGCTGCAGCCTCGCGAGGCAGGCGCGCTGGGCTTAATACCGGAAGGCTCAAGCCGCGTTCGCGCGCCGTTGTCGCCGCGACCAACCCACAATCAGCGACCGCCTCGGCCACGCTGTCAAAGACCCGCGCCTTTTCAAGTATCCAGTCAGCGCCCGAAGCTGGCGCTAGCGCGTCTGCATTGGGCCAACCGTCGCGCGGCGCTACAAGGCGCAGATCGTCCAGCGCGAAATTGCCCATGGCCCGTGCACAAAATCCGATGTTTTGAGCCAATTGCGGGCGCACCAAGACAACCGCCAGCGAACCGGCAGCCGAGGCCGTCACGTCTTTGCGATCAGACAATGGCCCGCGCGCCTTCCTGGATGAGCTTCCAGGTTACGGCGTCGTGCAAGGCCATGTAGGAAGCATCAATGATATTCGAAGAAATGCCCACAGTGTGCCAACTGCGTCCTTGCTTATCATGGCTCTCGATCATCACCCGGGTCACGGCCTGCGTGCCCGCTTTGGAGTCCAAAATCCGCACCTTGTAGTCGGACAGGGTCATATCTTCCAAACAAGGGTAGTGATTGAGCAATGCCTTGCGCATGGCGCGATCCAGAGCGTTGACCGGGCCATTGCCAGACGCCGCTTCCATGTGCGAACGCGCCCCTACCCACAGCGTGACCAATGCGACCGCCTCAACGACAATATCGCCGCGCGCATTGTGGCGGCGCTCGTCGATGACGCGAAATCGGTCAAGGTCATAAAAAGGCTTGAACGGCACCGCGACCTCTCGCGCCAGCAGCTCGAACGAGGCTTCCGCGCCGTCGTAGGTCAAGCCCTCGGATTCCTTGTCCTTGACCCGACGCAGCAACTCGCCCACTTGGTCATCGCTGAAATCCATGCCCAGCTTGGTCTTAGACAGCATCATTTTGATATTGGCACGGCCAGACTGGTCCGACACCACCACCTGGCGGTCATTGCCGACCGTTTGCGGGTCAACATGCTCATAGCTAGCCGGATTGCGAGCAATGCCCGAAACGTGCAGCCCCGCCTTGTGCGCAAAAGCACTAGCCCCGACGTAAGGCGCGTTGGCACGCGGCGCGCGCCCAACGATTTCATCCAAAAGGCGCGAAGTCAGGGTTAGTCCTTTCAGCGCCTCGTCCGAGACGCCGACTTCATATTCGGTCTTCAGTTTCAAGGTCGGGATCAACGAGACCAAATCGGCGTTGCCGCAACGCTCGCCGATACCATTGAGGGTGCCCTGAATTTGGCGCGCGCCCGCTTCGACCGCCGCCAGCGAGTTGGCGACCGCGTTGCCGGTGTCATCGTGGCAGTGGATGCCCAGTTGATTGCCGGGAACCAGTTGTTTGACCTCGCGCACGATACGATGGACCTCGTGCGGCAGCGTTCCGCCGTTCGTGTCGCAGAGCACGATCCAGCGCGCACCCGCCTTGCTCGCCGCTTCCAGGCAAGCCAGCGCATAATCACGATTGTTCTTGTAGCCGTCGAAGAAATGCTCTGCATCGTACAGAACTTCGTCGGCGTGCTGACCCAGGTGGCGCAAGCTGTCTTCAATCATGGACAGGTTTTCGTCCAACGTGGTGTTGAGGGCTTCGGTGACGTGGAAATCCCAAGCCTTCCCGACCACGCAATAAGCATCGCAGCGCGCTTGACGCAGGCCGGATAAGACCGGATCGTTGGCCGCGCTATAACCCGGTCGGCGGGTCATGCCGAAAGCGACAAACTTCGCGGCCTGCAACTCGGGGGGCTCGTTGAAGAATTCTTCATCGGTGGCATTGGCACCCGGCCAACCGCCTTCAATATAGTCCAGCCCCAGCCCATCCAGCGCGTCGGCAATGGCGCGCTTATCATTTACGGTGAAATCAATGCCGCGGGTCTGCTGACCGTCGCGAAGTGTGGTGTCGAACAGATGGATATAGCCGGAAGACATGGGGCCTTTGCTCTGGGCGTGGGGTTGCATATTGCGCCCGCCGCCAAGGGCAGCCGCGACCAGCCGTTCTTATAAAGGAGACAGCTCTTTAATCAAATGTTGCAGAGCTGCTCTGGCGGTCTTTAGTCGAAATTGCGCGGCTTTGGTGGCAGATAGGCCGCTCTCGGGCTCTGGCAGCGCCAGTTCGGGCAAATCTGGGCCGGTCAACGTTTTCTCATCCAAAGCCGAACGCCCCGATGCATCGCTCAAGACTCGCGCTTGCAGGGCCTGCGGACTCGTGACGCCCTCACTGAGCAGCTTTTGCACACCACGTATCGTATAGCCCTCGACATAGAGCAGATCGCGAATGCCGATCAAAAGCGCCTTGTCTTCGGGACGATAATAGCGCCGACGGCCATTGCGTTTGAGCGGTTGGATTTGGGGAAATTTGGACTCCCAAAACCGCAGTACGTGCTGGGGGACGTCCAGTTCTTCAGAAATCTCTGAGATGGTGCGATAAGCTTGGGGGTCTTTAGCGCGTCTGGCCACTCGGCGCTCCTAGTCTAATCAACTACCGGTTCGCCGGTTGGTTAACCCAAAGCGGCCAGCGCAATGCTGTTCACGCGGTTCCGAGTTTTTAGCTCGTGTTTTGATGCTGCGTTTGGGCGCATTGTATATGAACACGCTGGCGGACAGCAAAAGCACAGGTAGCAAGGACGCTACTTAACCAGCATCGGCACCGTTGATCTTATCCTTGAGCAACTGACTAGCTTTGAAACTCAAGACTTTACGAGGCGATATCGCCGCTTCAACGCCGGTCTTTGGATTGCGACCGACCCGCTCGGCCTTGGCCCGAACCGTCAGGCTGCCAAACGAAGAGATCTTAACGCTCTCTTCTTCAATCAGCGCTTCGCAAATTTCTTCCAATACCTGTTCAATCAAGTCTGCTGACTCTTGCCTCGACAGACCGATCTTATTGCAAACGGCTTCTGCGAGATCAGCGCGCGTCAGCGTCTGTTCTGTCATCTCCCATCCCCTCCGCGACCTCTGAGACCTGCTCTTGGGTCTTAATGATTTGAGCATTTGCTACTTCTAGTCTCTGGCTTATCGTATCAATGAAGTGATGTCGATACAAATTCGCCGCAACGCCGATAGCGTTAGCAAAGCCCAAAGCGTCCGTACCGCCATGACTCTTAACGGAAATCGCGTTCAATCCCACCAGCACCGCGCCATTGTAGAGACGCGGATCGAGTTGCTTACGAAGCATGCGCAAACGGTTAAATCCGATGGCATAGGCCGCCATACCGAAAATGGAGCCCCGAAAAGCGCGGCGGATGTATTCTTGAATGAGCCGCGCCAGACCTTCGGTTGTCTTCAGGGCGACATTGCCGGTAAACCCATCGGTTACGATAACATCGCACGAACCCTTTTGAATGTCGTCGCCCTCAACAAAGCCGATATATTCGCCGCTGCCCAGCGGCAAGTCCTTCATGATCTTGTGGGCTTCCTGAACGATGTCGTTCCCCTTCAGATCTTCCGAGCCGACATTCAGCAGGCCGACGGTTGGCTCCTCAATATCCAGTGCTGTTGAGGCGTAGGCCGCGCCCATGACCGCGAATTGGCTCAGGTTCTCTGCAGTGCAAGTAACATTGGCTCCCAAATCCAACAGCACCGAGCGTCCCCGGTTCAGTGTCGGCATGGCCGAGACGATGGCGGGGCGATCAATGCCGGGCACCATACCCAAGATAAACTTAGACAAGCCCATCAAAGCACCGGTATTGCCGGCCGAAACGCTGGCGTGTGCGCGCCCGTCGGCTACCGCTTCCAGCGCCAAGCGCATAGAAGAGCGCTTGTTGCGAGCACGAAAGGCATCGCGTGCGCGTGCGCCGCTGTCGATCTTTACATCTGTATGTTCGAACTGCCAGCGATCGGCCAAACCCGGAAAGCGATCCATCAGCGGCTTGACCGCAGACTCATCACCGAAAATCAGGAACTGAACGTCTCGATTTCGCCGTGCAAAGCGCGCGGCGCCTTCGATGACCAAATCCGGCGCTTTGTCGCCACCCATGGCGTCCAAGGCAATCGTAAGGCTTTGCGTCATATATCCTGGTCTCGGTCCTAGTCTTGATTTCTGTCTGGCCTGCCCCAGCTCGAAGCCGAAGCTATGGTCACGTCACGCCACTCTATCTCATAATTTTGCAGGCCGCGCGATCTTAGTGACGACTTCAAGTCCGCGCTTGCGTTTCAACTATATCCTGGCACGGCCAAGGCCCCGCCATTCGCAGCAGAATACGCGAGCTTGCCGCTGGGCGCCATGGGAATTGTAATAAAGTTGCGATGAGAGCGATCAACATGGCACAGCGGGACGCGGATGGCGAGCGGCCCATCGCCGCGTGTCTAGACCACCAGTTTGCTTTTGAACCGCGCTTAGGATCCTTTCGGCTCGTCGGGCTTATCGACCAGCCCCGCCAATGCTGCAAAGGGATTAGGTTTTTCTTCGGGCTCCCAATCGGGGCCAAAGGACTGCGAAAGCGGCTCCAATCCTGGTTTGCGCGGAATATCGGGCAACAGCAAACTGAATGCCTGCATTATGAATTCGCCAACATCCGCCATGCCGTCGTCTGCAAGGGGCTCGTTTAGACTCTCGTCATCTTGCAACTGAGGCAGATCGCTTTCTGGCACGAAGTATGTCTCAAGCGCTTCATCAAAACGCTGCAAGAAGGCGTCCAAGCTCACTGAGCAGATCATTTCCACTTCGGCCGACAGGCGCGCCTTGGCGTAGGGCAGACCGTGCCGCCGCTCAATGACACCCGTCACACAGAGCGCCGGTAGGGCATTGAGGCCAAAGCGGTCGACCAGCTCTTGGCGCACGGCAGGCTCGCTGATCTCAAGAATAAAGCTCTTGGCCTCGTCCAGGCTCTCAGGATCAACCCGCAAGTCGGCCGGATTTTGGAAGTTTTCGCTCATGCCCGATTTACCTTATTGTCGTGCGCCTCTGCCGCGCCATTTTGGGCTAAATCTGCCGGCTTTCCAAGCTCCAGTCGCCCTGATCGCAGCGCCTCACTGTCATGATGCTGCAAATTAGCCTGCAATCCTGCAACGTAAGATACCAACTGCCTCAATTGAGCGTCTTGCATTTGGCCAAGGTTCAAATTGCGTTTTAGCGCTTCGCTCACCGCTGCGTAGCGCGCTTCTTCGCCCTCAACCGCCAGGGCCTGAGCATAGGCTCGGGCGCGCCCAAAGAAGCCTTGCGTCACGCGCTTGATGTGCTTGGCCATCGACATATCTCCGACCCCGCTTTCCCGCAGGGCGAAGTCCCAATTCCCCAAAAAGCACTCGAACAGCTTTTGCGCGAAGCGCGCGGGAATATTTGCGTCGTTTCGCAACCGTTCTAACAAAATGTGAGCGTGTAACGAGGATACATCAAAGCGCCCCGTAAACCCGCTATCGATACCGATTTCATCGTAAAACCAGGGATCTAGCGATTGAACTGTAACGATCTCATATAAGACTTTTACCGCCTCGCGATCACGCCGCCCTTGAGTTAACGCCTTTGCAATGCCAAACATGCCCACTAACCTTTGTTGCTCCTTGCCCTCGATCTAAGTAGGCCCAAGCCACATGTCACTAGCTTTGCCCGTCCTGCGCCAACTTGCCGTTCTTCTGATAGCGGTCGGTCTGTTGTCGGCCTGCCAAAAAAACATGAATGTCTACGGCCAATTTCCGACGGCTGAAGAGGTCGCGCAATTGCGCCCACAAGAGCATAATCGCGGCGATGTGGTTCGCATTCTGGGAACGCCGTCCCACCTGAACAACTTTAACGATAGTCATTGGTACTACATCAGCCAAACTCGCGACGAAACAATCAAATTTCGATCAAAAAAGTCCCAACAAGTGGTTCTAGAGCTGGCCTTCGACGACCAAGGCATTTTGCAGTCCATGCAGGCCTACACTTTGGTCGA
Organism: Alphaproteobacteria bacterium; assembly: GCA_030428565.1. Classification (GTDB taxonomy): domain Bacteria; phylum Pseudomonadota; class Alphaproteobacteria; order UBA7985; family JAUIBT01; genus JAUIBT01. The sequence goes on from JAUIDR010000001.1 coordinate 116,475, forward strand.
CGGAGTTCCCGTGGTGCCCTCAGCGGACCGCACGGCCACTTATGGCCGCAACGCAACTCTGTTGGAAGAAGTGTTGGGCTCGATTGGGCGCTTTGGTTCCAGCAAGGGCAAGGCTGGCAGCGTTCCCGGTAACCCGACCGGCGGACGCTAAGCCCCAACAAACTGGTTCCAAGCAGTCAATTTTCGGCTGCGCAATCTGTCGGACGCGTCATCAAATTTTAGACGATCCTGATAGAACAAGGCGACGATTTCAAAGAGCGCCGATACCAATTTTTTAGGTATTTTGATGAAGACCCGCTTCTTGCGCAGAATTTTGGCTGCGCTGAGCATAGCCGCGGCATGTTGCGTGCCAAGCTATGCCATTGATGCCCAATTGCTGATTGCCAGCTACAAAGCCGACCAAAGCGGCCTCTGGTTGGCGTCTAAGGGTAGGGCCGCCGCCTACGTGCCGAGCGTTTCCAACGACGCTCAGGTCCATGCCTACGTTTGGCAGCGCTTCAAACAGCTCTTCCCCGCGCCCTACAGCAACTTGGTCAAAGAATTTGAGGTTGCCTCTGACGGTCTGGGCAATATCACCGCTTATTCGGGCCTCTCAAACAAGCAGTTCGGCGCCTGGGTCTTGGGAATTGATCCTGCCGATGTCTTTCCAGGTGGCCAATTGGACAAAGCCGAGCTTGATGCCTCCTTGATCCACGAATTTGGGCACATCCTGTTTCAGCGCGTTGGTCAAATGCAGCACTCACGCCGGGCCTTTGCAGCGCTGAAGACGCCGGGCTACCAGCGCGAGGTTCAGATCGCCCGCCAATCGTGCCAGACTTTCTTCACGTTCGACGCCTGCGCGGAGCCCGACTCCTACCTGTATCACTACATGTACGCCTATTGGCAGCCCATGCTAACGGCTTGGGTTCAGTCCGGTCAGACGCAAATGGCGCGCAAGACTTTCCTGAATAACCACCGCCAAGGTTTTGTATCCGGCTACGCGGCCACCCATCCCGTCGAGGACATGGTGGAGACCTTTACAGCCTTCGTCCTGCGCCCAATGCCGCAAGACGTCAGCCTGTCCGCCCGGAAAATCCAGTTCTTCTATCAGTATCCCGAGATGGTTCAATTGCGGGCGCACATTCGCGCTAACCTTTGAGACCTAACAGATACTGAATGAGGGTGTCCGACTGGGGAGACGCAAGGCGTCTCCCCTCTTTTTTTGTCGGACCAGCGAGCGGCGCCCTTGCGGCAGCCCCATCGCTGACGCCATTTCACTTAGCGGCGCGATCGATAGCTTCTTGAATCAGGCGCTCGGCATCGTCGCGGCCCTTCCAGCCTTCAACGCGAACCCACTTACCTGGCTCCAAGTCCTTGTAGTGCTCGAAGAAGTGCTTGATCTGTTCGATCAGGTTTTCCGGCAACTGTTCGTAGGAGGTAATGCCCTTATAGAAGGGATCGATCTTGCTGTGGGGAACTGCCAAGATTTTCTCGTCCTTGCCGCCGTCGTCTTCCATCACCAATACGCCGACCGGAATTGAACGGATGACCGAGCCCGGCATCAATTGGTGGCGGCCAACGACCAACACGTCTACCGGATCGCCATCTTCTGACAGCGTGTGCGGCATGAAACCGTAGTTGCAGGGGTAGAACATGGGGGTGTGGATGATGCGATCAACGATGATCGCGCCCGCGTCCTTATCAAATTCGTACTTCACCGGGTCGGCATTGGCCGGAACCTCGATGATGACGTTGATGTCACGCGGGGGCTCTTTGCCCATTGAGATCTTTGAAATATCCACGCCTGGGATCCTTTCGAGTTCAGAGGAAGTCGCCGCGTTATGGCAAAGCTATTCCCTAGGCTCAAGAGCTTGCGACGCTGTTGTCCGATTTCTTGAAAAAACGGTCAACGGCCAGCGCAAGAACGATCAACGCGGTTACAGGCAGCACGGTCAAAGCAATCGCGACCCAACCCCCGGCTTCCAAGACGGCGCCCGCAGACATGGACGATATCGAGACCAAGCTAAATACCACAAGATCGTTGACTGATTGGGCTTTAGCGCGCTCTTGGGGCCGGTATTCCTGGGCCAACATGGCGGTGCCACCGATGAAGGTAAAGTTCCAACCAATGCCAAGCGCGATGAGCGCAATCGAAAAATGCGCAAAGGTAATGCCCGACAGGGCCACCAGCGATGCGATAAGCAGCAGACCTGCACCGACCAAAATAATCCGCTCGACGCCGAAACGTTGGATTAAGCGACCGGTAAAGAAGCTGGGGGCGAACATGCCCAGGACATGCAGCGACACGACTGAGTTCGAGTCGGCCGATTCAAAGCCGCAGCCCGCCATGGCTAGCGGGGTCGGCACCATCATGAAGTTCATCACCGCGTAGCCGACCATGGCCGAGATCATGGCGATCAAGAAACGGGGGCGCAAAACCAGTTCTGGCAAGCTACGCACATCCCCGACTTCGCCTTCCGGCTTTGGCTTAGGAATGTTGGTAAACTGAATGATGATAAGCGCCACAATCATCAACAGCATGACCGCCAGATAAACGCCTGCAAAGCTGACCGGTGACAGCCAATCCTTAGAGGCCGTGGCCAGCATGGGCCCCATGACCGCCGCGATAACCCCGCCGATCATAACGAATGATATTGCGTTGGCTTGATAGCCAGGGCTGGCAGCCTCAACAGCCGCAAACCGCATCTGATTGATGACTATCGAATGCGCCCCGAACATCAAACCGCCCAAGCACATCATCCAGAAAGTGCCGGTTATCACCGCCACACAAGACAGCCCCGCCGCAATGATACCGATGATCGCCCCGATGCTCATACCCCAACGACGGCCCAGCGCCTTCATCAGGTAGGCGGCTGGAATCGTGGTCAAAAACATGCCCAAGAACTGCAGCGCGGTCGGCCAAAACGCCAACGCTTTGCTATCGACGATATAGCTGGCGGCCAATGTTGAGGTAGCAATCAGCATGACCAGCGTCGATTGACCAAAGGCCAAAGCGACAATCAGCAACGCAATGTTACGGTTCATGCCGGGGAAAAGGCGCTGAACCAAGTCGGTTGCCGGGTTAGTCGTTTCCATGGACGTATCCTTCATGAGGCGCGCGAAGGAGCTCGCGATTGGGCCCTAGCAACGCCAGTCCCTGCCCCTTCGTCAAGCGACCGATGATCGCGCCCCTGCCCAGCCGCTCAATAAGCCGCTCTGCCTGGCTCTCATCGCAAGAAAAAAGCAGCTCGTAGTCGTCGCCACCGCTGATTTGCGCGAGCGGCCCCAGCGACTCGCTCGCCAATAATGGCGACGCCAACGGCACTTTGGCCAAGTCAATCTCAACGCGCAGCCCCGATGCATCCGCCATATGACGCGAGTCAGCCAGCAGGCCGTCAGATATATCCATACAGGCACCAACCGCCCCGCTCTCACGCAACAAGACGCCTTCTGCCAGGCGCGGTTCAGGCAGGCGATATCGGGCAACAGCGCGCTCAAAAAGCGGTGAAGGCAGTTCTAAATCTTCGCTAAGAACCTTCAGACCCAAAAAGCCAAGACCGATTGGCCCGGTGACACAAAGTGCCTGACCATCGCGCCCGTTCGAGCGCAGCATAGCGGGCCCCAGCGCCTGTCGGCTGGGCAGCAAACCCAGCACGGTGACAGACAAGCTCAATGGCCCTGGGCCGCTGGTGGTGTCGCCGCCTAAAAGCTGGAGTTTGTACTGCTTGAGATCTTGGCCGAGTCCGTCTGCAAAGGCCTGAAGCCAGGCCTCATCCTTGGGCTGAGGTTTTGGCAAACTGAGAGCCAGCAGGCAGCCCAGCGGTTTGGCCCCCTTTGAAGCCAAGTCCGACAAATTGACCCTCAGCGCCTTGCGCGCCAGTGTCTCAGGCGGATCGTCGGGCAAGAAGTGCACGCCCTCGATCAGCGTATCGACGGTCAGCACCATGTCGCCGCTCAGGGCCTGGTTGGGAATCTGCGCGCAATCGTCTTGCAGGCCAAGGCCGAAACCTTCGGCATCTACCAAAGTCTTAAAATAGCGGCGAATGAGGTCAAATTCGGCGACCATGGCTCCGGCCCATTGCCTTTCAGGTATTGTAACCGCCCAGCGTGTCGGCTCGCGCCGCTTCTAGAGGGGAAAGGCCTCACCGTCGCGCAGGGTGGCAGCGATTGTCTCCAGCCCAGCATTGATGATTTTGGGCTCGCTGCCTTCAAAAAAGTGGTGCGCGATCGCAACGTATTCGGCCACAATCACCGCTTTTGGCAGCTCGGGCTTGGTCTCCAGCTCACTGACACCACAGCGAAAGATCGCCTTCATCACAGGATCAATGCGCTCAACGCTCCAATCTTGCGGCAAGATTGCCGAGATCATGTCGTCCAGCGCGGCCTGCTCTTCCCAAACCTGGGCGACCAGCTCTTGAAACAGGTTTTTATCAAACTTGCCAAGCCGCAAGCCTTCCAAGTCCTCGCGCGCACGAAACAGTACAAAGTCTCGCAGCACGCGCAGCACATTGGGCTTTTCCGATTGATCCAGTTCGAACAAGGCCTGGACGGCCGCAAAGCGGGCGGCGTGACGGCGATCCTCGAATGAGGACTTGCTAGCGGGCTGTCTCTTGGCGGGTCGTTTGTCGGCAGGCCGATTGTCGGCGGACATGGGGCTATTCCTCCGCGCCGCCGAAGGACAGGTTGCCGCTCAGCATGCTCTCGTCAATTGCGGGCGAAAAACGCTGCTTGATTTCCAACATGCGCAGCGCCGCTTGAGCCGCATCGCGGCCTTTGTTTTTTTCGCTGCGACGTGCGCGTGCCCAAGCCTGGTCGCCATTTTCGACGGTCAAAATACCGTTGCCGATACAGCAATCATACTCAATTGCCAGGTTTTGCAGACCACGCGCAGACTCGCCTGCCACGATGTCATAATGAGAAGTCTCGCCACGGATCACCACGCCCAGCGCTACATAGGCGTCGAAGCTGGCCGCGCCTTCTGCTAGCGCGATTGCGGCGGGAATTTCCAGCGCTCCAGGAACCGGCAGCCGCTCGACCTCAACGCCCGCTTCCTGCAGAGCTTCGATTGCGCCAGCGGCCAATTCATCGGCCAAGTCATTGTAAAACCGCGCTTCAACGATCAGTACGCGTGCCACGTCTTCCATAATTCTCTAACTTCTCTTTTGCCTTCGGCTTCGGCCAGCTGTTTACCGGGTCGTTTCACCCGTCGTTTCCCGATCAACCTGACCAAGCCGCCATTCTGACGCTGGAGGTGGCAGGTTTTGCCCCGTTCTGCAAGCTAGTTCTGCAAGAAGGAAAGCTGCCGCTGCACATAGCGCGCCAGCATGTCTGCCTCGAAATTCAGAAAATCCCCTACTTGGCGATACTTCAGCGTAGTCACGTCGTAGGTATGTGGGATCACCGCGACGCCAAAACTGGAGCCGTCCACGTCTGTTACCGTCAGTGAGATACCGTCCAGCGCCACCGAGCCCTTGCCCGCCACCAGCCCCGCCAGAGCTTGCGGCAATGAAAAACGGAAGCGCCAGCCTTCGCCGTCGCGTACCAGTGACTGCAACTGCGCCAGGCCATCGACATGGCTGAAGACCAAATGCCCCCCCAGTTCGTCCCCCAATCGTAAAGAGGACTCCAGGTTGACCGCCGTCCCCACTTTCCAGGTCGCCAGCGTTGTCAAACTCAAGGTCTCATTGGTCGCGAACACCACATGCTCACGGCGGTCGCCGCCAATCTCACGCGCCGATTCGATGGTCAGGCAACAGCCAGAATGAGAGACCGAGGCCCCCAAACTAAGCGCCTGCATCGCAAGATCAGATTCCAGCGTGAACCGACGGCCGCCGTCTTCTTCGATGGCGGTCACTTTGCCGATGGTTTCTACAATTCCAGTAAACAAACGCTTGTTTCCCATTCAAAAATCGGCGCGCGGCCATGCAATCGAACCAAAGCACGAGGCCCGGCAAAAGGTTATGACGAACCGGGGCGCTCCAACAAGAAAAACCGGTCCTCGCCCAATGTTCTTTCTTCCAAACAGCGCCAGGCTTCGACCTCTTGCATGCTCACCAGGCCCAAAGTGCCCAATGCCGAGCGCGCATCGCCGCCCATGATCTTGGGCGCAAGGAACCAGGCCAATCGGTCTACCAGGCCTCGCTGCAAGAAGGCCGTGGCCAACGCAGGGCCTGACTCGATCAGAACCGCGTTGATGCCGTCTTGGCCCCAGGATTTCAGCAGGGCATCGAAATCTTCAGCCTCTGGCCCGGTGATGCGCTGGGTCGGCGTTATATCTTGCTCTGCGAAGATGCGCGCGCTCTTTGCAACCTTGGCAGAACGATCCAGCACCACACGGCGCGGAGAGCGGGCTTCTAAGCCATCATAGCGGCAAGTCAATTGCGGATCGTCGGCCAAAACTGTTCCTGCCCCCGTTACAATCATATCGGCTTCAGACCTCAGGCGATGGGCATAGCGGCGTGCCTGAGGCCCCGTAATCCACTGGCTCTGGCCATTGGCAAGCGCAATTTTCCCATCCAGCGTTGAAGCCATTTTCAATGTAACGAGCGGGCGCCCATGGATCTGACGCTGAAAGAAGCCCTGCAGACCGACCCGCGCCTGGTCCGCTAGACAGCCTGGCACCACCTCAATCCCGGCAGCGGCCAGCTGTTCCAAGCCTTGTCCCGAGACCCGCGGATCGGGGTCTCGGCAGGCGGTCACAACCTTGGCTATTCCCGCCGCGATCAGCGCCTGACTGCAAGGCGGCGTGCGGCCATGGTGGCTGCAGGGCTCCAAAGTCACATAGGCCGTCGCCCCCTGAGCAGCCGCGCCCGCCTGCGCCAAGGCGCCAGCTTCAGCGTGCGGGCGACCGCCATCAGCAGTTCGTGCCTGACCGACAATGGTGCCATCCTTTACGATCACACACCCCACTGAGGGATTTTCGCCCGTCGCGCCCAAGCCTTCCCGCGCCAGCTCTATCGCACGGCGCATATGCGCTTCGTCTTGAAGGCTATGTGCGGGCTGATCGTGCGAATGGGGCGACGGCATTGGGCTAATCTCCGTCAGCGCCATCTAGGGCCCGCCCCGATAACCCTTTCAAAATACGTGTAAAATCACTCGGATGCTGGAAATCATTATAGACCGATGCGTAGCGCACAAACCCCACGGGGTCCATGTGCGACAGCATTTCCATGACACGCTTGCCGATGTCTTTTGAGGTGACTTCGCTATCGCCGCTCATTTCCAATTGGCGCACCAGCAAGGACAACTGATCATCCAGCTTCTTTTCGTCCACTGGCCGCTTGCGCAGTGCGATCATGATCGAATGGCGCAGCTTGCCACGGTTAAAGGATTGGCGGCTGCCGTCGGATTTTATGACGGTGACCTCCTGCAACTGCACGCGCTCAAAGGTCGTGAACCGCTGCTCACAGACCGGGCATGTCCGGCGTCGGCGAATGGCGGTATTGTCCTCTACCGGACGCGAATCTTTGACCTGCGTGTTATCGCTGGAACAATAGGGGCAACGCATAGGGGTTGGCCTTTTGATTGGGGAGCGCCTAGACTGGCAAGGAAAGCTGCCAGGTGCAAGCGAGCTGGTGCCTAGTCGGCGTAAAATCCGACTAAGGGCGCTCACGACGCAGAGCCTCGGCTCCCATCGGCGCCGCGCCCCGGGCGTGCCCAACTTCGACGGTCTACCATTGAGTTAAAAATCAAGGCTTCCATGCAATCCGTTCTGATCTTGTTTGCGCACCCCATCTATGAGCGCTCTCGGTCGCATCGCCGCTTAATACAGGCCCTGTCTGGCTTGGAACACGTGCATTTGCACGACCTCTATGAGGCCTACCCGGACTTCTTTATCGATGTCGCGCGCGAGCACGAGCTGTTGGCCGAACACGATCATATTGTGCTGCAATTTCCGCTGTATTGGTTTTCGACGCCGTCGCTGTTGAAGGAGTGGCAAGATTTGGTGCTGCAACGCTGGGCCGAGGCTCAGGGCGGGGCAAACCATGAGGCAATTCGCCCTGGCCGCCTGGTGCAGGGCAAAACGCTAAGCCTTGCCACCACGACGGGTGATCCTGCCAGCAGCTATGAACCGAAAGGCGAGATAGCCACACCCTTGCAAGACATCTTCTTACCCTTGCGCCTGACAGCCCAACACGCCGGTTTTGCTTGGCAGCCCCCCTTCGTATTGACCGGCGTCGATCAATTGGACGAGACCGGACTGGAGCTGGCCGGCGAAGCCTATCGCGATTACCTGTTGGCCAAACTCTACCCCCAAGGCCGAACGGCGCCGCAATAGCCGTCACTAAATGAGCTAAGATCGCCAACCAACCCAGTCGGAAACGAGATGGAACAAGACCTCCTTCTAACCGCCTTCTTATACTTGAGCATCGCCGTGATAGCCGTGCCGTTGGCCAACCGCTTTGGCTTGGGCTCGGTGTTGGGCTACCTCATCGCAGGGATCATCATCGGCCCATTTGTTCTGAACCTCACCGGGGGCGGCCACAGCGACGTGCTGCATTTTGCCGAATTTGGCGTGGTGTTGATGCTGTTCCTGATCGGCCTAGAATTGCAGCCGCAAGTCTTGTGGCGGCTGCGAAAAAAGATTGTGGGGCTGGGCGGTCTGCAGGTTCTGTTTACCACTTTGCTCATCGCGGGACTTGCAATACTGGCAGGCCTAACTTGGCGCCCTGCCCTGGCGATTGGCTTGATCTTGGCCTTGTCATCAACCGCCATTGTTATGCAGTCTTTGCAAGAAAAAGGCTGGTCGCGCAGCCCTGGCGGGCGCTCGGCTTTTACCGTGCTGCTGTTTCAAGATATCGCGGTGATCCCGATCCTGGCCATACTGCCACTGCTGGCCCTGCCTTCGACGACGCCGCAGGTCATTAGCCATGGCGCGGGCGACGATGGACATGGCGCGCAGGTCGCGACCAGCTTGGTGGCCCACCTACCGATCTGGGCTCAAGGATTGGCGGCCCTGGTTGCGGTCGTTGCGGTCGTCCTGGGCAGCCGATATCTGCTGCGTCCCGTCTTCCGCCTTATTGCTTCGGTGCAGAGTCGCGAATTATTCACGGCCTTTGCACTGTTCTTGGTCGTCGCTATATCCCTTTTGATGCGCGAAATTGGCCTGTCGATGGCCTTGGGCACCTTCTTGGCGGGCGTGGTTCTGGCGGACAGTGAATACCGCCACGAGCTTGAAAACAATATTCAGCCGTTCAAAGGTCTGTTGTTGGGGCTGTTTTTCATCGCGGTCGGTTCATCCATCGATTTCGACCTGATTTGGGGAGCCCTGCAGACCGTCTTGGCGCTAACTGCCGCGCTGCTGTTGCTCAAACTGCTGGTGCTACTGGCGGTAGGCTACGCCTTTGATCTTCGCGGCAGCCAATTGGCTCTCTTCAGTTTGGCCCTGGCCCAGGGCGGTGAATTTGCCTTCGTTCTGTTTTCTTTTGCCACGCAAAACCAAGTCTTAAGCTTTGAAATATCGGGCATTTTAACCGCGGTCGTTGCGCTTACCATGCTGATTACGCCGCTGCTTTTGATCGTCTATGAACTGGCATTGGTGCCACTGCTGGACCGCATGCAAAGCGAACGCGAAGAGGACACGATCGACGACAGTGAGACGCGGGTCATTCTCGCTGGCTACGGCGCCTTTGGCACGCTTATCGGGCGCTTGCTGGCGGCCAATCGCATCCCAACGACCATTTTGGACTTCAACCCTGACCAGATCGACCGCATGCGCCGTTTTGGCTTCAAGGTCTATTATGGCGATGCGACCCTCCTGGAGTTGTTGGAACTGGCTGGCATCGCTAAAGCCGAGCTGCTGGTCGTCGCAATCGGCGATTCCGATGCCGCGACCCGCTTGATTGAAGAAGTTGTACAGCGCTACCCACACGTCACGGTCATCGCCCGCGCCGCTGATCGCATCCACTATCGGCAGCTCAGCAAAGCCGGCGCCCACGTCATCGTGCGTCAATACCTGCAATCCGCCATGTTCATGGGGCAATCGGTTCTGCGCGAGCTCGGTTTTCGCGCTTTTACCGCACGCCGCCGGGTGCAGGCCTTTGAGCGCCATGATGTCAAAATGCTGGACCACATGGTGCGCGAGGACATGGACGATAGCTCCATGATGCACTTGGCGCGCAAGGCCTCTGAGCAGATCGAGCGTGCCTTGCACCAAGATCGCGCCTACCACAATCCGGCCCATGCCTTTGAACTCGACGAGCCTGAAAACGCCGACGGCGGCGGTGAGCACGATCAGGAGGCGCGCCCAGAGTCGCGCCCGGCCCATCAGCAGGCATCACATCATGGCCAGCAACGCGATTCCAAGGCCACACGCCCGCCCGCATCTGGCAGGAATTGAGCAGACAATCCTTCGCAGCTCTCCTTCAATTCGAACCCTTGGCCCTGCATGACCGATAGCCCCAAATCCCAGCCGTCTGGCATCACCGATCTAGCGCGCTTGTTGAGCGAGCTGGAGCCCAGCTTCACCCCCGAACTCTATTGCTTTACGAGCATCGCCAAGGGCGACCCTCAGCCCGACGGAGCCCTGATGGTCTTTGAGGAGGCCGAAGGAACGACCTTGATTTTACCCCTAGAACGAGCGACCGCCGCGCATATTGAAACTGGCTTCTTGTGCCAAAAGATCACGCTGACGGTGCCCTCCAGCCTTGAGGCCATCGGCATGATGGCGGCAATCGCGGAGGCGCTAACGCAAGCTGAGGTGCCTTGCAACGTGGTGGCCGGCTACCACCACGACCATTTATTTGTCGCTCCCGATCACGCTGAAAGAGCTGTTACAGCCCTTCACGCGCTACAGAACCGGTCTGCAACAAACTAAGCCGGCATCATAGCGACTTCAGTCGCGCTGCGATCAAGGCATAGATCGGCACGCTGGCGAGCAATAGGAGAGCTGGCAAAAGGGTCATGCCCGCTCGCAAAGCCTCAAGAGCAGCCGCTGGTTGGTCGACATAGCCTTGCTCACTAGAAACGAAGCCGAAGGCCGACAGCAGCTCACCGAACAGCAGCGGCGCCAGCGCTCCCGCCAGCTTTTGCCCGAACAGCCAGACCGAATTGGCCAGGCCTTCCACGGACTGACCCGATTGGCGGTTGGTCTCTGCGATCAGGTCGGGGGCCAGGGCCCAGGGTAATTGCTGATAGCAACCATTGGTGATGCCGATGCCCAAGGACAGCGCACCGAGCAAAACCGCGCTGGCCAGTGGCAATTGGGTATAAAACAGCACCAGCATACCAGCATAGACCAGCATGCCCGCCAAATAGACGCGCGGCTTGCCAATCCGCTTGCTGAGCATAAGCCACAAGGGCTGCGAAGCCATAGCACCGACCACAAAGGCGCCAAAAAGCAAGGTCTGCGCACCCGGCATGGGACCGTTTCCCTCTGATGCCAGCGTGAGATAGCGCGCGGCATGGGGGATACCGACGGTGATAAAAAAGATAGCCAGGGTCTGGAAGCCATAGATCACTACCAGTAAAACAAAGCGCGGATTGCTCGCCACCGTACGCAATTGGGCTAGCAAAGGTTGCGGTGCGGGCGGGCGCGCGGGCGACGGGCGTGCACTGACAAAGGCAGCGGCCCAGATCGTCCCCACGGCAATCGGGGCAAAGACCAACATGGCCAAGGCAAAGGCCGCACGATTGCCGCCAAATTGTGCCACCAACGCAGGAAATAGCGCGCCAGCCAACAAGATACCCAGCGCCGCCGAGGCCATGCGGTAGGCAGTGAGGCTCGAGCGCTGTTGGGGGTCGTCGGTCAGCTCCACCGTCAGACTGCTGTAGGGGATAACCACCATGGTCCAGCCCACCGACGCGGCCGCGAAAAAGCCCGTCACCCAGAGCCCCGCGGCTAAGCCTGAAAATGCGGCGGGCACATAGAACATCAATACCAGCAAAACCGCCATGGCCAGCGCGCCGACCGCCATATAGGGCGCGCGTCGCCCCCATCGTGTGTGGCTGCGGTCAGACAGCCAGCCAATGAGAGGATCGGTCAGTATGTCGAAGATCAAGACCAGCGCGGTCAGACGCCCTGCCGTTGCGGGGGCAACGTCCAGGTAGGCGGTCATGAAGTCAAAAACCAACAGGCTCTTGACGATGACGAAAATATTGATGCCGAGATCGCCAAGGCCATAGCCCGTTTTGGTCAACAGCGGCAGCGAATGCCCGGGAGCGTCTTGTACTCGCATTTCTGTACCTCGCAGGTGACCGCAGAGCTCTATTAGCCTGGGCGCTGGCAGACTGGGCGCTAGCAGACTCGGCGCCAACCAGACTGGGCGCTGACAAGCTGGGCACTGACAGGCTGGGCGCTTGTAGGAGACTGGTCGCAGGATCGCTAGCGCCAGGCTGCCACCGGCAGCACAGGCCCTATGACCTCCCCAACGTCTAACTTGACCAGGTCCAACCACGAGCCATGAAGCAGACCACAGGCATTGAAGCGAACCGCGCGCGGACCCGTAACCACACCGCCTGAATTTGCCCCTTTCCGCAGACGAATCGCCTAGACCGCGGATCGACGAAACGTCGCCCTGTCGAGCGGCGACCAAGCTTTAGTCGCGCAGGATCTGGCTCAAGAACTCTTTGGTACGCTCATTCTGCGGATTGTGGAAGAAGTCTTCCGGGTTGTTCTGCTCGACGATTTCGCCCGCATCCATGAAGATCACGCGATCAGCGACCTGCCGCGCGAAGCCCATTTCGTGCGTCACAACCAGCATGGTCATGCCCTCGTTGGCCAGATCGATCATGGTGTCCAGCACCTCTTTGATCATCTCTGGATCCAGCGCTGACGTGGGTTCGTCAAACAGCATGACGCGTGGGCGCATGCACAAGGAGCGCGCAATCGCCACCCGCTGTTGCTGGCCACCCGAAAGCTGGCCGGGGTATTTACTCGCCTGCTCGGGAATGCGCACCTTGCTCAAAAAGTGCATGGCGATTTCTTCGGCTTCCTTCTTGGGCATCTTACGCACCCAAATCGGCGCCAGCGTACAGTTCTCCAACACGGTCAGGTGCGGGAACAAGTTGAACTGCTGGAACACCATGCCGACTTCTTTGCGGATAGCTTCGATGTTCTTGAGGTTGTCGGTCAATTGCACGCCGTCCACGACAATCGAGCCTTCTTGGTGCTCCTCAAGGGCGTTGATACAGCGAATGAGCGTGGACTTGCCAGACCCGGACGGGCCCGCGATCACGATCTTTTCTTGGCGCGCGACCGACAGATTGATGTCTTTAAGAACGTGGAAGTTTCCGTACCACTTGTTCATGCCCGAAATGGTGATGATGGGCTCTTGGTCGTTCAGGGCGGGAGCTTCAGATGACATGCGATAAATCCTTTAGCGTACTTGGGGGCATTGGTTGGCGATGACGGTCACGATTTTAGTGTTCGTGACCGGTGGCCAAGCGCCGTTCCAGATGCTGCGAGTAGCGGGACATGAAGAAACATGAGACGAAGAAGAACAGGGCGATAAAGGCGTAGACTTCCGCCTCCAAACGCGCCCATTCCAGCGATGGCAGCACCGACCTAGAGCCCACGCCCAACAGATCGAATATGCCGATGATCGACAGCAGGGTCGTATCTTTATACAAGCCGATGAAGGTGTTCACGATGCCGGGGATCGAGATCTTGAGGGCCTGCGGCAATATGATGAAACGCTGGGTCTGCCAGTAGCTCAGGCCCAAGGAGTCCGCCCCCTCGGTCTGGCCCTTGCTGAGGCCCTGGAGCCCGCCGCGAATGACCTCGGCCATATAGGCTGAGGCAAACAGGGAGACCCCCACCAGAGCGCGGAACAGTTTGTTGATTGTCACGCCCTCGGGCAAGAACAAGGGCAACAGCACCGAGGCCATGAACAAAATGGTGATCAGCGGCACACCACGCACGAATTCGATGAAGCCCGTCGAGAAGGTAGAGACGATCGGCAGGTCCGACCGCCGCCCCAGCGCCAAAATGACACCCAAGGGCAGCGACACCGCAATACCTGTCAGGCCCGTAACGGCGGTCGCGAGCAGGCCGCCCCAAACGTTATCGACCTCAACATCAGACAGGCGTAAGCGGCCCAGCAATTCTTGGAAGCTTGAGAGCTGTTGGCCGTCGACATCAACGCGAACAGTCAAGAAGACATAAAAGGTCAGCACACCGACAGCCAGATAGACCAAATTGGTAATCGGCTTGAAGGAATGGGACTGTGTTTGCCGCTGCCAGCTTTGCCAGAAGAACAGCGCCCAAATGGCCATCATGATGAGACCGAAGACCCATTGCCCCCAGGTGCTGGGCAGAGTGATGGCCTGCGGCAAGGAAAAGCGAATCAGAAGCCAAATAGCGACCAGCGGGAAGCCCAAGAAGAAGATGAGGCCTCTCTTGCCGACATCAAGCTGTTCGTAGAGGAGCGCCAAACCTACGCTCAACGCCAGGGCAAGCAACAAACCTCCGCTCGCCAGCCCAACGCCCGAAGACACGGTGTAGCCGATCAGACCGCCGACGACCGCTGCTGACAGGCTACGGCTGGCGCTGCTTCGACCGGGCCACAGCAGGGATAGCCCGCCCAACAACAACAGCAGTGCCGTGGTCGCGACGCGCCAGACCTGCTCTTTGGGATAAAAGCCGTACATAAACTGCTGCCAGCGCCGCTTAACCACGGTCCAGCACGCACCGTTATGCGCTTCGCCCCAATGGACCATGTCGTCGAACTCGGACCGCGCGGCCTCGAAAGCAACAGGATCTTGCGCAGTGACCGCAGCCTTTAAGGCTTCGCGTCCGGCCAACAAGTCCTTACCGGCCACCACGTTCGCCAGGCCAGGATGCAAGGTTGCGTCGGGGTCGGGGTTGCGTTCAATGAACTCAATGTCTTTGTTGATTGTCGCCAGAATTTCAGCCCGTTGGCTCAGCGCGCGTGAGACTTCGCGGTTGCCCATGATCTCGGCGGTCAACAGCTCACCATAGCTGGGTCCAAAGCCCAGGGTTCCCAGGGCAAAACGGCCCCAGGTGCTTTGGCTATCGACCCAAAATTGGCGTTGGTCCTGGCTCTGATAGCTCTTGGACAGCAACAGCTTGTCGGCCATCAAGATGGTGATCTCATGCTGTGACAGCAAGCTGGTCCGCTCAGCCAGGTGACAGGTGCGGTTGGACGCCCCGTGGTTGGTCGCACGCAGCAGCCCCCAGGAAAAGACGTGCCAGAGCACTGAAACAATTATGAACAGTAGCACCGGTGTTGCGACCCATGAGACCGGACCCGCGAACAAGTTCTTTTTGATCATCGCCCCCATGCCAACGGTGTTAACCGGTGCATCGCGAGGCGGAGTTGGCACGAAGTTTGCGCCGGTTTTGTCTTGATCGGCCATAATCAACGCTCCTTCAAGGCTACAGAGCGGTTATAGAGATTCATGATGAAGGAAATCAAAAGGCTGATGGACAGATAGAACGCCATGGTCATACCGATGATCTCAACGGCTCGGCCTGACTGGTTCAAGATAGTGCCCATGAAGACGGCCACGATCTCCTGATAGCCAACGACAATCGCCAGCGACGAGTTCTTGGTCAGGTTTAGATACTGGCTGGTCAGCGGCGGAATGATAACGCGTAGGGCTTGCGGGATAATGACCAGGTTCATCACCAAGTTGGGACGTAATCCCAGCGCAGATGCGGCCTCCCGCTGGCCTTTGTTGACCGACAAGATGCCCGCACGTACGATCTCGGCAATGAAGGAGGCGGTATAGAGCGACAGCGCGGTTAGCAGCGCTAGGAACTGCGGCAGCAACTTAACGCCACCGCGATAGTTGAAGCCCTTGAGCTCAGGCGTCTCCCATTCCAGCGGACCACCCAAAGCGAAAAAGACCGCCAGAGGCAGGCCAACAATCAGGCCTAGATTGACCCAAAAGACCGGCAATTGGTTGCCTGATTTGGCCTGTACGCGCCGGGCGATAAAACTCCAAACGATGGCTGCAATGATCCCCAACAAGAAGACGTAACTGACGATGCTAAAGCCATCCAGCGGCATGCCGCGCGGCGCATAAAGGCCACGGTTAGAGGCTACAAAGGCATCGAAAATCGGCAGGGCTTCTTTTGGCGACGGCCAGGGAAGAAACACGATGGCGTTGATCAGCAAGATCCACAGCAAGAGCGGGACATTTCGGAAGGTCTCCACGTAGACCAAGGCAAACCGGTTGACCAACCAGTTGGGCGACAGGCGCATAACGCCGATGATGAAGCCCAAAACGGTGGCAAAAAATATGCCCAAGATAGAGATGTAGATGGTGTTGATCGCCGAACCGACCAGAAACTGCCAGATCGGATCGCGCGCACTGACCGTCATAAGGTCAAGGGCGACCCAGCTCAGATTGTCCACGCTGCCAGGCTCAGAAAGGAAGTTGCCCTTTGGCAAGATATTGAGCGCCCGCATATTCGTTATGGCATTGTTGGTTATGTAGGTGAGAGCTCCTAAAAAACCTACCAAAACAATGACTTGAAAGGCGATCGCCCGGAAGCGTCGATTACTGAGAAGATCCATGGCCAATCCCCGTGTTAGGCGTCCGATGGGGCGCTGCGAGATCAAGCCGTCGTATAGGTGACCGTCACTTCTGCCGCTGCGCCTTGGCGCCGAGTTTCAAGCTCGGCTTGTTTATACCCATTCGACTAGCGCACAGTGGCATGTCGTTGGGCCTGTTAATTTTACAACGTTTAGAACAATGAAGCCTTCAGCTGGGCGCGAGCAAACGCTTGTATCGCGGCACCAACCTGGCCGTCAGTCAAAAAAGGGGCAGACGATGCCTGCCCCTTCTTGACGTTTAGCTTAACGGAACGGAGGAGCGTACAGGATGCCGCCCTTTGTCCACAGCTGGTTCAAGCCACGCTCAAGGCCAACCGGAGTGTTGGGGCCTACGTTACGCTCGAAGATTTCGCCGTAGTTACCAACAGCAGCAATCGCACGGCCAAATGCGTCTGAATCCAGACCCAGTGAAGCAGCTTTGTCGCCTTCAGCGCCGACCAGACGACGGACTTCTGGGTCGCCTGAGTTCGCAGCATCAGCAACGCCAGCAGCAGTCAGGCCTTTTTCTTCAGCAATAACCAAAGAGTTCAGAGTCCAGCGAACGATGTCACCCCAAACGTTGTCGCCGTGGCGAACAACCGGGCCCAGAGGCTCTTTTGAGATGATTTCGGGCAGGATCACGTGCGCGGCAGGCTCTGCCATTTGCGAACGGTTGGCAGCCAGACCAGAAGCATCTGTTGTGAATACGTCACAACGGCCTGCTTCATAGTTCTGGTTGGTCTCGGCATTGGTCTCAACCACAACACCTTCATAGGACATGCCGTTAGAAGCGAAGTAGTCAGCCAGGTTCAGTTCTGTGGTGGTACCGGTGATCACACAGACAGACGCACCGTCCAGCTCCGACGCAGAGGTCACGCCCAGATCTTTACGAACCATGAAGCCCTGACCGTCGTAGTAAGAAACGCCGGTGAACTCCAGGCCCAGGTCTACGTCGCGGGTGTAGGTCCAGGTGGTGTTGCGTGACAGAACGTCAATTTCACCAGATTGCAGCGCAGTGAAGCGCTCTTTAGATGTCAGCGGAACGAACTTGACGGCCTGGGGATCGTTGAGCGTCGCAGCTGCAACCGCGCGGCAGACATCAACGTCCAAACCTGTATAGTTACCGCTGTCATCAGCGATTGAGAAGCCAGCCACACCTGTTGACACGCCGCAGATCAACTCTCCGCGCGCCTTAACGACATCCAGCGTCGAATCCTGCGCGAAAACAGAACCCGAAACCGCAACTGCCGCTGCTGTCATCAACATGATCTTTTTCATGTCTCTACCTTTTTTTGTCTTATACAAAGTCGCAAAGCGACCATTGCAGGTCGCTTCAACGGAGCTACAAAAATGCATGTCAGGAGCCAAACGTAAAGATATTTCGTTATCCGCTGAAAATTTTCTGTTTAATTTTTCAGCCAAGCCCTTAGAACATGGCCGCCATGACAGTCATGCATAGCTGTCAACCCCATTTCCCGAACAAAGCCGAACTGCCTGCTACCTATGCCAAAGCCAACAAATCAAACGGATTCGGCTACTGCTGCCACCCGCACAACTGACGCACGCCAAAGCAAAGCGAACCAAAGCGACGCCACCCTGCTCGCCCACCGCGCGCGGGGAAAACGCATGCCCGACACCCCGTTGGGCACCATAAACCCGCCCGTCTACCGCGCCTCCACCCTCACCTTCGACAGCTTTCAATCGCTGAGTACCATCAGCGGTGAGTTGCGCGCACAAGGAAAGAGCGGCTATGGGCGCGCGGGCAACGATAGCATTTGGGCCTTTGAGGACATGCTGGCCGAATTGGATCATGCCGAAGGGGCGGTTGCGCTTGAATCGGGTTTGGCTGCCGTCACAATTACGTTAAGCGCGTTCGTTGCTGCGGGCGACCATTTGCTTGTCTCTGACAGCGTCTATGACCCCACGCGTCAGTTCTGCGATGGGGTTCTGGCGCGTTTCGGCGTCGAGACCAGTTATTTCGATCCGCTCATTGACCCGGAGCAACTGCGCACGCTCATCCGGCCAAACACCAAGCTTCTTTATATGGAGAGCCCCGGCTCTTTGACCTTCGATGTGCAAGATTCCCCGGCGCTCGCCGCGGTCGCGCGCGAGGCAGGCGTGATTAGCGCCATCGACAACACCTGGGCCTCGCCGCTGAATTTCAAACCGCTCGACCATGGCATCGACATCGCGGTTCAGGCGGGCACCAAGTATATTGTCGGGCACTCCGATGCCATGATGGGTGTCATCGCCGCCAGCGGCGAGACCTTGCTCAAACTGCGCAAACAGATGTATTTGACCGGCCATCGCTATGCGCCCGACGAGGCAGCTTTGGCCCTGCGCGGTCTGCGCACCATGGCGGTTCGCCTCCGCCACCACCACCAGGCTGGCCTTGACATGGCGCGCTGGTTTGAGGCGCGGCCAGACGTTGCGGCGGTGCTGCACCCAGGCCTGGAAAGTCATCCCCAACACGCCACCTACAAAGCCTTGTTTAAGGGCAGTTCGGGCCTGTTTAGCATCTTGCTGCAACCGGGCACGACGCCCGAGCAGGTGGCCGCCTTCGTTGATTGCCTGGAATACTTTTCCATGGGCTATTCTTGGGGAGGCTACGAATCGCTGGTCGTTCCGCAATATCCAGCGCGCTGTCGCACGGCGACAAGCTGGCCGCCCAGCGAGGCATGGTCTGGGCCGATGCTACGTTTTCATATTGGACTTGAAGACACGCAAGACCTAAAAGCAGATCTGGAAGGCGGCTTCGCGGCGTTAGCGGCGGCTGGTTAGTCCAACGGTTGGACGCCCCTGTGGACAAGTTATCACATTAGTTCATAAATCCAGCAGCTAAGGGTCGTTGCAAAATTTCGCCAAAAAGGGCAGCTATTTGGCGGCCTTTCTCACCCTCATCGCTCAAGAGATCATATGCGACACATTATTATTGCTCTAGCAGCTCTGCTGCTGGCTGGAACAGCCCAGGCAGGCACCAGCTTCAAGACCAAGTATTCCAGCATCGAACGCGTGCCTGGTGAATACAGCAACACCATCCAAAGCGGCGAGATGAAAGCCGTAATCGACCTTTCCGATCAAGAAATGTGCATTACACGCACAGATAAGCGCCAATTCTGCTGGAGCATTTCATCGGGGAAAAAGGGATATGAAACACCGACTGGCAGCTATCGCCCCACCCGCATTTATGAGCGCTATTTTTCAAAGACCTATGATGATGCGCCCATGCACTATGCCGTGTTCTTCCACGGTGGCTACGCCATTCACCAGTCTGTCGGCGGCCCTTCTGGCCCCGCCTCACACGGTTGCATTCGCCTGACGCCTTTGCAGGCGTACCGCTTCTACAACATGGTCCGCGCATATGGACCCAAGCGCACCAAGATAGTCGTAAAAGACTAATATCAAGGGCGCATCGCTGCCCGCGGGACTGACCAAAGGATTTCTTGTGCTTTGAGCGCCTAGCAAATCTTGAGCGGTCATCGCGGTGCAGCGCTTGTCACGGTCTGCTACACGAATACGGACACAAAAAAGGGGAGCCAGACGGCTCCCCTTTATTTTTGCACCCCTGCCCTCAAATCGGCAAGGAGATGGCCTTAGCCTTCGGCTTGAGCCGCCAGCTCAGCGCGGCTCAGGTTGCCAGATTCTTTACGCAGCTCTTCTGCGCGGGCGCGTGCATCAGCGTTGTGCTTGTCCATGAAGTCTTTTGCCTTTTGAGCAATGGCAGCAAAGGCTTCGGCTTCGTGAACGGCCATGTCCGCCAGAACCTTGCGATCCAGCTCGATGCCCATGTGGTGCAAACCACCCATGAATTGGCTGTAGTTTAGACCGAAAGGACGCACACCAGCGTTGATACGCTGGATCCACAGACCACGCATATCGCGCTTGCGAGCGCGGCGGTCGCGGTAAGCATACTGCTGGTTCTTTTCAACGCGCTGGCGAGCAACACGAATGGTATTGGCCTGACGACCGCGCGCACCGCGGGCGAGCTTCAGGACGGCTTTGTGGCGAGCGTGTGAGGTGACGCCGCGTTTAACTCTTGCCATGTCGTACTTCCTCTTCGCTTAACGGTGATAAGGCATGTAAACGCGCAGCAAGATAGAATCGCAGGCTTTGACGATTTCAGATCCGCGAGTTTGGCGTTTCATTTTTTGAGAACGACGACGCAGCATGTGGCGTTTGTTCGCCGGACGCATGCGGAATTTGCCGCTGGCGGTGGTGGTGAAGCGCTTCTTCGCCGCCGCCTTGGTCTTCATCTTAGGCATTTTGATCTCCATTTTTCGAAGGAAAACTGCGTTGACGGGCATGCCTTTTTGGCCCGCCGAACGGCAAGGAAAACTGGGTATAGACAAGGCCCCATTAATTTGCAAGCACTGACGCGAACACAAGGGGGGATGACCGCATGGAAATTTCTGGCTCATACTTTATCGCCGCCGACAAACAGACGGTTTGGCAAGCGCTCAACGACGCTGACGTTCTGCGTGCCTGCGTGCCAGGCTGCGAAAGCTTGGAGCAAACCAGCGACACCGAGTTCGAAGCCGTGGCTGCGGTAAAAGTTGGCCCGGTGAAAGCCAAATTCAAGGGCAGCGTGACACTAGAAGACCTGAACCCTCCGCATTCTTATACCATCACCGGCAGCGGCAAAGGCGGCATTGCGGGCTTCGCAAGCGGCCAGGCCGAGGTCAAGCTGGCAGAAGCGCAAGATGAAGACGCGCGCGATGGCACCCAGCTCAGCTATGTCGTTGATGCCAAGGTGGGTGGCAAGCTGGCGCAAATCGGCGGGCGCCTCATTCAAGGCACGGCCAAGAAGCTGGCGGACGAGTTTTTCGAAGCCTTTCGCACCGAAGTGACTGGTGAAGCGGTGATTGGCGAGGAAGTGACTGGCGAGGAGGTGACTGGCGAGGAGGTGACTGGCGAGGAAGCGAGCGACGAGACCGAGACACAAGCGCAATAGCCTGCGCCCTGCCCTCACTCAGTCCTTGCTTTGAGCTATTTTCGTGTTTGCAAACCTGCCGCTTCCCTTCTCTATGATCGCCTTGCAGGGCCTGGATGGCGCTTTGACGGCGTACCAGGTTCGCCGCGCC
The DNA here is from genome assembly GCA_030428565.1 of Alphaproteobacteria bacterium. Lineage (GTDB taxonomy): Bacteria > Pseudomonadota > Alphaproteobacteria > UBA7985 > JAUIBT01 > JAUIBT01. The sequence goes on from JAUIDR010000001.1 coordinate 138,037, forward strand.
GCTTGGGGGGCCGACAGCCCCTATGAGGCATTGGCGCACGAGACCTTGGCCGATGCCCTGCCGGCGCGTTTTGACACCCTGTCGTATATGCAAAAAGGGGATGAGGCGCTCATCGTCTGCGAGGCACTGAGCCTTGGCTTGGTCTCCTGGCGAGAAAAGGGCACCAAGGACGCTGAGGGCACCAATGGAGCCCGGGCTGCACTGGGTAATGATCTGGGCAATAATCTGGGCGATGATCCATTCGAGGCGCTGGACGAACTCCTGCCCGCTCAACACTTAAGGGTCGCTCACTTCGATCCCGTGCAGGGCGACATTGGCCTGTTGTTCGCCGAGGACGGTGTTCTAAAGCGCCGCCTCTACGTGAACACAGACGAACCCGCGCATTCGATCTCAACCGGAATCTTGGATGCCCACGAGCAACATTTGTGGGAAGCGAGCGATCTTGACGGCCTTGAGAGCGCAGAGGCGCTTCGCGAACATTTATCGGCCTTGCAAGCGGACGGGCAGGATCATTTACAAATCGTGCTCACATCTCTGCTCGCAAATCGCCTACGGTTTAGCTTTTGTCTAGACCTTCTGAACCCGTCGGGTGCCATTTGGGCCGAGTCTGTGGCTAGTTTTTGTCTAGACGAAGACGATTCTCAGTAGGGCCTGCCACATTTTCGAACAACCCTGCGACGATTAGGCTTGCCAAGCCCCAACTTGCCCCGCAGAGTTTGGGCATGAGAGCATCATTGACTTCCTGGGAACATTCTTCGTTCGGCAATTTTGATGGCGGGGACGAAGAATTCGCGAACATGGTGACACACGCAGTCGGCGTGGTTTTGTCGATCATCGCGCTCATATCCTTAACCATTGTCGGCGCAATTTATGGCACGCCTGAAGGCCTGATCGGCGGCGTGGTCTTTGGCATCAGTTTGATCTTGGCCTATACGGCGTCGACCTTGCTGCACCTGCCCTGGATACAGCCGGTAAAGATGATGTTCTTGGCGGTCGATCAGTCCATGATTTTCGCGCTGATCGCTGGCACCTATACGCCCGTTTTGTTGCTGTCGCTCGAGCCCGTCGCGGCCATGACCCTGTTGGCCGTTATCTGGTCGCTGGCGATCATTGGAATCATTTTGCGCCTGACCTTTTTCGACCCCAATAGCCTGGTGTTGACGGGCCTCTATTTGGCCATCGGCTGGTTAGGTATCTTCTGGGTCTATTCGGTCATCGCCGCGCTGGGATGGTGGACCGTGGCACTGCTGTTTGCTGGTGGCGTTATGTACAGCGGTGGCGTGGTGTTCTACCTCTGGCGCTCGCTGCGCTACAACCATGCCATCTGGCATCTTTTCGTGCTGGCGGGCAGCGCCCTGCACTTCTGGGCCATCTTCAGCATCATTGGTCGCTAAAAACAGGCCACAAGAAGACCGCAGCCAGATTGCAATGCTAGCGCGCTTGGATCGAAGAAGGGCTAGAGCGTCGGGCGCCGGTGCTGCAACAGCCCATCCGCTCTAGCTGACTGAATTCTAACGCAAATCCATGCTCACTCACGTTGTCGTTCGTTCGTGGCTTGCGCTAACCTGGCCGCGCTAACACCCAGGCCGTCAAAGTGCCTAGCGATCTATCAAGGCGCGATCTTCGATGAATTTGAATGCCTTGCTAAATCCGATCAAAGAAAACCGAATTGTCTCCTCGCGCCCATCGACGAAGCGATAGGACACCCTAAGGCCATTGTGCGCCTTCATGTCCTTGACGGCCTCGCCGACCGCCACAGGGTCGGTCAGCCACCATTCGTTGAGCGTGTTCTTGGTCACTAGGTCCGCGACGCTCAGCGTCACAGGCGGCGCGCCGTCAAATCGCAGCTCCAGCTGGCTGCCAGGTGCCAAATCTTCCCAATAGACCGCAAACCTCAGGCTCACTGCTCCGGTGTCACGATGGCGATAGACCGCCAACTGGTGGCGGCGCGCAAATTCATAGGTCGCCCCAGCAAAAGTTGTGGCCCAACAGCTGGTCGAGTAGTCGCTCTCGCTCGGTTTGGGCTTGATGGGACAGACCGACAGCCAGTGCTTATTGTATTCGCGCCATTCATTAAAACGATGCCGGAAGGGCTTGGCCTCTGCCGAACTGGTTGTCAAAAGAGCGACCACAACGGCCAACGGCAGGACTTTGACAAGCGATGCACGCATAAGGGCCTCCACATCAAGCCCAGGGCAAGGGCCGCCAAGCTCGAGACAAAAAGAAAAGGGGAGAGGCCGAACGCCCCTCCCCTTCTAAATGGAGACGACAAGCCAGCAATTGCGTGCTGTCTGCCAATCACACGCTCTAAGAGCGTAGTTCTGCGCCTGTTGCCTTCATCACCAGCGCAATAATCTTCTGGCACACGGCTTCAATCTGCTCGTCGGTCATAGACGCTTTGACGGGCTGAAGCGTCACTGTGATCGCCAGTGACTTTTTGCCTTCAGCCATGCCTTGGCCTTGGTAGACATCGAATAACTGCACATCGGTAATCAGCGCCTTATCCGCACCCTTGGCCGCTCGGATCAAGGTTTGCGCTTCCACCGCTTCATCCATCACAAACGCAAAGTCACGCGTGATGGGGTTGAATGGCGATGGTGAGTAGGCCGGGCGCGAGGCACCAGATTTACGCTTGGGCTTGGGCAGAGCGTCGATAAAGACCTCAAAGCCGACGGCGCGCGACTTCACGTCCAGCGCCTTTAGAACCTTGGGGTGCAGTTCACCGAAGTGCGCAAGTACCGTCTTGGGGCCAAGCGTAATGACGCCTGAACGGCCCGGGTGATACCAGCCCGGCGCAGGGCTTGCGACTTGCAAATTGGCCGTCGGCATGCCCAAGGCTTCCAAGGCCGCCATAGCATCGGCTTTGGCGTCGAAAACATCCCAAGCAGCGCCTTCGCCACTCCAGTGCTTGCCATGCTCTTGGCCACTGCGAACGCCCGCAATGGCTTGGTGTTCTTGTTCGGGTGCAACGCCGGTGAAAATGGCGCCTTGCTCGAATAAATTGACGGATGTGAAGGAGCGGTTGGCATTGCGCGCAGCAGCCATCAGAAGATTGATCAGCAGCGACGGGCGCATCTCGTCCAGTTCAGAGATGATGGGGTTGGCAATCCGCAGTTCCTGAACGCCACCGCCGAACATGGGCGCAAACTGAGACGAAGTGAAGGACCAGGTCACACACTCATGCATGCCGCGCGCCGCCATCGCGCGCTTGGCCGCCGAACGCTTGAGCTGTTGATCGTTGAGCGCACGCGCCGGGAACACGCTGGGACGTGGCAGGCTGACCGCTGGGATTTTGTCATAGCCGTGGATCCGCAAGATTTCCTCAACGAAGTCCCACTGGCGGTCAATGTCCGGTCGAGACAAGGGCACGGTGACCTTAAGCGCATCACCGTCGCCAGCGACCTCAAAGCCCAGGCGCTGCAGAATCGCAACACCATCTTCGCGAGTCAGATCAACGCCGCCGTTGCTCTTAACCAAGCCATAGTCAAAGTCCAGCGCCTTACGCTCGCTCGGGATTTCGCCCGCCAAAATCAGGTCGGACGCCTGACCGCCGCACATATCCAAGATGTACTGGGTGGCAATCTCCATCCCCTCCAGCGTTGTCGAAGGATCGACACCGCGCTCAAAGCGGTAGCGGGCATCGCTGTTGACCTGCAACTTGCGTCCAGTACGGGCGATGTTGACCGGGTTCCACAGCGCCGCTTCAACGACGACATCGACGGTATCATCCGAACAGCCCGATTCTTCGCCGCCCATAATGCCCGCGATCGACTCAACGCCGCGATCATCAGCAATCACGGTCATGAGTTCATCGAATTGGTAGGTCTTTTCGTCCAGCGCCAACAGCTCTTCGCCGGGCTTAGCCTGACGAACAACCAGGTTGCCTTGCACCTTGCCCGCATCAAACACGTGCATGGGCCGAGCCTGATCGAAAGTTATCCAGTTGGTGACATCCACCAGCGCCGAAATCGGACGTAGACCGATAGCCTCTAGTTTCTTTTGCATCCAGACCGGTGACGGGCCGTTCTTGACGCCCTTGATAATGCGGTAGGCAAAAGCCGGGCAGTTTTCGGGCGTCTCAATGCTCACGCTAAGGCCGGGCGCACCTGTCGTCGCGCCGGCAAAAGCTGTCCGGTTCTCCTTCAAGCGCCCCAACCCGGCGGCGGCCAGGTCACGGGCGACACCGCGCACGCCCAAAGCATCGGGGCGGTTCGGGGTGACGTTGATCTCAATCACCGGATCATCCAAATCGCTACGATAAGCAATAAAGTCCTGGCCGACCGGGGCATCTTCTGCCAACTCGATGATACCGTCATGATCATCGCCTAGACCCATTTCGGCGTTGGAGCACATCATGCCTTGGCTCTCAGTGCCGCGAATCTTACCAATCTTGATCGTAATGGGCTCGCCCTTGTCGTCGGGCAACGGCATGACCGTGCCGGGCGTCGCCAGCACCACCTTGATACCCGCGCGGGCGTTGGGGGCACCACAAATGACCTGACGTAGATCAGCGCTGCCGTCGCTGACCTGGCAAATCCGCAGCTTGTCCGCGTCCGGGTGCTGCTCTGCGGCCACCACTTCGGCCACTTTAAAGCCCTGATACTTGTCCGCCGGACGCTCCAGGTCTTCCAATTCCAGACCGATAGCGGTCAACTTGGCGACGATCTCGTCCAAGCTTGCATCGGTATCCAAATGCTCTTTGAGCCAACTTAACGTGAATTTCATGCGTGCAGCCCCCGAACCATAGAGGGAATCAAAAGCGGATCGAAGGCGTAGTGGCGCAGCCAACGAACGTCAGAATCAAAGTAGGGGCGCAGGTCGGGCATGCCGTACTTCAACATAGACAAGCGCTCGACGCCCATGCCGAAGGCAAAGCCTTGGTATTTGCTGCTGTCGATGCCGCAGTTTTCCAAAACCCGGCTGTTGACCATGCCACAGCCCAGGATTTCCATCCACTTATCGCCCTGGCCGATCTTCAGCTCGCCATTCACCACCTCATAGCCAATATCGACCTCAGCGCTGGGCTCCGTGAAGGGGAAATAAGACGGGCGCAGTTGGATTTTGACCTCATCGACCTCAAAATAGGCCGCCAGGAAGTCCATCAGCACGCCTTTCAGGTGGCCCATGTGCGCGGTCTCGTCGATGACGAGCCCCTCAATCTGGTGGAACATGGGCGTGTGCGTGGCGTCATAGTCCGAACGGAAAGTGCGCCCCGGGCAAATGATGCGGATCGGCGGCGCTTGGCTCAACATGGTGCGCACCTGGACCGGCGATGTGTGGGTGCGCAGGACAAGCGAGCCCGCGTCTCCGCTGTGGCCGTGCATATAGAAAGTATCTTGCATCTGGCGCGCGGGGTGATCGGTCGGGATATTGAGGTCGTCGAAGCAGTATTTGTCGGTCTCGATTTCCGGGCCTTCTGCGACGGCAAATCCCATTTCACCGAAAATGGCGATGGCCTCGTCCATGACCTGGCTGATGGGGTGGATCGAGCCCTTGGCAGTCGGGCGCACGGGCTGGGTCACATCCACCACTTCGCGCGCTAGCTGCTCGTTGAGCGCCGCCTCTTCCAATGCGGCCTTACGTTGGTCCAGAGCCGAGGCGATCTCGTCCTTGACCAAATTGGCCTCTTGACCAAAAGCTTTGCGCGCTTCGGGCTCCATCTTGCCCATGGTTTTCATGAGGGCGGTGATAGCGCCCTTTTTGCCGAGGGCGGAGACCCGCACTTCGTCAAGGGTCGCCAGGGTGCTTGCGGCCTGGATGGCGGCAAGCGTATCGGTTCTGAGTGTCTGTAAGTCGCTCATTGGCCTACGATCTGCAGCGTTTCATTCTGTGGCTTGGGGATTAGGGCGGCCACCTTAGTGCAGAGTCGCGCAAGACGGAAGTTCTAGATTGCCCCAAGGGCGCAAAAGCGCGCTTGATATAGCTTAATTAGACAAAGCTTGCGCCAGGCTAAACTGGGCGGGCTGACGCAGCCTCTCTCGATCGGCGCCCACTACGAAGCTGAGCGCCAAACGCAGCCCGTGCCTAGCAAACCGAAAGGGACCAGTATGACGAGCCCCACTTCATCACCTGCCACCCAACTCAGCCAATGGCGCAACTGGAGAATTTGGGTCTATGGCCTGCTATCCTGGCTGATCCCCTATCTGACCGCCTTTGCCTTTTTTGATCCAAAAGACGGCCTGATGATCGCGCTGCCCTTATTCAAATCAATTATGATCGTTGTCGGTGGTGCGGCTGGCTGTGGTCTGCTGGTCTTGGCCTTTCGCCACATCAGACCCAGCTGGCAAGCTGGCCTGACTTTGGGGCTGTTTTGGCTGCTTCTCAATTGGTTGCTTGATATAGCGTTGCTGCTACCCATGTCCGGCCAGAGCCTGCCCGACTATGCCAGCGATATCGGCTTGCGCTACTTGCTGCTACCCATGATTGCAACCGCCATGGGCGCGGTGGCCGCCAAGCGCTGAGCCTTGGGGGCCTCATGGGCTCGTTTCTGGCGCGGCTTTCGATCAGAAGCCATCTGTAGGGCTGAGGGCCGCCGCCGCCCCAATTCAAGAAATTCAGGCATTAAAAAAGGGCCGCAGGGAGGAGGAGCGGCCCTTTTTCATCCAAAGTTGAGCGCGGGAGGAAGCGCTTTTTCTAAGGAATTCGGTATTAGAAGCTGTCGTTGACGATGCGGTCAAAGTCTGCGCGGTTGATGCCCAAGTCCTGCAATTGGCGCTCGTCCATTGCTTCCAGTTCTTCGCGCAGAACGCGGCGGCGAGAGACATTTTCAAAGAAACGTACAACGGGATTAGTCATGGTATTTCACTTTCTACGTACAATATTCAGGGTTGGTAACGCCTTATGCGGAACTAACCTCAAACAAAAATCCGATTAGTGAGAGATTTGAACCAGGCCGCGAACGTCTGTTTTGCGGTAAGAACCAGTCTCTGCATCGTTATCCAACAGCAATTGTAGGTGCTGAATTGAAGGAAAGCATGTTGCTACTGTCATAGGATCAACCCTTTATTTGGCGTTGGTTTTATCTGCTCGGCAGATTGGAATTTTTGTTTGAGGCCACCGCCTCGCTACAAAGCAAAGATGGACCAGCCAGCCGCCGATCTCAAGCGACGCATTTGCAGCTCAGTCATGCGGTTTTTGCAGCCTTGCTTTCGCCGCTTTTTAACACCGTAGCACGAAGATGCCGCGATGAGCGGCTGGGTGCCTAGACCATTCGATTTGGGCGATTGCCTTGCTAGGCTATCCAAAGGCGGCCAGGTGGGCGGGTCAACGGCGGGCGGGGTCTTTGGATAGCGACGCCTCACGGCTCATATTGGCGTCAGCGCCGCACGATTGTCTGTATGACCGGCGCAAGCGAGCCGCAGTGCCCAGAGCTATAAACCATCAGAGCCAAGCACAAACAAGAGCCAAGCACAAACAAGAGCCAAGCACAAACAGAGCCAAGCACGCCTATGGCCAGGCCGGCACGGGTCAGTGCAAATTGTATTGGATATAGAAGGGGGAAATATTTGGTCGGCGTAGCAGGATTCGAACCTACGACCTCTCGTCCCCCAGACGAACGCGCTACCAGACTGCGCTATACGCCGACACGCTGCCCTTAGGCAGGGGCCCTTACTTAATCCCTGCTGGTTAAAATGTAAAGCCCAAGCCGCGCCCAAAAATACGATTTTTGTGCCGTCATTTGCCAGCCTGTCCAGCCGGAATGTGGGTGGCCATACGGCGCTGCCGATACCGACCTTGTCCCGAGAGAATCGAGCTCAAATACCGGACTCTAACACGGACTCTAACAGGTGCCACGCCTACGCACATTATGCATCAGACGCGCTAGTCGCTTTGTTCGATCGCGCGCCACTTTTTGACGTTGGCATTGTGCTGCTTTAGGGTCTCGGCGAAGGCATGGCCGCCACTGCCGTCAGCAACAAAATAGAAATACTTGGTATCCGCCGGACTCAGCACCGCTTGCAGGGCCTCTTTGCCAACGTTGGCAATGGGCCCCGGCGGCAGACCCCGCCGCTTGTAGGTGTTGTAAGCATGGTCGCGATCCAACTCTGAGCGTTTGAGGCCGCGCCCCAGCTTACCCAATCCATCGCTCTCGAAGTAGACCAGAGTTGGATCGGCCTGCAAGCGCCAACCTTCTTTCAGGCGGTTGATAAAGACCGAAGCCACGACCGGGCGTTCGCGCCCGATACCGGTCTCGCGCTCGACAATCGAAGCCAGGGTTATGGCTTGTTCCGGCGTTTCAAAGGGCAAGCCCTCCTGCCGGGCTTCCCACAGCGGCCAAAAAGCCTCCTGCAGCGCGGCCTGCATGCGCTCAACCACCGACTGGCGGCTGTCGCCACGGTGGATAAAATAGGTGTCCGGCAGCATTGAGCCTTCGGCGGGCAGCGTGTCGATGCTGCCGCTGAGTTCGGGGACGTTGGCCAATAAAGCAACGATTTGCTTGCTGGTCAGTCCTTCGGGAATTGTTACCGAATAGCTTCGCGACCGGCCCGAGGACAAAATATCAAAGACCTCATTCATGGAAGCAGCGGCCGGGATCTCGTATTCGCCCGCCTTAAAAGCGCGCGGCTGCAATCGCAAAGCGACCCGCGCGATAAGTTCGGATGCGATCAAGCCCTGCCCTTCAAGCTCGGTCAAAACGCTGCGCGCGGATTGGCCTGGCGCGACGTCAAAGACTTGAGTCTGCGTGCTTGTACCTGGCGCTTCTAACTGGCCGTCGAGCCATACAGGGCCATAGAAGAAGGCCCCTGCCGCCAGACCAGCGAGTAAGGTGAGCAGCACTAGGATGGTTGCAAAAAAACGCAGCATAGAAACGTCCAAATTTGAGATCGCGGTCTTCTGGTTCCTGTGACTGGGGGCCTTCGGTTAATCCCCCCATACCAGGCAATTTATGCCTCGATTTCGGGCCTTATATCCCCGATCAAATTTTCAGGGCATAAATCTTGAGCATAAACCCAGGACATAAACCCAGGGTCAAATTCCATCTGGCAGTTTTGACGGCGTCCCTGTCGCTGGTTCGGCCGCACGACGGCGTCGAAACAGTATTTTGCAGCAAAAAGGCTCGCTGGTTTTGCCCGCGAGCCTTTGCCGGTCATTTTGTGGCCGCTTGCCAGTTTCGCTTAATCGCCCGAATATTCTTTGACGACCAACGAAGCGTTGGTGCCACCAAAGCCAAACGAATTGGACAGCGCAGCGCGAACGCGGCGCTCCTTAGCAGTGTGCGGCACCAGATCCATACCCTCGGCTTCGGGCGTAGGATCGTTCAGGTTCAATGTCGGCGGCACGATTTGATCGCGAATCGACAAGATCGAGAAAATGGCCTCGACCGAACCCGCACCACCCAACAAGTGACCAATGGCCGACTTGGTAGAAGACATGGAGATATTCTTCGCGTTATCGCCCAGCAAGCGCTTGACCGAGTTCAGCTCAATCTCATCGCCCAGCGGGGTCGAGGTGCCGTGCGCATTGACGTAATCAATATCTTCAGCGTTCAAACCTGCGCGCTTAAGGGCTGCCTGCATAGAACGGAAACCGCCATTGCCGTCTGGGGCTGGCGCGGTGATGTGGTGGGCATCGCCGGACAAGCCATAACCTACGACTTCCGCAATGATATTAGCGCCCCGCGCTTTGGCATGATCGAGCGATTCTAGCACCAGCGCGCCCGCGCCCGCGCCCATTACGAAACCATCGCGGCCCTGATCCCAGGGGCGAGAGGCCGTGGTCGGCGCATCGTTGTATTTGGTCGACAGCGCGCGTGCGGCAGCAAAACCGGTGATGCCCAGACGGGTGATGGCCATTTCCGCCGAACCCGCTACCATGACATCTGCGTCGTCAAGCGCGATCAAGCGCGCGGCATCGCCAATTGCGTGTGCACCGGTCGAACAGGCCGTTACCACTGAGTGATTCGGGCCCTTTAGGCCGTGGCGCATTGAGACCTGACCTGAGATCAGGTTGATCAAGACAGAAGGAATCATAAAGGGACTAACGCGGCGCGGTCCCTTTACGTCCAATACCCGGCCATAGTGGTCGATGGAGTGCAGACCGCCGATGCCAGAACCCATCAAGACACCCGAGCGGCAGCGCTGTTCGTCGCTGTCAGGGTTCCATCCTGAGTTCTGTAAGGCTTCATCCGCCGCTGCAACGCCAAACAGGATGAACTCGTCGATCTTGCGACGTTCTTTTTCCTGCATGACAGCATCGGGGTTGAGCTGGCCCGGCGCTTCGCCGATCGGCACATAACCCGCGATCTTGCAAGGCAAGTCACTACAGTCGAAACTGTCAATGTCCTTGATGCCGGACTCGCCTTTGAGAAGGCGCGACCAAACATGATCAATGCCAATCCCGAGCGGGGACACAATCCCCATACCGGTGACGACGACTCTGCGTAATTCCATGATGTCCTAGCCGTTCTTCGCCTTAGGCAGCTTCGTCAACGAACTTTACAGCGTCGCCAACAGTTGAAATGCCTTCAGCGGCGTCATCGGGGATTTCGATGCCGAATTCTTCTTCGAACGCCATGACCAACTCAACGGTGTCCAGTGAGTCAGCGCCCAGGTCGTCGATGAAGCTAGACTCCAGTGAGATTTCGCCCGCGTCCTTGTTCAGGTGCTCGGCAACGATTTTTTTGATGCGCTCAGCAGTATCGCTCATGATCTTTCCTTAGTGATATATCGAACTTGTACTCATCCCAATTGGCCAGGATTGAGGGTCTTTCTAAAAGACTTTGCGAAATTCTACGCGACTTGACCAGCAGGTTGGCGGCAAACAAGACCATCGTCGTGCGGAATGCAAGCGGAAAAATCCTGGGTCTGGCCATCATTGCTTGCATAGCTCGGTTTGCCAAGCCTCAAATGCGCGCTTCTTGTCTGCAAATTCCTTCCTTATCCGTTAGCGAGCCCCCGTAGGCCTACAGCATGGCCATGCCGCCGTTAACGTGCAGGGTCGCACCGGTCATATAGCCAGCCTCTTCTGAGGCCAAATAGACCGCCGCGTTGGCTATGTCGTTGGGCGCGCCAAGGCGGCCAGCGGGAATGGTGGTCAGCAGTTTTGATTTTTGGTCGTCGCTCAAGGCATCGGTCATTTCGGTGCCGATGAATCCCGGCGCGATACAGTTGACGGTAATGCCGCGCGAGGCGACTTCGGCTGCAATAGCCTTGCTCATGGCAACCAGACCGCCCTTTGAGGCAGCGTAGTTGGCCTGGCCGGGGTTACCGGTCGCGCCCACGACAGACGACATATTGATAATGCGGCCCCAACGCTGTTTCATCATGCCCTTAATGGCTGCGCGGGTCAGTACGAAGTTGGCGGTCAGGTTGACATCAAGCACCGCGTCCCAGTCTTCATCTTTAAGGCGCATGGTCAGGTTATCGCGGGTCAAGCCTGCGTTGTTGACCAAAATATCCAAGCCGCCCATGGCTTCGACGCTCTGCGGCACCAATTCGGCGACCGATGCACGGTCGGACAAGTTACAAGTGATGATTTCCACCCGCTCGCCCAATTCGTTGGCCAGGCCCTCCAAGCGCTCTCGGCGGGTGCCAGAAATAACGAGTTGAGCGCCCTGTGCATGGAATTGACGCGCAATAGCTCCGCCGATTCCCCCACTGGCCCCGGTTACCAAGGCGCGCTTGCCGCTGAGATCAAACATGGTGTTTTCCTTTTTTCTCTTAATCTTACTGCCCGCCCTTCGGCGCGCGCACTCGTTTTGCCGTTCTGGTCGCCTTTTGGCTTAGCCGTTTAGGGCTTCTAGAACTTTGTCCAGATCTTCCGGTCCGTCCAAGTTTAGCGACGACAAGTCCTTTGCGATACGGCGATTGAGGCCCGACAAGACCTTACCCGAACCCATTTCAATCGCGTGGGTCACACCTTGAGCGGCCATCCAGGCCACCGATTCAGACCAACGCACGCGGCCAGTCACCTGCTGAACCAGCAAGTCAGCCGTCTTAGATTCGTCCTGATAGGATTCGGCCATTACGTTGGCCACGACCGGCGCGCGCAAGGGTGCGATACTGGCCTTGGCCAGCGCTTCTGCCATTTCATCTGCCGCCGGGGCCATCAAAGAACAGTGGAAAGGCGCCGACACCGGCAGCTTCAGACCGCGCTTGGCACCTGCTTCTTTCGCCAGCACGATCGCACGATCAATGGCTTCTGCGTGACCCGAAATCACGATTTGGCCCGGCGCATTGTCGTTGGCGACTTCGCAGACCTGGCGCGTACCGTCTTCGGCCTCTGCAGCCTTCGTGCAGACTTCTTGCACGACCGGCATTTCCAGACCCAACAGCGCCGCCATAGCGCCCTGCCCTTCTGGAACCGCGCGTTGCATAGCTTGACCGCGCAAACGCAACAAGCGCGCCGAATCGCTCAGGTTAAGGGCGCCAATCGCGGTGAGCGCCGAATATTCTCCCAAGGAGTGGCCCGCCACGAACTCGGCCTTGTCCGCCAGGCTAAAGCCGCCTTGCTTTTCAAGCACGCGAACCGCCACCATTGAGGCCGCCATGAGCGCGGGCTGGGTATTGGCGGTCAGCGTCAGATCTTCAATCGGGCCTTCTGCCATCAGTTTGGACAGACTTTGCGACAGAGCCTCGTCAACCTCTTCAAGTACGAGGCGCGCTTCTTCAAAGCTCTCAGCCATCTTTTGGGTCATGCCAACGGCCTGGCTTCCTTGGCCGGGAAAGGTGAAAGCGACGCGCATGGTCCTTTGCCCTCTCTTGTTATGTTTCGTTATACAGTAAGGACCGGGCGTCTCACCTTAGGGTTTAAATGTCAAGCCATGCCGCCCGCTTGCCCGGGGGTTTTTGACACCCGGCGGTGAATCAGGGGTTGCATTTGGTCAAAAACCGGTTAGAAAACGTCCTCCGCAAAACTCCTTGCCAGTTCTAGCGGACGCACCCGCTTGCGTCAGATCTGGCTGAAAACGGGTTGAGCCCCGCCAGTGCCCCGGCCCTTTGCCCAGGCTTGGCGTCGCGCTTGGACCGTTTGATAGGCCATAAGGAGTAAACCATGGCACTATATGAATGCGTGTTTCTAACACGCCCTGATCTGAGCCAGTCTCAGGTCGAAGCTTTGGCAGAACAGTATGCCGAAGTCGTTCGCGAAAATGACGGTGAAGTCACCAAGACCGAATTTTGGGGTCTGCGTAACTTGGCCTACCGCGTAAACAAAAACCGTAAAGCCCACTACGTTATGCTGAACATCGCAGGCAGCTCTGCTGGTGTTGACGAGATTGAGCGCCGTATGCGCCTGTCTGAAGACGTTATGCGCTTTTTGACCGTGCGCGTTGATGCATTGGAAGAAGGCCCGTCTGCCGTGATGCGCGCCCGCGCTGCTGGCGAACGTGATGACCGCCGCGGCGGCCGTGGCGATCGCGGTGACCGTGGCGATCGCGGTGGTGATCGTCGAGGCGGCGGCCACTTCGACTCTGGTCGTCGTGCCCCTGCAAAAGCCGAAGCGGAAGCATAAGGAGTAAATCATGTCAGCAGCACGCCGTCCTTTCTTCCGTCGCAAGAAGTCTTGCCCCTTCTCTGGCCCCAACGCACCCAAGATTGACTACAAAGACGTCAAGCTTCTGGGCCGTTATCTGTCAGAGCGCGGCAAAATCGTTCCCAGCCGTATCACCGCGGCTTCCGCCAAAAAGCAACGTGAGCTTGCCCGTGCGATCAAGCGCGCCCGCCAGCTTGCTTTGTTGCCCTACGTGAATAAGTAAGGAGACGATCAATGGCAGCCACAATGGATGTGATCCTCCTTCAGCGGATCGAAAAGCTGGGCCAGATGGGTGACGTTGTCACCGTCAAGCCAGGCTATGCACGCAACTTCTTGTTGCCGCAAAAGAAGGCCCTGCGCGCCACCGAGGCGAACAAGACTTTCTTTGAGACCCAAAAGGCTCAGTTGGAAGCCGACAACCTGAAGCGCCGCCAAGAAGCGGAAGCTGTTGCCGAGAAGATGGACGGCGTGACCGTTACTCTGATCCGCGCGGCCTCTGAGACCGGCGCGCTGTACGGCTCTGTTTCCACCCGCGACGTCGCCGAGCAGGTGACCGAAGCAGGCTTTACCTTGAACCGCAGCCAAGTGGTTTTGGACAAGCCAATCAAAGAGCTGGGTGTCCACAACCTGCGCGTCCAACTGCACCCTGAAGTGCTGGTTGATATCCGCGCGAACGTCGCCAAGTCAGCCGACGAAGCAGAGGCCCAGTTGGCCGCTGCCGACGGCAAGCCGCTTGTCAGCGCTGAGGAAGAAGAAGCCGAAGCCCTGTTCGACACAGCAGACGACGAAGCAGACGCTGATGAGGGCGACGAGGCCTAAGCCTCCTGCCCTTCCTTAGCGAAGAATTGAAAAAGCCGCAGGCTCGATAGAGACCGCGGCTTTTTTGTTGACTAGGCCCTGCTAGCGTGAAAGCTGGAGCGGGCGCCAGGGCGCCCAACCCCGCGCCGTCTTAGTGGCTTATTCCCACTCCATCTCAGAATAGACTTGTTGCGCATTGCGTCCCGCCAGAGCCTCGAATTGCAGCAAATGCTTAAAGCCGCTTTGGTCAATTTTGGTAGAGCCCTGCATGTCGCCGCCGTCGTCGATATAGGCGCCGATCTCGCTTCTCAGGTGCTTGAGATAATCCAGCGTCTCGGCACTAGCGCGCGCCAAGTCGGTCGGGTGGCCGTGTCCGGGCACAATATGCTCTGGCGCATAGGCTGCCATGGCCTCAAACACCTCGATCCAACTGCCCGCGTGGGATTGAGACCCGACGCCTAGCATGCGCTCGGTGTAGACGATATCGCCGGTGAACATGACGCTTTGTTCGGGCAGCCAGATGAAGCTGTCGCCGGGCGTGTGGGCTTGCCCGACATGGTGCAGTTGGAGCTCGACGCCGCCTAGGGTCAGGGTCAAAGCCTCATCAAAGGTCTGATCGGCATAGGAAGGCTCGGTGCCGTCCAACTTCTCGCCAATCAAAACCGCCAAGCCGCTCATTTGCATAGAACCGCGATCTTGGTGGTCGGCGACGGCTTCATTTGAGGCGATGACGGTCGCCCCTTTTGCCTGCCAATAGCCGTTACCAAGCCAGCGATGATCCTGGCCACCGCTGTTGATAACGTGGGTGACGCGGCAGTCGCTGACCGTTGCGATGGCCTGCTCTAGGGCTGCCGCGCCCTGCCAAGAGCCGCCGGGATCGACCAGCACACAGCCGTCAGCGGTCTCAATCAGGCCGAAGGTGGCGTTGTTGCCCAGGTTTTCGGGGCTGCGCTGCTCAAAGGGCCCCACGATCGCGTAGACCTGCTCGGTGACCGGCTGGACTTCCAGAGGCGCCGCATGACTGGCACTAGCCAGGCTCAACAGCGTCAGGCTAATCGGGACAGAGAGTAGAGTGAAATGACGGCGCATGCGGGCTCCCATTATTGTGTGTGGGCTTGGATTTGGAAGCTAGGTTAGGAGCCGCCGCACTGGCCTGCTAGGGACGAATGATCGCGTCCTAGCCACCGTAACAAGTGGCCCTACGCGCGCTTGCGTGACTAATCCGTCGCGACTGCCGATCCGAGCAATACAGCCCTTTATTAGAACGTCCAGAACTGCACCATGAGTTGGCCGTCTCCCTTCCTCCCCCTTGATGCGCTGCCAACAAAGCTGCCTTTCACGCTTTTCGACTTGGCATGGCTGCACCTAGTCTCGAAGAGGTCGATCTCTCGATGGCTTGCCTCAGCGGACAACGGTCGACCGCAAGGTTCAAATTCGCAGCGGTAATGCACTTGCCCAGCAGCCTATTCACGTCCGGCATTCCAAAGGCTGCCAGGACTGCTTTCTGAAACGCCCCTTTCATGGGTTCTAGCCAGATCTGACGGTCGATGACGCCTGGCCTGATCTGCGCCCCTTTAGCTGAGAAAGGACGAAACGACATGTTGGTACTTGCGGATGGCATCGTCTTGCGAAAGACCGCCCTGATTTGCTGATCCGCCGAGGCAATAGCCTTTTCATGCCGAACGAAGCTGAATTCAATATCCTGAAGCGGTCGGAGTGAGGAACACTGTACAACATCTTTACCGCGTTGCCCGCAGTGCAGAATTTCTGCGAGCCGGCTGCAGGACTTGGCATTCTGGTAGCGCGGGATTGACGATGGAAAGGGGTGCAGAGGCGCCGCAAAGGTTTCAAAAGAGCCCACCCCACAAGAGACGTTGGACGAAAGCCAGATCGTGCAACTTTGCAGGTGGCAACTTCCTTTCAAAAAATAGGGAATGGCAGTCGGCGAACCGCCATTCTCATATAGTTTTTTAGCAAAATTCGTGGCTAATTAATCCCATCACAACATGGCAAAAATTCTAGCCGGTCCGCCTGTTCCTCCGCGATGCTTCGGCGCACCGATCACGAGCGTCGCGCCTGCGACCGGGACGCGGTCCAGATTGGCAATGTTTTCGATGCCAAAGCGACCCGCCGGCAGCCATGCATAGTGGGTGTCATATGTCGTCGACGCACCGATGTCTAAGGACAGTGTGTCCGAAGCAAGCGACGCCGCGTTCGACTCTTCGAGCAGCATCCTGGCCGCCTCTACGTGAAATCCGGGGTAGTGCTGCACCCCGTTGTCGTCCGCACCCCGAAACTTGGCACCAGAAACGTATTGTCCCCATCCGGAATGCATGGCGACACAGGCCCCATCCGGGATCGGTCCGTTATTTGCTATCCATGCTTTGATGTCATCGGGTGTAACGCTTGAGTCGGGATCTTCATTTGCCCGTTCCGCGATATCGATCACACACAAGGGAGCAATCAGCTGTGACACCGGAATTTCATTGACGGCGGCTCCATCAGCCGAAAAGTGCAACGGAGCGTCGATATGTGTTCCGGTATGCTCATTGAATGTTATTTTAGACACGTTAAAGCCGTGTTCGGCGAAGTTGAACATCTTTTCAGACGAAATGCCGGGGACCCCGAAATAGGTCGGAAAGTCCTCGGAGAGTTCGTAGGTCATATCTTCGACCGAACCGTGGCCTGCTGCCATGGCAGGCGTAGCAGTAGTCACCCCGACTGCGCCAACAGCACCGGCGGACGCGGCCGCTCTGAAAAAGTTCCTGCGAGAAATCATTCTCTCTTTGACCGAGTTCATCACGCATATATCGCACATCACTCATCTCCTTTTTCTATGGCTGGTGACGGCGATACTAACATGACAAGCGTGGCACATAAAAAAATTCTACATATCGCAAGTAGTCGTGAACGCTGGTTGGTCCAAGTCTTCCCCCTTCGCGGGCCGCGCAGTGAGTGGCGATTTCTGCTCGTGCGGTCGCGCTGCTCACGTGCCCGCTTTTTATGCCGGATCGCGATCCCAGCGCCGACATGCCCCACTCTGAAGATGGCAGGGCTAGGCGCGCCATTTCAGGAGCCAACTAGAGGCGTTTATGGGCAGGATATTTCGGGGAGCTCTCCGGCAGCAGATTGCTTGCCGCAAGAGCCGCTCCCCAAGGAAAATTAATCCGCGCCGTTACAGTTTTTTGTCGCCTGCGTATAATCGTGACCATCGCTTATGTTCCGGCGGAAGCAAGAGATGGTAGCGGCGGCCGAAGGGGTGTTTTTGCAAAGTTCCAGAGCGTTGCTCCAACTCCACTTGTCCCCGCCACCGTAGCTAAGCCCCCCGTGCATCACATGCTGGAAGCAGGTCGCAGGTTCGGTGGAGTTTACCGTCCCACAAAGCCTGTCAATGTTGGACTGGTTCCAGGTCTTGCTGCCCTGGTAGTCCCAAGCAATTTTGCCCTGGATTGCTTCGGCGCAGGAGGCTGAGGTTTCCTTGTTCGCCGGCTTAAATCGGAAGGTTGCATCTCTGCGAAGCAAGCTGGGCGATTGCACGCTTGCCAGATCGAGTTTCAAAACGAAGCCCTGATGGCGCAGGAACTGCCCAGGAAATGCAACAGACTCAAAGCTTACAAAGCTGCCCGCCACGGAGGATTCGAGCGGTCCGCGCACAATAAACTGTGTTGCTGGATCGAACTCACTATCACCCAGCCCTGCGCTGTTGTCCGCTGGCTTCAGGAACTTGCCGATATGGGGTCCAGAATGAAGTCGAAGCGCAATTTTTGTGTGGTCTACAGGAACAACGTCGAAACCCTGCCCGATATTGATGCCCTTCAAGATCTTGCCTGCCTCTCCGTCGAAGGCAACATGGTAATCTGGTGCGGCATCCGCGCTGCCACGTACTTGGTTGTTTATGGAATATGCGAGCAACTTGACCGCTTCCGGTAGGGCCGGGGCCGTCGCCTCAACCGTCTCGCCGTTCAGCTCAACTTTCGCCGACTTCAGCCTATTGTTTACGGCACAGTTATCAACCTGTGTAATGACCACTCGGTTGCGGCCTTCGACCATGAGGGCCTGTAGGTCTTTTGTCCCGGTCTCACCGATCTTGACATAGCTCCCTTCTACAATCGTTCCGTTGGGGTGCTCGGAGTTGAAAACAGAGATTCGCGCTCCGTCATCCATGCCATCAAATTTTATCTTGAATTCAGTCACTGAAGTACTGGCAGGCACAGAAACGAACGTCTGGAAGTATGTGTAATCAACCATCTTTTGACAGTTCAGGGTCCACTCGCCCGGAATTTCAGATCTGACATCCATACCGATGATGTCAGGGTCGGGTGCATCGCCCCAACCGCTATCCGTCTCACTGGGGATGACGGCAAGCACGTAAGATTCCTCTTCGTTTTCGCCAGTCAGCTTTGACGCAAGTGGCAAGACACTTTTGCCTTTGTGCATCTGCCAACTGGTGCGGCTAACCCCAGTTTCCTGTGCTATCACCACGCTAGATGACAAAGACACAAGCGCGGTGGCCAACATGCACCGCAAATAACCATTACAGCTCAACTTCATAGTGATTATACTCCCTAGATATATATTTTAGTGAAATTTCGATTGCAGATTCTCCGATTACGGGCTCGTCTACAATCGATACCTCCCTTCAAACAGAGCTTTGGCGGGAGGCCATCCATTTGCCAGACCTATTGAAATTTAGGCTTCCAAGACTTGGAGTCTGAAGCGGCACAAGCAGTAATGCTGTCCTTAGTCATCATTGGCTAGTCTGGAGCGCCATTGAATTCCTAATCGCCTGTTGCACCTCCAAAAGCCGAATAAAGAGTGCACACCTCTGGGGTAGGCCGTCAAGATATGCAGCACTGCTTTTGCGCCAACAATAGGTAAACTAGTGGTTTTTTCCGCCATTCTGTGCGCTGGCCTATACCTTTGAGTAGCCGTGGCGGGCAAAATACGTTAACCGGATATGCGGTGTGACTCGAGATCGCATTGACAGAGCCCGTTGCGGCTTTGGACTCCGATGATATTGCATCAACAGCTTGGGCGCTTGCTATAGCTATGGCCGAGATCGCAGGCACTTGTGGGCCGACCGATCCCTGGGCACATGCGAGCGCGGGGCAAGCCCGACGACCAACCAACTAGACGCCCTGTTCTTCGGTTGGTCGGGTGGCGACGTGGCCGCCCTCTATTCGCGCGACGCGAATCGCAAAAGGCTAGCTCTTACGGCCTGGTCTGAGCTGAGCTGAGCTGAGCTGAGCTGAGCTGAGAATATTACCCGATTCCGCCCGCACCTCAGATCGAGCCGCCCGCACCTCGATTTTTGTCATTTTAAATTAATCACTTACAAAGCCGAAATCAGACTTTGGCGCGCCCTGTAGGATTCGAACCCACGACCGTCCGCTTAGAAGGCGGATGCTCTATCCAACTGAGCTAAGGGCGCGACGCGGCGCATCATGGCCAGGTTGGTGGCCAAGATCAAGTCCATCCTAACGCCTGAGCTGAAGCATTCCAGTTCCAACACACGGGCCGCTAGTCAGGCCTCGACACAAGGCTCTACGCTTTCGTGCCAACGGGTGTTGCGCCCATCACCCGACCCAAGGCACGCGAGCGCCAAACTCGATATGCATGGACTTGATCTGCGTATATTCCTCAACGCCATAAATGCCGGTCTCGCGCCCCCAACCAGACTGCTTAAAGCCGCCGATCGGTAGCTCGGGCCCGCCCGCTAGCGTACAGTTGACCCAAACGCGTCCCGCTTGCACCCGTCGGCCCATTTGCACGGCCGTGTCGATGTCCTTGGACCAAATGCTCGCGGCCAGGCCGTAAACGGTATCGTTAGCAATGGCGACCGCTTCTTCGAAATCATCGAAGGGCTGCACCGCCAAGACGGGCCCAAAGATCTCATCGCGCAACAAGGCCGAGCCCGCAGCCACATCGGCGAACAGGGTCGGCTCTACAAAGGCGCCCTGCCCGATCTGAAGCGGCTTGCCGCCGCAGACGAGGCGCGCGCCCTCGGCCTGGCCGGCCTCGATGGCGGCCAAAATCTGCTGGTTTTGCGCATGGGTGGTGATGGCCCCGACCTGAGTATCCAAATCCAAAGGATCGCCGACGCGAATGCGCGCCAATTTGGCCGCCACCATGGCTTCGAAGGTCGCCGCGACCGAGCGCTCGACCAGCAAACGGCTGCCGCTGACACAGCACTGGCCCGAGTTAAAGGCCATAGCGAAGGCCACCCCATCGGCGGCCGCTTCAAGGTCAGCCGAGGCAAAGACGATATGCGGGTTTTTACCACCGAGCTCCAGGCCCAGCTTTTTAAAGTTGCCAGCGGCCGCGCTCACGCAGCGCCGCCCCACCGCTGTCGAGCCGGTAAAGGACACCATATCAACTTGCGGGTGGTCCAGTATGGCCTGCCCCACCGTCGAGCCCTCGCCCGTCACCACGTTGAACACACCGTCCGGCAACCCGGCTTCGGCCAAGATTTCGGCCATCATCAGCGACGTGGCTGAGGTGAACTCGCTGGGCTTACAGACAATCGTGCAGCCGGCAGCCAGGATGAACGGCACCCGCTCAGCCAAGATAAAGAACGGGAAATTCCAAGGCGTTATCAGGCCGACGACGCCGATAGGCTCGCGCGTGACCAGGCCCAACATCTTGTCACCCAGATTGTTGAAGCTGTCACCGTGCAGCGCCCGTGCGGCGCCTGCGGCGTACTCATAGATATTGGCTGCGCCTTCAACTTCACCGCGCGCCTGAGCCATGGCCTTGCCGTTTTCCAGGGTCTCGTAGTAGGCAATCTCATCGCGACGCTCGCGGATCAGAGCCGCCGCTTTTAGCAAGATCTCGGCCCGCTCTGCGCCACTGCGAGCCGACCAACGCCGATGATCAAAAGCCCGGCGCGCGGCTTGCACCGCCCGCTCGACATCCGCGGTACCGCAACGCTGAACTTCGCTCACAGCCCGCGCGTGCGCAGGCGAATAGCGCGTCACCGTCTCACCGCTTTGCGCCTTTTGCCAGGCGCCATCAATAAAGCAATCAAAGGCACGAATCTGAGATGGTGGGCGGCTGTAGTCAGTCATAGAGGCCTCGATCATTGGCAGGCTGAAAGGAATTGGAAATTGCAACTGGACGCATAAAACGCGCAGACGCATTGGCCAAATTCGTTGGCAAACGTTGGCCCTTAATTCACTAAGTAGTTAGTTTCATAACGCAATCTTGTCAAGCCTGACCGAGGCGCGCTGGTGGCTGTTTTGCCCTAGGGCTACATATCTGCTAGACCTAGGCCAGAACCGCTTTTAGCACCAATTATGAAGGCAGATGCCACCTTGACCGACGACAAGGCGACCGGCGCCACATCCGGCAAAAAGCCCCCGAAAAAACGGGACGCACAGGCGACGCAAAAACGCATTCTAGCAGCGGCCAAGCGCGAATTTGCGCGCAATGGGCTTGGAGGCGCTCGGGTGGACGTCATCACCGAAAAAGCGAACGTTAACAAGCGGATGATCTACCACTACTTCGGCAGCAAGGATCAGCTCTTTAAGCGCATTTTGGAGGAAGCCTGGACCGATATTCGCACCGCCGAACAAAAGCTGGAGCTGGACCACCTGCCTCCCAAAGCGGCGCTCGAAAAACTGGTGCGTTTCACCTGGCAGTACTATTTGAAGAACCCCGAATTCATCAATTTGGTAAACTCGGAAAACCTCCATCGCGGGGCCCACATCAAAAAATCGGAGACTATCGAGGCGCTGAGCACCCGCTTCATGGCGATGGTCGGCGACATCCTCAGGCGCGGCGAGGCCGACGGCAGCTTTCGCGCCAACATCGACCCGGTACAACTCAACATCACGATTGCGGCTATTGGCTATTATTATCTTACGAACCGCTATACGGGTTCTATTATCTATAAGCGCGAACTCATGGACGAAAAAGCGCTCGATGAGCGCCTGTCCTTCAATATCGAGACCATCATGCGCTTGGTGGCCGCGGACTAGCTTACGGCGCTGCGGCGGCAATGCAGGCAGCTAACGAAGGGCGAAAAATCCAAGCGCGTTACGCGTATGAAATGCAACCGGGTGCCAACGCCTGGTTCGGGCGCAATGCTTTGAAGTTGACCATGTAGAACGGCGCACAAGTTAGGCCAACCGCGCGCGCGAAACCAACGCGACCGCTATGGCCGCCACATCAAAAGCTTTGATTTTATGAGAGAAAACTGGAGCGGGCGATGAGATTCGAACTCACGACCCTTACCTTGGCAAGGTAATGCTCTACCCCTGAGCTACGCCCGCATCCGTTTTTGCTGTCGACCTGGGTGGTGTTGGCCTCAGCGATGAGCGGGTTTATATACCGGCAAAAATGAATTGCAAGCGGAAAGTTGATCTGTTTTTTGTTCCGTGCATTTTTTCTCCGATCCCCCCAATTCGAAGGACGAACAACCGCCCATGACCGACACCCTTGCCCCCCCAAAGACGGCGGTTGAACTGCTGGCTAAACTGGACGCACTCAACATCACGCACCGGACATTTCAGCACGAGCCGGTCTTTACGGTCGAAGAGAGCGAGAAGATAAAACTTGAAATGCCCGGCGCCCATTCCAAGAACCTGTTTTTGCGAAATAAGAAGGGCAAGATGTGGTTGTTTTCCACCTTGGGCAACAAGCGCATTGACCTGAAGCTTCTGGGCGAACAACTCGGTGCGGGCCGCCTGTCGTTTGGCTCACCCGAGCGGCTGATGCATAACCTGGGCGTTATTCCCGGTGCGGTGACACCTTTTGCCACCATCAACGATACGCAAGGCGCGGTGCAGATGGTGCTGGATGACGACTTTATGAGCTATGACATTGTCAATTTCCACCCGCTGGACAACGCCATGACGACGGCGCTCGCCCCCAACGATCTGCTGCGTTTTCTAGAAGCGGTGGACCATCCTGCCCAGCTCTTGACGTTCCAGGGCGGCTAAGCAAGCCGCTGCGCGCTATGCCAGCGCTCCAGCCTCCATTTCGGCACTGCAGACCCGAATCAGCAAAAAAGTGCCTCACGGAATTGTAATGGCCCACCTGCCCTCCCATCTGTTTTGCAATAGTTCGGCGGGGTTTATTCGGCCCGCCCTCGCCCTCCTCTCAAGCCGCCTTGGCGGCCGATTTTCCTGACCAAAGGTTTATGTCATGTCCTCCCTGCTTGGCCTCACGCCCGACGCCCCCCAGACAGCAAACGCAGACGCCAGCGCGCTGATCAAAGAGACCAGTGAAGCCGAATTCGCCCAAGACGTTATCCAAGCTTCCGAACAAACGCCGGTGATTGTCGATTTCACCGCGCCTTGGTGTGGCCCTTGCAAGACCCTGATTCCGCTTTTGGAAAAGCACGTCACCGCTGCTAAGGGCGCGGTTAAGATGGTTAAGGTTAACATCGACGAAAATCAAATGCTGGTCTCGCAACTGCGCATTCAATCTGTGCCGACGGTCTACGCTTTCTTCCAGGGCCGTCCAGTGGATGGCTTTCAAGGCGCCGTGCCAGAAAGCCAGGTCAAAGAGTTCGTCGGCAAATTGGCCAAGATGGGCGGCGGCGGAGTCGATGAGAACGCCATCGCAGAAGCCCTAAACGCGGGGCAGACGGCTTTGGACGCCAAAGACGGGGCAGCGGCCATTGAAGCCTTTCAAGCGGTCCTCATGCAGGACGAGACCAACAAAGCAGCCTACGCAGGTCTGGCCTCGGCCGTGGCTTTGCTGGAAGGGCCGGACGCAGCACGCGAGTTGATCGACGGCCTAGAGCCGGAATATGCCGACTCGCAGGAGATGAAATCGGCGCTGGCCGCCATCAAGCTGGCCGAAGAAAGCGCCGGACTAGTTGAGGAATTGCAGCCCTTGGAGCAGCGCTTGGCCGCCGATCCCAACGACCACCAAGCCGCATTGGACTTGGCGCAAGCCTTGGCGGGCATGGGTGAAAAAGATCGTGCGGTCGATACGCTGATCGCCTCAATTCGCCTGGATCGAGATTGGAACGATGGCGCGGCGCGCGCCAAGCTGCTAGAACTGTTCGAAGCATTTGGACACGGCGATGCGGCCACAAAAGCAGGCCGCCGCAAACTATCCTCTTTGCTGTTCAGCTAGGCTTTCGAACGCGCGCCCACCGAAAGGCGAAGGGCGCGCGTCGGGGGCTTTACAAACCGCCCGGGTGAGACATGTTGAGGGTATGACAGCTTTTGCCCCTAAAACACTTGATGCGCTTCCCAGCCGTCTGCCCATTTTCCCGCTTACCTCGGCTTTGTTGATGCCCCAAGGGCAGTTGCCCTTGAACATCTTCGAGCCGCGGTACCTGGCCATGGTGAACTATGCGCTGGCGCATGAGCGCTTGATTGGCATGATACAACCGCGCCAGCCGGGTCAGCCCATGGGCGAAGCCGACGTGTTCTCCGTCGGCTGTGCGGGGCGCATCAGCGCCTTTGGAGAGACCGACGACGGGCGTTATCACATCACGCTGACAGGCGTTTGCCGCTTTGCCTATAAAAACGATCAAACGATCGCTGAGGGCTTTCGGATGGCCGACGTAGATTTCGCGCCATTTGCCTTTGATCTGGCCACAGAGAGCTCTGAGGGGGCTACAAGCGCTGTTGGGGACGAAAGCGAGACCGGAGCAGACGATCAACGCGCCGAGCTGATGAAGAGCCTGACCGGCTATTTTACACTCAAAGGCTACAGCGCAGACTGGCAGAAATTGCGTAACACGCCGACGCTGACCTTGGTCAACTCTTTGGCCATGATCCTTCCGTTTGAGCCATTAGAAAAACAGGCGCTGTTGGAAGCCAAGCACCTGCCCGAGCGCGCCAGCATGTTGACCTCGTTGATGGACATGGCGAGCCGGAGCCAAGACGAAGAGAGCGCCAACGACGACAATGGGCCGCGTAGCTATCAATAGAACGGGCCGCGTAGCCATCAACAGTTAGTAGCCGACAGGCTTGGCGTGGTAGAAATTGTTTATTGCCACGCCCTTGCCTCCAAACAAGGCCCGAATGGCCAGCTTGCTCGAACAATGCGGCTTTTCGCAATTGCGCAAAGGCGTTACATTGCTTGAAACTCTGAAGGCCGAAAATCGTCGGCCTCCAACTATCACGGTTCCAATCCGACGAGGCCCTAGTAAACATGTCCCAGACAAGCCGCGACGTTGACCCTGCCCTGCTTGAAGTCTTGGTCTGCCCATTGACCAAAGCCACGCTGACCTTTCAAGCCGACAGCAACGAGCTCATTAGCTATGAAGCCGGGCTGGCGTTCCCAATCCGTGGCGGCATCCCGATCATGCTGGAAAGCGAGGCCCGGCCGCTCGAAGAACGCGAGCGCGCCAAGCCGAAAGCCAACGCCGCCCCCGCGTGAACGCCCCAGGGTGGTGGCTTGGACTGGAGACCAGATCGACCAAAACGCTTGCGCCGCTACAAGATAATGTAAGGCAGCAGCGCTAGCGGCAGCGCCTGCAAGCTCACGGCCATCCAAGTTGCAGCGTCATTCGGCCGCCGTGCAGCCTGCGTCCCTGCCCTGCCATCGTTGGCAAACGGTGCGATCGGACAGCGGTTTGCACTAAGAGCGTAAGGTCAGGCCCATTTGACGATACCGTTCTGGATCGTTCATCCAGTTTTCGCGCACCTTGACGAACAAGAACAGGTGTACCGGTCGCGCGAACAGATCTTGCAGCTCGCGGCGCGCCGCCGCTCCAACTTGCTTGATCGCGGTGCCGCCCTTGCCCAGCACGATGCCTTTGTGGTTATCGCGGCTCACATAGACAACCTGCTCCACCCGGATCGAACCGTCTTTGCCGACCTTCCAATCCTCCGTCTCAACGGTCAGATTGTAGGGCAGCTCTTGGTGCAAGCGTAAAAACAGCTTCTCGCGCGTGATCTCGGCCGCTAGCAAACGGTTCGGCAGGTCCGTAACCTCATCTTCGGGAAAGAGCCAAGGCCCTGTCGCCAACCCGTCGCGCAAATGCGCCTCCAGCTCCGCCAGCCCGGAACCGGTCTTGGCCGATACCATGAAGATATGGTCAAAGAGCCCCGTTTCATTCATCCGCTCGGCCAAAGGCAGCAACTTGTCCGGCGAGACCAAATCAACCTTGTTCAAGACCAAGCTGGCCTTACGCCCTTCTTGGGCGAGGCGCTCGATAATGTGCTCCACGTCCTCGCTGAGCTGGCGCGGCGCGGCATCGACGACCAGCATCAACCTGTCACCGTCGTTGGCCTCTTGCCAAGCACGGTCCAGCATGGACTGCTCCAGCGGGCGCTTGGCGCTCTTGAAGATACCAGGGGTGTCCACAAAGATGATCTGATCCCCGTCAATGGCCAAAATGCCGGTGACGCGCGTTCGCGTGGTTTGAACCTTCGGGCTCACGATCGAGACCTTTGTGCCAACCAAGGCATTGACCAAACTCGACTTACCGGCGTTGGGCGCGCCCAGTACCGTCACAAAACCACACCGCGTATCCGGGCCTTCTGGCGCCCTCGCTTCCTGTGAGTCCAAGTGCGGAACATCAGATTCTGGGTCGTTGTTCGGATCGGTCAATGCGGTGCTTTCTGGTTGGATGGTTCGATTTGTTTGTGCTGCTCTGGCGGTCTAGGGGTCGAGCGTTGGAATATTGGGCGCGTGTTGGGCCAACAAGGCCTTAGCCGCAGCCTGCTCGGCCCGGCGCTTGGAATTGCCGCTGCCGCGCGACGGCGGCAATCCTAGCACCTGGGCTTGCATCACAAACTCCGGCGAATGCGACGGCCCCGAGCGCTCGATTTCAGAATAGACGGGCAGCGGTTTGCCTTGACTTTGAGCCCACTCCTGCAGCGCGGTCTTGGCATCGCGCGGCGGCTTACGCTCTTGATCGACAAAGGGGCACCAATGGCGATCGATGAAAGCGGTGGCTGCGGCCAGCCCGCCATCGACGTAAAGGGCGGCGATCAGCGCCTCTACCACGTCGCAGACCAAGGAGGGGTTCTTGCGCCCGCCGTTGCTCTCCTCTGCGCGCGAGACCCGGATAAAGCGATCAATGCCGAGTTCTAGACCGATCTGCGCCAGCGTCTCTTTGCGCACCAAATCGACCAGGCGGCGCGACAGCAGTCCCTCATCCTCTTTAGGGAAACGGCGCCACAAAACCTCTGCGATGACCAGACCCAGCACCCGATCGCCCAGGAACTCTAGGCGCTCATAAGTCCCCTTGGCCGCGTTAGCGTGACTGCCGTGGGTCAGAGCGCGCAGCATCAAACTGCGGTCGCCGAAGCGGTGGCCCAGCAAGTCCTCCAGCGCCTGCAGCTTGTCGGTTTGTGGCGCGCCCACAGCCTCGTCTCTGCGCGGCTTGAGGCCGAGCGTTTCGCGCGGCGACTGCGGTGTTGGACTGTCTTTGCTGGCGGCCACGCGCTCCCCCTTAATTGATACCGCGGAAGAAGCGCGTCAGGCTGCGCCAAGAAAAGACGATGACTTGCGCCCGGCCCACCAGGTTTTCATAAGGCACAAAGCCTACATCAGGAAAACGGCTGTCCTGTGAGTTGTCACGATTATCGCCCATGAAGAAGAAGTGCCCCTCGGGAACGGTGATCTTCTCGGATCGGCAGCTATAGGGGAACTGCTCAATTTGAATGCAGTTGCTGGCCAAGCGTGGGTCAGGATCCATGGGGCCTTCGCGGCGAATGCGATGGGTATGGCCGTCGGGGAAAGTCTCGTCAAAGAAGCGCGCTTGTCCGCCTTGATAGCCTCCGCGTTCGACAACGCGCTCGATTTCTGACTTTTCACCGTTGATGTACAAAATGCCATCATGGATTTCCAAGGTATCCCCAGGCAAAGCGATCAGACGCTTAATGTAATCCTTTTTCACGTCGCTGGGATAGCGGAACACCACGACATCGCCGCGCTCGGGCATGCCGCCCCAGATGCGATCGGGCAGCAAGGCCGGCAGCAAGCGGCCCAACGGCAGCGAATAGCGCGAATAGCCGTAAGAATATTTGGTCACGACAATATAGTCGCCAACCCGAAGCCCTGGCTCCATCGACTGCGAGGGGATGTGGAAGGGCTGAATGAACAGCGTCCGAATGACCAGAGCGACCGACAAGGCGATCGCCAAAGTGCGCACTAGATCAACAATACGTTCGCGCAGACTCATGGGCTCGGACTTAGCTTTTTCCATAACGGACTCATTTGCTCTCTGACTAGAGCCCGGGACGAAAACGCAAGCTTGCGCGGACTCTGATTAATTGACGGGAACCGACTGCCTCTAAGACACAAGGGGCGCACCTGAGCCTCTTGCTTGAACATCGCGCATGATCATCTTGCACGATCATCTTGCACGATCACTGGGCGCAAATCAGCTCACCTTAGCGACAGGCCCAGAAACACGCGAAGCGGTGCAGTGATTACAAAACGCATAGGGTTCTGCGCACAGCCGGCTCCCAAACTCTGGCTGCATATTTGCGGTCTGCCGCGTCAATTCAAGAAAAAACGTCTTTTGGGCGACATTCTATGATGACAATGGCGGTCGCATAGGGTGGTTCGTCGGATATGGAGACGTGCAAGACCGGATCATGGCCTTGAGGCATCAGGGTCTCCAGCCGAGCCAGGGCGCCACCTTTCAGTCGCAAATAGGGCTTGCGCCGCGGCTCACGAAACAGCTCGATACCACGCCAAGCCACCCCTTGGCGCATACCGGTGCCCAGGGCCTTGCAGGCCGCTTCTTTGACCGCATAGTGGCGCGCGAACGCCGCCGCTGGATCGGGTCGAGCCTGGCAAAAGGCTATTTCATTAGGGCAAAACACGCGCTGCACGAAGCGCGAGCCAAAGCGGTCCAAGGAGTCTTGAATGCGCCTGATGTCGATCAGGTCTATACCTGTGCCCAAAATCATGCGCGCCCCCGCCGTTCCATTTCAACTAGTATCATCGTGGCAGATGCTAGCGCCGCTTCCGCTCGACGTGTGAGACATAACGCGATGCGCGAAGCGATGCGATAACGTTGTTGAGCTGATCCACGTCTTTGACCTCGACATCCAGCGATAGCGTGAAGAAGTCGTGGCTACGGTTTGTAAACTTGAGGTTGAGAATATTGCCTTGGTTTTTACCAATCAAGGTTGAGAGCGTGCCTAGGCTTCCTGGCTCGTTTGAGATTATGACCTCTAAGCGCGCGATGTGACCGTTGCCTTGCCCCTCGATATCCCAAGACACCGCCAAGAAGCGTTCGGGCTGGTCCTGGTAATTCAAAATGTTATCGCAGTCGCGGGTGTGCACCGTCACGCCTTTGCCCGTGGTGATGATGCCCAAAATTGGGTCGCCCGGAATGGGGTGGCAACACTTGGCCATATGGACCGCCAACCCTGGCACCAAGCCGCGAATCGGCACCGCGAAATCGTGGCGTACCGCCTCTTCCTTATTGACCCGTGACCGCGCGGCGCGGTCCGACGCCGCCACCGCGGCCGCTGCAGCGCGTGATTTCAGGCCAGGGTGAACGGTCTCTACGATGGGGCGGGTGGTTTGGTTGCCCATAGAGACAGCGGCATACACGTCGTCGAGCCCGTGGAAGCCCAAGGCCTTGCCCGCTTTGGCGATGGCTTCTTCGGTAAAATCCAGATCCTCGGCACGGAAGGCGCGGTGGACCATCATCTTACCCATGGCAATGTGCTGGTCTTTTTCCTTCGAGCGAATAAACCGGCGGATTTGGGCTTTGGCTTTGCCGGTGACCGCAAAGGCTTCCCAATCGGGGCGGGGCTCGGCGCTCTTTTTGGTCATTATCTCGACCTGATCGCCGTTTTGCAGCGTGTACGACAAAGGCCGGATGTGACCGTTGACCTTGCCGCCAATACACTGGTTACCAACCGCTGTATGGACCGCGTAGGCAAAATCTACGATGCAGGCCCCTTGCGGCAAGACGATCAGCATGCCTTTGGGTGTGAAGACGAAGACTTGATCTTGGTACATCTCCATTTTGGTATGTTCCAAGAACTCCTCAGAACTGGAGGCGTTGTCCAAGATCTCCCGCAGCTCACGTACAAAGGCGTACTGCATGCCGTCCACGTCGCCTTGTTCAGAGCTTTGCTTGTATTTCCAGTGCGCTGCAACCCCGCGCTCGGCCTGCAAGTGCATGTCTTCGGTTCGGATTTGCACTTCGATTTTGTGGCGAAACGGACCGATAAGCCCCGTGTGGATCGACCGGTAGCCATTGGACTTAGGGGTTGAGATATAGTCCTTAAAGCGGCCAGGCACCATGGGATATGAAGAGTGCAACACCCCCAGAGCGTGGTAGGCATCGCTGATGCTATCGACGACCACGCGGAAGGCGACAATGTCGGACAACTGCTCAAAATTGATGGATT
This sequence comes from Alphaproteobacteria bacterium, assembly GCA_030428565.1. Taxonomy (GTDB): domain Bacteria; phylum Pseudomonadota; class Alphaproteobacteria; order UBA7985; family JAUIBT01; genus JAUIBT01. Next base: position 168,606 of record JAUIDR010000001.1, read on the forward strand.
TGCGCTGCATCTTTTGCCAGATCGAATAGGGCGTTTTAACCCGCCCGCTAATCTCAGCATGGAGCCCACTGGACAAGAGCTTTTGACGCAATTCGGCGATAATGCTCTCCGACACCTCGCTCCCGCGTTCCAGCACCTCGCCCATCAAAGAGGTGATGTTCGAACGCGCCTCAGGATTGAGCTGTTCGAATGCGATATCATCCAGCTCCTCTTTGATATAGCGCAGTCCGATACGCTCGGCCAAAGGCGCATAAATTTCTGCGGTCTCCAAGGCAATGCGCCGACGCTTTTCTTCGCGTAAGTGCTGGATGGTGCGCATGTTGTCCAGGCGATCGGCCAGCTTGACCAGCAGCACCCGAATATCCCGCGACATGGCCAAGAACAGCTTGCGAAAGTTTTCGGCAGATTTGGAAAACTGCCCCTGTACTTTGACCTGGGATAGCTTGGTGACACCATCGACCAGCTCGGCAATTTCCTTGCCAAATTGTGCGGCAATTTCTTCGCTCGTGGCCTCCGTGTCCTCGACCGTGTCGTGCAGCAAAGCGGTGATTATCGACTGGTGATCTAGGCGCATATAGGCCAACGTAGTCGCGACAGCCACCGGGTGGACGATGTAGGGCTCGCCCGATTTTCTCTTTACGCCGCGATGGTGATACTCCGCGAATTCGAAGCCCTTTGTAATCAACCCTTTGGGAAGATAGGGGTCGTAGGCGGCCACCATCGCCTCGAGCGTCATGACCTCGTGGGCCAGATCCATCTCTGCGACAGGCTCAATCGACGGCACCAGGTGTCCTGGCGCCTCAATAACGCTGCTCAGATTTTCAAAGTGCAGGTTGCTGGTGTCAGCGATGGTCTGCGGGGCTTGCGCACTCTTCGGATCGCCGGCAGACGAGCGCTCGACCGCCTCACCGCTCGTGCGCCCTTCGACAGGGACCGCTTGAGGCGTAGACGTAATGCCCGCCTCGGGACTTCGCTCGGAGACTTCAGCCACAGACTTTTCCTATGTAAGATCAAGCCAAACACACAAGAGATAAAGTCTAGCCCTCGTTGCTTATAATTGGCAAGTGCGCACGATGTGCCAGCTCGGCTTATCGCGTCGCGGCTTTACGGTTTGCCGCTCGCCGCCTGCCCCCGCCTAACCCGCAGCGGCCCGGCAGTGGAGTCCGGTTGAGTTTGGTGGAAACTGCCGCAAAAAAAACCACGCCCAGAACGAGCGCGGTTTTAAGCATCAAACGATTTTCACCATATCTGCGAGCGCTATCCGCCTTGCGGTCGGCGCAAGATTTCAAGCTTTGCAGGCGCGTATCCCGACTCTGGTTCAGGACCGGCGTTCCTAAGAAGCGCCAAAGACTACTCGCTCTAGTCTTCCGGCACTTCCATTTCGGGCATGTCTTCAAAGTGCATGACCGGGCCATCGCTGGACGAAGCAGCCAGTCGGCGGAACATCTCTTCGCCTTCGTCATAGCTGGTCGTTGGCGTGTCGATCAATTCTGGCAGCTTTTCGATGTCATCGTTTTCAACGCGGCGCTGAAGGTTCTTGACCACGCCCTCTCGCAGATCCTGGATATTAACCATATCCTTTGAAATCTCACGCAGAGCCACAACGGGCATCTTGTCGTCGTCTTGTTCGACCATGTTTTGAGCGCCCGCATTGAGCTCACGGGCGCGTTGTGCTGCCAGCACCACCAGCTCAAAACGGTTATCAATGTGCTCCATGCAGTCTTCGACTGTGACGCGTGCCATACCTTGGTTCCGATATTTGGGGAGAATTGAGCGCGGAATAATAAACGAAAGCGCTCAACATTCAAGCGGAGAGTTGATAAACGGGATAAGAGGCTCTGGCGGGCGGGCCGCCTTGGTTATCCGCTTTTTGCCTCCCGCTTCACCAGCCGCCCTGCCCGCGTCATCACCCCGGCGAAGTAAGAGGCAGCCAACTGGATCAGCCAACTGGATCAGCCAACTGGCGCAACCCCTAGGATTAGCCCGCGATATCAGCCATCAAGACTAGCCTGCGGCTCAACGCTAAAGGGCGGCGCGATCACCTCCAAATCGCTGATATCTAGGGGCGCCAGCAGTTCGCGAGCCGCTTGCTGGGTCTCGGGATGGCGCCAGTCCGGCGCGACATCGACCAAAGGACGCAAGACAAACCCACGCTGATGCATGCGCGGGTGCGGCAAGGTCAAATCAGGCTCGTCCAGGATAGCATCGCCCTGCGCAATCAAGTCCAAGTCAAGCGTGCGCGCCGCATTGGGGACGCTCCGCTCGCGACCAAACTCCCGCTCAACGCTCAACAGGCATGCCAAGACTTGCTGCGGCGACAGGTTTGTCGCAAACAGGGCCACACCGTTGACATAGAGCGGTTGGTCGCTGGGCGGAACGGGGTTGCTGCGATAGAGCGCTGACACCTTGAGCGCTGTGCCCAACACGCTCGCCAGCCGCTGGAGTCCCGCGCGAATGACTGCCTGACTGTCTGCGTACTCCCCAAACCTTAGGTTTGAGCCAAACGCCACCAAACAAACCGCTGATTTTTCGCCAATTTGCATTTTTGTTATTGCATCCTTAGGTTTAGTTTGCCATATTCTGGTCACTTTAGATCGGCCGCTCTCGTCATTTCCGGCTGCCACGACCACATTTAGCGCCTTTTGGCGCGCCTTAGCGGAATTGTTGATAATGCGATTTTTTCAAAACGAACGCATCGCCCTTTTCATTGATGGCTCTAACCTCTACGCAACCGCACGCGCGCTCGGCTTTGATATCGACTATAAGTCGCTATTAAACGTCTTTGACCAGAACGCCTACATGGTTCGCGCCTTTTACTACACAGCGCTGCTGGACGATCAAGAATATAGTCCGATCAAGCCCCTGGTCGATTGGCTCGACTACAACGGCTATTCGATTGTGACCAAGCCGACCAAAGAGTTCACCGACAGCGCAGGCCGCCGCAAAATCAAGGGCAACATGGACATTGAGTTGGCCATCGATGTCATGGAAATGGCCAACCGTTTGGACCACATTATTTTGTTCTCGGGCGACGGTGATTTCCGCAGCCTGGTGCAAGCCGTCCAGCGCAAAGGCGTCAAGGTCTCGGTGGTCTCAACTATAAAGTCGAATCCGCCGATGATCGCCGACGAGCTGCGTCGCCAGGCCGATGCCTTTATCGAATTGAGCGACCTAAAAGATCGCATTGCCCGCCCCACCGCGCCCGTCAGACCGACCGCGCCGCGCCCCATGGGCATGGACTACGACGACTAGACCAAGGCGCAAGCGTCTGCCCGCGATTGCGACGCTGCATGTGCTGTAAAATCATGCAGATAGAGCGGCTGGACGATACATATTCAACGCGATGCGGCCCAGATGGGAGTCGGCTCCCCGCGGCGCCGCTAGCGATTCGCACATTTTTCCGACGCACGCAAAAAAGAGGACCCACCGGGGCCCTCTTTTTTTTGTGGCAGTCAAAACTTGCTTAGAACGAGACCTTGACCGATACGCCAGCGATCCAGTCGCGCTTTTCGTCAACCAGGTTGAAACCCTTGCCGGACACGCCGCTGAAATCGGCCATCAGGCTCGTGTCATAGATGGATGCCGAGGTATTGTTGGCTGAATCGCTGTCCAGATTGGCGACCCCCACCCGGACCATCAAGCCATCCGCCAGCTCATAAGAGGCACCGGCGAAATAGTTTGTCTCGATCTCTTCGCCGCTAACGGCTCCATGGCGAATTTCGGTCTCAATACCGCTACCAATGGTCAGGGCACCTGCTTTGTAGCTGGCACCAGCAGCAACGTATTCAGTGGTGGCGCCCACTTCTTCCTTGGCATAGTTGACGCCAAAAGACAGACCGTTTGCCGAGACACCGATTGAGCCCGCTAGCATGTCTTGTTGCGCCGAGATGCCCAGCGCAACGTCGGCCATGCCGACGGCCGCACCGTAACCAACACCGAGGGCCCAGTTGGCATCATCATCGACTGACGCTTCAAAGTCGATACCGGCGAAGGAATTGGTGAACAGGACTTGCTCCAGCTCCTGGCCGCTGTAGGCATCGCCCTCGATGGCACCGACCAGATAGGGCACATTCAATTGGTTTGACGCATTACCGGCCGAACCCGTATCGCCCAGCTTGAAGGTACCAAAGGAAGACGACAGGTAGACGAAGCCGTCATTGAAGCTGATGCTATCGCTGGCAAAACGGTCTTGTTTTTCCATGCCAAGCGAGGTGACAGTTATTCCGTCACGATCTAAAAACTCGAATGTCGCGCCAGAACCGGCCAAGCTGTCCACGTCCGACTGATCCATGTCCAACTCAATATGCGCCCCGTAGGACAGGCCCGCTTTGGTCTCGTTGGAGTAGTCGAAGGTCAGCCGTGCATCTACGCCATAATCCAGATTATCGATGCCAGTATTGTTGGGATAGCTGCCGCTGCCATCACTGCGAACTACATCGTAGCCCGCGCCATACGCGGCCAGGAAATCAACGAAACCACCAGCGGTGAGGTCTTGTGCGTTAGCAACGCCTGCAACTGCACCGATCATAGTCGATGCGATCAAAATCTTTTTCATTAAATCGATCCGTAAAAGGGTGTCAAAAATATTTGAGCCGTAAAAATCGGCCTTCTTTAAAAACATCCTTAGCTTGAGGAGTCCGCGGATTCGCCGGCAAGAAAAAAACAAAGATCAGCCGCAAAAAAGCGGGTATCTGTTGCAAATAAGCCACAATATCGCGGGGCAGGCTTCAATTTCAGCGCCCTCATCGACTTTGATAAGCATTTTTTTCGCAAGGCTAGCTTGTGAATCACCCCAATCCTCCCTCAAAAGTGGAACCCTATCTTGCGTCGGAGCGGATTTTCCGTGACAGCTTGCAGGTGGTAGCTGATAAAGTTCAATGGCTCGCTTAGGCTGACCGCTGGCGGGGACGCAGCGAACGAAATAGGGCTGTTTTTCATGAAGAAGGTTCTCGTCACAGGTGGCGCCGGTTTTCTGGGCTCGCACTTGTGTGATCGGCTCATAGAAAAAAAGTACGACGTGCTTTGTGTCGATAATTTCTTCACCGGTGGCAAAGAAAACATACGCCACCTACTGGCCAATCCCTATTTCGAGCTTATGCGTCACGACGTGACCTTTCCGCTCTATGTCGAGGTCGATCAAATCTACAATTTGGCCTGTGCGGCCTCACCGATCTATTACCAGAGCGATCCGGTCCAGACGACCAAGACCAGCGTGCACGGTGCGATTAACATGCTGGGCCTCGCCAAGCGGCTCAAGGCGCGGATCCTGCAAGCGTCAACATCCGAAGTCTATGGCGATCCTGAAGTCCATCCGCAGGACGAGAGTTACTGGGGCCGCGTGAACCCGATTGGCATCCGTTCTTGCTACGATGAAGGCAAACGCTGTGCCGAGACGCTGTTTTTCGACTACCACCGCCAACACGGACTAGAAATCAAGATGGCGCGGATATTCAACACCTATGGTCCGCGCATGCATCCCGATGACGGTCGCGTTGTCTCAAACTTCATCGTTCAGGCCCTAAAAGGCGAAGCGATTACAATCTATGGCGACGGCTCGCAGACCCGGAGCTTTTGTTACGTTGACGACTTGATCGACGGCATCTTGCGTTTGATGGAGAGTCCGGCGGATTTCGTTGGGCCGGTCAATATCGGCAACCCGGCAGAATTCAGTATGCTGGCGCTTGCTGAAAAGGTGCTGGCGCTTGTCGGCGGGCCGTCAAAGCTGGAATACCGCCCCTTGCCTCAAGATGATCCCATGCAGCGCCAACCCGACATTACGCTCGCGGGTCGCGCGCTCAACTGGACACCAACCGTGCCTCTGGAAGACGGCCTGCGCGAGACGATTGCCTATTTTCGACGGACGCTAGACCTATGACGCTTGCGGTTGTGATGCCGGTCTTCGAAGACGTAAAAGCAACCGCACAGCTCGTGCGAAATCTCGGCGCGACCCTCGGTCCTGATGTGTTTATTGTTGCGGTCGATGATGGCTCGGTGACGCAGCCCCTGACCCCTGTAGCGATCGCTGAGGCAGGCCTAAAAGGGGTCATCATCAAGATCAAGCGGAATGTCGGCCACCAGCGCGCCATTGCGGTTGGAATTGGCCATGTCGCCGCGACCATGCCCAAAGCCACCTGTGTCGTCATGGATTGCGATGGCGAAGACAAGCCCGAGTCGGTCCCAGAGCTGCTTGCAGCTCTAAATGATGATGGGGTCGATGTCGTGGTCGCCAAACGCGCCAGCCGCATCGAGACCCTGCGCTTCAAGATTTTCTACCTAATCTATCGCTATTTGTTTCTCGCATTGACCGGGCGCGAAATTGCCTTCGGCAACTTCATGGCCTTGAAACCCAAGGCGACGCAGCGCCTAGCGCAAATGCAGGAAGTCTGGACGCACGTTGCCGCCAGCGTTATCGCGTCCAAACTACGGGTCCGCCCAATTCCCATTCATCGCGGCCCACGCTACGTCGGACAGAGCCGTATGAACTTCGCGAGCCTCGTACTGCACGGCTTCCGAGCCTTCACCGTTTTCGCAGAAGACGTTCTGGTGCGCGTCGGACTGGCTTGCGTCGTCGTCATCGCCCTGTCGGTCCTGGGCATTCTTGCCTCGATCCTTCTAAAATTCCTTGGCATGGCAACGCCGGGGTGGTTCTCGCTGGCGCTGGGCGTCCTGGTTTTGATCGTCTTTCAAACCGGCACCCTGACGCTGATCTCCCTGATGCTTGCCGGGATTGCGCGCAACAGCAATTTGACCGCCATCGACTACAGGAGCCTGATCGATGAGATCTTGCCACTGCCCTGGCGGCGGCCAACTCACCCCGCAGCGACAACTGAAAACCGCGGCTTGGCCTTCTGACTATGATGGATAATCGGCACAAGACCCTGGCGGCCCTTGGGCTCACCGCGCTCTACGCAACGGTACTAGTCGCGGTCTACCTGTTCCATGCGCTCTGGCTGCCGGTAAACGTCATCTTTTACAGCGCCATGCTAGACGCGCTGATAGCGGTGCTCCTGCTCAGCGTTCTGCTGGTCTTCGTTGGGCGGCGGTTTTCCGGTTTCGAAAAAGGGCTGCTTGTCACCATCTGGTTGCTTTGCGGCTATGCCTTTGCCTTGTCGGGGCCGACCGTCCTGGACCGCTCGCTTTCCTTCTATCTGTTAGAAAAACTGCAACAGCGTGGCGGCGGCATTCGCGCCGATGCGATCGAACAGGTGTTCGTTCGCGAGTACATGCCCGAGTTTCGGCTCGTCGACGTGCGCCTGACCGAGCAGCTCGAGAGCGGAACCATCACGATTGAAAATGGCTGCGTAAAGCTGACCGCCAAAGGCAAGCGCTTGGCTTCGTTCAGCCGCTTTGTGCGGCAAAATCTGCTCGCCAAGAACCGCCTGCTCGCCGGCGAATACAGCGATGATCTGGTGGACCCCTTCAAAAACAGTCAGACGCGAGCCGTAGGCTATGAGTGCGGATAGTGCAGATCACCCAGGTGAGCGCCCAGGTGAGCGCCCAGGTCAGCATCCAGGTGAACGCCCTATTTCTCGCCTGGGTTCTCGCCACGCAGGGCACCCGCCGCCGCCTCGAGCGCAGCGCCCCACCACGGCCCCACCCGGCAGGTCGTGGCTCGATCTACTTTTCCCGCTGCTGGGCCTGACGGCTGCCTGGTTTAGCTTCTTCGGCCCGCTTTACTTGGGCGAACAAGACATGCCGGGCGGTCTGGGCGATACGCGATTTAATATGTTCGTCCTGGAGCATATCTGGCAATGGGCCTCTGGGCGCGCGCCCAGCCTAGTCTCACCCCAGGTGTTCTATCCCTACCCTTACGTGCTGGCCTTCAGCGACACACACGCAGGCACGGCCTGGGCTTTTGTGTTGGCGCGCTTTTCCGGCGCGGACATGTATTTGGCGTTCAAAATCTGGTTTGCTTTGGGCTACCTGGGCTCTTTCCTAGCGGCTTATCATGTCTTGCGAACATTGCAGCCAAGCCGCGTCTTCGCGCTTGCTGGCGCCTTCGTGTTCGCGTTTAGCCTGCCTTCTATGGCACAAATCGGGCACCCCCAGCTCGCCTGGCGGGTTGCCATCCCCTATTGCTTTTTCTTTGCCCTAAGGTTTGGGCGCTTTGGGCGTCCAACGTCGGCGCTCGGTTTCCTGTTCGCCTGCTCGATTCAAATTCTGATCAACGTCTACCTTGGTCTGTTTGCCCTAATTCTATGTGGCATCGTCTATTGCGCGGCCGTCGCCACAACGCGCACACAACGAATAAGGTGCCTGAAGAGCGATTGGCGCCGCTTGTCACTGATGTTGCGATATCCGACCCCGGCCCAAGGCCTCCTCATCGCCGCAACAGCGGTTGCTGTGGCCTGCATGGCGACGGTGATGGGGTTTCATGCCTATGTCAGCATGCTTTACGGCTTTGCTCGCTCCTGGAGTGAGACCGCTACCATGGTTCCCCGCCCGCAGTCCTACCTCATTATGGATCGTTTGCCCTATTGGCGGCCGATTTCAACCTGGCTGCCGGAGGTTCCGGTGCGCAGCGAGCATGAGATTTTCTTAGGCATCCCAACAACCTTGCTTGTGCTCTGCGCGCTGGGTTGGGCGCTGGTTTGGGCGCCGCGTTGCGCGCCGGGTTGCACGCTGGCCCGCCCCCGTGACCTGTTTGCGAACAGCCGCATTCTGGCTAACGCCGCGCTTGTTACCTTCGCGCTTTTCACCGGTATCGGCAGCGTGTCAGCGTTTTTCGTCTTGGCGAGCCTTCCCGGCTTTGACGCTTTGCGAGCCGTAGCGCGCTATATGATAGTCTTTAGCTTCCCGCTCCTGCTTCTTATCGGCCTGCTGCTCCAAGAAATCCAAAACAGGGTCAACCTTCGAGCGCTAACCAGCGCCGTTGGGCTCGTCCTCTTTCTTTGGCACGCCGCAGACGTCAGGCTGGTGCAAAAATCCAATTACGCTTCAGAAGACTCGCGAACTCAGATTAGAGCGCTAATTGCTCAGGCGGGCCCGCCAGATCGCCGCGAGCTGCTGGTTGTCGCACGCGCGCCTCATATATTTTACATTCGCGATATTGGCGCCATGCTCGCCGCGCAACAGATCGGACAACCCTTGTATAACGGCTATTCCGGTAACTGGCCGCATTCCGCTTACTTTGAACTCAGCAAAAGCTATGAATGTGAAAAAATCGCCGACGGTTTACGCGCCTATGGCGTCTGGGCGCAAAGGCATCGATTTCCATCGCTGGAGCAGGGCATTGATCGTATCCAGGTTTTGGGCCTTCCCGGATGTAGTATTGAGCTTGCTGACATCCGTCGCCGCCCTGCGCTGGTCGATATGAAAAATTAATCCCTCAGACCGCAAGCATGCCCCAGGCCTTCCCTAAGGTTTGGGGGCCTTTTTTTGTGCCCGGATCTAGCACCGTAGTAACGCCGTTTGCTCCGCGTTACTACGCAAGGGCGACCCTGCGAAGTTCAAAATCTGATAACTTATTGCTTTTCATAAGAAAAATGGCTCCGCGAGCAGGGCTCGAACCTGCGACCCACTGATTAACAGTCAGTTGCTCTACCAACTGAGCTATCGCGGAACAATGGCGACGAGATAGCAGGCAATGCCCGGTCCATCAAGTCATTTTTTGCTTTGAAACAGGGTATTAAAAGCGTCCCATTTTGGCCAACCAGCCGTCCGCGGCACCGCCCTGTTTCAAGGTTCGCCGTCTTTAGCCGACCGCCCTGCTGCTGTCAACACAGGATATGCACGCCGGCCAGAAAAAAGCACCTTGCGCCTGCTTTGGCGCCAACGGGCCTAGCTCTTCTGGCCTAGCTCTTTTGGCCTAGCTCTTCTGGCCGATCAGCATGTCCAAGACGTTTGAGACCAGCTGCTGCTTACTGGATACGCCCGCCTTGCGGTAGACCGCACTGCACTGATTTTTGACGGTGCCTTCGCTCTTTTCGCGAATGCTCGAAATCTCAGAAATACTGAAGCCTTTTATCAGCAACAAGGCTATCTCACTCTCGGCATCGGTCAATTGCCATTCGCGAAAGACGTCAGCGACCAGGGTCTCAAATTTTTTCTGAACATTGCCGACCCGGCGCGTCAGACGCGAGTTGTCTCGATAGAAACGGAATGTCGCCGTCATACCCGACACAAAGCCCAACACCGCAAAAACAACTTCTGCAATTTCGATGTACTCAATGTACTTCCAGTCAATTTTGATGGCGCTGTCGTTGAGCACGAGGACAAATTCAACAAAGGCCAGCAGGCACAAGATTGTCGAAAAGAATATCGTCAGAAATATCCAAAGTCGGTTATCCGACATGCGGCTCTCCTTGGCATGGTCGCTTGTGGTTAGGGCACTTGCAGCTTGGGCGGGCCAGCTAGCCCTGAAGGCCACGTTAGTCGCGGTCGTTGGGAAAGCGGTCCTCCTGGCTCGAGCAGTCAAGCGCGCAGTTAGCAGCCTTCGCAGTTTCGATAGGTAGTCCATATCAGCCTCCTAACGGCTGGTCCACGCAAGCAATCATGCTGCGGCATTAAACCAAAAGCGGCGACCGCCCTTCAGGTGCGATCGCCACGTCCAGGATTTGCGCCAATGTAAATGCCAAGGAGCTTCTAACATCGCGACAAGCGGCGTAGCAGAAGCGGAGCACGCTGGCCCTTGCGATGCAGCAAAGGCCGCCGTTTTGGCAGCTCTAGAGTGATCCGTATTTTAAGGGGCAGCAGGCGCTTTGCCCGCCTGCCCCGATACATCTGGACCGATTAGTCGTCGTCATGCCCATCATGACCGTCGTCATCGCCGCTATCGTGGCCGCTATCATGGTCGCTATCGTGACCATCATTGTGATCGTCGTAACCACCGTCGTCATTGCTGCCACCATAGCTACCATGGTCGTCGTCATTGCTGTCGTCGTAGCCGTCATTATGATCGTTATCACCATAACTATTGCTATAACCGCCATTGCTGCCATGCGAGCGCTCATCGTCCCGTTCGCGTCGATCACGGAAGACATGGCCAGTATTGGGATCGATGATGATCTCTCGCGAATCCCCGCCTTTCTTAGCTTCGATTTTATAGCGTCCCATCAAAGTCCGCTGAACTTCGACGTTGCGATAGCCTTGTGATCGCAGCTCATTGACGAAGCGGCTGACCTTTGAGCCATACTGCGCCAGGGCGGCGGATTGCATAGCGGCGGTTAGCGCCAAGCCCATCAGGCCAATTTTGATCATGCGGTTCATTGTTTTCTCCTTTCGGCGTGTCAGCTCAGGGCAAGTTGGGGAGGTTTGAGCTGGCGGTTGCAGTGAGGGAGTGCGGTGTGCGGCTCGCCTCGGCTGCCCAAGAAGTCGGGGAAAACGATGAAGAAAGATATGGGCTAAGGGTTTGTTTGGCCGGGCCTGTGCAGTTCGACCAGGCCTTTACCGCCTGGGGGCGTAGGCTAGCGGTGGCCGCATGCCAGCCCTATGTGACGCTTGTCACATGCGCCGCTGCGGCTAAACCAACGCTTATTGCACCCATGTCAGGGCTGATAGGCCGTCAGCCATTGGCGCTGCACCAGCCCCGCCCAGTCCGGGCCATAGGGATGCAGCTTGTCGGTGCTGCCCGACACGTTCACAAGTGGGCGTGATTCGTTATGCCAGCGAAATATGCCGCCGCGCAGGTTGCTAATCGCACTCGCCCCCTGCCCTGCAAGCTGTGGTGCCAGGACATCGGCCAATTCCGAGCTACGCCAACCGATGGAGCAATAAAAGATCAAATGCTTGCCCCGCACTTGGTCACCAAAACGCTGAACAAAGGCCTGCGGATCAATATTGGGGTCGACCCGCCGGGCACCCTCAAGGTGCGATACCGCGTATTCAGCTTCTTCGCGAACATCGAAGACCAGCAGGTTGTCCTTATCTTCGGCTTGCATACGGGCAAAATCTTCAGGCGCCAGTTGGTCCACCTTGAATTGCCAATCTATCCTTTGCTGCCAAACCCAAAGATTTTGAGCCTGGCCTGGCTGAGGTGCAAGCCAGCCCCCCGCGGTCAGGCTAACCAGGAGAAGGGTCAAAACAGACAATAGGCGGGTCATTCGGTGGCGCTTTCCATGATGGTTGGAGGGCTATGCAAGTTCTATCCCCCTCAGCGCCTGTGACAAACCAACAAAACAGTGAGCGCGCTGGACCGACACAGGCGTCGGGCGCCAGTCCCCTGCCGGCCTCGCGGCATTGCGAGCCCGCCAGTGGCGGCCAGTGGCACTCAGTGTCGGCCTGTGTCGGGCCAATGTCGGCGAATGACGTCTCGCACTGGCGAAATTCCTAAGCGATCGCTCATGCTCGGCAAGCCCTCACACAATGGCGAAACGACTATGCGTTCCCAGCGGCCACCGGTTGTCTCGATCTGTGAACCGGCCGATCTTCATAAATGAAACCCGAACGGATCTGACTGATGGGATCATCGCGCAGATCATGGTCCGAGGCGTGGGTGTGGACTATGACTGTACGCTTGCTGCCCTCGGCGGGCGGCGTCACCCGCGGGCCCGCCGTGCTCCGGCGCATGAGATAGCAGGCCCCGGCCGGTATATAGAGACTGCGCACCTGCCGTGTCGACAGCAGCTCACATAGCTGTTCGCCTGAACTTTCTCGCTGCCAGTCTTTGAAATTTACGTACTCGACCTTGCCCGCATTGCTTTGATCGGGGGTATCTATGACCCAGACCAGGGCGAAGGTATAGTCATCAAAGCGCCATCCCTTGGCTTCGTCTGGTTTGGCGGGCGATCGGATGGCGTACTCATCGGGCCCATAGGGGCAAAGGTAGAGTTCTTCGCTGGACCGACCGCCTAGAAAACCGCGAACAGAATCTTGTTCAAAAATCCGGCGAATGACATCGTCATCAGCGCCGATCACAACTTGGCCCACCGCGTCCAAGGCCTCAAGCCCATCGCGCGCAGAAACCGCATCAGACGGGCATTTCTGGTCCGCGTTCAGCAGCAAAGTACCCGCTCTAGTAGGCTCCATAGTCTTCATATGATCGGGCAACAAATACGACAGAGGAACCACCAAATTCTTATCGAACTGATCCTTGACCTTGTTGTCAAATTGCTCCGGCAAACTCTCAAGACTGAATATTGCCGCTTTGCCAGTGTCGCTGGGCATGGTCATCCTCCCAATTTCGGCAACCGCCGATTGCTGATGACAAAACGCTAGCGAAACCTAGCCTTTCGTTCTTGAACGTTGGTGTAGTCGGGAAAATCTGCCCGGCGGCATTCCATATGCACGGCAGAAAAAGCGCGTGAAGTGGGCTTGATCTGCAAAGCCAAGCTCATTGGCCACGCGTGCAATGGGAACGCCGAGTTTGAGCATTCGCCGCCCTTCACGCAAGCGCACTTGGCGCTGCCAACGCGCCGATGGCAGGCCTGTCGCGCCCGAGAACATGCGCAACATTTGCGGCTTGCCTATGCCGATCTCGTTGGCTAACTGATCAAGCGAGGGCGTTGCACCTAAGTCACTGAGCAAAAGCTCTTTTATTTGCCGAACGCGCCAGTCGTTGCATGTAGGAATAGCCTTCAAGTGCGCCACATCGCGTGTCTGACTGCGGCTGCTTTGACGCTCAAAAGTCGGCAAGATCGCTTCGATGACCATTTCCTCCAAAAGCGAGCCATGGTCGTTGTTGAGAACTGGGCTTATCAGACCCTGCATCGCTTTCAAAAGGCCTTTGTCAAAGACCACAGGCCGATCAAAATGCACCTGTTGGGAAGCGCCGAATTCTTGTTGCAAGTAGTCCGGCTGCAGGTAGACGCTGACCAATTGTGAGGTGCCTTCGCCCGACTGAATATCCGCCGGATTATACAAGGTCGTCGCTCCCTCTGGCGCAACGTGCGGCTTTCCGTTTAGCTGTAGCATTTCGTCGCCGATAACGTTGGCGCTGATGACAAACTCATCATGGCCGTGCGGTTCAAAGACCAAGTTGTCCCCGATGATGACGGCAACTTCGATCCGATCGGTCACGATACGCCGTTGTTTCACCGGAAACCCTCCTCGTTCTGCTCGCGTGCAACCCACGCCTATCGCGAGTTCACGATGCCCTAAGTAAAGTAACGTTCTAAAAACCCTACATCTAGATGCGCCGAGTGTTCAAAAACTTTGTACCACATTTAGTCTACATTGAGCACTCAGATAAGAGTTGGGGCTCAAACTAACTGGCTGCAAAACGAGATTACGGCTGACGCGTTGAGGGCCGTTTACTTCTTATCAGGCACTACGAAGGGGTGAAGCAATCCAAGCGGGCAAGCGTCAATATGCGCGAACAGACCCAACAGAGCCCAAATAGCGGGCGAAAGCACCGCTACATTTGCCAATCATGTTGTGATTTTCTTCAAAAATGGTGCTGCTGGGGAGCACTGAACATTCATTCATCAAGGCCCATCTGTATGCTTCTAATTTCTTATATTCATAAAAACCAATGCATTATTGTACTTGATTGCATTTCATCGTCTATATATATCCAATAATGTATGGTGGATGGAAAGGTGGATCAAATGCAAGCTCGCCACAAGCTAACCGCAGCCTTCATCAAATCTGCACCACCCGGAAAACATTGCGATGGCGGGGGGCTATGGTTTGTCAAACGTAGGGACGGAGGCGGTCAGTGGGTCTTTCGCTACACGTGGGGGCAACGCCGGCCAGAAATGGGATTGGGAAGCCAAGCTGACGTCACCTTAAAGCAGGCCAGGGAGAACGCAGCGAACGCGCGAGCTCTGTTAGCTCAGGGAAAGTCGCCGATCAAAGAGCGTGAGCGCAAAACAAGGGAAGCCAATCGCATTAGCATGACACTAGAAAATATCGCTGCGGGTGCCTTTGAGGCCAGGAAGGCAGAACTGAAAGATGATGGCAAGGCCGGTCGTTGGTTCAGCCCTCTGGAACTTCACGTGCTGCCCAAGCTTGGAGGATTGCCAATTGAAGACATTGATCAACGAGACCTAAGAGATGCGCTGGGCCCTATTTGGCATGACAAAGCAGCGACAGCAAAGAAGGCCCTGAACCGTCTTAGTATTGTTTTTAGGCACGCAGCCGCACTGGGGCTAGACGTTGACCTGCAAGCCACGGATAAGGCTAGAGCTTTGCTAGGAAAGCAGCGCCACGAAACCACCCATGTTCCGGCTATGCCCTGGCGCGATGTGCCCGATTTCTATTCCAGCATTTCAGAGCCAATAGTAACCCACCTTGCACTCCGGCTTCTAATTCTAACGGGCTTGCGCTCGAAACCAATCCGCTTCTGTAGGCCTCAGGACATAGTCGCAGATATTTGGACTGTACCAGCCGCGGATATGAAAGGTCAAAAACACCGAACCCAAGAGTTTCGGGTGCCATTGTCAAATGAGGCCCTACGCGTAATTGAACTGGCAAAACCTTTCGCACGAAATGGGTTTTTGTTCCCGTCCGCTAGAAAGGGCGTAATTTCTCACGCAACAATGTCCCGAATGATGGAGCGGCGAGGATTGTCCGCACGGCCACACGGCTTTCGTACAAGTCTCAGAACATGGCTTGCTGAAGAAACTGACGCTCCCCATGAGGTAGCAGAGACGGTACTCGGCCATACAGTCGATAGTGCTGTAGTTCGCGCCTATAGACGGACTGACTACATTGAGCAACGGCGCGTCCTGATGGAAAAATGGGCAGGGCATGTCGCGAGCGATGGTTTGGGCAGAACATGAAAAACCTAGGCGAGACGGAGAAGAACGCCCTAGTAGCTTTCATTGCCATGAAACTAATGCCTCTATTGTTTGGACCAAAAAATGACGGGAATTTCGCTAGTGCCCAAACAGCGAGTGAAAGGTTCAGGAAAATGCAGCTAGACGTTGGCGCTCTTGCCTCATTTGATGCAGATCTCGAAGGTCTGATTGGGGCGTCCGAAAACTCGATAGACGCGTATGACACCCTAAAATACGCAATTGGACAGCATTTAATACGGCGACCAACCGAATTACTTCCATTTCTTGCTCATGCATGGCTTTCGTTATTTCTTCTGGGCGAAATTGTTGCACCTCCCCAAAGAAAACAAGGTCGCCCCAAAGAAAACAAGGTCGCCCCAATGAAATCGGAAAGAAACTTATGATCTGGCGCATTCTGCTGAAGCTAAAAGAATTTGGTATCAACCCCACTAGGAACGACGCTACCGATGCGGCAACCAATCCTTCGGGCTGTGATCTCGTAGCCGAGGCACTTTCTCGACTTGGAGAAAAACCCAAAAGTTATGATGCTGTCAAGCGGATCTGGAATGAGATACACAATGACACAAAAAGCAAAAGCGCCACGGGATAAACCGTTTTTAGCGGGCAGATCTGACAATTCATCGAGAGTTTCTGCCTGCTGATTTACGGGACCCGTCGGATCGCATGTCTAGGCTGCGCACCTGTCAAGAGCGGCTCTTGCGCGAAGCGGACGAACAACGTGCCAGACAGCAGGCCAAAATCGAGGCACGAGCTGTCGAGGAAGCCGCGAGCGGCAAGAAAAAGCCTGGCCGCAAGCCAAAATTGCCTGACGACACCGTGACCGAGGATGCAAAGGCCAACGTGACAGATCCGGACAG
>JAUIDR010000038.1 GCA_030428565.1 Alphaproteobacteria bacterium
AACAGAATTCGGCTATCAATGTTGTCTTTGATGTGACCGACGATCTCGTCGGCATTGGTCGCATGCAACCTAACGCTTGAACGTTCTGTTGCGTTCAAAAACACACTTATTCAACGGGCTGTTAAGCCAAATTCACAAATCAAATTAACGAGCGAGAGCCCTTTTCGGACCTATTCTTGGTCTCATACATATCGGAATAAATAAGTGGTTTCCACCTTAAATTGAAATTCCACCGCGAATTATGCGAAATCTAGGGGGATTTGCGCGCAAGCTTTGCCGTTTGCACCGCCGATAAGGTGAATTGCATCAAAATGCGGCCACATTTGCGACTCTCACACGCGCGCCGCCCATCCAGCGGATTCTAAAGCCCTTTAGCGACCTGCACGATAAGGCTCCTCAGCCAGCGGCTGCGCGGTGAATCTTGGTCCCGGCTCGGCCAATACAGCGATACGTCGAAGCGACAATCAAAAGGCGCACTCACCTTGTGCAATCGCGCCTCATACAGACCGCCCAGAGTGGAAGCCAAGCGTTCGGGCGCCGTAAAGACAACCTCTGGCCCCTCGCTTTTCTGGCGAAGCGACTGCAAAATCGGCGGCAAGCTCGACAGTCCTGGAACCTCCAACGCCGCTTTGAGCCGGACCCCTCGTTGTTTCAGCAGGTCGCTGTAAAGCGGAAACCAGCTCTCGTCATAGCGCAAACGGATATGCCGGGCGTTTTGATAGCTGGCCCAGTTCAACTTATCCTTGGCTTTGGGCTGCCCCACAAAACAGACGTAGCGATCGCCAAACAGCCAGCGTTTTTGCAGCCCCGCATTGGTCAGCGCCTGGGGCGAGACCAAAACATCCGCCAATCCTTCCATCAATTGTTGCTCGCCCTGGCTGCGGGTGCGGATGACCGAGAGCTGAGCCAAGGGGGCTTGCTCTTGCATGGCGGACCACAGCGCAGGCAGCAGAACGCACTCCTCGTATGGATTGCACGACAGGACAAAGCGGCCATCGAAGCTCATGGGCTCGAAGGCGACGGGCTTGGTCATGTCTTCGTACTGGCGCAGCAGACTGCGGGCCTGACTGACCAAAATGTGGCAGCGCTCGCTGGGTGCCGTCCCCCGCCCCTGACGCACGAACAGTTCATCGGCAAAGACGCCGCGCAGCCGCTCCATAGTGTAAGAAACGGTCGATTGGTTCAGCTCTAAGCGCTCAGCGGCCGCCGTGAAACTGCCCGTATCATAAACAGTCACCAAGACGCGCAGCGCGTGCAGCTCCAGCTTCCATACATCGAAATTTTCCATACCTCAAATCAGTACCATAGGATTGATAGATGGTCGAGACCTTGCGAAGCTCGACTCGCTTGCACCATTCCCGGCCGCATGAGCGGCTGCGCTAACTCCGCTAACACAAGGATGACACCATGGGCGAACTCGTACTTGCGGCCAAAACAACCCACGTTCCCACGATGCTGCTGTCAGAAATGGAGGGGCCCCTTAAGGGCTGCCGCCAACCCGCTATCGACGGCCACCGGGAAATCGGCCGCCGCGCTCGCGAAGCAGGTGCCGATACCTTTCTGGTCTTAGATACCCACTGGCTGGTCAACTCGGCCTACCACATCAACGCCAAGCCCCATTTTAAGGGTAACTACGCCAGCAACGAGTTCCCGCAATTCATCGAAAACCTGCCTTACGACTACCAAGGCAACCCCGAGCTCGGCGATCTGATCGCCAAGATCGCCCAAGATGACGGGGTCTACACCCTGTCTCACCAGGTCGAGCATCTGGAGCTTGAGTACGGTACGTTGGTGCCCATGCGCTATATGAACGAGGATGCAGCGCTCAAGGTGGTGTCGGTCGCCGCCTGGTGCACCGTTCACAGCCACACCGCTTCAAGAAAGCTCGGCGAGGCCATTCGCAAAGGGATCGAAGCCAGTGATTCAAAAGTGGCGCTGATCGCCTCGGGCTCGCTTTCCCACAAGATTTGGCCCAACGATATCTACGCTGAGAACAACGGAACCTTCACAATCTCCAGCGAATTCAATCGCCAAGTGGACGAGCGCGTCCTTGAGCTTTGGCAGAAGGGCGATATCGAGACCTTCTTGAAAATGCTGCCGGACTACGCGCACTACTGCGACGGCGAAGGCGACATGCACGATACCGTCATGCTTTTCGCCGCGCTGGGCTGGGACCAGTATAAGGGCCGTGGCGAAGTGGTTACGCCCTATTTTCCAAGTTCAGGCACCGGCCAGACCAATGTTGTCTTTTCACTAGATTGAGGTAGATCGCGCCGGCCCTGAACGCCATCTGACCGCCATCACGCGCCCGTTGCGCCTTTTCGAAGGCTGGTTCAGGCACTAGCAGACGTCAGAGCTGTCAGTACCCAAATGCGATAAGAGCAACGAAAGCCACCCATGCAAAAAGCGGCAGCCCTCGCCCGAGAGCCGCCGCTTTTTTTGTTTCTGTGCCGTTTGACTAAGGGCGAATTCTGATCGCCGCTCCGTCTTCAACGGCCGCCCAAAGCTCCTCGATATGCGCGTTCTTGACCGCGATGCAGCCCGCCGTCCAGTCAGGCGCCAGCGGGTCATTGTCGCCAAAACCATTGGGCCGCCCGTGGATCATGATGGCGCCGCCCGGATCA
Source organism: Alphaproteobacteria bacterium (assembly GCA_030428565.1). Lineage (GTDB taxonomy): Bacteria > Pseudomonadota > Alphaproteobacteria > UBA7985 > JAUIBT01 > JAUIBT01. Next base: position 2,625 of record JAUIDR010000038.1, read on the forward strand.
CGGCCCGAAAACTTGGCGATACTCGCGTCTTGCTCGTTCGGGTAGGAGATGTGCAGCGCGCGATAGAATTCTGAATCGCGCTTGCGCCAGTCGATACGATAATCGCCTTCGGGCGTCTTGCCGTCGCCTTCGGCCAGCTTATGGCCAACCGGGCTAAAGCCCAGATCAATTCGGTACGATTTTACCAGTTGGTCGCCGTCGATCAGGTGCAGCAAGCGCGCGCCCTTTTCCACCAAAATCCGGTCCGCTTTTTGACTGGCGGGCAGCGGCTCATGCATAGCATAGAGCGCAACGCTGATATCTAAACGCGGAAAGCTTGTACGCGATTTTTTGGTCTTGCTGGATTTGTAGCCGGGCGTCAGTTCGGGCGAATCGCTCAAACTGGCGACCTGAAGATTAGGATCAATCTCCGACCAACTCGGAATGGGTGCCTCTTCTGGTGTCTTTTCGGGGGTCGCTTCGGGAGGGGGCATGGCGGTATTTCGAGCCTTTGCTTTCGGTTCCGAGGGCTTTAATTTGGGGGCATTCTCGTTGGAGTTCGTTTGGCTTTGGCTATAGCCAAAAAGCGATAAGCTTACCGACTTGCCTTGCGCTTCAAGACCCCGCAACGGTGCGCTGTCTGAAGATAGCGCTGCCAGCCCAACCCCTTTGGGAATAGCGTCCAGCCCTTCAGGCGCAGCCAGCGCCGACTGGGGAGCCGCCAGCGCCAACTTGGGTGCCGTGTGATTTGTAGCGCCGTCGCTACGCTCTAAGCCAGTCGTTTGGGCCTGCTGATAGCTCTGCAAGCTTGGGAGACTCAAGACCGGTGCACGGGTATTGAGCCCTTGGGTCGCGCGACTTGCGCTGCGCGTTTGCAGCGTTGGCGGCGTTTCGATTTTTGGGACGGCCAGCCCTGCGACCACTCCCAAGCGGTCATCTTCATTGAAATTGGCCAAGGTCAGCTTGGCAGCCCCGCCCTGTTCTTCAGTGGGGCTGGTTGCGGCTGCTCGAACCAAGCTGAGCTTTGGAACTGAGGCTTGGTTGGTGGTCTGGTTAATGGCCGGGCGGCGAGCCAGCTTGGTTTCGCCAGCAGCCAGAAACTGGGTCCGAGGCTCGGCGCGGACTTGGCTCGCCGTCACGTTGGTCGCGCTCCAGCTTTCGCTACGCCCGCCAGCTAATTCGGATGCCAGAAAGCCGCCCGCGACAACAGCCGACAGGCAGACCAGCCCCCACAACAAGGTCGAAAAAATGCGCATAAATCAAAAAGGTATTTTGCTAAAATCCCCTCATGACTAGCCAAGAATTGGGTCAACAATGCGGAGCCAAAATGAAGCTGAAAGGGCCGCAGCCTTTCACTTGACCGATAGCCAAGGCGTGACGGCGGCTTGCAGTGCGCTTGGCCCACCTACCCGGCCATAGCCTGACCAAACCGACGAATGGCCGCCACTTTGTCGTGGAAGGGCTGCCAATCATCGCGTTGGTCGATGGCCCCCCAAAGAGATTCGATCTCGTCATAGAGCAAGCTAACTGGCGCCTTAAGGGTCGGGCCCTGGCGCGGGTAAGCATCCAACAGCGCCAGAAACTCTTGAAAGTCAGGCGGCAGCAAATCCGGTTGGTCGCCATAGCCTGCGGCATGAAAGAAGGCTTCAAAGCCGAAACCACTGGCCGCCAACGCGCTGAAGGCTTCTCGCATGACAGCATCTTGGCTTTCGCCCTGTTGCGGGTCGCCGCTGGCCTGCCGTCCTAGCCGCCAAAAGAAATGCTGACGCAAGCTGGCAGCAAAGCGCGAGCCAAATTCCTGCAAAATGGGCGCGAGGTTTTGGACGTCCTCGACCAGCAGGCCCAGCGCACCGGCAAGGCGCGACAGGTTCCAGACAACAGCGTCAGGCTGCCGACCATAGGCATACAAGCCCTGATGGTCGAAATAGGCGGCTGTAAATCCGGGTTCAAAATGGGGCAAGAAGCGATAAGGCCCATAATCGAAACTCTCGCCGGTGACATTCATATTGTCCGTGTTCAAGACACCGTGGACAAAGCCCGCCATCATCCAGCGCGCACATAGATCGGCGCTGGCCAGCGTCACCGCGCGTAAAAGCGCTTCCACGCGCTCCCGCCGCGACACGCTTTCAAGCGGCCCAGAGCCGAACAGGTCGCTGTGATAGTGGACAAGGCTGTGATCGACCAGGATTTCTAAGCGATCAATCGCGCGCTCAAAGGCGTGCCGCTGAAACGTACCAATGCGCACATGGCTGTGGCCCAATCGGGTGAGGACCGCCGCCCGTGTCGGACTAGGCTCATCATTGCGCTGCAATTGGTCGCCGGTTTCCACCACGCAAAAGGCGCGCGAGCTGGGCACACCCAAGGCTTCCAGCATCTCGGCGGCCAAAACTTCTCGCACCGCGCCTTTCAGTGTCAAACAACCGTCGCCGCCGCGCGAATAAGGCGTCTTGCCCGATCCTTTGGTGGCCAGGTCCAGCAGTCGCCCGCTGCCCTTCTCATAGACTTGCGCATACAAGAACCCGCGGCCGTCGCCCAAATCGGGATTATAGACCTGAAATTGGTGGCCATGATAGCGCATGGCCCGCGGCTGGGGCATCCCGTCTGGCAGCGGGCGAAACTCGGCAAAATGGGCGATCCAGTCCGCCTCGCCGCTCGCCCCAGGATCGGGTACAAGCCCAATGCTAGCAGCAGCGCGCACGTTGCTCCAACGTAAACGCGGATCCGCAAAGGCCTTGGCCTCGACCACATCACTAAAATCATCACCCAGATCCGCAAAGACCTGAGCCGGGCGGTAGACATTTTCGATTAGCTTCATATATGCAAGCAGCCTCTCAGCTCAGAAAAGCCCTGTCACCATGTTTTATGATCCCTTATCCCAAGATCACGGTCTGCGTCACACACCTTTGAAGGCTCTGGTCATCCCGCGCCCCATCGGCTGGATTTCGACCGTGAACACGCAAGGTCAAGCCAATCTTGCGCCCTACAGCTTCTTTAACCTGGTCTGTGACGCTCCGGCTATGGTCCAGTTTTCTTCGTCCGGCGAGAAAGACAGCCTGCGCAACTGTGAGGCAACCGGCGAGTTCGTGGCTAACCTGGTCTCGACCCGACAGACACAGGCGATGAACGCTTCATCGGCTTTGCTGCCACCAGAGGTGAACGAGTTCGATTATGCAGGCTTGAGCCCAGCGCGCAGCCAATCGGTGGCTGCGCCGCGCGTCGCGGGTGCGCCCGCCAGCCTAGAGTGCAAGGTTCACGATATCATTGAGCTACCGTCGAGCCAAGCGGGCCGACGAAACGCCATGGTGCTGGGGCTCGTGACCGGCATCTATATCGACGACGCTTACATCAAAGACGGCATGGTCGATCAAGAAGCCATGCTGCTGCTGGCCCGCTGTGGCTATCGCGACTATGCTCAGGTAGATAAGGTCTTTGAGCTGAGCCGCCCGGGTGAAGCCTAGGCGACACCGTGCCGGGCTCGTTGGTTAGGCAGCTCCCGCTTCCGCTTTTTGCTCTTGCCCGGCTTCGCTGCCCTTTAGGCTCGTAGTCTCGACAACACGGATGGGCTTTAGTTCGTTGAACGTCTCGAACAAATCCACCTGCTGGTCTTCAGGCATTGACCAGTGGCGCAGACAGCGCGCTTCGTACAAATCGTTGCCACCGATCTCAACCTTGGCGTGATTGCCGCCCTTCTTGAAGCTGCGGCTCGCCGGTCGGCCGCAGACCGCGCAAATCGCCTTTTGCTTATTGATCTCTTCGGCCATGGCCGCAAGCATAGCGGTCGCTGTAAAGGGTTTGCCCTGCCAATCCATATCCAGACCGCTCGCGACAACGTCGATGCCGGTATCGAGCAAGTCTTGCACGATGGACACGATATCCCCGCGGAAATTCGGCGGTGTAAAGAACTGAACCTCGTCGAAAAAGACGCTGGTTATCTTGGCTTCGCGCAGGTGCTGATTGGTATTGCCCCAGTGGTAGATCGCCTCAGCTTCCGCCGAAAGCCCTTCGTGGCTGACGATCTTCATTTTCGCATAACGCTGATCATAAGCGGGCTTGAAGGCGGCAACCTTCTTACCCTGCCCGTTCGAGGCCCAGAGCAAACGCTTCAGCAACTCAGTGGTCTTGCCGGAAAACATGGGGCCGCAGAGGAGAGTAAGTTTTCCGTGCATGGGCGAATCCTTTTCGTCAGTCTTGCTTTTCAATGTCAGCGAAGGAGCCCCAGATCCCAGGTCATTCCGATGTCGATCGCTTTGACCGCCATCCCCATAATCACGCCATGCGGTTGCTTCGCTGTCCGCGATGGCCGCCCGGCTTGTCCCCCGATTTGTCTCACCCACTTTTCATGGGTCGCGCTCTGTCTTACCTAGGATAGCGAACGGCTCCAGAATTTTAAAAAGGACTGCTGCATGTTGGCCCTTCTATCCCCGGCAAAATCACTCGACTTTGAAACGCCCTTCGACGCCCAGCTCATGACAACCGCGCGCCTGACCGATCAAAGCGCGATGCTGGCGCGCAAGCTCAAGAAGCTGTCGGCCAAGAAAATTGCAGCCATGATGGACTTGTCAGACACCTTGGCCGAGCTGAATTACCAGCGATTCCAAACACTTGATTTAGACCCCGAGGCTCCCGGGCAAAAGCCAGCCATGTTGGCTTTCGCCGGTGATGTCTATCAAGGGCTAGACGCCAGCAGCCTGGATACGCCCGAGCTGTTGGCGAGCCAGGAGCGCTTGCGCATCCTTTCAGGCCTCTATGGTTTGCTGCGGCCTCTGGATGGAATTCAGCCCTACCGGCTAGAAATGGGGCGCAGCTTGACAACCTCAAGAGGTAAGACTCTGTACGCCTTTTGGGGCTCACGCATTACTCAGGCGCTGAAAGCCGACGTGAAAGACACGGGCGCTAAGTGGGTCATAAATCTGGCGAGCCAAGAATATTTCAAAGCCATTAAGCCCAAAGAATTAAGCGTTCCCGTCGTTACGCCTGACTTCAAGGAATGGCGCAATGGCCGGTTGACCAGCATCTCATTTTCCGCCAAGCGAGCGCGCGGACTGATGGCGCGCTTCATGCTGGTGAATAAAGTCGACCAGCCTGAGGATTTGAAAGATTTTGCGATTGAGGGCTATCGCTTCGACCCGCAAAACTCTTGCGAAAACAAATGGATATTCGCGCGCGAAGACCAACGCGACTTGGCAGCCTAGCGCGATTTGGCGCAAGCCGCGAACGAATGGCAACACGAGTGAGCATGGACTTGTGTCAGAATCAGTCAGCTAGAGCGGATGGGCTGTCGCTACACCAGCGCCCGACGCTCTAGGCGCCAAAATTCAAGCGCCCATTCCCATCCCCACAAAAGCAAAAAGGGCTAGCGCCAACTAGCCCTTCTGCTCAACGCCGATTACCCCGAAGGGCAGCCGACAAACTGTCTGCGCGCACTTTGCGCGCCGCCGCGTGCTGTGCGCGCCCGTCCGGCAGACGACTGCAGCGCAGCGTAATCTGTATTTTGCCTAAGGTAGGAGATCAGCCGCTCAGGGGCAAGCCCCATGGCCGTGGGCGCAATTGGCACCAGGTCGTTGGGTTGGGCCTAATGGCGACTGGGTCGATAGAGCCTTGGCCAATGGCGTCGGCCGTGGGCGCTAGGTCTAGGGCAACAGCTTAAAGCGCACCCCGCCACCAACGTAGTAGCTGGTCATGCGATCCGACTCGAACACATTTACCGAGTTGTAATGCAGCATGGTATTGCCAGTCGCTACAAACTCGATTTGCGGGCTGATATCAAAGGACACTTTGACCTCTGGCCCAACCAAGAAGGCGTTGATTTCATCAGAGGCGATTAGAATTGTCTGCGGGTTGGCATCTTGGTCTGTATCCAACTGGGTCGCGGCAAAAGAATCGTAGGCAAAACGCGATCCGCCGATTTTGGCGTTGGCCCCGACTTCGAAGCGCGAGCCGATCTCAAAGCCCAGCCCAATGCCTGCATAGTAGTTGATTAGCGAGCCATCGACTGCCGCCAAAGAGCGCAGGTAATCGCCGTCCGTCGCGGTCACGTCATAGTCAAATTTGGTATCGCCGAAGGAGACCCCGACAAACCCCAGTCCTTTGACGATGGGGTTGATGTTGGTGGTCATGCCCAATTCACCGAAACCAGCGACGCCAGAGGAAAAATCCACTTTTTCGGTGAAAGAACCAAATTGGCTGTTCGAGGTGCTCGTGCTGAGATCGGTAATGAACTCCGCGCCGACGCCAACATCGACATAAGGACTGGGAGTCGCGATTTGCGCAGAGGCGGCCGAAGTGGCGGACACCAGCAATGCTGCCAGCAAAAATGTGCGGGCCATGGGTCTATCCTTAAAAAAATATCGGACACAAAGAGTGCCAAAATCCAATAACCTTGGCTTACTAAACCTTAAGGTGCATTGCAACTGAAAAATTAACTAATCGCCACAAGTATCCTATTTTAAATCATAATTGCATGAATTTTGACGCATTGTACGCGCTTTGGCCTTAGCCATGACCGGCTGTTTTTAGTTCTGCCCAAGCCAACGTTGGTGTGCACGACCGACGGTGAAGGCCTGGGAAAGACATACGCGCCCCGTATGGACGCCAGGCGTCAAAAGCGTTGGAACGGCCCATTCCTGCGGGCCGCCCGCATCGTCGTTATCACCGCGACTCGCGCCAAGCGCTGTCAGGCTTGCCGGGCCGAACAACAAGGACTAAGCCCAAGAAATGGAAACCTTCTTCAACACCATTGTGACCAGCCTCGCCACCGCCACAGACTGGGTGCTGGCGCCCTTGCGGTCCCTGCCCGGCTTATCCCCGGAAAGCACAGCCTCGCAATTTGCTGTCACGCTGGTCTTTATCGCTGCCATAATCTTCCTTGCCGCTTTGGTACGCGGCCTTGCGGGGTTTGGGTTCCCGCTCGTAGCTGTGTCGGTGTTGGCGCTATTTTACCCACCAGCCTTTGTGGTGCCACTAATTGTGATTCTGCAAGCCAGTTTTGGCCTCATCGATCTGACCCGCATTCACCGTCAAGCCGATTGGCCGCTGCTCTCAAAGATCGTGCTGGGCAGTGTGATCGGCACCCCTTTCGGGGTGGTCATTTTGCTCGTGGTGCCCGAAACCTATCTTCGTATGATCATCGGCCTGCTTATCATGCTGGCCTCATATATCTTGCTGCGCGGCTTCACGTTGCGTTCACGGCCCAGCACACCGGCTCAGTTTGGCACCGGCATTGTCTGTGGCTTTATGCACGGCGCAGCCGCCATGTCGGGACCACCGGCGGTCTTCATGTTGCTGGCCAGCCAAACCGATCCACTACGAGCCCGCGCCACCTTATTTGCGCTCTACGCCCTGGTTGCCTGGGTCGCTATCATCAGCATGCGTCTTGCCGGAGCGATTGATCTTCGCAATGTCGCTTTAGGCCTTGCGCTTTTGCCGCTCATGTTTGCAGGCTTCGAGACGGGCAAGGAGCTCTATCACCGCCTGCACCCAAAACTATTTCGACCGATCGCCACCCTGGTTTTGATGGCGACCGGCTTTGTTCTGTTCGTCAAGAGCCTGATCGCGGGGATTTTATGACATCACAGCCACTTGCCCAGGGCAGCGCTCCATTGAGTGGAAATCTTGGCTTGCAGACCTTAGCGCTGGCGTTGGTCGTCTGCATCGTCGGTGCCCAGGGCCTGCTCTTGAGCCCGCTGCTCATCAATCTGACCCTGACCTTCAACATCAATGAGGCTGAGGCCGCGCGCGCGATAGCGGTCTATGCCGGAGCGACGGCGCTCTCCGCCTTCTTCTTGGCCCGCTTCATCGATGTCTGGGGCGCAGGGCGCGTCATTCGTTTGTCCATGGTGGTCATGATGCTGGGCTTTGCCATGGCCGGGCTTGCGCCACGGTTTTATTGGCTCTTGGCCGGACAAATCATTGCGGGCATTGCTTCGGGCGTCCTGTTGCCCGCCGCCTATAATTTGACAACCCATATCGCCCCGCCCGAGCGGCGCGCAGCGACCACCGGCAGGGTGCTGTTCGGCTGGTCTGTGGCCATGGTTGCGGGGGTTCCCCTGGCCGCTGTCATCGCGGATCTCGCCTCATGGCGCATGGCTTTCGGATCGCTGTTTTTCTTGGCAGTACTGGGGTTGGTCGCCAGCCTCATTCTGCTGCCCAGTTCACTGGGACACCAGGGCATGGAGCCTGCACCCATCAGCCTGAGGGCGCTTAAGGTGCCCCGCGTTGGCCGGACGCTTGCGCTGGGCTTTGCCTTCATGCTGGCGTTTTACACTTGCTATGCCTTTTTGGGTACCTATTTGCGTCAGAAGCTGAACCTAAGTGCCGGCCAAGCCTCGTCCTTTGTGTTGGCTTATGGGGCTTGTTTTGGCGTAGCCAGCCTCATTTCGCGCCTGATAGATCGTTGGGGTGAAGAGCGCATTTTGACCCCCTTGCTCTTAACAATCGCGGGCCTCTATGCGGTCATGACGCTGGGCATCCCAAGCTTTTGGTACGGCATGGCCTTGATTGGCCTTTGGGGCTTCTTGAACCACTTCGTACTCAATATGATCGTCAACATATTGGCGCGCGCCAACCCCAAGCGCTTGGGCGAGACGTTGGGCATTAATTCCAGCCTGACCTACGTTGCCAGCCTGGTCGGCGCCGGGGTCATCGGCCCACTGTATGTCCCTTTTGGCTATCCCTTGTTGTCTGCCCTGGGATGCCTGTGGCTGCTGCTGGCCTGCGCGATATGGGTCACGCGCGTGCGCGGTTTGACTAGCACCGCAGTTGACTAGCCAAGGCCTGGCCGCATTAATCCTGTTCATGCAACAGGGCGCGCAGAGACCCTACCGTCTCTACGCGCCTTGCCGTATCGACCTCGATCTTCAGGCCCCGGCACATAGCCAGCGACTTGGCGCTAAGGCTCGTATGGTAACGCGAGCACTGGCTGTTAGCTGGTAAACCTAAGCGCCGCTTGATCTAGTTGACATTGACCTCAACGCTGTCGGCCAGCGTGTTGGCGATGAAGCAATAGCGATGCGCGCGATCTTGCATCTCGGCCAGCTTGTCGGCTTCAACCGAAAAGCCGGTATCAAAGCGAACCACCGGGTTCAGGTCGATGCGAGTGACCGACATTTGGCCCTTGGGGTTTTTCCCCAAATGGGCCACCGCATGATCATAGTAGCTGGCGACCGGCCAGCCCACCTTGGCCGCCAGGGCCAAGAAGGTCATCATGTGGCAGCTCGACAGGGCCGCAGCCAGCGCCTGTTCAGGATTGGTATTGCCTTGCTTTCCGCCCCAGTCTGGCGCTGAGTCAACCTTCAGCTCGTGCAGGTCGTCGTACTGAACCGTGTGCTCATTCGAAAACTTGCCGGGCGTAAGCTCTGGCTCAACGCGTTGCCAGTGGAGTTGGATGGAAAGATCGTCGCTCATCGCTTTCAATTCCTTGCCGGAGGGGTTAGGCCGCGGCCAACCGCTTCTTGGGGTCGTAGAAAGGCCGCTCGACCACGCTAGCACGGACGCTGCCGCCTGCGGTGAAGACCTCGACCTCTGTGCCAATTTGCGCAACATCAACCGAAACCATGGCCAGGGCGATGTTCTGCTTCAGGCGCGGAGAGTAGACCGCTGAGGTCACTTTGCCGACCAGTTCGCCATCCACTTCGATGGGCCAGAACTTGGTGTTGGGTCCAGAGAGCGGCTCACCGTCCAACACCAGGCCGACTTGCTTGCGGCTAACGCCTTCTTCCTTGATGCGACGCAGCGCTTGCTTGCCAATGAAGTCAGCTTCCATGTCCAGGTTGACCAGGCGGTCGAGGCCCAATTCAAACGGGTTGGTATTGATATCGGCGTCGGCATGGTAGGACAGCATGCCCCCTTCAATGCGCCGGATAGCAGAAGTGTGGCCGGGCTTCAGGCCAAAGGGCGCACCCGCAGCCATGATTTTTTCCCAAACCTCGTCACCCTTGCTGCTGTCTTGCAGATAGAGCTCATAGCCCAGTTCGCTTGACCAACCCGTGCGCGAAACGATCATGGGAACACCGTCCAGCTCAACTTCGCGCATCCAGTAGTAGCGCAGGTCCATGATGCTATCGCCGAACAACGCGCGCATGATTTCACCGGACATGGGGCCCTGCAATTGCAAGGGCGAGACATCGGGCTCGCAGATCTTCACATCCATGCCGGCAAACGAGGCAACGCCTTGCGCCCAAAGCAGGATGTCGCTGTCGGCCAGAGAAATCCAGAAATGGTTTTCAGCCAATCGCAGCAAGATGGGATCGTTGAGCACGCCACCATCAGCGTTGGTGATCAGGATGTACTTGCACTGACCGACAGCCAAATTGGAGAGATCGCGCGATGTCAGCATTTGCACAAATTTGGCGGCATCGGGACCAGTGATCTCTACCTGGCGCTCAACAGCCACGTCGCACAAGATCGCGTTGTTGACCAGGTTCCAGAAGTTCTCTTCCGGGTTTCCAAAATCACGCGGAATGTACATGTGGTTGTAGACTGAAAATGCCTTTGCGCCCCACCGAACCGTGGCGTCAAAATAGGGAGATTTGCGAATCTGGGTACCGAAACCAAAGTCTTCAAGCTGCGCCATGACGGATGCCTTTCTTGCTAGGGCTGGCCTTGCCAGCACGAGGTGAATTTCGCAATTCTCTAGCGGCAAAAATTCAAATCTGTGGTCCAAAGTTGACCCATTTTCAGGACGAATGGATTGAATTTTTGGGCAAGCTCAGACCGTTTGGTCGCAAGGGTCAATCCGCGACACATTTGCCCATTTTAGCGGCTAAGGAGCGACAGCGCGGCACCGAGGGCCAATGGCAAAATTGTTCTCAAAATTGGCAATGCTGGCGGTGCTCTTGCGCGCCCAATTCAGCTTGCAGTTTTGGCTAAGATGACTCCGCCGCTGTCAACAAGCGACGCAGATCAGGCTGGCTAGCCTTAACCTGCCGGGTGACGAAGTAGGTGACATAGCGCTCAATGGCCAAGTCAGCTTCAAGCATGGCGTCCATGACCGCTTGGAAGGCCTGCAAGTTAGACGTCGCAACCGTCATGACGTAATCCATGCCGCCGCCCGTAGCCACGCAATCAACCACCTCTGGAAGACGGCTGACGTAACCCTCGAAACGCTCAAAATCGAGCTTGCGGTGACTGTTGAGCGATACCGTGACCACGACCTTCGAAATCGGAACAATTTTGGCAAGGGCCAACTCAGCGTGATAACCCAAGATGAAGCCCGCCTTTTTCAGGCGATCCAAGCGCGCCCAACACGGGGTTGGCGACAACCCTACGACTTCAGCAAGTTTGGTCTTGCTCAGCGGGCCGTGCTGTTGAAGCGCGCATAAGATGCGCAGATCCGCAGCGTCCAATGCGGCTTTTTTCATCGGAGTTTGTTCCTTGCGAAGCTTCAGCACGAGAAGACAAGCAACTTAGGTCAAATCGAGACCCGGTCTAGCGCAGCGCTTGCCCGAAACTATTAGCTTTGCCCTGCTGCAACTTGTCAAGCACGCCCTGAACGCCAATGCCTCTGTCCTGCAAAGGCTCCTACCGACAAGTAGCAACGAATTAGAGAAACAACCTAGATCAGCAAAACAAGTCGCGCTAGTTTGGCCGCTGAACCGCACGTCCAAGACACCAGAAAGAGATACCTGTCTATGCCCGTTGCCGCCAGCTCCATTGATCGCGTCCTTGCCGCATCACGACACAAACTGCTGGACACGGGCACGCGCAACCGCCTGGTTCACGTCAACCGCGCCAACCTTAGAGCCAATTGCCTAAACGTTATCAATGAGCGCAGCGATGCCATATTTGACCTGCTGTGCGAACAGGGCAAACGCATGCGCTTCAAGGCTATGGGCAAAGACAAGCGCGAGCATAACAATCAAACCACAGACGGCGAAGAGGCCAGCCCCGAAATGCTGTTGGCCTTGCCTGACCCGGATATCGACGATGAGTCGGGCCGCCTGACCGACAACATCATCGAGACCCCGCTTGGGCCCGAGGGATTGGCGCGGCGCCTGCTGCGGCTCGCGAGCCACGCCAGGACCGCCGAAGAGGAACAAGGCCTCAACATTCTCTACCTGGCTATGGGTTTCTTGCGCTGGCGCGAAGACAAGGCCTCGCGCATTGAACGCGAATCCCCCTTGATCCTTTTGCCAGTACGCCTGGTTCGAAACCAGCGCACCTCCAGCTTTGACCTGGAGTGTCGCGACGACGATCTGACGACCAATCTGCCGCTACAAGCCCGTTTGCGCCAGGACTTCGGGATTATATTGCCAGACGTAGAAGACGACGAAGGTTGGCGGCCGTCCGATTACTTCGCGCGCGTCAGAGAAGCGGTGTCTGAGAAAAGCGGCTGGAGCTTGGATGACGACGGCATGCAGCTTGGTTTTTTCTCTTTTGCAAAGATCTTAATGCATCGCGACCTCAACCCAGAGCAGTGGCCTAACGACGCCTTTTCGCAAAACCCCTTACTGCGCGGATTGCTGGCCGAGGGCTTTCGCGAAAATCCTCCCCTTTTCGGACCCGACGATAAGCTGGATACTCTGCTTGATCCCGCCCAACTTATCCAAGTCGTCGATGCCGATGCCTCACAGACCAAAGTCATCGAAGAGGTGCGCAATGGCTCCAGCCTGGTCGTTCAAAGACCGCCAGGCACGGGCAAATCGCAGACCATTACCAACATCATCGCTGCCGCAGCACATGATGGGAAATCGGTTCTCTTTGTGGCTGAAAAGATGGCCGCGCTTTCGGTCGTGCATAATCGTTTGCTCAAGGTCGGCTTGGGCGACGTGTGCCTAGAGCTGCATTCGCGCACCGCCAACAAACGCGCTCTGTCGCAAGAACTTGGCCGCACGTTGCTGGCCAGCCGCAAATCTCAACCGGCCACGGCAGACCCGGATCAACTGCGCTGGTCGCGCGATGAACTGAACCGGATTTCAGACCTTGTGCACGCCCCCCTACCCGACAGCAGCGATACACCCTTTGCCGCTCTGTCGCAGATTATCGGTTTCGTGAGCCGTGGCGTGCGACCGCCTTCGATCAAGCTGACCGGCTTGGATCAGTTGGACCGCCGGCAACGCCAGGCCGCGTTGAAAGCCATTCAGTCCTATATTGAAGCGTGCGAGCGCGCGGGTGCGACCCAGGCCCACCCATTTTGTGGAACCCGGCAACTGGATTTGCAGCCCACCGACCTCTCGCGCCTACAAATCGAGCTAGGCGAGGCTATTTCTGCGCTCGATGAGGCGCGCGACCAAGCGCTGGCCTGCGCTCAAAGCGTCAAGCTGGCCCCGCCAGACAATTTGGCAGGCCTCCAACAGCTGGCTGCGGCTTTGACTTTGTTAGGCCAAGCGCCCGCCGATCTTGCCAAGGTCGCTCCGCTGCTTTTCGACCATGCCCAAGAGCCCCGTTTGTTCGAAGCCCTTGAAATCGGGGCGCGCTGGGCGGAAGCCAAGCAGGCCGCCGAAGTTCATTTCGTGGAAGCCGCTTGGCAGGCAGAAGCGTCGTCCCTACGCGCCGCCATCGCCCAAGGCCAGCACTCTTGGCTATCGCGGATCTTTGGCGGCTATGGGCGCGCATCAAAAACGCTGGCGGGCCTTTTATCGGGCGCGCTTGCCAAGACACCAGCAGAGCGCTTGACGCTAATCGATCAACTGCTGCATGTTCAAAAACTGCGCCGCGACCTTTCTCATGAAGACGCCTGGCTGCAAATCGTCTTGGCTGACGCCTGGCGTGGAGAGCGCACTGCTTTTGGTGCATTGCTAGCCGTGGCGCTGTGGATCAAGGAGGCCCGCGCCACTGGCCTCTTTGCCAGCGCTGATGGCCTAACGGCAGCCGTGGCCGGGATTGAATATCCGCAAGCTGCGGCCGCGGATCTATTGTCCCGGGTGGGACAGGTCAAAGAACGGGCCGCCGCGCCGATTGACCGTCTGGCCTTGGACCTTGAAAGAGCGGGTTTGGCGACAAGTCTGCTCCAAACTGACCTCAGTCAGCTTCGCAGAACCTTCTCACATATGATTAGCGCGCTGCCCCGCTATGCCGATTGGGTTGGACTACCGCGCGCGGAGGCCGCGTTGAAGGCTAGCGGCGCTGGCGATATCTATGAAGCCATCCGTGACGGACGCCTCGCGCCTGAACAGGCAACAGATGAATTTCGCTACGCTTGCGCTGAATCGCGCTGGATATCTGCGCGCCACCAACGCCCTGGATTGAACGAGCTTCAGCATGTCGATCGCCATGATTTAGTGGCTTTGTTCAACGACTTGGAAATTGAGCGCATCGAGGACACCAAGCACCTGATCTTGACGCGCCACTTTCAGAATATGCCGCGCGGCACCATGGGCGAAATGGGCATTATCAGGGGTGAAATCGCGCGCAAGCGGGGCCATAGACCCATCCGTTGGCTCATGATGCACGCTGGTTCTATGGTCCAACGTATCAAGCCTGTCATGCTGATGAGTCCTATCTCGGTCGCTCAGTTCTTGCCGCCGCAAGGCGCCAAATTTGATCTTTTGGTGATCGACGAGGCCTCACAGATCAAGCCAGAGGACGCTTTGGGGGTCATCGCGCGCGCTCAGCAAATTGTCGTTGTTGGCGATCAAAAGCAGCTGCCGCCGACCTCGTTTTTTGACCGCCTCGCCGATGAAGACGAAGATGAGGACGAGGAAGAAGGCTTGGCCGTCGCCGCGAGCGCGGCCGATATGGAGAGCATTCTTTCCTTATGTGAAGCGCGCGGCCTACGCCAACGCATGCTAGAATGGCACTATCGATCACGAGACCCGTCATTAATTCAGGTCTCTAACGCTGAATTCTACCACGATGGCCTTGTCCTGCCGCCGTCACCTTTGCAGCGCGACCCCGACTATGGTCTGAAGCTAAGGCGTGTCCCGGGCATCTACGCGCGCGGGGCAAGCGGTCTGGGCCGCAGGGGCACGAACCGCATTGAAGCCGAGCATCTGGCACAGGCCGTGGCAGACCATGCCCGCGACTTCCCAGATATGTCGTTGGGCGTTGTCGCCTTTTCCAAGGTCCAAGCAGACATGTTGACCGAGGTGCTGGAGCTTAAACGCCGCCAAGACCCGGTGCTGGATGCTTTCTTGCGCGAAGGCAAGGCCGAAGACGTATTTGTCAAAAACATTGAAAACGTCCAGGGCGATGAGCGCGATGTCATCATGATATCGGTGGGCTACGGACCGCAGGAAGCAAACGGGCGCCTGACCAACATGTCGTTCGGGCCAATCAACGGCGAAGGCGGCGAGCGACGGCTCAACGTCCTGTTCTCACGCGCAAGGGTAAGGTGCGAAGTCTTTGCGTCTTTCGATCCTTCTGACATTGATCCAACGCGCGTAACCCGTGATGGACTGCGAGTACTCAAGCGGTTTTTGACGTTTGCTCAGTCGGGTGCCATCGAAGCGCCAAGCCCAACCGGCATGGACGCCGATAGCCCGTTTGAGGAAGACGTAGCGGCGGTTGTTCGCTCTTGCGGTTTCCTTGCCGACCCGCAGGTGGGTACAGCCGGATTTCGTATTGACCTGGGCGTGCGCCATCCTGACCGCCCGGACTAATATCTGTTGGCGGTCGAATGCGACGGGGCCTCCTACCACAGCGCGCTTTGGGCCCGTGAGCGTGATCGCTTGCGCCAAGCAATCTTGGAGAACCTGGGTTGGCGTTTTCATCGCATTTGGAGCACGGATTGGTTCCATGATCGCGCGCAGCAGATCGAAAGACTTCGCGCAGCCCTGGATCTTGCGCGCCTTGATGCCGCCGATGGGATTGTTGTTCGTGGCAGCAACGAGCCAACGGCCTCGGGGGCTGACATGCCAGAAGACGGCGATGTCTCCAGCGAGGACCAGGACAGCGGCACGACGGCTGGACGGATGCCGGATCTTGACGACATGTCACATTTGGCCATCGCGGCGCCGGCCTATAAGCGCGCGCGTTTGCAAAGCGATCTTGACATGCCACCACAGGACGCGCCGCCGCAAGCCATCCGCGACCTGGTACGCCAAATCGTCGAGATCGAGGGGCCGATCCACGAGGAAGAAATCGCGCGCCGCCTGGCGAGCGCCTTCGGGCTCTCGCGGGCGGGCAGTCGCATCGTCGAGACCTGCCGCCGCGCGATCCGCTCAACCACGGGCCCAGGAAGCGCTTTGGTCCGACTTGATGCTTTCATTATGACGCCCGAGCAGCGTGATGCCCCGCCTGTTCGTGATCGCAGCGCAGAGAGTGGCAGCCTTTTGAAAGCCGACTACCTATGTGGCCTCGAGGTCAAAGCCGCCGCCGACTTGCTGGTCAAAGAGTGTGGTAGCCTGACGCCCGATGATATGCGAAAGGCGGTAGCCCGCCTGTTTGGCTATCAGCGCACCGGGCCTGATTTGGCCAAGCGACTGACTGCGCTATTGTTTGATGACGAGGGGCAAAATTAGCCGCGCCCACGACGGTTTGAGGCCAGCTTCTCGTTAACCCAAGGCAACGTTCGGCGCGGCTGCCCCTTCGATCATCACATTGATGCACGCGGGTTTGCCAGAAGCCAGGGCGCGAGCCATCGCCTCCGGTAGCTCGGACAGGCTCGTCACCAGCGCGCCGAAACCGCCCAAAGCCTCGGCAGCTAGGTCATAGCGAGCCCTCGACAGGGCACAGCTATGCAAACGCTCAGAGCCAAATTCGCGTAGCTGTATCTGATGTTCAGCGTTCCAACGCTGGTCGTTACCGATGATCGCAACGAAGGGCAAATTTTCACGTACTGCGGTCTCAAACTCCATGAAATGAAACCCAGCCGTTCCGTCTCCCATCAAGGCAAAGATCTCCGCCTTGGGATCCGCTACCCGAGCGGCCATGGCATAGCAGAGGCCCCCGCCAATAGCGCCCGATACGCCATTGATGATGCGTCGTCGCGCGCTGATACCGGCCTGAGCCCATTGGCCAAATTCACCGCCGTCACAGACCAGCAGCGGGTCGCCCAACTCGTCCATAAAGCGTTGAACGGCAGAGCAAAGACCGTCGGGCGCGATGTTCATATTGTCTGGCTGCGGTTCTGCTCGCTTTAGGCGGGCCCGCTGGAACCGTCTGCGCCAGGTCTCACCACCCTGCCCCGCTCTTTGGTCCTGCGCAGCGTCGTCAAGCGCCAGAGCGCGAGCCATTTCGCTGGGGTCGGCCTCCAAGCTGATGTCAACGCGCGAGCCACGGTTGACGGCAGCGCGATGCAATTCGCCGGGATCGCTGTGGACCAGGGCCCAAGCAGCATCGGGCGCGCAAGACCCAAACTGCATGGTAAAATCCAGCGGCTTGCCAAGCAAAAGCACGCGGTCTGCTTCAGCGAAAAGCGCTGCCATCGCGCCCAACGCCGGGTCTTTGAGACCGCGCGGGCTCTCCATCACCACGACCGGCGCTCCGGCGGCTTGCTCCAGAGCCACCGCAAGACCGGGCTGACGCGTGGCGTTCAAAGACGGCCCCAGAACCAGGACCGGTCGCTGGGCTGCAGACAACCAATCGCGGAGCATCGAGGCATTTGGTGTGTCAGGTTCGGTCCGGCTTGGCTGTGCCGCGACCTCCGTCTCCGCCAGCAACACGTCGGCCGGTAGACTGATATGGATCGGGCCAGGCCGCCCAGAAGCCGCCAACCGGTAAGCCTCGTTGATGGTCTGCGATAGCGCGTCGGCCTGTGTCACACGACAAGACCATTTTGTTGCCGATTGAGTGAGGCCCACCTGGTCCATTTCTTGAAACGCGCCCTGGCCGTCGCGCGCGACCGGGCTATCGCCGCTCAAGAGCAGCAACGGCGTATCAGAAGCGCGCGCGGTCAGCAAAGGGCCGATGGCATTGCCAAGCCCCGCGCCCGCCGTCACCAAGGCAACACCAACGCCGCCGCTAAGCTGAGCGTAACCCTCAGCCATATAGACTGCGGCGGCCTCGTGACGGGTGTGGTAGAGCCGGATTCCCGCCTCGATGCTGGCGTCGAACAAGGGCATGATTTGATTGCCCGACAGTGCAAAGATATGGCGAACACCCGCGCCTGCCAGCGCTTGCATTACCCGATCACAGCCTCGTTTCATCCGTTATCCTCCAACACACGAACCGGCGACGTTATACGAAATTTCTGACAAGGCCAGTCGTCTCGTCCTGCTGCGCGCAGACAAGAATGATAGTCTTTTGGATGAACTGAAAGCCGCTCGCTAAATCGCACGGCTAAAACGGTCGAGCGTGGGCGCGAGGGCAATGAGACTCTTGCCCCTAAAGGGACGCTAGCTGCCGTGGCGCCGCAAGAACCAAGCGCCGCTCAACATGAGCACGGTTAGGACCATAAGCACGCCGATCGCACCCGACCAGCCACCGACCGCACCGACGATGCCGGCGACCAACGGCGGGCCCAGCAATTGGCCAATCGCAGAACCCTGCATCAGCATGCCGCTGACCGTCGGTGTCATATCAGCGCGCGGGGCCAACTGCGGAAGACTGGCGAACAACGACGCTGGCACGAAGCCCGAAAAGCAGGCGAAGATTACCATGGCGGTCAGGTTGACCGCCGCGGGAACCAAGGTTGAAAAGATGAAAAAGTGGGTGCCAATCAACACCGCGCCCGCCATCAAGATCAGCGATGACGATGCCCAACCGCGACGGAAAAAGACCGCGCTCAGACCGTTTGACCCTGCGTTGACCAGCACCACCAGTGCCACACAAGTCCCCACCGCGACCGGCCCCCAGCCCAGACGGTCGTGCAACAAGAGCGGGATAAAGCCGGTAATCGCCATGTACTGGGCCGCATATACCCCAAATGTCAGGCCCGCCACAATGCGTGCCGGAGCCCGCACCACGGCCCAGGTCGCCGCCAGCCCACCGTTTTTTGTGGACGCCAGCGCGGCCCTTGCGGGAGCGTTCTGACGACTACGCAACACCCACAACGATACCGCCGAACCCAACAGTGCAATCCCAATGACGACCCAAAGCCAGCGCCAAGAACTCAAGGCCAGGATGGGCCCTGAGCTTGCCATCGCCAAAAAAGAGCCCGCCGGGATGAAGAGGCTCCATATGGCCAATACGCTGCGCCGATCCTGATCGTTTGCGAACTGCATGACCAAGGGCGGCAAGGAGGTGATGACCATCAGATAGCCGAGCCCCTCAACCACGCGGGTCGCTAGCAGTGCGAAAGCGTCTTGTGCAAAGGCCCCTGCGAAGTTACTAACCGCGCATATCAATAGGCCGCTGAGGCCAACAGCAAATAAGCCCAGGCGCCGGGCCATAGCCCCGAACAGCGTGCCAAAGGCTGCGGTCACAAGGCTGAAGATGGCAACAATCCAACCCAGTGTGACGAGCGAGCTGCCCATCTCCTGCCCCAAGCTGGGAAGCGCGACGGGAACCTTACCAACCTGCAAGGCGGTCGCGATCCCCGCCATGACCAGTACCGCCACCGCGCCCCAGGCCGTTCGCTCACGGTTCATCGCGCCGGGTCTTTCATCATCGGCGTAATCATCGCATAATCACTAGCCTTGGTTGCGCCAGCCAGGCCTACGCTAGCCAGAGTTACGCTTGCGGCCTTTGTCGTGCGCCGGTCCAAAGTTGTCTGCATGGCGCCGCTCATCAGCGCATCATGGTGTTGGGCAACAACAAAGAAATTTGCGGCACAGCGATCAGGATGCCGACGGTCACAATCATCATGAGCCAAAACGGCAGCACGCCACGGAATATCTGGCCCAGCGGGACAGAAGGCGCGACCGACTTTACAATGAAGACGTTAAGGCCAACCGGCGGCGAAATGAGCCCCATCTCTAGCGTCAGTACGGTCAGGACACCGAACCAAATTGGATCGATTCCCAAACTGGTGATGATCGGAAAGAAGATTGGCAGGGTCAAAACCAGCATGGCAAAGCCCTCAAGGAAGCAGCCAAGCACCAGGTAGATCGCCAAAATCAAGATCAGGGTTCCGGTCTGGCCCAGACCCAGCGCCAAGATAACATCGCCGACCGCGGTCGGGATATGGCTCAGCGCCATAAAGGGATTGATGACGTGCGCGGCGATCAAAATCAGCATGACCGTTGCGGTCGTGACCACCGAGTCCTTGGCAGCCGCCCACAAACGATGCAGCGGCAAGGTGCGGGTCACAAAGCCCAATGCAATCACGATGCCAGCGCCAACCGCAGCCGCCTCAACGGGCGAGAACCAGCCGCCATAAATGCCCCCGATTGTCACCAGGATGACCAGCACAATCGGTGAGGCTTTCACTAGCGCGAGGGATTTTTCCTGCAGGCTCGTCTTGGGTCCGGCGGGCCCTGCCTGCGGTCTAAGCCAGCAGATTACGGTAATCGCCAAGATGAACATGGCCAATAACAGCAGGCCCGGAAACACCCCGGCCAAAAATAAGCGTCCGATGCTCTGTTCTGTCAAAATGGCGTAGATGACAAAACCGGTCGAGGGCGGAATCAAAATGCCCAGCGTGCCACCAGCAGCCACGGCGCCCGTAGACAGGCGCTGATCGTAGCCAAAGCGATCCATTTGCGACAAAGCCACCTTGCCCATGGTTAAGGCCGAAGCTACCGACGAGCCGGATAGGGCCGCAAACCCGCCACAGCCAAGAATGGTCGCTGACGCCAGACCACCGCGAATATGGCCAACCGCGGCGTAGGCCGCGTCATACAGCTTACGGCTCATGCCAGTGATTGATGCAACGTTGCCCATCAGAATGAACAAAGGAACCACCACCAATTCGGGCGACGATGCCAGAGTAAAGGTCTCTGAGGCCAGCAAACTAAAGGCTGCATTGCTGCCGTTCAGCGCGATAATGCCGAGGAAGCCGACCAGAAACATAGCAAAGGCCACCGGAATACGAATGGCCAGCAAAACAAATAGACTGAGGATCCCCAGAAGGCCGATTGCAGCGCTGCTCATAGCTCCAAATCCTCATACAAACCGTGCTTGGGCTCGCCATGCACATCGCACCCGCTCCAAGCCAGTTCGATCGCTCTCAGCGCCATGCCGACGGCTGTCATGATTGCAAACCCGGCCAGAGCGTATTGGAACCAAGCTTTGGGCAAACGCAAGAGATTGGTTGAAAGGTTCAGCATGACCGACAATTTGGCGCTGTCCAGAACCGCATAAGCGATAAAGGCAAAAATCACCGCACCCAAGATCGCCGATACAATATTGATGCCTCGATTGAGCGTCGTTGAAAAGCGGTGCTCTAACAAATCGACTGCAATGTGCCCGCCCTGACGGTCACACAGAGCCATGGCACCGAACACCAGAATCACCATCGTCATGGTAATAAGGTCTTGCGATCCGTAGAGCGGGCTACCCAGCGCGCGACCGATCACATCCACCAAGATAACGGCGACCTCACCCATTAGGGCAAGGGCGCCGATTGTAGCGGACAAGCTAATCAGCCCGTCCGCCGCTTTTCTAACCAGGCTCAACAAGGCCTTGGTCCTTACATGCCGTTCATAGCAGCAAGGGCCGCGTTGCCACCAACGCCCTTGACATAACCGTCAACAACATCAGCAACCGCGGTCTGGAAGGCTGCGATTTCATCGTCGCTCAGATCAATTACGACGTTGTTAGCGTCGGCGCGCGCTGCCGCCACGGCAGCGTCTGCTGTCGCCAACCATGCGGTCTCAGCGCTCTCTGACAGGGGCACCCCTGAAGCCGCATCCAGTGCGGCGCGTTGATCGGCGGGCAGAGCCTTATAAACGCCCTCGTTCAGGACAGCATAGAAGGTCAAGCGGCCCAAAGGGGCACCCAAGATCAGCGAGTCAGCGACTTCATCCAATTTGAAGTCGGTCAGCGTGGAAGCACCGGTGAACACGCCATCAATCAAACCGGTCTGCAGAGCGTTGTAGACCTGGTTGATTGGCATTTGAACCGGGGTCGCGCCCAGCGCGCTGGCCACGTCAGCCGCTGTCGCCCCAGCGACACGGATCTTCAAGCCAGCCAGATCGGCCGGTTTGCGGATTTGCGCATCACGCATGATCATGATGTTGGGCTCAGAGGTCCAGAGCGCCAGGGGAACGGTAGCAGGGAATTCGCCCGCCAAATGGTCGTCATAGGCGGCCCACAAGGCCTTGTAGCCTGGCAATTCGACCGGAATCGCACCTGGCAGCTCAGCAATCATGGTCTTGCCAAACTGCGAAGAGGTATAGCCGGGCAGACCCCAAGCGATGTCGGTAGCGCCCTGCACGACACGCACATACTGCTCGACCGGGCCAGCGCCCAGCTCACCGCCGTGATAGCCGCGCACGGTCAAAGCGCCGTCGGTTGCAGCCGAAACGTCAGCGTTCAGTTTTTCGATAACCGAGGCGTTGATTGTGTGGAACGGCGGCGTGAAGTTAGCGAACTTCAACTCGCCAGCCTGAGCGGCCAAACCGCTCAGACCCAAAGCAAGGCCGGTGGCCAAGGTTGCAAACTTGAGTTTCATGGGTTTCCTCCTGGGAATCGTCCGAGCACAGAGTTGGCTCGGCATGGGTTTGAATTTTGCAGGCCGGCCGGTCCAACCGAACGCCCCATGTGGGCGCTCGATCGGTCCAGCGACCTTTGTGCCTTAAACGGCTTTGGTACGCCAGCTGTCAGCGTAGTTTTCACGCGCTTCTTTCGCATAAGGCGTTTCTGCGACGCGAACTCGGATTTCCGCTTGCTTGTGCGGTTCGGTAGAAGTCTTACCGGTCGTCTCCGGCTCACCCCACTTAAGGGTCAGGACATCACCGACTTGAACGTCTTGGCTGACAACGCCCAGGCTCAGCAAACAACGCTCGTTGTAGCTATACCCGTTGAACATAGACATACCGACCATCTTGTCACAATGCATGACCATGTCGGCGCTAGACGAGGCGTAGTTGGGTTGCGGGAAATCGATCCACTTGTAAGGCGTGCCCTCTTCAAAGGCCGATGCAATCACTTTCAGCACGTCTTCGCGGTTCCACTCGAAGGTGACCTTCTTGCGGTTGCTGCCGCTCTCTTTCATCTTCTGAAGAGCGGCTTTGCCGATAAAGTCGTCTTTCTTCCAGCCGATGTAGAAATCGTAGCCAAGCTCGAACGGGTTAACATAGTAATCTTCAATGTTGTCCGACACGAAGGAACCACCGATGGCGCCCGCCGCTTCGTACATGTCCGCGCCCAGCCAGTCGCGATAGTCTGCCAACATGCCGTCGCCGGTATAAATGCCAGGCAACGGAGAAGGAATCCAACCGGATTCCAGCGTGTTGGTCGAGTAAGCACGGCTGCCACACTGGACCAAGTTCACACCCGCATCGCGGGCTGCCTGCATGATGGTCGAGTGGATATAGTCCTTATCTTTGTAAGGGCCCCAAATCTCCAGACCAGGCGCACCGGACATACCGTGACGAAGCGCTTGCACGCGCTTAGAGCCGACGTTGATCCAATCGACATGGAAGAATTTGATATCGGGGATGGGACCGCCATTCATCTTTTCAAAGATCGCCGGTGCCTCCGGACCCTGGATCTGAAAGCGGTAGTGCTCGCGCATGACGCGTTCGCCTTCAGGACGTGAAGGAGAGCGGGGGTCGTGGCGGATGCGCACATTCCACTTACCCCAAGCGGCACAGAACAGCAGCCAGTTCGATGTCGGCGCACGGCCAACCAAGACGTACTTATCTTCGCGCTCACGGAAAATAATGTGGTCGCCGATGACATGGCCATTCGGCGTGACCGGGACAAAGTGCTTGGCGCGGTTCAGGTCGAAATTTTTGAAGGAGTTAATGCCGTGGTGAGACAGGAACTCGGTGGCTTGCGGGCCTTCGACGATAATCTCATCCATGTGGTGGGACTGATCAAACAGCACCGCGCTGTCGCGCCAAGCCGCTTGCTCACTGCGCCAGTTGGTGAATTCCGGCGCAACCACCGGATAGACGTACATCCCGATCTTGGAGTTGCGCAGCATCTCCACGGGATTTTTGTGTTGTGACATAACGTCGGCAAGACTTGGCATTGATTCCTCCTAATGGTTCAAGTCGTCGCCACCAGCGCAAGACCGGGAACCCGGCTGGCCAAATTCGGCCGTTCGCTGATGACAAATTTCAGATTGCGTCGCGCCAATCGGGCGTGCTCGCGCGCCAGAGCTTCCGCTCGACTGCCCTCACGATCCTGAATGGCGTTGAATAATGAGCGGTGCTGATCTTGGCCGATCCGTAAGGATACGCGGAAGTCGGGAATCAGTTCCTGGCCCTGCAAGAAAGCGCTGGGCGAGGCGAGCGGGAGCCGGCAGGCGCGCTCAACCTCGCGCTCGACGACTGTGCTTCCGGCAAGACGGCCCAACAGTTCGTGAAAGCGGGCGTTGTAAGGGACATAAGTATCAAAATCGATGTTGCGCGGGTCGCTTACGGCCGCATCCAAGACATCCAAAACCTTTCGGCACTCTTGGGCCAGCTCCGGCACCATGCCCCGTTCTGCGGCCAAGCGAGCGGCCATCCCTTCGATAGCGCCGCGAACTTCAATCGCGTCGATTATATTATCCATCGTGAAGCTAACAACGCGGCAACCGCCAGTCTCTATGCGCTCAAGCAGGCCTTCATCGACCAGCTGCCCCATGGCCTGACGCAAAGGCGTGCGCGAAATTCCAAGGCGTTGGGCCAGGCTGACTTCAGGCAGGCGCGTACTGGCCTCAAATTCGCCCGACCAAACGAGCGAACGCAGGCCCATCAGGGCCTTATCGTATTGAGAAATCTTCTGCTGGTTTTGCATGGCATATCCGCAGCCTTGGGCGTTGCACGAAGTGTTATGACGGCGACTGTATACAATTTCAAGCAAAATTCCGCAATGCGGGCTCAATTCATGCTGAAAGCGCCGTAATTGTATACAAAGTTAAGTCAGCTTACGCAAGGGCCAGGCCTCAAAGCGCTTGCGGAGCAAGCGGTCAGGCGATATCGCTGAGCTAATCAAGCGCGGGCCAGCATCGGGCTTTTCAAGAATCCTTGCCGCAGGTCTGGCCCTCACTCCATTGTTGAGATATTCATGACCGCCCCTCTGGGCCCTGGCCTTTTGTGTGACCGATATGTTTGGGGGCCTCTGCTTGAGGACATCCCGGACGCGCTCGTTGCTGACCTATCCAGCCAAGACAGCTTGACCGACATGGCGCGCGATTGTTCGGCCGCCGAGCCAGGGCCGCCGAGCCAGGGCCGCCGAGCCAGGGCCGCTGCGCGTGGCGGGGCACTTTGTGTTGGTCGAACAGTCAGAGGCAACGAACCGCGTACTTTGCCCTTTCCTACGGGATGGCTCGCTGACTGACGAAGTCGCACGCCAATCAAAAAACCACGCTCATCAATTCTAACACGCTCACCAATTCTAAGGAGCCTTCATGACCGTCTTACTCATCCCTGGCCTTTTGTGTGACCGATATGTCTGGGAGCCTCTGCTTGAGGATATCCCGGACGCGCTCGTTGCTGACCTATCCAGCCAAGACAGCTTGACCGACATGGCGCGCGATTGTTTGGCCGCCGCGCCAGGGCCGCTGCGCGTGGCGGGTCACTCGATGGGCGCGCGGGTCGCCATGGAGATGCTGCGCTTGGCCCCCGAGCGTATCGAGCGCGTTGCCCTTCTGGATACGGGCATCCACCCCCTGGCGGACGGCGAAGTCGAAAAGCGCAATGAGATCGTGGCTTTTGCACATCGTGAGGGCATGGCCGCGCTCGCCGATCGCTGGTTGCCGGGGATGGTTTGGGAACCGAACCAACGGGACGCAGCCTTGATGCAAGGTCTAAAAGACATGGTGCTGCGCCGCGATACCCAACTCCACGAGAGGCAAATTCGGGCACTGGTCCGCCGACCCGACGCGGCCGCTTTCTTGCCGCAAGTCACCTGCCCTACCTTGCTGCTGGTCGGCCAGCATGATCGATGGAGCCCCGTTCGACAGCACGAAGACATGGCGCGGCTGATCCCGCATGCGCAGTTAGAGGTGATTGCTGAGGCCGGGCATTTTGCGCCCGTCGAGCGCCCCGATGCGGTCAACGCTGTATTGCGTCCGTTTTTGATGGCCGCCGAGCGCTAGCCTCACAAGGCGGCTGCCGGGGGCGTTGATCGACGGCTCGCCATCCAGGCGTCCAGCTCTGCAATTTGTTCTGCGCTCAAACGCAGGCCCAGCTTGTTGCGGCGCCACACAACGTCCTCAGCCGTGCGCGCGAATTCTCTGTCCATCAGCCATTCGACCTCGGCCTGGCGAAGCGTCGCCCCAAAATCACGCCCCAAGTCTTTAGCGTCACGCGCTGCCCCCAAGATGGCCTCGGCCTCGGTGCCATAGGCGCGGATCAAGCGCGCGGCCCAAAAGGGCGTCAAGAACGGGTAGTCGTTCTGCAAGTTAGCCGTGAGCGCCCCAACACCATTGACCGGAAAATCGCCGCCGGGCAAGGCAACCCCTGCCGTCCAGGCGCGCTTGTTTACAGTGACGTGTTTGCCAATTTCTGTCAGCGCGCTCTCGGCCAAGCGGCGGTAGGTCGTGATCTTGCCGCCAAAGACGTTCAGCACGGGCGCGCCGCCCTCGGCATCAACCTTCAAAGTGTAGTCGCGGGTCGCAGCCGTCGCGCTGCTGGAGCCATCATCATAGAGAGGGCGCACGCCGGAATAGCGCCACACAATGTCCTCGCGCCCAACGGGCTGTGCGAAATATTGATTGGCAAAGTCCAGCAAATAGTCCTGCTCCTCGGGGCTGCATTCTGGGCGCACTGCGGGATCGGGGTGCTCCATGTCTGTGGTACCGATCAGGGTAAAATCTTGCTCGTAGGGGATGGCGAAGATGATCCGCCCATCGCTGCCTTGAAAAAAATAGCACTTATCGTGATCGTAGAGCTTGCGGGTTACGATGTGGCTGCCGCGGACCAATCGCACGCCTTCGTTCGTATTTATGCCAATCTTCGATTGAATGATATCGCCCACCCAAGGCCCGCCCGCGTTGACCAGCATGCGCGCCGAATGAATTTGTTCGTCGCCTGTTTCGCAATTGCGCGTTTTGATTCGCCAAATGTCCTGTTCTCGCTCGGCCGAAATAACCTTGGTCCGTGTCAAGATCTGAGCGCCGCGCGCCTGCGCATCGCGCGCGTTCAGCACGACCAGTCGCGAATCCTCGACCCAACAGTCCGAATATTCAAACGCCCTTGAGAAATGCGGTTTGAGGGGCGCGCCCTCCGGCTTGCCGTCCAACTTTAGCGCTTTCGTGCCCGGCAGCAGCTTTCGCCCGCCCAAGTTATCGTACAAAAACAGCCCAAAGCGAATGAGCCAAGCCGGGCGCTTGCCACGGGTCCAGGGCATAACAAAATTGAGTAAGCGCGAGGTCGGCGTCTGGGACTCAAATCGCATATCGTCATGAAAAACCAAGACAAACCGCATGGGCCAAGAGATATGCGGCATCGCGCGAAGCAAGATCTCGCGTTCGATCAAAGCTTCGCGGACCAAGCGAAATTCGAAGTACTCCAGATAGCGCAGACCGCCATGAAAGAGCTTGGTTGAGCTAGAAGAAGTCGCCGAGGCCAAGTCGTCCATCTCAGCCAGCGTGACCGACAAGCCGCGCCCAGCGGCATCGCGTGCAATACCGCAACCGTTTATGCCGCCGCCGATAATAAACAGATCTGTTGTTTGGCTCTCGCTCGAGTGTGACACGCGATACTCCTTTAAGCGCGCATTTTTCGATCTATCTGCCATTAACGAACACACAACGCAAGTTTATGCTGTTCGTTTATTTTCGTTTTGACGGCATCATACGCTTAATGTGGACCGTTTGGGCGCTTTTCCTTCTCGCTTGGTAGGCTACCTTAAAACGCGCATCGATCTTGGCGCTCAAGGGGGGATGATATATCAACAGCCTTTGCCGCGCCTCGCGCTTTGCGGCCAACCCGAATATTCCAAAACTGAATACGCCAAAACCGAAAGCCTCTTTGATGTCGCTGAACTTTCGACAATCCGAAATACTCAACATGGCTCGCAAGTCCGGCAAGGTGACCGTCGAGGGGCTGGCCAGCCAGTTTGATGTCACGCTCCAGACCATCCGGCGCGATCTTTCTGAGCTTGCCGATAATGGCCAATTGGAACGCGTGCATGGCGGCGCGATCCTGCCCTCGGGAACCAGCAATATCCTGTATGAGGAGCGACGCTCGCTCAATGCCGACGCCAAGCAGGCCATGGCCCGCGCCTGCGCGGCAGACATACCCAACGGCGTCTCCGTCTTTTTGAACATTGGCACCTCAACCGAGGCCGTGGCCCGCGCGCTCCTGCATCACGAAAACCTGATGGTCGTTACAAATAACATGAACGTTGCCAACATCTTAGCCGGCAACAAGAGCTGCGATATCATCGTTACGGGGGGGCACTTGCGCCGCGCGGACGCGGGGCTTATCGGCACGCTTGCCACCGAGACGATAAAGAAATTTAAGTTCGATTTGGCGGTCATCGGCTGTTCGGCATTGGACAGCGAGGGCGATATCTTGGACTTCGACATTCAAGAGGTCAGCGTTAGCCAATCCATCATGCACCAGGCCCGCCGAACCCTTTTGGTCGCTGACCACAGCAAGTTTGCCCGCAGCGCGCCAGCGCGTATCGCATCCTTGGCCGATGTGAACGCGATTTATACCGACAGGCCCCTGCCCCAAAGCCTGGCGACCGCCTGCCAGACCTGGAATACCGATGTGATTTGCACCGACACGGACAGCTTTGTGGCTTGAGGGCAGCGCCAGTGGGAGTACTGGTCGCGTCGAACGGCCTACGGCCACTGTTCCGGTGCTTGGCGCTGGCGCAGCAAATACGCGCTAACCCATTCAAAGGCGAACCCGTACCGCCAACTTGATCAGACAGGATGGGCCAAGGTCACATTGAGGCGTTATTCTATCAAATAGACGTCCAGCACGACTGTTCCATTGCGGGGGGCCAATGAGGAGACAAACAAACGCTTGCTGAGCCAGCGATGCGGACCATCGGGCGCATCAAATGTCGGCGCCGCGCGCATATAAAATTCGTTGGGCGCGACCTGTTCCCCTTGGCGCAGGCGCTGCGTGACAGTCGGCTTAGAGACCCGAAGGCCTTTATTGACCACGTAAATCAATGCGCCATCGTCGGCCT
This sequence comes from Alphaproteobacteria bacterium, assembly GCA_030428565.1. GTDB lineage: Bacteria > Pseudomonadota > Alphaproteobacteria > UBA7985 > JAUIBT01 > JAUIBT01. The sequence continues at coordinate 31,611 of JAUIDR010000038.1, forward strand.
CAATGGTGTAATGGGCTTCGATCCGAGCCATCTCAGGCCCCAACAGCACGGGCCAATCGGCACCACCCGGCAAGATGCGCCCGACCAATCTGGGGCCGTAGACGCGCCCGCCGACAATGGGTGCAGCGCGACAAACAAGATGAGAATCCAGCGTCAATCAGGATGAGAACGCGGGGGTGGTGTCTTGCAGGGAGGGCGTAGCCCGACTGGAGAGATGCCTCCCCCGCGTTTCGCCTCAATTAGGC
>JAUIDR010000039.1 GCA_030428565.1 Alphaproteobacteria bacterium
GAATGGTATTCTCGTCGGGTGTGCGAGCGCCCAAGTCAAAGCCCAGAAAGCGCATCCAGGACAGACGGTCCTTGATCATGAACTCCGTCTTGGCGTCACTCAAGTTGTGCTGGGTCTGCAAGATCGCCGCCTTGAACATCGCCACAGGATCAAAGTGGGGCCGTCCACCCTTGCGGCCATCGCTGTAAGCAAGGGCTGCTTCAAGCAGACCGCGGAATTGTTCGAAATCCACAGTCCGTTCCAGCACGGCCAGCGGATCGCCGCTTTCGCTTAGACTCCTCAGATGGTCCGACATTCCGAACAGCGACGGCTCTTGCTTGATCACGGGCATAGGCTTCTCCTTTACCCAAGTGAATCACGACGACCTCAATCCCGCAAGGTTAATGCGGGTGTCCAGCTCATGTCGGTCGCGCTTTTTGTGTTCCAGATCCCAATGTTTGAATTAAAGACCCGCGCGTCTTTAAACATAGCCGAAAAATTTTCAACAAGCGAAGTATTCCATCTGCTTATATCCTGATTGAATAATCTTGCATTGTGAAACATATTATTCATATCTGTTACAGATGATGTATTCCAGTCTCCTATGAAGCTATTAAAGACATAGGCATTCTCAAACATTCTTGCCATGTTTGTGACTGAGCTTGTGTCCCAACCGCTTAAAGAACCGTTGAAAAGGTTGTGATTGTTAAACATGCCAAACATTGTAGTTACGTTTGATGTATCCCAGGCTGAAATATTAGCGTTAAATGTGTTTGAGCTTACAAATAATTTCGACATATCTAACACATTACCAGTATAGACATCACCAAAGTCATATGTGACTCCATTAGTATGCACGGTATAGCTATCAGAAGGCTTGAAATCGAAACTGCCGTCTCCGTTGTATGCATTGGCTGCCCTCAGCATAGACTCATCAACAATCAACAAACCAGCGCAGGGAACCACAGTCCCATCACCCAGCGTGTAGGTCTCTGTTGAGGTGTTAGGGATTACGTCGCCAGCATTCCCAGTGCACTTGGCACTAGCCAAGCCAGGGGCGAGCAACACAAACAACAAGACCAAAAAGCGCCAAGCCACACGAACACCACGGCAAGAACCTAAAAGTAGTTCCAATTTGGCACAATTTTCTGCCTGAGTCTTTGAGCAAGGCTCTTGTCCACATATGGCTAATCTAAGGTAGTGGGGTTGGGTCTTATGTTACAGCGCTAGGGGGATGAGGCCCCAAGTCAAATCGTTTGGTTGTTTTCTAGAGGGTCCCAAAGGGCTCACCTGTCCCTGAGCCTCATAATGGTCTGACGACTAACACCAATCTGTTTGGCAATGGCTGACACGCTAAGACCTTGCTCAAGGAGGCTAGTGGCTTCCTGTTCTTGGTTGTCGTTAAGGGCTCTTGGCCGTCCTAGGGTCTTGCCTTCTGCCTTGGCTCGCTCAAGTCCAGCCTGGGTGCGCTCTACAAGCAGGTCTCTCTCAAATTGGGCTACAGCAGAGATAACACCCATAGTCAGCTTTCCAGCGCTGGAGGTCAGGTCAACACCACCAAGAGCCAAGCAATGCACCTTGACGTCTATGGCCCCCTAGCTTTGCTACTGTGTAGGCAACAACAACAAGAACGGTGGGTCAAAGTGTTTGTCTATTGAGTGCTCGTACTAGGTGCTTGGCTGTTCTTCCAGACACTCTCTTGCGCCAAAGACGGAAGCTAGAGCGTTTTAGGTTGGCTCTCATCAATGCAATGACATCGCTTTCCTTCAAGCCTGTGGCAGCCTCAATATCTTCAAAGGAGGTCTTGTCACACCAGGCCATCTCTATGATCTCTGAAAGCACCTCTGGGGTCATGGGGCGATCTCCCTACCGTCGTAAGCTAAGAGAGAACCCGATTGTTGGGCTTCCACGCCATCAAGAACATCAAGAAGTCTTTTGGCTGACTGGTCAGGGGACAATAGGCTAGCGCTGGGGACGTTGCCCAAGAAGGGCTTTGATAGACTGCTCTCTACTGTTCCTGGGTGAAGTCCTATGACGATTGCGCTGGGGTTCTTTCTCGTGACCTCGATTGAAGCTGTCTTAATCAGCATGTTCAGGGCTGCCTTAGAGCACCGGTAGGAGTACCAGCCTCCCAACGCATTGTCAGAGATGCTTCCAACACGAGCCGATAGGGCAGCTAAGACAGAACGCCTATCTCGATTCATAAAGGGTGAAAAGTGTTTGATGAGCAAGCCAGGTATTATGGTGTTGACAGTGTAGAGCCTCTGCATCTGTTCCGCGCTAAGTGCCCTAATGGCCTTCTCAGGCTGAGCTGATCCGTTATCGTGAAGGGTACCAACAGCAACGATCATTATGTCGATTTCGCCCACCAGCTTAGCAACACCAGCAAGGTCCTCCTCGTTTAGGTAGTCAACTGAGTGGTGCTTTACGTTGTGATTGGCTTGGGAGGTCCCTGAGTGCCTTTGAAGAGCATGGATGCTTGACCCTGGGTATCGCTCTAAACAACCAAGAACCAACGCCTGACCAATAGCACCTGACGCACCAGCAATCACGATGGTCTTTTGGTCGCTCATACCCTTGACCTTTAAGCAATCCCTAGGTGAGAACATTTGGGTCTGTTGATGCTGATATCAAGGAGGCGATGGGCGGTTGGGTAGGTTCTTTGCGTGTGTTCGATATGGGTATACCCTACGTGAACAACATGGAGGCAACCAAAACCCTAGCAAATTGTGTTCATTATACATAGATATTGACTTAATCAACATGAGTCACTAATATCTTAAGAGCCTTAATGAACACACTTGAGCTTGAACATATGCTGATCGGATACGCCCGAACCTCAACAACAGAACAAGTCTACAGCCTGGAGGCCCAGAGAGAGGCTCTTGAGGCCTTTGGGTGCGACAAGGTCTATCATGAACAACTGTCGGCTGCCTCTACATCCAAGAGGGCTGAGCTTGGGAACATGATCGAGTTCGCTCGAACTGGGGATACTGTTGTTATCACTCGCTTGGACCGACTAGCACGCAACGTAAGGGACCTGCTGGATATTGTTGAAGGCTTACAGGCTGAAGGTATCGGTCTGGTGGTGCTTGATCTAGCAGGGCAGCAATTGGACACGACCACGGCTTCAGGGAAGTTTATGCTCACCATGTTGGCTGCTGTGGCTGAGATGGAGCTGACCCTACGCAAAGAACGACAAGTGGTAGGGATTAAGAAGGCTAAGGAAGCAGGTAAGTACACTGGCAGGAAGCCCAGCATCCACAAGCACAAGGAAGAGGCACTACAGCTCAAAGAGGAAGGCCTGAACATCAGTGCAATTGCTGAACGCCTGAGCCTGAGCAGGAACTCCGTCTATAAGCTCTTGGGCTAGTGCTGCATCCTCAAGATGCCTTGAAGGCACATACCTTGACAAACATGAGCACCAAGACTCGCGTTGTTCGCCCGTCCATGCACGGAATCCGTTTGATAACTGCCAGGGTCTAATGCCTGCTTCCAGCCGTTACCCCCAGCGTAGGGATTTCAGAAAAAAATGCCCACGAAAGACCCCATACCGGACCCCAATACGTACCCCTGAATACTGATAAACTACTGTAATTGCACAATAATAAGGGCGTAAAGCGCGAATCCCTTTCTCTCCGCCATTTTCTTTGCGTCAGTGTTTGATTTTAAACGCGAAGCAAAGCGCGATTCCCCCGTTGTTTCCCACACCAAAACGCGTGCCATAGTGTACAATGGTCCACTTTGGTCGGGATTTTAAGCCCGGCACGGGGAAAGGGGCAGCCCCATGGCCCCGCCCGCCTTTCGGCAGGCTAGTGGGGCATAACGCTTGACCAGAACACTTGACCAGAACACTTGACCAGAACAGCTCGCCGCGCTCTCGCTAAGGCTGCAGCGTGTTCGCGACATGACCCCAGAGGCCGCAGTGACGCTAGTAGCCTTAGATGGGGCGGGCGTGATAGGCCCGGCTGCTTAACTGGCCTAGCTTACCGCGCTGGCGGGCTGCCGCGCTGGACCGAGCCGTTTCGGTTAGGCGCAAACTAGCGCGGCTTGCGAGCCAGCATGACGACGGGTGCAACGGCATCCGATTGAATGCCGGCGACCAAATTAGCCACCTTGTCCCCCACGTCTGGCCCCATGACCAGATGCAAGCCAAGCGGCGGCGGACCGGATTCGGCCATGCGGGCTTTCATCTTGGCGAAAAACGCCAGCCCGAAGTCTTTCTTTGAGGCCTCTGACGTCACCACCAGGCCCTGGCGTTCCATCATTTCGCGGTAATCCTGCGGGCGCGCCACGAACGATGTCGAGTGATCAAAGGCCCAAGGGACCGGGTAAGCCAAAGCAGCCTCACCCCCCCGCATAACGTCGTAGACAGCCATGGTTCCGCCGGGCTTCAAGACCCGCGCAAGCTCAGCAAACAGCCGCGCCTTGTCCTCGATATTCATGCCGACGTGGAACATGGTCACGCCGTCGAAGGCCGCGTCCGGCTTTGGCAGCTCCAGCGCGCTTCCTACGCAAAGCTGCACCCGGTCGTCGAGCCCGACCTCCTGGTTCAGTTGCTGGCCAACAGTGACGTATTCCGGCGTCAAATCAACGCCTTCAACCTGGACATGGTAGGTGGTTGCCATATAGCGGGCCGCCCCGCCAAGGCCACAGCCGACATCCAAAATCTTCATGCCTGCAACCAGGTCCAGCTGATCGCAGACCATCTGGGTCGCCGCGCGGCCCCCAACGTGGAATTCATCCATGTCAGCCAGTTGATCAATGGGCGCTGCTTGGGATTCTGATTTCAGTTTTGCCCAACCGGCTCCAATTTGTGCGCCTAGGGTTCCGCGCTCGTAGTGGTTAGCGACTTTGGTTTCCATCTCTAACATCGTTGGCTCCTTTTCCCGTTTTGCGGTGACTTCTGTGCCGAACAGACCAAGAGCCTAGGCGCTCACATTGCTGCGATCCACTCCAGCTTCTGTAGTGGAGATCCGCAACAGCGTGCTAGTCTGAGCGACGATGATGACCTACGGACAATTTTGTTCCATCGCCAAAGCGCTTGAGGTTGTCGGCGAGCGTTGGTCGCCGCTGATCCTAAGAGAGCTGATGTGCGGCTCCCACCGCTTTAGCGAGATCCATCGCGGTATCCCGCGGATATCCCCGTCTTTGCTGTCCAAGCGGCTTGGCGAATTGGAACAGGCTGGGGTTATTGCCCGCGACGCTGCGAGCGGCGGCTACACCTTGACTGCTGCCGGCATGGACCTGCAACCAGTCATCGAGCAACTCGGGGTCTGGGGCCAGCGCTGGGTTCGCGGCCAACTGAACGACGAGGATTTTGACCCCGACGTAGTGATGTGGGACATGCGGCGGCGCATCGATTTGTCCATGCTGCCCAGCACCCAGATTTGTCTGCACTTTCGCATCCAAGATCACAGCGCTAGGCCGCGTCAATACTGGATCATCGGCGATCAGAATGGGGTCGAGCTCTGTATTTCAGATCCAGGACAAGACCCGGACCTGTTTATCACCACCGATCCCAAAACCCTGACCTATATCTGGAACGGCGATCTAGCCTTGCTCACTGCCATTGATGACGGTCGTGTCGAACTCCATGGCTCCAGGGCGCTGACAAAGATCTTTTGCCGCTGTTTACTGCTGAGCCGCTTTGCTGAAGTGCCCGCCGCTCAAACGGCCCAAGCCTCAGCGCAGTCGTAATCGCCGCGTTCTTTGCCAGGCCTATGAGACCACGCACCGCTTCAGCCCCATCTCTGCGCTCGGCTGAAACGCGGCACGACAAGATGCATGAGCGCTATGCCGCTAGCCGGGCTACTGGGTTGCAGGCACAGCCGCAGGCGCGGGGGCCTTGGTCCCGGACTTACGCCAAGAAATTTAGCTGGATCGCGGCGCAATGGCATCGCCCCCGGATCAGATCTCGGTCGCCCGCTTATGCATGGCCTATTAATACGTGACCCATTAATACATGACTTGGGCCGCCTTTGGGGCCGCGGTTAGGGTCTCGAACCTCGGGCCGCCACCCAAAAAGAAGCTGAATACGATCAGGCTCCACAAGAACTAAGTCCCAGACGGCAACACGCTTTGAATTGAAAAACCGGCTAGAACAAAGGCACGTGCCACGTCCATGCCAGAGCTTTGCTCGCGTTGTCCCTGCCAAAGCTTGATTGGCTGTATTCAACGGAAATGTCGCTACCCTCAAGCACGCCACCAATCCAGGTGCCAGGCGCAAAACCCGTGATGGTCCCCTGCAACCCGGTCGACCATGTAAGACCCCAGTCATCCGCTGTAAGCTGAGCGCCGTTGGCTAGCGTGGCGTCACCGCCATTAATCCAGTCCCATTCCCCTTGAAGGCTGAGATAGGGCGTCAAACCGAGCGCCACGGGTGTCTGCGTGTCCAATAGGAAGCCGAAAGCCCCCTGGCTGAATTCGGCGCTGGACCCAGCGATTTGTCCGCCACTTGCGGTCTGGTAGGATCCGATGTCCTCAAACATGTAGTTGGCTAGGGCATAGGGAGTCATTTCGAGTCCGGCGGCGCCAAGCTTGCTCTCAATTTTGACCCCGGTCATCCAGCGCTCACTACCGGTATTGCCCTTATCTCCGTTAGCCGTAACAGCATTATTGAAGCGCCCATAAGATGCAAATCCTTGAACCGATAGTGCATCGTCGAACTGCCAGCCCGCATAGATATCACCGCGCCAGCCTTCCTTCACTACCTTGCCATTGATTTGTTGATCAAATTCGAGGCGGCCCCATTCATAGGTAAGGCTGCCGCCCAATAGGAACTCAGGCGAAAAAAGATAGTCTATCCCCGTGGTTGTCGTAAAACCGTAGCCATCGTATCCAGCGGCTCCAACGCGCTCCAAGCTACCCCAGGCGCCGCTGACATAAAAATCCAGGGCATCGCGCTGCAAGCCCGTCGCGTCCATAAACTCGTTTGCAAAGCCCAGAGATTGCGTATCAATACCGTCAAGTTTTCCTTGAACTTGCATCTGTGCGTTATGCGCCATCAAAGAGGTTACATCATCGCTTGAGATGCTGGTCCAACCGCTATCTGCCAGGTCCAAAAAGCCCGCTTGATTGCTTGGCCCTTGACGCCCCTCTAGCCGGTTTGACATCCGCCCAAAGTGATCCTTGCTGGCAAGGCTTGCCATCGAGCGGCCAAATGCCTGGGCTCCAGCTTTTCCTGCTTGCTTAGTACCGCCCTGTGACACCCCTAAAGTCACAGGCCCCACGGTCACTGACGTAGAGCCCGCAGCTTTGGTTAGCTTTACGTGATAGAAGGCTCCGTCATAGCTCCATTGCAGGTAAATACTAAACGCTTCGGATTTCGCAGAATTTGGGATTTGAAAGGTATTTTCTATACTTTGGGCGAAATAGCTATCGATCGAAGTTGCGCCCGCTTTTACCGTAAATAAGGCGGGCGATCCTGTATTCCCGCCCAACAAAATCCTTACGCCATTGAAGCCTGTTGTCTTTGGGGCCCCGTCGTTATTCGTATTGTTTAGGATAAAAATTCGGGCAACGGTGCCACCTAGATTAAACGTAGGTTTGCGATCACTCTCACCAAATACGCAACCAGTGGCTTGAATATTGTAGGTTCCTACTCGGTCTTGTGATGAGGTCTCGGAGGCGGAGAGATCATCCAAGGTGCCACCAACAGCACACCCCGTTATTTCATCGGTAATGGCATGAGCGTTCACGACCGCTAAACAGAGCGCGAACACCGTGCTTGCAAAGCATCGACCGAGACATGAAAACGCCGTTGCCCGTCGCCAATGATCATCAGCCTGGTAGCGACGTCTGTTCCTTAGGGGCCGAAAAGGACTAGCCCGCGAAATTAGATCCATGTCCGAAGTTCACCTAGTTTCAATGCTCAAGTTTTAGTTGCTTACGCAAGCCAAGGCATCAAATTAAGTAAACAGACGCTTGGAGAGACCGACAAGAAGGCTCTTGGAAAGCACAATTATTTTCGTTATTGGAATGCGTATCATTTTTATGATGATATAAACAACCACAAAATTAATTTGTTATCAAATTGGAGAACCAAAATGTTTTAATTAATTAAACGCTAGATTTAATATTTCGATATATATAGAATTCCTCAATATATATAAATTGTTGTTATTTTTTTCAAAACCAAAATATCTGGGAAAAATTCAATAGTAAATCAGAGTAAATGCTCGTTATTTTCATATTGAGAGATCGATAATTCGATATCGCAGTCATATATTGCGCGCTGATACGCAGCCCCTAGCTGGCCGTGAAAACCACCAAGCTAAAGCCGTTTTTCTTATGGTGCAGCGCTTGATGGCTGCCGCTCCCCGTCAACCCGTTGGCATGTGTTCTAAAACCTGCCAGGCTCGTCGTTTGGCCCGAAGCCTCATGATGGTCTGAACGACCGCCAAGTCTCAGCCGAGCGCGCCAAGCTGCTTTGCGTAGGGGTAGGCGTGGCGAAATTCCAGATAGGCTTGCTGGTAAGCGTCCGCCAAGTCGGCATCGGGTTTGATGACCTCACGGATTTCCGGCGGCGTCATGACCGCTTCAATACCGCCCAATCCGGCGGCCACCAGCCCCAAGCGCGCCGCCCCCAGGGCCGCGCCAAACTCGCTGCCACCGGGTACCATCAAAGGAACGCCCAACACCGTCGCCAGCAGGCGCAACCAATAGCGCGAGGCCGAGCCACCGCCGATGGCAAAGAGCGCGTCCGGGTAGGCACCGACCTGCCTGAGGGCTTCGGCGCTATCACGCAGCCCAAAGGCAACCCCGGTCAAGACCGCATGGCAGAGATTATCCAGCGTCGTCGCCGTATCCAGTCCATAAAAGACACCGCGAACATCCGCGTCATTGTGTGGGGTCCGTTCTCCCGCCAGGTAGGGCAAGAAACCGAGCCCTGACGGCGGGCGTAAATCATCGCCGAGCGCAGCGGTCAGGTCTTGCGGGCTGCGGCCCGAAATCTGCGACAACCAGCTGAGCGACGCGCTGGCCGCCAGCATGACCCCCATTTGATACCAGCGCTGCGGCAGCGCGTGACAGAAGGTGTGCAAGGCGGTTTCTGGCGCTGGATGGTAGCCATTGCGCGCGACCAGCAAGACGCCAGACGTGCCAAGCGAGACAAAGCCTTGGCCCTCATTCAGCGCGCCGATGCCGCAGGCCGCCGCAGCGTTATCTCCCGCGCCCCCGGCCACGATCACTGACGAGGATAGCCCCCAACGCCCGGCAAGCTCTTGGCGCAACTGGCCCGCGACTTGGCAGCCCTCAACCAGGCGCGGCATCTGATCGTGACGCATCTGGCCTGCCGCCAACAGCGGCTCGGACCAATCGCGTTTTTCCACATCAAGCCAAGCCGTCCCCGCGCTGTCGGACAGGTCGGCCACAAAGTCGCCGGTCAGGTAGAAATTGAGGTAAGCAGCCGGTAGAAGCACCTTGGCAACCCGCGCGAAGGCCTGCGGCTCCTGGTCTTTCATCCAGACCAACTTGGGTGCCGTAAAACCCGGGAAAACGATATTGCCCGACAGGGCGCGAACCGGCGCCAAGGCATCCAGGGCCGCCGCTTGGGCGTGGCTGCGGGTATCATTCCACAAGATGCAGGGGCGGATGACCTGGCCGTCGGCATCCAGCAGGGTGGCACCGTGCATATGGCCTGCGACGGCGATGGCCTGGACCGCTGCAAAGGCAGGACAGTCGGCCTTCAGTTCGGCGACGGCGGATTCCAGCGCTTCGATCCATTTGGCCGGGTCTTGTTCGGACCAGCCAGGATGCGGGTGATCGCTGGCATAATCGCGCGTCACCGACGCCAGCGGCTGCCCTGCTTCGTCGATCAAGAGCGCGCGCAGACCCGAAGTCCCTAAGTCGATGCCAAGAATGCTCACCGCCGCTACCCCCGCTTAGCTCGTACTGAAAACCAGATCCGCAGCGGCGCTGGTCGAGAGGACCAAATCAGCGTTTGGCAGATCATTGCCGTCAACCTTTTGCCGCGCCTTATCTTCGGGCAATCCAAGATCCAGCCAACGCGCCATCAGCCTTTGTTCAAGCAGCGCGCGCGGGCAATCGATCATGACAGATAGATCAAACAACCCGTTAAGTTGGCGCCAGGGGGCCTGGTCCAACAGCAAATAGTTGCCTTCCACCAACAGCAATGACGCCTCTTTGCCAACGATGCGTGCGGAAGCGGCGGAAAGGTCGCGTTCGCGATCAAATACCGGTACCGCGACATCGCTGAGCGGTTGACGGCGCAACCGTTCCAGCATGCTCGCCAGTCCAGCAACATCAAAGGTGTGGGGCGCGCCCTTACGCGCTCGCCAGCCGCGGGCGTCAAGAATGGCGTTATCGTAATGGAAGCCATCCATGGGTACGACTTCAGCCGACACGCCGAACTGATCGACAAGCGCCGCGCGCAGCGCCTCAGACAGCGTCGATTTTCCGCTGCCGGGCGCCCCGACCAGCGCCACCACCATCCGTGCGTCCGTCTTTTGGCGGATGATTTCTTCTGCCAAGGCTTGCGGGGTCGTAAACCCTGCACCAGGCGCGCTTGATTTGGCGGCGGTCACGCTTAGGACTTTCTGCAATAGGACGCGAGAGCGGCCTCCAGACCTCGGCCCCAAATACAGTCGAGCCAACCGCAAAAAGCATCGGCAAATCGCCCTTCTTGGCTCAGGCTGCCGTAGATATGCGCCATGGAAAGCCATGCCATGGGGTCGCTCTTAGCCGCCCTGGCTTTGTTTTGCAGCGCCGGCCAGAAAGGGTCATTGGCCTCGATCTGGCTGCCGTCTTCGCGGCTGCCTTCGCACATCCGCGCCCAACACGCTTCGACCAGAGCCAATCCGTCAATCGGACTGCCCGCTGCCAAACCGTCACGGATCGAGGGCAGGATAAAGGCCGGATGGCGCGACGAACCATCGAAGGCCACACGCCGGGTCGTATCGACGATCTTAGGATTAGAAAAACGCTGCCGGATCAAATCGACATAGGCACTGGGCTGCATCCCAGGCACGGGCTTAACGTGCGGAACGATGCCCTGGTGTTGAACCTTGGTAAAAAAATCCGCGATCAAGGGGTGCTGCATGCAGCCCGCGATGGTGGCAACCGACAACAGCTCGCCGGGCACCGCAACAACCTGATGACCGCCGTTTAATATGCGGATCTTCATCAGCTCATAGTCATGGACTTGATCGGTAAAAGTCGCCCCCGCTTTGTCCCAATCGGGACGACCCGCACAGAAGGAGTCCTCGATTACCCATTGGCGGAAATTCTCGTGCGTCACCGGGGCTTGATCGTCGATCCCAAGGGCCTTGACCAGCGCCATTTCGCTGGCACCGGTTGCGGGGACAATGCAGTCCACCATCGAATTGGGAAAGCTGCAGTGCGTATCGATCCAGGCCGCAAGATCAGGTTCGCTCAGACGGGCCAAGCCGACGAGGGTCTGCCTCAGCACCGCGCCATTGCCCTGCAAATTGTCACAGCACAGCCCGGTAAAGGGGCCAATTCCGGCATCGCGCCGCGCCTTCAGGCCAGCAATCATTGCGCCAAAGGCGGTCTTGGGCGTCGCCGGGTTTTGCACATCGTGCTGCATATCTGGGTGGGAAGCATCGAAGGCCTGGGTCGCCGGATCTATGTAATAGCCGCCTTCGGTCACCGTCAGCGCCACGATGCGAATATCAGGGTCGCTCATGCGCGCGATCAGGGCCGCATTGCCGTCTTGGATCGGCAGGTAGTCGATCATAGAGCCCACGACCTCGGCTTGGCTTGAGGCCGGGTCCAGCTCGATCAAGGTGGTCAGACAGTCTTGCGCCAAAAGCTTGTTGCGCATGGCGGCATCGTAAGGACGAACGCCGGCGCCGATTATCGCCCAGTCCTGTGCCAATCCGCTTTGCATTAGCCGATGGAGATACCAGGCTTGGTGGGCGCGATGGAAATTGCCCACGCCGATGTGGATGATGCCAGCGCTCAACGCATGGCGATCGTAGTCGGGGCGCAATACGCCTGTCGGCAGATCGGCCAGATTGGCGTTTCGGAGTTTAATACTAATTGCCATCTCGAAAGCCTCGATCAACTCATCCAATTGCCGCCATCGACGTTATATGTTTGGGCGACGATGTAGTCGGCCTCGCCAGAGGCCAGGAAAACCGCCATGCCCGTTAGGTCCTCGGCACGGCCCATGCGACCAAAGGGCACCGCTTGGCCAACTTCCTGTTTCTTTTGACCCGGTGCCTTGTTTTCGTACTTTGCAAAAAAGGCGTCGACGCCGTCCCAATGCTCGCCATCGACGACACCCGGGGCGATGGCATTGACGTTGATGCCGTGCTCAATCAGGTTGAGGCCCGCCGATTGCGTCAGGCTGATGACCGCGGCCTTGGTGGCGCAATAGGTGGCGACCAGGGCCTCGCCTCGGCGTCCCGCCTGGCTGGCCATGTTGATGATCTTGCCGCCCTGTCCGCGCGCGATCATGTGGCGCGCTACAGCTTGCAGGGTGAACAAAGTCCCCGCCACATTGATGTCGAACAAGCGCTGATAGTCGGCGCGGCTGATCTCGACGATCGGCGCCGCAGAAAACAAGGCGGCGTTATTGATTAAAATGTCGATCTGACCAAAGGCTGCCAGGGCTTCAGCGACGGCGCTGTCGATGCTCTGTTGGCGGCTGACATCCATCTCAACCGCTCGGGCGGCCGCGCCAAGCTCAGCGGCAGCTTCTTGGGCGCGCACGCGGTCAATGTCGGCAATGACGACCCGCGCGCCTTCGCGGACATAGGCACGGGCGAATGCCAGTCCGATCCCCCGCGCGGCGCCAGTGATGAGGGCTACTTTGCCGTCCAACCGCTTCATGCGATCCGCAGCCCCTTGGCGTCAAACCGGTGAATGTGCTCCTCGCGCGGGGTCAGGTAGATATCATCGCCATGGCGGAAACTGACTTCGCCGTCCGCACGCACCGTCAGGCTATCGGCCAAGCCCGTGCCTTGGACGTGGAAGAAGGTATCAGAGCCCAAGTGTTCAGACACATTGACCTTGCCTTTCCAACTGCCGCTGTCGGACGAAACCGCGATGTGCTCTGGGCGAATGCCGATGGTATGGGCGTCGCGCTTGGTCGCTTCCGGTCCGTCTATCAGGTTCATTTTCGGCGAACCAATGAAGCCAGCAACAAAGGTGTTGCGCGGCGCGCGGTACAGCTCCAGCGGTGAGCCCACTTGCTCGATAACACCGGCCTGCAAGACGACGATCTTGTCGGCCATGGTCATGGCCTCAACCTGGTCGTGGGTCACGTAGATCATGGTGCTCTTGAGGCGCTCGTGCAGCTCGCTGATCTCAAGGCGCATGCCCACGCGCAACGCCGCATCCAAGTTCGACAAGGGCTCGTCAAACAAGAAGGCCGCGGGCTCACGAACAATGGCGCGCCCGATAGCCACGCGCTGGCGTTGACCACCCGAGAGCTGGCCGGGCCGACGATCTAGGTAATCGGTCAGGTTCAAAACGGCGGCGGCATTATCGACCCGCTTCTTGATTTCGGCGCGCGCCAATCCCGCCATTTTAAGCGGAAACGCGATGTTCTTGCGCACCGTCATATGCGGATAGAGTGCATAGGACTGAAAGACCATGGCCAGGCCGCGTTTGGCAGGCGCCAGCCCCGATACATCCTTGCCGTCGATCTCGATCTTGCCGCTGGTCACGTCTTCCAGCCCGGCGATCAAGCGCAGCAAAGTTGACTTGCCACAGCCCGATGGGCCGACGAAGACCGCGAATTCGCCGTCTTCGATGGTCAGTTGCAAGGGTGGAATGACCTGAGCATTCCCGAAGCTCTTGGTCACGTTATCAAGTACAATACGACCCATGTTGGTTCCCCCTATTTCACGGCGCCAAAGGTCAGGCCGCGTACAAGTTGCTTTTGGCTGAACCAGCCAAGGATGAGAATTGGTGCAATCGCCATGGTCGAAGCCGCGCTGAGCTTGGCGAAAAACAAGCCTTCAGGGCTGGAGTAGCTGGCTATGAAGGCGGTCAGCGGACCCGCCTTGGCCGCGGTCAGGTTCAAGGTCCAAAAGGCTTCGTTCCAGGCCAAGATGATGTTGAGCAAAATGGTCGAGGCAATGCCAGGAATGGCCATCGGCGTCAGCACATAGAGAATTTCGTTTCGCAGGCTGGCACCATCCATGCGCGCGGCCTCCAAAATGGGCGCCGGGATCTCTTTGAAGTAGGTGTAGAGCATCCAGATGATGATCGGCAGATTGATCAGCATGATGACGATCACCAACCCCAGGCGGCTATCCAGCAGGCTCATCTTAATAAACAGGATGTAGATGGGGTAGAGAACGCCGACAGCGGGCAGCATCTTGGTCGACAGCATCCACATCAAGATATTCTTGGTGCGCTTGGAGGGCACAAAGGCCATGGACCAAGCCGCCGGCACGGCGACGAGAATGCCCAATAAGGTCGATCCGACGGATATGATGATAGAGTTGGTCAAGTAGCGCGCATAGTTGGAACGCTCTTGAACGATGGCGTAGTTCTCCAGCGTCCAATCAAAGAACAAGAACAGCGGCGGATCGGCGATGGCTTGGCCTTCCGGCTTGAAGCTGGTCAAGATGGTCCACAAAATGGGAAAGAAGATCAGCAGACCAATCGACCAAGCCAAAATCGTATTGATCAGTCTACGGCGGGGGGTAACAGCGCGTGCCATGATCGTTTCCTCCTAGTTATCCAGGTTTTTGCCGACGATGCGCATCAAGAAGATGGCAACGATATTGGCCAGGATGATCGCGTAGACGCCGCCCGCCGAACCTAGGCCGACGTTTTGGCTCTCCAGCACGCGCTGGAAGATCAGATAGCTGAGGGTCTTGGTGCCGAACGCCCCGCCGGTGGTGACGAAAATCTCAGCAAAAATCGACAATAGGAAAATCGTCTGGATCAAGATCACGACCGTAATAGCCCGGCTGAGGTGCGGCAGGATGATGTGCCAAAAGCGGCTAATGACTGGGGCGCCGTCCATCTCGGAGGCTTCAAGCTGCTCGCTGTCGAGGGATTGGATGGCCGTCAACAAGATCAACGTCGCGAAGGGCAGCCATTGCCAGCTTACGATCATGACAATCGAGGGCAGCGAGGCTTGGGACATCCACTGCACGGGCTCGGCGCCAAAGAAGCGCCATAGGTAAGCGAGTAGCCCATAGTTGGGGTCCATGAACATGTTCTTCCAGACCAAAGAAGACACGGTTGGCATGACGAAAAACGGTGCGATGACCAGCATGCGCACGATGCCTTGGCCCCACATGGGCTGATCCAACAAGATCGCAAGAAGAACGCCCAAGACGACGGTAATCGCCAGCACCCCGCCCACGATAATCAAGGTTGCGTAGACGCTGGGCCAGAATGATGAACTGGAAACAAATCGGACGTAGTTATCAAAGCCGACCCAACCCAAGTCACCGCCTCTTAAGGGCAGGTATTTCTTGAAAGAAAAATAAAGGGTCATGCAGAGCGGGACGAGCATCCATCCCAAGAGCAACACGACAGCGGGGGCCATCATCATGCGGGCGGCAGAGCGCGAATGTTGAGTTGCCATAAGATAGACTCCCTTTGAGCAAAGCCCGAGCGGTCACCGCTCAACAAGTTGAGGGCGATGAAGCGGCCAATTCGATTAGCTTGAGCGTAGCCGGTGCGCGCGATTAAGTAAAAGACGGCGAGGCGGCGCTTGGTTGAGCTTGATAGCTGCGCGGGGCCAGGCGTTGGATCGTGCGATCGGCTTAAGGGTGGAAGGCGGTCGCAGCCGCCTTCCGTTGGGAGGGTTGAAAGGGGTTGGCTTAGCGGTAGCCAGCCGCTTCCATAGCGTCGTTGGTCAGGGCTTGCGCCTTTTTCAGAGCATCTTCAACGCTCTGCTGACCCGCGTAGACAGCTGAGAACTCTTGGCTGACTTCGGTGGCGATGCCCGCAAACTCAGGGATGGCCGCGAACTGGACGCCAACGTAGGGGCTGGGGTCCACGGTTGAGTTATTGGGATCAGCCGATAGGATTGAGTCCAGAGTCATCTGAGCGAAAGGCACGTCTTTGTAGTTCGCGTTCTCGTACAAAGAGGTACGGGCTCCCGGAGGAACGTTTGCCCAGCCTTCGTTGGCCGCAACCAGCTCAATGTAGTCCTTAGAGGTCGCCCACTCGATGAATTGCTTAGCAGCCGCTACGTTTTGTGTGCCCGCAGGAATGGCCAGCGCCCAAGCCCACAACCAGTTTGAGCGAACGCCCATGCCATTGTCGGGCGCCAGCGCGAAACCAACGCTGTCAGCGACGGTTGAATCTTTGGGGTTGGTCACGAAAGAAGCTGCAACCGTGGCGTCGATCCACATGCCGCACTTACCCTGTTGGAACAGGGACAGGTTTTCGTTGAAACCGTTGGTGGCATAGCCAGCCGGGCCTGAATCGCTCATCATGTTGACGAAGAAGTTCAGCGTGTCTGACCACTCGCGCGTGTCGAATTGGGCATTCCAGTCCTCGTCGAACCAGCGTGCGCCGAATGAGTTTGACATAGCGGTAATGAAAGCGCCGCCTTCACCCCAGCCAGCCTTGCCGCGCAAACAAATGCCGTTGATGCCGGCGTCGCGGTCGGTCATTTCGCGGGCTGCTTTGGCGATGAAAGACCAGCTTGGCGCCGCGGGCATTTCCAGACCCGCCTTTTCCATCAGGTCGGTGCGATACATGACCATGGAGCTCTCGCCGTAGAAAGGCGCAGCGTAGAGGGTGCCGTCGTGGCTCAGACCGCCAGCCATAGCGGGCAGAATGTCGCCAGCATCGTAGTCAGCGGACAGATCGTCCAGCGCGACCAACCAGCCGTTGCCGCCCCAAATCGGGGTCTCGTACATGCCGATGGTCATGATGTCGAACGCACCGCCCTTGGTCGAAATGTCGGTGGTGACGCGCTGACGAAGAACGTTCTCTTCCAAGGTCACCCACTCAACGGTATGGCCGGTCTTGGCGGTGAAATCGTCGGTATAGCCTTGCATACGGATCATATCGCCGTTGTTAACGGTGGCGATTGTGATGGTTTCAGCAAGTGCAGCGCTGCCCGCAACGAGGGTCAATGCGGTTGCCGCGCCAATTACGCTTTTAAAGGTCATTAGTTTCCTCCTGGTTAATGCCTTGCAATCGGACGCTAGCAACCAACATGACGCGCCGTCAATTAGAAATTAACGCGCGAAAAGAAATTTCTTAGCTCATGATGAGTTTCGCAGAACCAACCGGGCCTCGAAAAGCTGCTCACTGCGGCTTGAATATTTTCCACCGCTTTCAATGAGTTGCAGCAGCTTTTCGACGCTAGCACTCGACACCGAATCATAGTCATGCGCGGCGGTGGTCAGCGACGGGCAAGTGAAGCGCGAAAAGGGATGGTCATCGTTTGAGGCCAGGCGCAGCACGCAATCTGGCGTCCGGCCAACGCGAATCCCCAGTTCGTAGGCTGCCGCTAGAAAGCCGATTGCAAGGCGGTCATTGCTGCACAAAATCGCATTCGTGGGCCAGTTGCCACGCGTCAAGAATTGCATAGCGCCGCGTTTTCCGATCTCCTCAAACGCCCAGCCCTCGCCTTCGATTTTGACGACGTGGGGCTCATGGCCCAAGCGCTGCATGACATCCAGATAGGCTTGGCGGCGCTTGTTGGCGTTGGGGTTGGCGGGAGTCTTCATCTCGAAAAACAGCGGCGCTTCGCCGGTTCGGGTCAGATATTCGACCGTCTGATTGACAAAACTAAAGTTGTCAGACCCCACAAAGGCCGCGCCGATCCCCTCCAGATTACTATCGAACAGCACCGTGGGCACATCGCGGCAGAATTTTTCGATCTCGCTTCGATCAGAGAGGCGGCCGAGCGGCGCCAACAGCACCCCGGCGGGTTTCATGGAACGCAACAAGTTGAGGATTTCAGTTTCCTGATCCGGATCACCATAAGAACTGAACATCGTCGGTCGATATCCCGCCTCGATACAACGGGCCTCAATCGTGCGCGCGATCTCTGCAAAGAAAGGGTCAGCCAAATGCGGCACCACAATACCAACGTTCTTGGTCAGTTTGCGGTTCTGGTTCATGGCATAGATGTTGGGCTGATACTCAAACTTTTCGAGCGCATTTTCGATTTTTTGCCGCGTGGAAGCTCGAACGCTGGCCGGATCGTTAAAGTATTTTGAGACCGTGGGCCGTGACAGGCCGCTAACAGCAGCAAACTCTTCCATATTTTTAATGCGGTGCTCGGTCATCAAATCTTCCTGTTTTCCTTTTCTTTTCAAATGTTACCGCGCGGCAAAAACGATGACAACCGGTAAATTTAAAATTTGACGCCCCTGATGTGGGCTGACTTGCGGTCCCCGAGCCGTAGGCAGGAGATTGACCCACCAGCCTGCGCGCCGAAGGGCAGCTTCACTCCCGAAATGTTGTCCAGGCTTGTTTCGCTCGCCCCGCGGCCAAAGGTCTTGGGTCCGCCAAAATCGGCCGTGCGCAAGCGATTGCTTTATCGTGCCATGACACTCGACCGGCCCCAAAATACCGGCTTGGTCGCTTTTTGATCCTGGCGGCTGAACCTTGGGGGCTGATCCCGGGAGCCGGCGAGCGAGCGAGCGCAGCCCACGTGCTTGCAATCCTACCGGCGCGATAGCAGAGGAGTGCATCACCGCTCCGGCGCTTTCAAACCAGCCCAACAGCACCTGCGACATGGGACAAGCCTCTGGGGGCAATCCCACCCGACATAAGAGGCCTATGATCTGAACATACGGCAAACCAGCCCAAGCCGTCCTGGCGCTGTCGCGGGTGGTTTTTGGCGTCTCCCCTAACTAACGCACAGGCAATATCCGCGGCTTGAGCAGGGACAAACTTATCGCGGCAGGGCCTTGGACGCCTAGGGCCTCCCGCAGCATGCGGGCTCAGCCTACTGGCCCTGGCCAGGTTGGCCAAAGCTCAGGATGTAGGTCTCAATCGCCTGCTTATCTGCGTCGGGCACATGGTCATAGGCGCGCGAGACGTGGGCCATAGCTGATTTATCGCTGACCACCGCAAACAGATCCACGGCGTCGGACGACAGAGCATCAAAAATGGTACCGGGCTTGACGCCGAGCAGGTTCTTGGAGGCTTTTTCACCCGCTTTTAGCGGCGGCGCACCGGCGAAGGCCCGGCGTTGATCTTCGGTCTGCCAAGGTGTGCGGGGCGTATGACAAAAACCGCAATGCCCCAGCGCCTGTACAAGGTAGGCCCCACGGTTCCATTCATCGGATTGCTGCGGATCGGCCTGGAAAGGCTCAAAGTTCACCAGCAGCCGCTTGAAAGCGGCGACACCGATGCGAATGTTGGCCGGGAACCCCAGCGCGTGCGCTGGCGCCTGGTAGGCCACGGGCTCTTGTTCATCCAAATAGGCCTTAATGTGCAGCAGATCCTCGGCGCTGGCCTTGGCGTAGGCTGTATAAGGAAGCGCGGGATAATAGGGCAGGCCGTCCGGACGAATGCCGCGTTGCAGCGCATTGAGAAAATCGGTCTCGCTCCAGCCGCCGATCCCTGTGGTCTCGTCCGGGGTAATGTTGCTGGGGTAGAAGGTGCCGAAGGGCGTCTCAAGGCCCTTGCCGCCGACCAATCCCGCGGGCTTGTCGGCGCTTGCTTGCTCGTTCATATGGCAAGAGCCGCATCCCGCCGTGTAGAACAGCCGCTCGCCCTGCACCGGATCGGCGGCAAAACCATCGGGCAAGCGCGCCAGTGCTTCATCCTGGCTCATCGCGTTGGGCCACAAGAGCCACAGCGCCGCAATGAGACCGATCACCACAAGAATAGCCAGATATTGCAGCTTGCGAGCCATGAGCGGATCCCTTCGTATCGTTGGTGACGGACGGTGACAGCAGAGTTTGCTGCAAGGCTAACGCAAATCGCCGCATGGTTAGTTCGCATTTTCGTGATCGAGCCTCCGCAACGGCAAAAAAGTCGACCCTGATTGAGCGCCGATCGGCAGCTAGGCAGCCCGCACGCGCGGCGCAGCCCCCGCCGCATTACCCCAGCCGCATTACCCAGCAGCATTGCAGACGCCGCATCAGGCAAGGTCGCGACGCCGTGTCCGGGGCTCCTGACCGCCAGACCCATTGATTTTGACGCGCCACATTGCAACCTGACACCCGTGCCAGCGGGTTCCGTAGTACTGCGGGGCGCGCTTGTCCGACTAGCCTGAGCCAGTGGAGGCACTAGCTATAAAGGGGTGGCACCATCGCGGCAGCTGACAGGGCGCAAATATACGCCCGCTGGCTGGTCGCATGGCGATCCCCAACCCAAACCAAAGGAACAAGTCTCATGAACGTGGGTGCTATTGATCGTCTTATTCGCGCAATCTTGGGCGCTGGTCTCATTTGGGTGGCCCTGACCAAAAGCCTCTTCCCAGCTCTGTTTGCGGGTCCAGTGATGACCTGGGGTGCGGTGGCTGTGGGAGCCATCTTGCTGTTCACCGCCGTTGTCAGCTTTTGCCCGCTCTATCGCCTCATGGGCTGCAGCACGCGGCGCTAACACAAGGCCGGAGCTTTCAGGACATGCCTCTTCAGTTGGCCTGCTAATATCCGGGCTCCGTAGTTCTGCTGGCGGAGTTTGCCGATCTTGGCGAAGACCTGCGAAAATCTAGAATGCCGAGCAGTCTAGCACCACTAACCGGTGCTTGTTTCATTCTAGATAGCAGGAGATCTGTTATGAACGTCGGTAGTTTTGACCGTCTGCTTCGTTTTGTGCTGGGCTTTGGCCTGATTGGCTACGGCTTGTTTCAAGCCATGACCGGCGAAGCCACCGCCAATCCGCAAGTGGTTTGGGGCTCTGTCGCCGTCGGCACCATCTTTTTCGCCACCGCGACCTTGAGCTTCTGCCCTCTTTATCGCGCCCTTGGCCTGCGGACCCGCTCGGCCTAAGGGATTACGCCTATTAAAGTGTCCCTCGGGGCGTGCTCTGACCTCCTCAACGCGCGCCGGGGCCACGGCCTTCCAGGCACTGGGACGCCATTAGGGTGCTCGGCCTTCGAGTAAATTACGACTGGCTTCTAAGATCGCCTGCCAGGCCTGCTGGGCTTGGCGGGCGGTTTTGCGTGCGCGCAAGAAAGAATGCGGCAGGCCGTCGGCAGCGGCAAAGCGCGCGGGAATACCCGCCTGCTGCAGCGCGCCCACGTAGGCTGGGCCATCGTCAAATAGTGGATCAAACGGCCCCGTCGTCGCGAATGTCGCTGGCAAGTCGGCAAAATCTTGCGCGGCGAGCGGACGGTCCGGCTCGTGCGAGGCCCCTTTGTCGGTCCCAAAATAGATCTGGGCGTAAAAGACCATGTCCGCGCGGGTCAGCATGGGCGCTTCGGCTTGCTCCAGGTAGGAGCCCTTATCGCGATCGCCGCCCAAAGACGGGTAGATCAAGACCTGCCCCAACAGACTTTGAACCGCGCTCAAATCGCCCTTTTCGCGGCCCTGATCGCGCAAACGGTGGCTCACGGCCGCTGCAATATACCCACCGGCGCTATCACCCATCAATAGCAAGGGCGCGCGGCCTTCTGCCAACAGCGCCTCGACGACCGCCTGGGAATCATCAATCGCCACAGGGTGGCAAAAGTCGGGGGCCATGCGATAGTCTACCGCCACGACCCGCAAGCCCAGCGTATCGGCCAACTCGGCACAGATATCATCGTGGCTATCCAGGTCGCCCACGACCCAGCCACCGCCATGGAAATAGACCAAGGTGGCCTGCTGGCTCATGACGCCGGGGTGATACCAACGCGTCGGCACGCCCGCGACCAGCTTATCGACGCTGGTCAGCCCCTTTGGACGCCGCCCCGCCATGGACTCGCAAAGAGCCGTATAGTAGGCGCGCTGTTGGTCAACGCTGTAGTTGACCGCATCGGCGGGGTAGAACTCGGCGCAAGCATTGATATAGGCCCAAACATCGGGCTTTATCAGCGTCTTATAGTCGGGCTTTGTCACGGTCCTATGTCTCCTGGTGTCAGGCGGGTATCAGAGCAGGTGCGGGCGTCTGACATCTCTAGGGGTTAGGCTGCGGGCTCGGCCAACAATTGCCCAACTTCTTGGCCCAAAGAATTAAAGACCAGGGGGGCGTGATAGCTGGCCAGCGCGCTGCGGTCCTGCATATTGAGCAGGCCCAGATGATCCAGCGCCCAAAGCAGCGCCGTCTCAGCGGCGCGCTTGCTGCCATCGCTGGCCTTCAGCGCCAGACCCAAGCCCAGCTCGGGCAGCGCGGCACAGTAGACACCCTCAGCGCCTACTTTGGCCAGCACCCGCCCCTTCATTTGCATATTGACCGCCGTGCAGCAGCGATCCGACCCAGCAATAAAGAAGGGCTGATTCCAGACTGCGTTTGCGATGGTCTTACAGGCCTCAGCGCGTAACGACGGCAGGTCTTGCGGCAGCCCAAAGCGCGCCATCCCCAGCGCCAAATGCCCCAAGGGCATGCCCAAAGTGGGGATACCGCAACCGTCGATCCCCATGGGTGCATCGCCTAGGTCGCAGGCGAACACTTGCTCGCAGACCCCCAGGGCCGCTTGCTGCATCGCATGGCTCGCCTTGATATAACCCTTGGTCGGCCAGCCCTTTTGCAGACAAGCCGATAAGAACCCCAGATGTTTACCCGAACAATTGTTGGCCAGGCGCCCCGGCGCTTCGACGCCATAACGTGGCATGCCCGCCACGGGGTGCAAAGGCGCATGCGCGCCGCACTCAAAATCTTCGTCTTCCAGGCCCAAGCGCTCCAGCCAATCGCGCGCCAATTCAAGGTGCGGTTCTTCGGCGTTGTGGCTAGCGCAGGCAAAGCTGATATGCCGCGTATCCAGGCCATAGGTGTTGATCGCGCCGCTCTCCGCCATGACCAGCGCCTGGATAGGCTTGATAGCCGAACGCGGCATAACGCGAGCGTCTGGATCCCCTAAGGCGACCGGACATTGCCCCTTCAGATCGCTGACGATCAACTGAACCTGGTGCTGGCTTTCCACCATGGGGCCGCGCTTGACCTTGACGCTGAGACGCTTGGTGTTGACGGCGGGGACAATCGACGGCATTCAAAGCGCTCCTGATGAAATGGGCGATGGGCGCGGGGTGCGCCTGCGGGCAGCGGTTCGCCCAACGCGAACCAAAACGCCCGAGCCAGACGACAAACAAAGGACAAACCAAGCATGCGTGGATTTTTTGCCATCGGTGTTGAGCAGGTCTCTAAATCTCGCAACCTGGGCAATCTCATGCGCTCGGCTCATGCTTTTGGAGCCTCTTTTGTCTTTACTGTCAACGCCAGTTTCAAAAGGCGGGAATTGCTGCAGGCCGACACATCGGCAACCGTACGCTCCATGCCTTGGTACGACTTTGATGGCGTTGATAATATCTTGCTGCCGCGCCACATGGTGATGGTGGCGGTCGAGCTGACCGACGACGCGGTGGACCTGCCCAGCTTCCGCCATCCGCCGCAAGCTGCCTACGTCATGGGGCCAGAGCGCTCCAGCGTCTCACCGGAATTGATGGCGCGCTGCGATCATGTGGTGAAGATTCCGACCAAATTTTGCGTCAACGTCGCCACGGCGGGCGCGATCTTGATGTACGACCGCGTGCAATCCATGGGCTATTTCCCGCCGCGCCCCGTTCGCCCGGGCGGCCCCATCATGCTCAACGGTGATTTGCGCAACGATCACAAACACGGCGGTGTCTTTAGTCGCAAGGCCAAAGCCAAAGCGCGCGCCAAGGCAGACAGCCAGGACTGAAGGCAGCGTCCCATCGCAACGCCAGCATTACGGCAAGATTGCGTCGGTTCAAATAAACCGCCCAGTTGCTGCCGCCTTCAAGCTGCAATGCTGGACAAATGCTCCTTTACTTTGATCGGCAATAATGAAAGCGGCGGGTCTCATTTAGGCCCCAATTAACAGCCGTCTCACTGTCGAAATTTGCATTTCATTCGTGCATTTGAACAAAGTTATAGTCCATGAAGCGCATTGCTGCACTTTTGCTGCTGGCGCTGGCCTTTGCGGTCACAGGCTGTTCCAGCCTGACCGAAGAGGAACTAGCGCAACTCAACTTTATCGCCGAAGAGGCCCTGGCTGAAGTCAGCGAGGCCCCCGTCTTGCCATCAACCACGCCCGATGAGCCCGCCTCGACGGCAGAGCGCGCGCCCGCAACCTCCGGCGCCCTCAAGCAGGCCAAAACCAACACCTTAGCCAGCAACAAGGCCAACAGCGCCAAGCCGCTGAGCGATGCACAAGCCAGCGGCCAGACCCGACGTTCGGTCGCTGCCGCCGTTGCCATCAAGATTCCGATTTCAAGTCAGCAAGGCGCCGATACAGCTGTGTGGCAGGCCCGCGCCCTGATCGACGCCCTGGGCCTGGACCCGCAGGACCGCAATACCTGTTTTCGGGTGCTCAATCGCAGCTTTTTCAATCGCTGCGCCGAGCCCGTGTCCGTCACGGCCTGTCAGTCCGGCCTTTGCTATCGCTACCAAGTCCCGGCGGGTAGCGACCTGACGATTGCTCACGACTACGACAGCTTGACCCCGGTATTCCTGAGCGATGCAGCGACAAAGCCTGCGGCGGCCCAGCCCTCAATCCAGCCAGCGGCGCAGCCCTTAGCCTCGGCCTCACCCCTTGCTACGCCCCAAGCGGCGCGCCCGGCGAGCGCTCAAGCAAAACCCAAAGCCGCGCAATCGGCGGCCCAGCCCAAAGCCGCGCAGGTGGCCAAGGCCGAGCCATCGCCCGTGCCAACCGCCCCTGCCACGCCAAAGCCTGAGGCTGGGTCAGCGGTCAGCAGCCAGCAAGACACCAACCCGCCCGCCTCACCCAAAATTCCGCGCGGCGTGCCCCAAGGCATCCAGCCCGAGCCAGAAGGCAGTGATCTGGCCTCGACCGAGTTCTTCACCCAAGGTGGTTTTCCCCTAACTTTCTAAACCCTGACTTTCTAATCCCTGCCTCTTTTGATCTCGGGCCTTTTAGCCCCTAACATTCAAGCCCCTGGCTCTTTAATGCCCTAACGCCCGCTATGACCGACAGGACCGTGACCATGAAACGATACGCCCGCACGAGGCTGGAAAGTCTCACAAGCCCGGCTCTAGCATCCGGCCTAATAATTGGCCTGGCGCTCGGCCTCACGGCTTGCACAAATCCCAGCGAAAGTGAATTGGCCGCCTGGCATAGCTTGGCCGAAGAGGCCCTGACCCAGGGCATGGCAGAGCCCGCCAAGACCGAGATCTACGAGCCCTGGGCCGACGCTCGCGGTCTGCCCCAGCCGGGCGCGGTCTATGACATGGGCCGTACCATCGGCCAAGAGATTGCCCGCAGCCGCACGGTGCTTTCCTGGCAGGCTATCCAGGGCACGCCCAATTCTTATCCAAGCTATCAGCCAGAGCGTTTTTCCGTTGAAATCAGCCGCGCGGCCTGGGATCTGGCGTTGCGCGGTTATCAGTATGATCTGCCCGAAGCGCCGCCAGTCGCACCCGTTGCCCTGCCCAGCGTCGCCAGCCAGAGCGCCAGCCAGGGCGCCAACCAGGGCGTCAACCAGGGTGCCAACCAGCCGCCCTTGAGCCTGGCAGGCGTGCCCGTGGACACGCTAAAAGCGCTGGAGGCGAGCCACCGGGCCGACCAAAGCTCCCGTCCGGACTGCCTGCGTATTCTTGGCCGCACAATCTTCAATTATTGCAGCATCGACACCATGGCGCAGGCTTGCTTTGGCCGCACCTGCCAGTATTTCGATATTCCCAGCGAGCAAGGCATCGAGCTGAACGCCGGTTTTGATAGCCTGGTGGGCCAGCGCCACCCGCGCGATGGCGGCCATCCCATCCGCGCCGATCGTTCGCGCTATGCGGCGGCTTCTTACTTCATCCCCTTGGCGGTCCCCGTGGCGAGCCCGCAGCCCCTGGGCTTACAACCCAGCTCAAACCCAGCCGTGCAACCAGGCTCCCCACCGTTAACCCCGCCCGCTTCAAAGCCCAGCCAGCCGTTTACGCCCATTATTAGCGAAGAAGAAAAACAGCAGTGGGACAAAGAACCCTTGTTCGCGCCCGCTAACTAGCGCCTTCGACGCCCTTAAGAAGGAAACACCCCTATGCGCCGTTCCTCATTTGCCACCGCAATTTTCGCGTTCCTGGCCGCGCTGTCCTTTACCTGGATCACCAGCGGGACCGCTCTGGCCTTCAAACGTCCGGTGATTATCTCGACCGGGGTCGGCAATGTGCAGAAATCAGCCAATGGCGTGACCATGGATCTGCGCATCTTAATGCGCAACGACAACGGCTACAGCTTGACCATTGACCAGGGCGCAGCGCTGTTGGGCCTGCAGGGCTACCGCGTTGGCGCTATGAAGGTTAAACACGCCGTGCAACTGCCGCCCTATGGCATGGAAGAGGTGGTTTTGACTCTGGCTGGTAACGCGCAGCAGCGCGCCTATATCGCCCGAACCCTGCGCAGCCAGCCGATCGTTGACTATGCCTATAAGGGCTACTTGTCGGTGCGCGAATTCTCTGAGCCGATCGAGATCAAGGAGGTCAGCCGTTTTCGCGTGCCCGCGCGCCTGCAACAGGCCCGCCGCTAATCGAGCGGTCAATCACAGGCTCTCAGCCTCTAGCGCCAGCGCCATAATCGCCCCGCCCGAGGCTTTGAGCCAAGCTTCGGCCTCCAAGCGTTGCGCCTTGCCTTGGGTGCAGATGCGATCGCAGGTCGCCCAGAATTTTGGGCCGTGGTTCATTTCGGCCAAGTGGGCCACTTCGTGCGCGGCCAAGTAGTCGCGCACAAGCTCTGGCGTCAGGCCAATTCGCCAAGAAAAGGACAGGCTGCCCCGCGCCGAACAAGAGCCCCAGCGGGTCTTTTGATCGCGGATTGAGATACGCTTGACGCTCTTGCCGAGTTGCTTGGCTTTGGCCAAAACGCGCGGGCTCAGGTCTTGGCGGGTATAGCCGGTGAAAAAGTCCGCCACCCGTCGCGCGAAAAACTGCGGATCGCCGCCCACATGCAAGCGGCTCTCTTCCAGCCAAACCCGGCGGCTAAAGGGCTCGTGCAACAGTTCTAGCTGGCCGCCTTGGAAGGGAATGATAGCCCCCGGTTCGATCTTGGCCTGCTGTTGGTTCAATCGGGCCAATTTGTCCGACAGCCAGGCGCGATTTTCCTCTGCAAAGCGCCATCCCAACGCCAGCGGCACCCCCGGTGGCAAGGTCACCCGCGCAGAACGCGAGCGATGATCCAGGCTCAGCTTGATCCGCCTCGCGCGCGCATGGTGGCGCAGCGTCAGCGTCAGGACTTGTCCGCCGTCAAGGCGAAGCTCTCGTTGTTCCAATTCTTGTTTTCCAGCGCGAGTAACAGCTTTTTGCGGCTTATACCCCAACGATAGCCGCCAAGGCCACCATCTCCGCGCACAACCCTGTGACAGGGGATAATCAGGCTGACGTTGTTCGAGGCACAAGCCCGCGCCACCGCACGCTGTCCCGCATCCATTCCCAGCTTTTCCGCGATCTGGCTATAGGAGCGGGTCTCGCCCGGTGGAATGGCCCAGAGCTCGCGCCAGACCCGGCGTTGAAAGGCAGTGGCTTGGATGTCTAGGGGTAGGTCAGGATCGGGCAAATCGCCCGACAAATAGCGCAAAACATCTTCCAGTGAGTCTTGCAGCAGCGCCGCATCCTCCATCACCTGGGCGGCTTTGGGAAATTCAGCCCGTAGAGCGTCGATCAAAGCGGTGCGCTCGGGCCCAAAGGCCAAAAAGCAAATGCCTTGGTCGGTGGCAGCCAACAACACCAGGTCCAAGTGACAGGGCGCTATGGCGTAGGCAATGGTCACGCCCGCCCCGCCCTTCTTGTAGGTACCGGGCGACATGCCCAGCGTCGCGCCCGCCTGCTCATAGAGCGCGCGGATTGAGCCATAACCAGCGGCATAGCTGGCCTGGGCCACATCGCTGCCCTGCTTGAGGGCGGCGCGCAGGCGTTCCATTTTCTTTGCGTTGGCGTACTCGCGCGGCGAAATTCCCATGGCCCGCTTGAAGGCACGCTGCAAACTAAAGGGCGAGACGTCAAGCGCTGCGCCGAGCGCATTCAGCGTTACGCTGGTCAGCGCCGGCCCGCCCTCGTTCGCTCGCCCGGTGTCGGCCGACGGGCGGGCATCGCTCGAAGATCTGGCGGGAACATGATTGCTTTGCGCGAGCCCCGCTTCATCATCCAAGAAGGCGTCGATGAGCTTGCACGCAGCGGCAACCAAGTGCGTCTGCCGGTCTGGGCTCAGTTGGAATAGGTCTTGGGAAAGGCTGGCTGTGGTATCCTGTGTCATGAGGACAGCCTAGCCGCTGTGGGCGCGAGCGGCTATCCGAAGTTTGCAGGGACCGTGAGGGGGCCGATCTAAATGGCGGCCTTGGCCTAGCGCAAGCCGCGAACGAGTGGCAACACCAGAGAGCATGGACTTGCGTAAGAAATCAGTCAGCGAGAGCGGGTGGGCTGTCGCAGCACCTGCGCCCGACGCTCTAGTCGCCACTGCCGCGCTGGCGCTGCGCGCGCAGGCGGGCCCAATAGTCCAGGCGCTTTGTCACCTCGCGCTCAAAGCCGCGCGCCTTGGGCTGATAGAGTTGGCGGCGGCCCATCTCTTCTGGGAAATAGGACTGCCCCGAAAAGCCGTCCTCGGCGTCATGGTCATAGGCATAGCCCTGGCCATACCCTTGCTCTTTCATCAGCTTGGTGGGCGCGTTCAAAATGTGCTTGGGCGGCGCCAAGGAGCCTTGCTCGTTGGCCAGGCGCCGCGCGGATTTGTAGGCTACGTAAGCAGCATTGGATTTGGGCGCGGTGGCCAGGTAGATCAGCACTTGTACCAAGGCCAATTCACCTTCAGGCGACCCAAGGCGCTCGAAGGATTGCCAGCCCGCCAGCGCCTGCACCGCCGCCTGCGGGTCGGCCATGCCGATATCTTCGGTGGCAAAGCGCAGCAGCCGTCTGGCGATGTAGTTGGGATCTTCACCACCGTCCAGCATGCGCGCAAACCAATACAGCGCGGCATCCACGTCAGAGCCCCTCAGTGACTTATGTAGCGCCGAAATCAGATTGTAATGGCTGTCTTGGCCCTTGTCATATAGCGGCGCTCTGCGCGCCACCAGGGCCTGTAGGCCCTTGAGGTCCAAAGCGCCCTTGGCCGAGCTGCCCGCCAATGCATCGTTGAGTTGTTCAATCAGGGTCAACAAATAGCGCCCGTCGCCATCGGCCAGTGCCAAGAGGTAGGCCCGGGCCTCCTCATCCAGAGGCAAGGGCGCTGCAAGGTGCTGCTCGGCACGCCGGGCCAGGCGATCAAGCGCCGCTTCATCCAGGCGATGCAAGACCTGCACTTGCGCGCGCGAGAGCAGCGCGGGGTTTAACTCAAAGGAAGGGTTTTCGGTGGTCGCGCCGACAAAGACGACCGTGCCGTCTTCAACCACGGGCAGAAAGCTGTCCTGCTGGGACCGGTTGAAGCGATGCACCTCGTCCACGAAAAGCAGCGTGCCCTGCCCGCCCGCGCGCCGGTTGCGCGCACGCTCAAAGACCTGACGCAAATCGGCGACACCGGTGAAAATGGCAGAGACCTGCTCAAAGGCCAAGTCCGTCTTGTCCGCCAGCAAGCGCGCCAACGTGGTCTTTCCGCAACCGGGCGGGCCCCAAAAGATCAGCGAGGACAGGCGGCCTTGCTCGATGGCCCGACGAAAGGGCGCGTCAGGGCCCAGCAGGTGATCTTGGCCCACCACTTCGTCCAGGTTTTGCGGACGCAAACGGTCGGCCAGCGGGCGCGGGCCCAGATCATCGAACAAACCTTTCACGCGCGACGCTCCTTTTTGGCTGGCCCTTGCCGGTCTTGGCTCTGGAGACAGATCCCAGCACCAGACCCCAAAGCCAGTCTAGAAGGTCAGCCGCACCGAGCGCAAGCGGCCCCGGCGATAGAAGCGGATCGACCATTCGCCGTCACCTTCTCTCAGCGCTGCGACGGCATCACGCGTGGTGTTGATGGTAGCGCCATTGATGCCCACGATGACATCGCCCGGTCGAAAGCCAATCCGCGCGGCCATGGAGTAGCGCGATAAGGATTCGATCATGACCCCAGCCCAAAGATTGGGCAACTTCAGCTCCTGCGACAGCGCGGGCGTTAGACCGACCAAAATGGCGCCATGCAGCGGCGAGTTGGCCGCGCTGACCGTCACCGGATTGGGCCGCGGGGTGTTGGGCGCTTCTTCCAGATCCATCGTCAGGGTCACGGTCTTGGACGGGCGACCGCGCAAAATGCTCAGCTCGGCGGTTTCGCCCACCACCAACTCAGACAGGCGAAAGCGCATTTCATCGGTATCGCGAATGCGCTTGCCGTTCAGGGCCACCACGACATCGCCGCGCTCAATGCCCGCACGGTCGCCGGGCCCGCCCGAATAGATATCAGAGATAATCACGCCGGTAGACTGCTCCAGCCCCCGCGCCTTGGCCAGCGCCTCATCAAGGGTCTGGCCTTGAAGACCGCTCCAGGGGCGAATGAGCCGTTGGCCGCCAGACTCGGCCACATTGTTAAAGAAGGCGCGCACACGGTTCGCAGGAATGGCAAATCCGATGCCGTTGGAGCCGCCAGAGCGTGAGAAAATCGCCGTATTCACGCCGATCAAGCGGCCCTGCATGTCCACCAGAGCGCCGCCCGAGTTGCCGGGATTAATGGCGGCGTCGGTCTGAATGAAGAAACCAAAATCAGAAATAGAGCGGTTGGAACGAGCCGTGGCGGAAACGATGCCCGACGTCACGGTCTGGCCAACACCAAAGGGATTGCCGATTGCCAGCACCAAATCCCCCACCGCGATATCGTCAGAATCGGCGGTCTCTAGAAACGGCAGCTCCTGCCCGTCTTCGGTCTCGACCTGCAAAATGGCCAGATCGCTCTCTTCATCGGCGACCAAGACCCGTGCTTCCATTTCGCGTTCGTCGGCCAAAACGACATAGATCTCATCGCCGCCTTCAATGACGTGGTTGTTGGTAATGATAAAGCCATCGGGGTGAACAATGACGCCCGATCCCAGGGAGTTCTGCACGCGGCGCGCGCGGCTTGGCTCTTCGTCGAAGCCAGGCATGTCGAAGAATTGACGGAAGAAGGGATCGTCCATCAGCCCACGTCGGTTGCGGCTGGCCACGAATTTGGTGGTGTAGATATTGACCACCGCTTGGGCGGTCTTGTTGACGATCGGCGCGAAGGAGAGACGGATTTCTTCGGACGATTGCGGCACCAACAAGCCTTGCTCGATGCCCGCAGGCTCACCCTCATCGGTGACAAAACGCAGCTCTGAGGCGCGTTGGCTCTGGCCCGGCATGGCCCCGTCGAGCTGGCCACCAAACGACTGACTGGTCTGGGCTTCAACCAGCTTATCGTGAGGCTGCAATCGGGGGCTGACATTATCGTGGGCCAGGCGCGTCTCCAGCCAGGCCTGCAACGACGTCAGGCTTTGGCTCTGCGCGCTCCACATCCCGAGCCCCAGGGCGACAAGAAGGCTCGCGGCGAACAAAAGGCTTCGCATGTAATTTCCCGTATGTGTGCAACGTTGGTTTCCTACCCGCAATATAGGGCGCGCCGCCCCGGCATAAAAGGCAGGAAATGGGGCCGTTTTTGGGGCTGAGTGATACCGGCGACGCCAACCCTAGCGCGTTGCGGCTTTGGTTACAGTCAAATTGACGGGAAGAAGCTTGACCGGCTGCCAGAAGAACCTAGAGCCTCCGGCCATTAACCTGAGACATATCCAGCAGCTTTGAAGTAATTCCAACACTCCTCCGGTGAGAAGAGGTCACAGATTTCTGTGAGGGCGTGGAACATATCAGTGAAAGTTCGTGCGCC
>JAUIDR010000040.1 GCA_030428565.1 Alphaproteobacteria bacterium
CGCGACAATCAAAATCAATAAAAACCTTGATGGTGTCGCGAAAACCCGCCACCATCACAAACGTCGCGACCAAGGACTATCATCCTGATTGACGCACAACTCTCATCCAGATTGTCGCTCTATAACCGCGCCCGCAGCGCGTCCGGCAAAGGTGCTGACATGATCCATCCTCCCAAAAAGACTGAATCACAGATCAGCGCATAAAGGAATCCCTACCGATTCAGGTTTTTGGCAGAATGCTCTAGCGCATCGAAGGCGCGCTTACCTTGTTAGGCATTCGGTGTGGGACCAGGTGGCGCTCCCCAAGGGCGGGCGATGCGGTCGTCGGACGCCAGGGCCAAGCGCGGCAGTAGCGAGAGCGGTAGCACAAGTCCGACATGTGAGATTGCTGGAAATGCGGGCTCTGCGCCCTGTTTTCACGGACTCGCAGGGCAGAGGCCTGTCTTTACCTTTACACAACAACCCCCCAAGACACCGCGCGGCGACGGGGCTCAGCGCTGGCGCTGATCGCTATCACGAGCGCCGGGGGCCGGTTCGCTGCCTTGCTGCGGTTCATCCTGTGCCCTGTCTTGCGGCTGCTGGCCGCTATCCGGGGTTTGGCTACCGGACTGCGGCGATTGGAAAACTGGGTCCAGGGGCGGCGGCGCGGGCGGGGGCACTTCACTGGGCAGCGGTGCAACGTTGGTGGGCACCAAGGGATCGGCGAAGGGAATGTCGGGCTCGGCGTCCAGATCGTGCGCTTTCGACCAGGCGCGTTCGGGCAGGGGTTCGATCTGGAAAGGGCTGGTATCGAAATCTAAATCTTCATGCCCGGGCAGGGGCGGCGGCGGGGCGCCAAAGCTTGGGTTCGACGCCGGGTGAGCCGTGGCCGACTGGTCCGCATCGCTAGGGCTAGCGGCAGCGCCCTCGGGGCTGGGCTCGCCGGTCGGCGGTTCAGGCTTGCTGGGCTTGGGCTGGCTGGGCTTGGGCTGGCTGGGCTTGGGCTTAGCGCGCCCTAAGAACCAAGGCCGTTTACCCGGCTTGCTGTGCGCCTTGTCACCGGGCTTGGCGGCGGCTTGGTGGGCGTGGTCGCCTGACAGGTCTTCGGGCAGCAAAGGGGGCACATCTGAAGCCGTCAGCGCTGGCGGCGGTGCAGGCTCGTTGGCCTGTTGAGGCAGGGCCGGCGGCTGAGGCGGCGCTATCGAAGAATCGAAGGGCGTTTCAGCCGCGGGGATGGTTGGCGCGGCCAAAGGGTCGGCCTGGGCGCGGCTACGCTTTCCGGCTTGTTTTTGGGCTTGTTTTTGGGCCCGCTGCTGGGCGCGTTCCTCGCGCGCTTGCCTTTGCGCTTCGCT
Source organism: Alphaproteobacteria bacterium (assembly GCA_030428565.1). Taxonomy (GTDB): domain Bacteria; phylum Pseudomonadota; class Alphaproteobacteria; order UBA7985; family JAUIBT01; genus JAUIBT01. Next base: position 1,332 of record JAUIDR010000040.1, read on the forward strand.
GCGTTGGGCCCGTTGTTCGGCTCTTTGTGCAGCAGTCTGGCGGCGGCGCTGGGCCAGGGCTTGCACCGGGGCCCCTAAGCGGGCGAGGCCCGCTGTTAGACCGCGCGCGTTGCTGGCTGCGTCGCGCGGCTGCGCGCCCAGGGGTAAAGTGTGGCTCGCCAAATCGCGGCGCAGCAGCCACAGACCTTGCCACAGCGCCAGCAAGACAAAGCCCGGCCCGATCAGGCCATAGTTCAGCACTTGCGGATAGCCCAGCAGACCTTGCGGATCGAGCGGCAAATAAAAATAGCTAAAGGCCAGGCCAAGGCTCTGGTCCATGGGCCCCAAGCGCGGCACCAGCAACAACAGCGCGCCCAGCACCAGCCAAGCCACTTGGCTGCGTGGTCCCATGCGCTGTTTAGCGACCAAAACGGCCACCGGCAAAGCCGACAGACCATAGAGTAAATCCAAACCCGCCAAGGCGAAGGGTAGGGGCTCGGTATTCAGCGCGCGCCACAGCCCCGCGCCGCCCAGTTGCGCATAGAGCGGCCACAGGCTGGCCAGCGCCAGCAGCCGCAATGCTTGCATCATCGTCAGCAGCCAAGCCGGGGTTCGGTCCAACAGGCGCAGGCTCTGGATGCGCAGGGTCGGCAGCACCCACAAACTGAGGGCGACCAGCACATAGGGCACCAGTCCCAACCACAAGACCGGCGCCAGGCCAGCCACTGCAGGCAGGCGCAGCAGCCCCGCCAGGGCTGCCGCAGACAGACCCGCGGCCCAAATCAATAAAAGGCAAGCCAAGGCCACCGCATCGCGTTCGACCTCATCGCTGATGCCAGCCTTCAGGCGCGCCCGGCGCACGATCCAGACCCAGGCACCGACCTGCGCCAGCAGGATAAAGGGCGTTAGGGACAGATCGCCGAGCATATCAACCCAATACTTCGTTGAGTTCAGCCCATTCGCGCGCCGATAGGCCTGAGTCAGCTTGTTCCACTGTCTCACCAGCCAAGCGACGGCGCAGCACCGCGATCATTTTGGCGGACAGGGTAAAGCTGCCCAAGCGGTAGTCTTCAAAAGCCCCGGCTGCCAGCGGTACCCAAGCCTTGACCAGTTCTATCATCGCATCGGCGTAGGCTCTAATTTCGTACTGAGCGTGCGGGTCGCCGCGCAGCGATAGGAAGTGGAACAGATTGTTCAAATCGATCTTCCAATACCACTGGGTATAGACGTTGAGCGGCAAGCGCATACGGGCCAATTCGCGCGCCAGTCCGTGGCGCTCGGCGTCGATCACTTCGCCGTCATCGTCTTGGTTCAAAAAGCGCAGGTAATCGTCGTAGGATTGGCTCGACTGCTGCTTGATTTGGGCCAAGACCTCGGCCGCTTCTGCGCCTTCCAACACATGGCCGCGGCCCTGGCGATTTATTTTCGACTGTGCCGCCAGATTTTCAGGCGCAGGGACATAGAACTCTTTGTCCAGCACCGAATAGCGGGCCGAGATCTCGTTGACGTTCGCGGTGCGGTGGCGAATCCATTGACGCGCGACAAAGACCGGCAGCTTGATGTGGAATTTAATCTCGCACATCTCGAAGGGGGTCGAGTGGCGGTGGCGCATGAGGTAGCGAATAAGCCCCTCGTCCGAGCGAACCGACTTGGTGCCCCTGCCATATGAGACGCGCGCGGCCTGTACGATGGCGGCGTCATCGCCCATATAATCAACGACCCGCACGAAGCCATGATCCAGTACCGGCACGGCGGTATAGAGCTGCTCTTCCAGGGCGGGCGCGGTGGCTCTGCGAGTTTGGTTGTTCTGCGCGCGGGCGTCTTGCAGGTCGTCTTGCTGGTCTTGGGTCAGGTTTTGCATGTCTGGGCTTTGTATGGTTACCGGAAGGTCAATACAATCCAAGGTTATCGGCGTCCAGCCCGAAAGCCAGCCGCCTATATCATTGGCCAAGGCATTCGACACCTGGTGTCCAGGGCGGGCCAGGATTGTTCGTCGCGCTCAGTCTACAGTTTAGCGCTCAAAGTGTAAAAGAGACTGGAAGTGTAAAAGAGACTGGAAATTTCGACGCGCTCTGCCTACCTTAGGGGCGTGGGCAACCACTATGGTGATAAACCTGCGTTTTAATAGGCGTTATGGACCCGGGGGCAGTACCCGGCGTCTCCACCAAAAAACCCGCTGACCCCTGAAAGGGGGGGGCTCGCAAGAGCAGTCCGGCGGATTTGTGGGGACGACACAGGATCGACATGCGTTGAAAGACCGTGGCTTCACCCGGCCTGATCCCGCGTTAGAGGGGTCGAGTAAAAATAGTTGCTAACGACAACTTTGCTCCGGTTCGTGCTGCCGCTTAAGCGGTATCGCATCCGAAACTTTAATTCCTAGGCTCTAGCAAGTTTTAGGTGGGGGGTGGGGCACCTAGCAACAGAACGCCCCGTTTTACCGAAAAACCGCACCGACAAATTGCATCGAAAAACTGCGCCGATAGGACAGCGCGGCTGCCTATTTTCTTGCCCAGGTTTTTGACACGTATTTTGCCCAGGATTTTGCCCAGGATTTCGCCTACAAATCTGGGGGCGCAGCGGGGGCTTGCTTGTGGACTAGTGCGGGGGCGGTGGCTGCCTATGTTTGGCCGCGTATGTTTGGCCGCTTGCCCGGCGTGACCGCAAAGGCTAGGGTAGCCGCCAGCTTGTGGGCCTGGTCGGTCCAAAAGCTGCCAAGTGATACAACCGGCACGCGTCGGATTACCCAAGGAAGCCCCCAAAAGGACCTTATGAGCGATTCCTCTTCTGGCCAGACTCCTCCCCCTGAGAGTCTCATCGACTATCCGCAACTGGTCGATCGCGCGCTTCGGCAAGTTGTGCGCTTGGCGTTGGAGCAAGTTTCTGGCGGAGAGCTGCCAGGACAGCACTATTTTTACATCTCGTTTTCGACCGTATACCCGGGCGTTGAGATGGACGCAGATCTGCTAGCCGAACATCCAGAGACCCTGTCGATCGTGCTGCAATACCAGTTCGAAAATCTGATAGTGGGCAGCGATCATTTTGAAGTCACGCTCTATTTTGGCGGCATGCCCAAGCATTTGGTCGTGCCTTATGACGCCGTTTTGGGCTTCGTTGATCCTTTCATCAGCTTCGCGCTGCAATTCCCACCTCTGGGTGAAGAGGGCCAAGACGAAGACCAAGATGGGGCCTTGGACTATACCAGCGACAGCCCCGGCGGTCGGCCGAGCTATTTGCGCGCCCTAAGCGGCGAAGGTGACGAGGCAGACGAGGGCCAAGACCAAGAGGGCCAAGACGACGCGCAACCCGCGACCAAGCCCGCCGCCAAGAAGGCTCCCAAATCGGGCGCTAAGGCTGGAACCAAGGCAGGGACTAAGTCTGGGTCTAATTCCGCGCCAAAAACTGGGGCCACCATCGACCAAACCCGCCCAGAGGCCCAAGCTGCAGGCGATGCTGAGGACGGGTCGGACCCTGATGATGGCGACGACGACGGCTCCAATGTGGTATCGCTGGATCAGTTCCGCAAGAAATAGTAGCCTTGGGTCAACCCTGTTTCCGGGCAGCCCTGTATTCGGGCAGCCCTGTATTCGATCAGCCAGGAATTGGCGCGGCCTGGGTTTAGTTCAACCGGTCATGGCGCTCAAAACAGACCTGTTGGCCGTCTTTTTCCAGGCAAAAACCCCAGTCTGAAGCAGAATTGGCGCCGGTCTTAGAACTTTCGATTCCCAGGTTCTCGATACCTAGGGCTTTTTCCAGCGGACCCAGAGCCGGCGGCAGGCGCAGGCGCGCGAGGCGCCACCCTAAATCAGCCATTTTCCGCCAGGGTTCTTGGCCTTCCGACCAACGGATTAGGCTAGGCAGTGCGCCGCTCAAAGCAGGGCGTCCGGCCGGGGCCAGCGCCATATCCCATTGCAGATCATCGCGCCACAAGCGACAGACCATATAGCCGCCTTGCTGCTCCTGGCCGTTTAACGCCAGCGTATCCAAAGCCGCGCGCAGATCGGGGCAGCGCAGCACCCAGTTGAGCGGCAGCAAATCGTCTTGCAGGCGCGCGCGTACCAGCGGATCGTCCAATCCAAACCAGCGCGCGTGTGGTGGCGCGGGCGCGTTTGGGTCAATGGCGATGAGTTCAAAATATTGGCGCTCGCCCAGGCGCATCAGGGCGTTGTGGGTGCCCATTTGCGCGTGCTTGCCACCCAGCGGCAGGGCCTGGCCCAAGCGATTCTCCAGCCTGGCAAGGCCTTGGTTCAGATCCGCGCAGCCCAACACCAGGTGGTCGATTTCGTAGACCGATGCGCTGGCAAGGCCGGGCCTGCTTGGTGCGCCAGTCGCTTGGGGTTCCATCGCACTATCCTGCACGCCAAAGCCTCCTTTCGTCGGTTTTAGTTGACGCTCGCACGAGCCAGCTTAGCATAGACCCAACGCCGCTAAAGCAAAACCCTAGCAATCAGCGATGATGGCAAGGGTGGGTCTGCGGCCAAATCAAATAGATAGAGCCGGTCGCGCATTTTCGTGTGAATGTGGCGGGCTCTAGGAATGCCCCAATGCTCGAATCGCTCCGCATCGAAAAAAACATTAAGCGCTCAAAGCGCGTGCGCTTCACGTTCAACGAGACCGAGGTCGAGGCCTATCTAGGTGAGCCGCTGGTCGCTGCGCTTTGGGCCGCCGACCTGCGCACCTTGCGCTATGCCCCACGCGATGAAAAGCCCCGCAGTCTCTACTGTGCCATGGGCAATTGCCAGGAATGCGCGGTGATGATCAATGGCATGAAGGCCGAAGCCTGCCGCGTCGTGGTCAACGAGGGCATGGTCGTGACCAGTTTGAGGGGCCCGCGATGACCAACGCCCGCGGCAATCAAAACTACAGCTCAAAAAATACGGCCAACCGCAGCGACGCCGCTGCCAACAGCCGCGAGAGCGTGGAAAAATTCGACCTTATCGTATTGGGCGCTGGACCGGCGGGCATTGAGGCAGCCTTGACCGCGCGCTCCTTTGGCATGCGCACGCTGATTATCGATGAAGCGCCGCAAGCGGGCGGCCAATATTACCGCGCCCCGAACCTGTCGGTGCAAGACATGCCTTCGACCCTCGAAAAGCGCGAAGGCGACCGGTTGCGCGTGCGCTTGGCCGAAGCCGACATTGAGACCTGGTTCAACCACCGTATTTGGTCGGTCGAGCCCGCCTATCGTGTCGCTTGCGCAACGGGGGTCCACAATCGCCTGGCCGAGGCCCCTTCGCTCATTATCGCGACCGGGGTCGTTGAAAAAGTCCGCCCGGTTCCCGGCTGGACCCAGCCGGGCGTCATGGGCCTGGCGGCAGCGGCCATTATGGTCAAATCCTATAAAGTAGTGCCGGGCAAAAAGGTGTTGCTGGCGGGCTCTGGCCCCTTGCTCTATGACGTCGCGACCAAGATCTGTGCGGCGGGCGGGGAGATTGCGGCCCTGGTCGATGCCGTGCCCATGTCAACTTGGATGCGCCAGGCGCCGCGGTTGGCACGCAAGCCCAAGCTTTTGACCAAGGGGCTCGGCTGGATGGCCTATCTGCGTGCGCGTGGCGTCAAGATCTACCGCAGCCATGCTTTGTGCGAGGTTCTGGGCGACGGCGAAGCCAACGGGGCCATGATTCGCAAAGTCGATAGCGATTGGTATCCGGTATCAGAAAGCGAGCCGATCCAAATCGACTGCGATACGGTCTGTTATGGCTATGGCCTGCAACCGGGTCTGGACATGAGCCGCTTGCTGGGCGCGGAGCACGTCTATAAGCGCTCGCGCGGCGGCTGGACCTTGAAGACCGATCGCTTTTTGCGCACGTCTTTGCGCAAGGTCTATGCGGCGGGTGATGTTGCGGGCGCCTTTGGTATTGACTTAGCGGGCCTGCGCGGGCGGCTGGCGGCCTATACCGCCGCGATGGATAGCCGCTTTATCGAGCCCAAACGCTTCCGGCTGGAAGCGCGGCCCTTGAAAGATTCTTTGCCCCACTCGGCGAGTTTTGGGCGTGCGGTTAATCGCTTATCCATGCCGCGCCGCGGTCTGGTGGCTTTTATCACGCCGGAGACCACGATCTGTCGCTGTGAGTCCATTACCCGCGCCAAGCTGGAACTGGCCATCGAGCAAGGCGCCCACACCCTGACCAATCTGCGCTCAGCCACGCGCTGTGGCATGGGCCCTTGTGGTGGGCGCTATTGCTTGTCGGCGGCCTCGACCATTATTCGCGAGGAGTTGGAGATCGAGTTCGGCGACATCGGCATCGTCAAAGGACGCTCGCCCTTGCGTCCGGTCCATATCCGCACCTTCACGCAAGATTTTTCCTACGGCGATTTGCCGAGCCGACGGCCACCGCCGCTCTAGTGTGCTGCCTTGCTCTTCACCCAGGCCCTTAATTCTGGCCCTTCAACCTCGCCCTTCACCCGATCCCTAACCCTCAGTTTATAGAAGCCCAAACGTGAGCCTAGACTTCGACATTGCTGTTATTGGTGGCGGCATCATGGGGTGCTGCACCGCCTTAGAACTGGCGCGCTCCAACATGCGCGTGCTGTTGATCGAGCAGCGCGCGCTGGGCGGAGGAACCAGCCGGTCCAACATGGGCAGCCTAGTCATGCAGAGCCACCGCTTGGCGCTCTTGCCCTATGCGCGGTCGGGCTACGCTTTCTGGCAAGAACTTGGCTATGAAGCGGGCTTTGTCGCCAAGGGCAGCTTGAACTTGGCATTTACCGCCGAAGAAGCCGCGCTGCTGGAGCGTCGCACCAAGCTGCGCCAGGACGCCGGGGTCGGGGTGGAAATGATCTCGCTGGAACGCTTGCAAGAGCTGGAGCCCGGTCTGTCTGATAAGCCTGTCGCCGCGGCCTACGCACCCGACGATGCGGCGGTGAACTCGAACCGCCATCACCAGCTTTTTACCAAGCTGTTGGCCGATGCGGGCGTGCATGTTCTGGAGAATACTGGCGTCTATCGCCTATCGGTCGAAGACAAGGCCATTGCGGTGCTCAGCGCGGGCGAGTGCCGGCGGGTCAAGCGCTTGGTGGTGGCTGCCGGGGCCTGGTCCGGGCCCATGCTGGAACGTGTGGGCTTGCGTCTGCCGATTCAGCCCAAGGCTTTGACCCTGTCTGTGACCGAGCGCACGCAAAAACGCCTGTCGCAGATCATCATTCATGCCATGGGCAGCTTGCAACTCTCGCAGACCCCGATCGGGGCCACCTTGATTGGCGGCGGTTGGGAAGGCCTGTTGGACGATAAAGGCGGTTCTGGACGGGTCGATCTGGATACCTTGCTGCCGAATTTGCGCTTGGCTCAGTACGCAGCGCCCTATCTGAATGACTTGCGCTTGATCCGCGCCTGGACAGCCATCGAGGCCATGACGCCTGACCGCTTCCCCTTGGTTGGCTCGGTGGTGCCAGACCCTGAGGTCTATGTGCTGGCGGGCTGCCCGGACGGCTATCTGGCGGGGCCGGGCCTGGCGACGGCCTTGGCCTCGCGGGTGCTGGATCGCTCCTGCGCCTTTGATGTCTCGCCCTTTTCGCCGCTGCGGTTTCAGGCCTCCGCGTTGGTGGGAGCGGAGGCCGTAGCGGCTAGCTAGGCTCGGCTGCCCACTCCGCGCGCACGTCCGGGTTGGTCTCGCCGGGCAGGCGAGTGTCGCGCAAGCTCTGCCAGTCACCCAGCGGCAGCAGTTGCGCCAGGGCCCAGACAGCCGCGCCGCGCACCACTGGCGCCGCGTCATCCAGCAGCCCGGTCAAGGCGGGTACGTAGCGCGCCAGCGCCGAATTTCCGCAAGCAAGACAGACGTTGCGCAAGAAGCGATCGCGCCCCAATCGCTTGATCGGCGATTTGCTGAACAGGGCGCGAAAGCTGGCATCGTCCAAGTCCAAAAAGTCGTCCAGGCGTGCGCCATCGAGGGCTGGGCGCACCTGAAAGGCCGCTTCTTGACTTGCCTTTGCGTATTTGTTCCAGGGGCAGACAGCCAAGCAATCATCGCAGCCATAGATGCGATTACCCATAGCGGCGCGAAATTCGCGCGGAATGGGCCCATGATGCTCATTGTTGAGGTAGGCCAAGCAGCGTCGCGCATCCAGGCGGTAAGGAGCCACGATCGCTTGGGTGGGGCATGCCGTTATGCAACGCTGACACGAGCCGCAGTGATCACGCTCGGGCGCGTCGGGAAGCAAGGCGAGTTCGGTGTAGATCTCCCCTAAGAACAGCCAGGAGCCAAAGTCGCGGCTGACCAAGTTGGAGTGCTTGCCCTGCCAACCAATCCCGGCTTGGGCCGCCAAGGGCTTCTCCAGTACGGGCGCGGTATCCACAAAGACCTTTAGCTGCCCGCCGTAAGTCCCTTGCAGCCAGCGCGCCAGCGCCTTGAGCCGCTTTTTCATCAGGTCGTGATAGTCGCGGTTTTGGGCATAGAGAGAAATGTTGGCAGCATCGCGTTGCCGCAAGCGCTGCATAGGGTCGTGGGCGTCGTCGCTTGGCGGGCCATAGTTGGCGGCCAGCACAATGACCGAGCGCGCCTCTGGCCAAAGACCCTGCGGGTGGCGGCGCTGTTCGATACGCTCGGCCAGCCAATCCATGCCCGCGTGCCAGCCCTGGTCCAGCGCAGCCAGATAGCCGTTTTGCACCGCTTCGGGCAGCCCTGCGTCGGTGATGGCCGCGGCGTCAAATCCCAGTGCGCGGGCTTCGGCCTTGATTGCGGCCTCGCGGCTGCTGGGCCCTTTATCGGCAACTTTTGGCGGCATGGCGAGGCTCTCTATCGCCGTCGCGACTGCATCTGCGCGCGCACCCGCGCCAAGCGCTGCGCGATCGACAGCAAAGATTGGCCGATATAATCGGCGCTGTTCTCGTGCTGAGCTCTGGCGTGATAGCTTGCCTCCAGCAGGGCGGTTGACGCACCGTTCAAAACGCCAGTTGGGTAGGCACGGACCTGCGCGCTGAAGCTGGCCTTTTGCTTCCAGAACACGGGTGGGCGTAGGCGTGCCATCGTTGCATCTAGGCTCTGACCGCCGTCCAGGCCCGCGCGCACTTGCGCCAGGCGCAGCGCGTGGCGTTGGCAGGCGATCAGCAAGCCGCTGGCGTCGCCTTCGAACTTTGCGAGGGCGGATGCCAGCAGGTCAGGGCGGCCGTCGAACAAGGCCTGAAGCGCTTCGTCTAGGCTGGAGGCGGTCTGCGAGACCAGGCAAGCCTCGATCAACTCTGGGGTCAGTTCGGGCTCCCCGAGCGCATAGAGATCGCAAGATGCCAAGGCTGAGCGGATCAGCAACCGGTCATCGCCGACCAAGGCGCGCAGGCTCTGGGCGGCCTCGTTGCTGAGCGTGCGGCCGTATCGCGTCTTGGCCTCTTGCCTGATGAAGGCGGCTATGGCTTCAGGGCTCTCATCATAGCAAGCCACCGCCAGCATGTCGGGCGAGGCCTCGGCGGCTTTGCGCAGCTTAGAGCCCGCCGACAGCCCGCCAGCTTGCAGGACCAGCAAGCGGTCATCGCGGCCCCTCAGATCCTCGGCGGCTTGGCTGACTGTCTTGACCAGGGCGTCGCTGGCTTCTTTGACTAAGGTAGCCCGACGGCTGGCGAAAAGTCCAAGCTCGGCCAGAGCATCCAAAAAAGCGCCCGGCTGCTTGCGCAGCTCAGCGGCGGCGTAGACGCGGGTGTCCTCGTCGCCCGCGAAATCCTCTAGCAGGCTATCTTTCAGCGCTTCGATCAAGCTGGCATTGCTGCCGAACAGCAGCACGCAACGCGCCTTGGCCAGCGCTCGCCCGCCGGGCTTGAGATCTTGAGGGTTCGTCTTCATACCGCCTGCCTAGCCCAAAAAGCCATGGCCGGGAAGGGCCCATTGGTAGACAGGCAATGGTCACGATGGTGTGGGGCCACGATGGTGTGGTGGGGTCACGATGGTGTGGGGCCACGATGGCGTCGAGCCGCGATCGTGTTGCGTCGGTGGCTAACTTGGCCAATGGCTGGTCTGGACGTGCACGCCCGGGTGCAGCTGTGGGCCCCGTAGCGCTGGTCAAATCAATCCAAGTCCGTTTTGTCTTGACATGTTCTAACAACGAGTGAAGAGTGTTGAGAACAAAACAAGAACAAAGCTTGTTTTATGGAGGACGATATGTCTGGTCAGAATAGGAAAGAACGCAAGCCTTGGCCCATCTGGGGGCAGTTTCTCGCCCTCATTGTTGGGATCATGTTGTTGTTCGAAGGCGTCTATCAAGCCAACAATGCCTATCTGCGGTACAAGTTGGCGCCCATGTTTGAACGCGCCGTCCGAGAGGCCGAAGTACCCGAAATTGCAATCTTTCCTTATTGGGAAATCCAAAATCTGTGCGGGACTATAGTAGATGAATGCCTTGAAAAGAAGATCGACGAGAAATTTGATAAAATTTATACTAGTCTTGTTTTGGAAGGTGATTGTTTGGGCATGGATAGTCAATATTGTCCGAGTGAAATAAAATACTCTTTGTATAGAGATATAGATATACGGAGAGAAGTCGGATTATTCAGCGATGAAATATATGTTGAAACCTCATATGTGAATGGAGAAATTAGCTATATAACAGGCTATTACACATCGATATTCCCTCATTGGAGACCAAATATAATATTTTGGCTAGCAGCACTGGTTTTTGAGGTCCAAAGTGACAACACTCAGACAAACTGCTACAGAAAGTTTGTGCCCACTTTTAAACCAACTATGCAAAGGAGTTCGTGCATACGATGAAAAAAATATTAAAGATGCAGGTGATGTATTTACAGCAACACAGCTTGTTAGAGTGTCATATGACGAAAAATCAAAAAATAATGAAAGTGGTAGAACTCTCATAAACGGCGATAGATTAAATTTGGTTCAATATCCCGAGACTGGATTTAGCGCATCTGCCTGGAAGGTTGGAAACAAATACTACGTAACCTTCGCCGGAACGAAGCCAACCTCATTGGCTGATCTCTATACCGATGCTGCTTTGGGGCTGTGAAGCTACCCAGATAAGCGCGCCGCTTTTTGGGCAACCGAGCCCAGGCTACCCACACAGTGGGGGCAAGCCAAGGCCTTCATGAGGGATTTGGCGAAACAGTACCCCGGTGTGCGTTTCACCCTCGCGGGGCACTCCCTCGGCGGCACCTTGGCCCAATACGTTTCAGATGAACCGAATGTCGCGCGGGTCTATGCTTTCAACGCGCCAGGCCTGCCGGGCCGTGGACGCATTGACGATAAAGTAACGCACTACCTGTCGGAAAAATCGACCACCAGGGTGCCTTTCACGTCAAAAGAATTTCAAGTCTTTGGCGAGTGGATCGAGGGTCACGGCGAGCGCGTGACAGACGGGCGCAAGTTTCGTGTCAACGGCATCAAGGGGCATGGCGACGCGCACATGTTTGCCGACGCTCTTTCTGACAACGTTGGTTACAGACTTCGCGAGGCAGAGCAGCGGCTCGTAAACGGCGTTGCCAGTTATTCGACGGGTCAAAAACCGCGATATCCGACCGGCCAAGTTGTGAATGATGCCCTTAGACGGCAAGGGTTATATTACGATCAAGATACGTTGAAGCGAATGTATCCAGATGCATTTTAGTCCGACGATCACCCGGCGCCGCAGATTGGGAGGTAGGATGTGTCCGAGTCTTTCGGTCAAGTGCCGTGGCCCGGCACAATGGCGCACAAACGTCTAGGGAAAGGATGGCAACATGAGCAATGAGAAGCATGGTCATTTGGCTGGCGACAAGGGTGCCGGTGGCAGTAACGGTGGCAGTGGCGGTGGCAGTGGCGGTGACGGTCGCAAGGGCCCAGACCGCAGACCTCGAAGCAAAAGCCGTAGGAACATCTTGCTCCTTATCGTACTGGTGCCGCTGGTTCTTCATGGCCTTAATGCGCTCAACAATTGGTATCTGCAGCAGGAAGCCGAGGGCTTGTTCGCAGAGGCCATTGTCGCGTTGCCGCCCGCGCAGGACGCGATCTTTATTATGCCCGATGCGGGCCGGTGCTATGTCCCCTATGAGCGCTGTCTAGAGGCGTTGTTGGATCCGAAATTTCGGCCAAAGTCGATTTATCCGGTGCAGCATATGCGGTGCCAGAACCCGGATTCCCCCTTCTGTCCCCAACAGATAGATGGCGAGTTGGAAGAGGTAAAGCACCGCCAACCAGCCGGGCTGCTGCGTACCAACGTTGTTCTTACTGAGCGGCGCATTAATGGTGAGCTCAGCAGCCTAATTGTTGGCTATGATTATGCGGGGCCCCTATGGTTGCCGGTGCCGGGCCTTGGTGCGCTGGTCGGTTTCTTTACTCCCATGGTCTCGCGCAGCAACCACCGCTGCCTCAAAACCTACATTCCCGCCTTCAAGGAAGGCGAACGCTTGCGCGATTGCGGCGAACGGCTGCAATAGAATCTCGTCTAGGCGCTTTGCTAATCCGTCTGCGTCGCCGACTTTTGGGTCAGGTTTGCCAGGCGCTCAGGCGCTTGGTTCCACTTGGGCCGCCACAGGCCGCGCTCGATCGCCTCTTGCAGGCGTTCGGCCATTTCAGCCAGGGCTGCCGGGTTGTGATGTTCAAAGAAAGCCAGCACCTCAGGATCTTCCAAGTAGGCCTGATAGACCGCATCAAAATGGTGGTGGCCCACCGCCCCCGTGGTGGCTGCGAAGGCGAACATGTAGTCCACCGTCGCGGCCATCTCAAAGGCTCCCTTATAACCGTGGCGCATCACGCCTGCGATCCATTTGGGATTGACCACGCGCGCACGGACCACGCGGCCGATCTCCTCGCTGAGGCTGCGCACCTTGGGGCTCTCGGGCCGCGAATGGTCGTTGTGATAGACCTCTGGCTGCTGGCCGCTCAAGGTCTTGATGGACACCGCTAGGCCACCCTCGAACTGATAGTAGTCATCGGAATCCAGCAAATCGTGCTCGCGATTGTCCTGGTTGTGCAAAACGGCCTGTACGCCGGCCAGGCGCTGTTTAAAGGTCTCGTGCAGCGCGGCTCCCTCGATGTTCTGACCATAGGCGTAGCCCGACCAAGCCAGATAGGCTCCGGCCAGATCTTCGGGCCGTTCCCAGCCCTTTTCGTCGATCATGGCTTGCAAGCCTGCGCCATAGGCACCCGGCTTTGAGCCGAACACGCGATACGAGGCCTGGCGTTCGTCCTGACCTTGCGCGCGGGCTTCGCTAAGCGCGGCGGCTAGGGGGTTTTGGTCGCCCGGCTCCTCCAGGGCGGCTACGGCCTGCACGGCTTGATCAAACAAGGCGATCTGGGCCGGGAAGGCATCGCGAAAGAAGCCCGAGATCCGCAGCGTCACGTCCACTCGCGGGCGGCCAAGGTGGCGCAGGTCGATGATCTCAAATCCGGTAACGCGCCCCGAGTTTTGATCCCAGACCGGCTTGACCCCCATCAGGGCTAGGGCTTGCGCCAAGTCATCGCCGCCGGTGCGCATATTGGCGGTGCCCCAGGCGGACAGCGCCAAGCGGCGCGGCCAATCGCCGTGATCTTGTACGAAGCGCTCGACAACTTTGGCGGCCGACGCCTGCCCCAATCGCCAAGCGGCTTGCGTGGGCAAGGAGCGCGAATCGACCGAAAAGAAATTGCGCCCGGTGGGCAGCACGTCGGGCCGTCCGCGCGTTGGCGCACCCGAGGGCCCCGGCGGCACAAAGCGGCCCGCCAAAGCCCGCAAGCTCTGGGTCAACTCCTGCTCGGCGGATTGCTGCAATGCGGGTCGCAGTTGTGTCTCCACAGTCGCAAGCACGGCGGCGGTGGCGCGCCATTCGGTCAGGCAAGGCTGGCGTCCTTCGATTAAGGCTAGAGCCAAGAGCTCCAGGCGCTCGACTGTGTCGCCATGGCTACGCCAAGGCTGGTGGTCGATATCAGCCAGTGCGGCAGGGCGCGGGCCTGTCCAAGGCGCGGCCATCTCACAATCGAGCGGGTCGAAGTCGGCGGGATCGAAGCCCAGATCTTCAGCTAGAGCACGGGTCAGGCCCTGGTTGCCGCCTTGGCCATCAAAGCGAGGCAGGCGCGCCAAGGCCGACAGCAGGCTCAGCGCTTGCTCGCCCTCAGGGGCTTGGCCAAAAATGTGCAGCCCGTCGCGTATTTGTAGCTCTTTGAGATCGCACAAGTGATTGTCCAGGCGCATGAGCGCCTCATCCAGGGGCGTGTCATCGCGGATGCCCATGTCTTGATCCAGGCCCAGCGAGCGGGTCAGGTCCAGAATATCGCGCTGCAACAGGGCGGCGCGGCGGGCATCGCTGCCGCTGGCTTCGGCGTACTCATCGACCAGACGCTCCAGTTGGGCCAACTCGCCATAGCTCTCAGCGCGGGCCAAGGGCGGCGTCAGGTGATCCAGAATGACCGCAGCGGCGCGGCGCTTGGCCTGCGCGCCTTCGCCGGGGTCGTTGACAATGAAGGGGTAGAGGTGGGGCAGTGGGCCCAAGATCGCCTCGGGCCAGCAGTCGGCGCTTAGCGCCAGCGCTTTGCCGGGCAGCCACTCCAAATTGCCATGCTTGCCAACGTGCATGACGGCCTGCGCGCCAAAGCCCTCGCGTAGCCAAAAATAGGTAGCCAGATAGCCGTGTGGCGGCACCAAGTCCGGGTCGTGGTAGCTGGCCTCGGGGTCGATGTTGTAGCCACGCGCGGGCTGGATGCCGACCACCAGATTGCCAAAGCGGTGCAGCGGCAGCGCCAGGCAATCGCCTTGTTCTTCCGCGACGACGAAGGGGTCGGCCTCGGGTGCACCCCAGCGTTGGATCACCGCCTCTTGCAGCCCTTGGGGCAGGCGTGCAAAGGCGGCTTTGTAGGCTGTCAGCGGCCAGCGTTCGCCCGCCAGTGACTTTCTATCCTGGGTCAAATCGTTGGTCGCACCGGCGCCCAACAGCGCCATCAGCGCTTCAGGATCGCGCGGGACAGAACCCAGCTGATAGCCCTCGTGCGCCAGTGCCTCAATGATTCGTGTCGTCGAAGCGGGGGTATCCAGGCCGACGCCGTTGGCCAGGCGTCCGTTGCGGTTGGGGTAGTTGGCGAGCACCAGCGCAACGCGTTTGTCGGCTGGGGGCGTTTGGCGCAGTTTGACCCAATTGGCGGCCAGAGCGGCGACCCAAGCGGCGCGGTCGGGCAGCGCTTCGTAGCGCGACAGCGCGCACTGTGTCGCTTGGTGGTATTGCGGGGCCGCTTTAAAGGAGACCGCACGGGTCAGGATACGGCCATCAATTTCGGGCAAGCTGACGTGCATGGCGATGTCGCGCGGCGACAGGCCTTGTGGGTTGGCCTGCCAGGCCTCTTGGGTCGACGAGCCCAGCACCACTTGAAAGACGGGCGCGTCCAGGCCATCGAAAGGCGTTGAGGCTTGGCCGCTGGGCGTGCCAATGGCAAAGGCGGTGGTATTGAGCACGGCTTGGCAGTCGAAACGCTCCAGCAGTTCGGCGACCATGGCCGCGCAGCGTGGCTCTTTCAAAGAGGCTGCAAATATGGGCACCAGCGCGAGGCCCTGGTCGGCTGAGGCCTGGATCAGCGCGTCGATCGGAGCCAGGTTGCCGGATTGGAAATGCGCGCGATAGAAGACCAAACCCACCCGTGGTCGTGGGTCGTCTTGGCTGGGTAGGCGGTAGCCGCCCGCCTCGATCAAGGGCTGGGCAGGTCGCGCGTCTTGGCCGTCCAACAACAGCAAGAGTTGGCGCAGGTTTTCGGGCCCGCCTTGGTTGAAATAGTCCCAAACTTCCTGAACCAGCGCCGGTTCGGCGGTGCTAAAGGCCATAAGCTCGGGATCGGGCTTGGCATCGCCCGGCAGCACAATGAGCGTCGCGCCTTTGGCCTTGGCCGTCTCTTGAGCCTGCTCGACGCCATAGCGCCAATAGCCCAACCCGCCCAGAACGCGCAGCACGATGGTCTGAGCTTCGGCCCAAATGTCCTGGGCATAGAGATCGACCGAAAAGGGGTGGCGCAACTGCATCATGTTGGCCAGGCGCATGGCTTGCGGGGGCTGGCCTTCTGCGCTCAGGCTGTCCAGCGCGCCCGCCAGTGCAGTCAGCTCGGTATCGGCTGCCGAGACGATGACCAGCGGCGCCGGGCTTTGGCCCAGATCGACCGCTTCGCCGTCGCTTTGGTCGTGGCTGACGTTGCCTCTCAACAGGTGCATAGCGGGGTTCTCGGGCTAGGGGGGTGGCGGCGCAAGAAAAAAGGGACACTGCAAGCCGCGTCCCTTTTTTTCCAGTCTTTTTTGTCTGCTCGCTTTGGGCCTTGGGCTGGGAACCTTGCACCAAAGTTGCGTTGCACTTGCGGCGCGGCGTCGGCGTTATTGATCCAAGAAACTGCGCAATTTGCGCGAACGCGAGGGGTGCTTTAGCTTGCGCAGCGCCTTGGCTTCGATTTGGCGGATACGCTCGCGGGTCACGCTGAACTGTTGGCCAACCTCTTCCAGCGTATGGTCGGTGTTCATGCCGATACCAAAACGCATGCGAAGGACGCGCTCTTCACGCGGGGTCAGCGAAGAGAGAACGCGGGTTGTGGTCTCGCGCAAGTTGCCCTGAATGGCCGCCTCGATCGGGATGATGGCGTTCTCGTCTTGGATGAAGTCGCCCAGGTGGGAATCTTCCTCGTCGCCGATCGGCGTCTCCAAAGAAATCGGCTCCTTGGCGATCTTCATGACCTTGCGCACTTTTTCCAGCGGCATGCCCAGGCGCTCGGCCAGCTCTTCGGGCGTGGCTTCGCGGCCGATCTCGTGCAGCATTTGGCGGCCGGTGCGAACCAGCTTGTTGATGGTCTCGATCATGTGGACCGGGATACGGATGGTGCGGGCCTGGTCAGCAATCGAGCGGGTGATGGCCTGGCGAATCCACCAGGTCGCGTAGGTCGAAAACTTATAGCCTCTGCGGTATTCGAACTTATCGACCGCTTTCATCAGGCCGATGTTGCCCTCTTGGATCAGGTCCAAGAATTGCAGGCCACGATTGTTGTACTTTTTGGCGATAGAGATCACCAGGCGCAGGTTGGCTTCCACCATTTCCTTCTTGGCCCGGCGAGCGTCGCGGTCGCCGCGCTGTACGGTCGCCACGACACGGCGCAGCTCGACAATGGGCAGGCCGGTGCGGTCGGCCACGTCGCGCACCTTATCGCGCAGGTCTTGCACCTGGTCGTTGTGGCGCTCGAACATCACCGCCCAAGCCTTTTCCTTTTCCTGGGCAACGTTTGCCAGCCAATCGGGCTCCAATTCGCGGCCCTGATATTGACGCAAGAAGGTCTCGCGGCGGATCGAGCACTTGTCGGCCAGGCGCAAAATGCGGCCTTCGGTCTGCATCAGCTCTTTGTTGATGTCATAGAGCTGCTCGACGAGCTGTTCGATACGGCCATTGTTGAGGCGGACTTGCTTCATCAAGTCGACCAGCTGCGGGCGCAACTTGTCATAGGCTTTTTCAACCGCCGGGTCGGGCTGCAGGCCCGCGCTGATGGTCTCAAAGCGCTGGTTTTGGATCTCGGTGACTTTTGAATACAGCTCGGCGATCTTGTCCAGGCCCGCCATGACGCTGGGCATGAGCTGTTCTTCCATGGCCGACAAAGAGACATGGCTGTCGCCATCGTCGTCATCATCGTCGTCGTCCAGATCGTCGCCGTTTTCACCGTCCAATGCTTCTTCGTCGTCGTCCTCGTCGTCATCGTTAGCGCTGACGTTGGCCGGGGGTGTATCGCTGTCGTCGGAGGGGAATTCGGCGCCATAAGTGGCGTCCAAATCGATGATTTCACGCAGCAAGATTTCTTCGTTGTGCAGCGCATCGCGCCAGATTACCAGCGCGCGGATCGTCAAAGGGCTCTCGCAGATGCCGCGGATCATTTCATTGCGGCCCGCTTCGATGCGCTTGGCAATGGCGATTTCGCCCTCACGGGTCAACAGCTCGACGTTGCCCATTTCGCGCAGGTACATGCGCACCGGGTCATCTGAGCGTCCGCCTTCATCGTCGCCGACGTTACCGCGCTTGGTGACTTCGCCTTCACTGTCCAGGCTCTCGACTTCGCCCGCGCTATCGTCGTCTTTGCTGTCATCGTCGTCGGACTCTTCTTCGTTGACGACGTTGACGCCCATCTCGCTCAAGCGCGCCATGATCTCTTCGATCTGGTCCGAGCTAAAGGTCTCGTCGGGCAAAGTAGCGTTGAGTTCGTCCAGGCTGACGTGGCCACGAGCTTTCCAGGTCTTTAGCGCTTCGGCCAAGACTTTTTCAGGATCGGCAGCCTTGGTCTCGGTCTCGGGCTGTTCAGCGGCGGCGGCGGTTGCAGGGGCCATGTGGCAGGCACTCCAATTCAAAAATTCTAAGGGTTAGGTCAGGCCAGCGATGCGGCGAAATCAGCCGCTTTTGATCGCATGAATGCCGACCTCAATCTTTGGGTAAGCAGCAAAAGGCGGTCGTGGTGGTGGCGTCGGCGGGCTAGGGGCCCGCGATTCCGTAGGCATAACGATGCTTCTGCCAGCGTGAAGCCGCAAAGCAGGTCTGCCCGAAACATTCGAACGGGCAAGAGCAAAAGGGGTCGCGGTGCCTATGGTTGTTCACCCGAAACACGTTGTTTGAGCCGCTCAATTTGTGATCGCTTCTGTTCGTCTCGGGCCTGTTGTTCTTGCAGCTTGGCCAAGAACTCTTCGATACCTTGTCTCGCCACGTCTTCAGAGCTTTCACGCGATGCATAGGGGACCAGGGATGCGGCCAAATTATGTAACTTGTCCGTCTCGCCATAGGCCTCTAGCGCCGCCTTGAGGTGGCATCGAAGCGCCTCAGTGTCAAGCGCGCCGCCGTTTTCTTCGATCATCAGAGCGGCATCCAACAGCTCAGAACACCAATTTGCCAGCTTCTGACGCGGAAAATGCACCCGCGACAGGGCTTCTGCGTAATCGGGCAACAGGCCGGGGTGATGGGTCAGCGCTAGCAGCAGCCCTTCGAGTCCCCCAACTAACAGCGAGTCGCGTGCTGGAGTCGCGCGAAGTTGAGGGCCGAGGTTGGAGGTGCTAAGGCGCGCCGAATGACCATAGCCTGAACCATAGCTCGAGCCGCGTCCATAGCCCGGTCTTGCCGCGCTGCGCCCGGAGTTTGACCCCCGCCATGCCCCATGATTGCGGTAAGGACCACTCGCTGCTGGGCCAGGCGCTGGTCGCGGCGCATAGAAGCGTGCCTCGTACCAAGCACGCAGACGCTGGTGGTAGGCGCGGCGCACCTCCGGATCGGCGATGCTGTCGGTGAGGGCCTGCAATCGGCTCCAAAAGGCGGCCTGGCGTTCGGGGCTATCGGTCGGTGCTTCGGCCAGGCAGGCGGCCCAGACCTGCTCGACCATAGGCCGCGCGGCCTGCAGAGCCTGACTGAAGGCTCCCGAGCCCTGATCTTTTAGGAAATCGTCCGGGTCTTGGCCCTCGGGCAAGGTTAAAAAGCGCAGCGACTGGCCGGGCTTGAGCAAAGGCAGAGCGCGCTCCGCGGCGCGTTGGGCGGCTTGCAGGCCCGCGCTATCGCCGTCCAGACACAGGACGGGCTCGGGGGTCAAGCGCCACAACAGGCCCAGGTGGCGTTCGGTCAGGGCGGTGCCCAGCGGCGCTAAAGCAAAGCGAAAGCCAGCCTGCGCGAGCGCCAGAACGTCCATATAGCCTTCGGCCACCAGCGCGGACTTGTTGGCATGGATGGCTTGGCGCGCTTGCACCAGCCCGAACAAGGTCTCAGACTTATTGAATAGCGGCGTATCCGATGAATTGAGATACTTGGGCTTAGCGTCGCCCAGCACGCGGCCACCAAAGGCGATAATTTTGCCCTGCCGGTCGCTGATCGGGAACATGAGGCGATCGCGGAAGAAGTCATACGCGGCCCGCCCGTCGTCTGGCTTTTTGACCAAGCAGAGTGCGATCATGTCCTCTTCGCGCACCCCGCGAGCTTCCAAAAAGGTCTTGAGCTGGTTGCCTTGCGGGGCATAGCCGACGCGATACAGCGCTAAGGTTTGTGGCGTCAGGCCGCGCATGCGCACATAGTCTTGCGCGCCTAGATGCTGGCCACTTTTGAGCTGAGCTTCGAAAAAGCGGCAGGCCAGCTCCATAATTTCGGCGTAGGACTTGCGCTTATCGGCGCGCTGGGCGGCCTCAGGATCGGGCGCGGGCAGTTCTAGCCCCGCCAGCCCGGCCAAGCGTTCGACCGCTTCGGGAAAGCTTAGCCCTTCGGTCTCCATCAAGAAGGTGACGATATCGCCGTCTTTACCGCAGCCAAAGCAGTGATAGCGGCCGCGATCGTCGTTGACTTTAAAGGAGGGCGACTTTTCGTTGTGGAAGGGGCAGAGCCCCCATTGTTCCTTGCCCTTGCGGCTGAGCTTGACGCGCTGCCCCACGACTTGCGAGACCGGGATTTGGTCGCGCAATCGATCGAGGAAATCAGGAGTAAATCGAGCCAAACTCGCCTCAAACGCCAATACCGCGCGGCAGACCGCGCCCAAAAGCCAAAAGCGCGAGCCAGAAGGCGCGCGCGGGCGACTAGATGTAAGGTGTTAAGCGGTCTAAGACAAGTTTCGGGTCTGGTTGGGTTTTGGGTCTTCTTTGGTATCAGGTCTTAGCTGGGTTCGGGGTCAGATTGGCGGGTGGTGCCCAGGCCGGCCTTGATTTGCCGTCTTCGCCCGCCAGAGCCGTGTGTCAGCCTGCCAGTGCGGCTTTGACCATGGGCGCGGCTTTGCCCATGTCGATACGGCCCACAAAGCGTCGCTTCAGCTCGCCGACGACCTTGCCCATGTCCTTCATGCCTTCGGCGTCCAGCTCCTCGATCAGGGCGGCGATGGCGTCCTTGGTCTCTTCTTCGCTGAGCGGCTGGGGCAAGAAGCGCTCAATAATGCTGATTTCTTCGGCCTCCGAGGCGGCGGCTTCGCTCTTGCCTGCGTCCTCGTACATTTTGATACTCTCGCGGCGTTGCTTAATCATCTTTTGCAGCAATGCCATGATGGCCGGGTCATCCAGGCCGTCTTCTTGGCCTTCGGTCCGGGCGACGATGTCTTGATCTTTTAGGGCGGCCATGACCAGGCGCAAGGTCGAGACGGTCTTGGTCTCACGCGCTTTCATGGCTTCTTTCAGGGTGGTGTTGATTTGCTCGCGTAGCATGGAGGTCGCTATCTGTGCTGCTTAGTGTGGGGTTTTGCTTGTTCAAATCTTGCGCGCTTTGCGGCGTCAAGAGCCCCCAATTTTAGCCAGGGGCAGACCTCCAGCGATGGCAGAAATTAACTTGCGCTGTCAAATGACGTTTGCGCACATCTGCCCTGCGGCGAATTCCGTGCCTAACTGTCCCCCAGAACGACGAGTGCGGTCTTGTCTTGCCGCCTTCGCGCGCGTAAGTAGGGGCAGACTTCAACGAACGAGACCGCCATGCTGACGATCAAGCCTAGCCCGCGCCCTGCCCAAGCCACCGCCGCTCTGTTGCTGAGCGACGGCAGTCTGTATTGGGGTAAGGCTTTGGGAAAAAAAGCGACTTTCGCGGCCGAGCTTTGCTTTAACACAGGCATGACAGGCTACCAGGAAGTCATGACCGACCCCTCATACGCCGGGCAGACCATCACTTTCACATTTCCGCACATCGGCAACGTCGGCACCAACGATGAAGATATTGAGTGCCTGACGGCACATGCGCGCGGTTGTGTCTTGGCGGCAGATATTACGCAGCCTTCGTCTTGGCGCGAGCAGCAGCACTTCAACGACTGGCTTATTAGCCAAGGCCTTCCTGCTATCTGTGGTGTCGATACGCGGCGCTTGACCCGCCAATTGCGCGACGGCGGCGCTCTGGGCTGCGTCATCGTCCATCAAGAAGATGATGGCTCGATTGATCTGGAAGGCGCGGCGGCGGTGCTGGCGGCTTGGGGTGGCCTGGAGGGCGCAGACCTGGCTAAGGAAGTCTCCTGCACCCAGAACTATGCTTGGGACGAGAGCCTTTGGGATCTTGAGGCCGGCTATGGCAAGCAAGAGACCCCCAAGCATCACGTCGTGGCCGTAGACTTCGGCGCTAAACGCAACATCTTGCGCTGCTTGGCGCATGAGGGCTGCCAAGTGACCGTTGTGCCCGCCAATACCAGCGCCGACGATATACTGGCGCTCAATCCCGACGGCATCTTTTTATCGAACGGCCCTGGCGATCCCGCCGCGACAGGCGTCTATGCTGAGGCCATGATCAAGGGCGTGATCGAGGCAGGCAAGCCTTTGTTCGGCATCTGCTTGGGCCACCAGCTGTTGGCGCGCGCGCTGGGTGCCAAGACCAAAAAGATGCACATGGGCCACCGAGGCGCCAACCACCCCGTCAAAGACTTGACCACGGGCAAGGTGGAAATCACGTCGCAAAACCACGGCTTTGCTGTCGATGCTGAAAGCCTGCCCGCGGGTGTCAGCCAGACCCATATCTCCTTGTTTGACAAGACCAACGAGGGCCTGGCCGTTGAAGGCAAACCCATCTTTAGCGTTCAATACCACCCCGAAGCCTCGCCTGGCCCGCAGGATTCGCACTATCTGTTCAAGCGCTTCGTCGATTTGATCGACCAGGCCAAAGCCTAAGCGCGCGGGGCGGCCATGTCCCGCAAGAGCGCTATCGGCCAGTGGCCCCGCAGTCAGGATCGCAAGTCCAGTCGCCTAAGTTTGCGTCATATCGCATGGCTGGTGGGCCAAATCGTCTGGCCAGATGAACGCGGTTTGCGCCGTCCGGGTTTGCTGGTGGCGGTGTTGGCGATCTTGATTACCAGCCGTTCTTTCGTGGTTTTGGTCCCGGCGCTGCAAGCCAGCATCGTTAGCGAACTCGACCGCTTGTTGGGCGGCGGGCTCAGCGCAGACAAGGTGCTGTGGCTCAGCCTTCCCGTCGCGTTGGTCGTGGCCTTTGGCGTTACCCGTTCGCTGCAAAATACGCTTGAGGGGCTGGCCGATCTGCTGGTTGACCTCTTGTCCTTGCCCGCTATCCGCCGCATCACGCTGCGCGCCTTTGGGCACGTCTTGGATCTGCCTTTGGCCTACCACTTAGACGCCAAGGCGGGCACGCTCTCTCAAGGGCTCAAGCGCGGGCTATCAGCGGCTGAAAACCTGGCCAACCGCTTGCTGCTGACGCTGGGGCCCGTAGTGTTCGAACTCTGCGCGGCGACCCTGGTTGTATGGCTCTGGTTCGGTTGGTACGAGGCGGCCATCATTGTTTTGATCGCGCTGGGCTACCTGGGCATTACCCGCCTGTTCGACCCCATTCGCAATAAGGCGCTGCAGACCGTCAATGCCGCCGAAGACCGGGTCAACGGCACCTTGATCGAGAGCCTAACCCACATCGAGAGCGTCAAGGTCTTCGGCGCTGGGCCGCGCCAGTTGGACGAGACCAATGCGGGTCTGCGCGATTATCAAGACGCCTCAATCAAAGTATCGGTTCACTGGCTGTTGCGCATCATGGCGGTCTGGTCGTTGCTGGGGCTGGGCCTCATTTTGATCCTGACCGGCGTTACCCGCGATATCATGGCGGGCGAGCGGGCTATCGGCGACTTCGTCTTTTTGTCGGGCATCACCATGGGGCTGTTTCGACCCATCGCCGTCTTGGCCATGATCGGGCGGCGTATCCAAGACGATATGATCCACACCGAGCGGCTGTTCGCGCTGTTGGATGAGCCCAACCCGCTTTCTGATCGGGCGGGGGCGCCAGCCTTGGAGTTGGACCAGGGCGCATTGCGGTTCCAAGGCGTTAGCCTATCCTATCAAGACCAACGCTCCATTTTGAACGATCTTGATCTGACGGTCCCGGGCGGCAGCCTGACCGGCATCGTCGGACCGACCGGGGCCGGGAAATCGAGCCTCATCAAGCTCTTGTTCAGGCTCTATCGCCCGGATCAAGGGCAGATTTCGATCGACGGCCAGGACATTTGGCAAGTCACAGCGCAGAGTCTGACCCAGCACATGGTATTGGTTCCGCAAGATACCGTGCTGCTGAACGATACCATCGAGGCCAATTTGCGCTTTGCCAAACCGGATGCGAGCGCCGAGGAGATGCAAGAAGCGCTGTGGGTGGCCTGCATCGACGCCTTCGTTGCGCGCCAACCCAAGGGCCTGGCGACCCTGATCGGTGAGCGCGGCCTCAAGCTGTCGGGCGGCGAGCGCCAGCGCATGGCCATTGCCCGTGCAGTCCTGAAACGTCCGCAGATCTATGTGTTCGACGAAGCCACCTCATCGCTGGATTCCAAGACCGAGGCCCTGGTGCAACAACGCTTGGCCGCGGTAACGCAAGGCGCGACCCGCTTGGTTATCGCGCACCGCCTATCCACCATTCAGGCCGCCGATCAAATCGCGGTGCTGGACGGCGGCCGCCTGGTCGAACTGGGCAATCACGCCGCATTGATGGCGCGCGCCGGGCTCTATGCCGCGCTGTGGCAGCGACAAAGCGAAGGCCATATCGAAGCTTAGCACAGGCTGCGGCTTTTTGAGCTGGGAACAAGCCCGGGTGAGCGCCATTTTGTCTGGCCCTCGCAAGGCCTAGCATCTTGCCTCAAGCGGGCGAGGCCGCTAAACAGGCGTGATTTATCCCGACAGCCTCTTCCACTGCTCTCCAGAGAAGGCCTCAGCATGCCCAAACGTACCGACATCCAGTCCATCATGATTATCGGGGCTGGACCCATTGTCATCGGTCAAGCCTGCGAATTTGACTACTCGGGCGCGCAAGCGGTCAAAGCCCTGCGCCAAGAGGGCTATCGCGTCATCCTGGTCAACTCCAACCCGGCCACCATTATGACCGATCCGGAGCTTGCGGACGCCACCTATATTGAGCCTATTACGCCCGCGGTGGTCGCCAAGATCATCGAAAAGGAGCGCCCCGACGCGCTGCTGCCGACCATGGGCGGCCAGACCGCGCTGAATACCGGCCTGGCGCTGGAGCAAGACGGCACGCTGGCCAAGTTCGGTGTCGAGCTGATCGGCGCTAAGGCAGACTCGATTGAAAAGGCTGAAGACCGCCAGCTGTTCCGCGACGCCATGGATAAGATCGGCCTGGAGAGCCCGCGCTCGATCCTGACCACGACGCTGGACGAGGCCCGCTCGGCGGCCAAGCAGATCGGCTTTCCGCTGATTTTGCGCCCTTCCTTTACGCTGGGCGGCCAGGGCGGCGGCATCGCCTATAACCAGGACGAGTTCGAAGCTCTGATTGTGCAGGGCCTGGACCTGTCGCCGACGAGCCAAGTGCTGGTCGAAGAATCCGTTTTGGGCTGGAAAGAGTACGAAATGGAGGTGGTGCGCGATTCAGCAGACAACTGCATCATCATCTGTTCGATTGAAAACATCGACCCCATGGGCATTCACACCGGCGATTCGGTCACGGTAGCGCCGGCGCTGACCCTGACCGACAAAGAATATCAGATCATGCGCAACGCCTCGCTGGCGGTCTTGCGTGAGATCGGCGTCGATACCGGCGGCTCCAATGTGCAGTTCGCGCTCAATCCGGCGACGGGCCGCTTGGTGGTGATCGAGATGAACCCGCGCGTCTCGCGCTCCTCGGCGCTGGCCTCCAAGGCGACGGGCTTCCCGATCGCCAAGATCGCGGCCAAGCTGGCGGTTGGCTATACGCTGGACGAGCTGCAAAACGATATCACCGAAGTGACCCCGGCCTCGTTCGAGCCGACGATTGACTATGTGGTCACAAAGATGCCGCGCTTTACCTTCGAGAAATTCAAGGGCACCCCGGCGGAGCTTTCGACCTCGATGAAGTCTGTGGGTGAGGCCATGGCGGTTGGCCGTAGCTTTGCCGAGAGCTTGCAAAAGGCGCTGCGCTCGATGGAGACGGGCCTAACCGGCTTGAATGAGATCGAAATTCCGGGCGCGCTGGCCGCTGACGGCAGCGTCAACCAGACCGCTATCTTGGCCGAGCTTGCCAAGCAGAAACCCGATCGCTTGTTGACGGTGGCGCAAGCCTACCGCTTTGGTCTGAACGAGACCCAGATCGCCCAGGCCACCAAGATTGATCCCTGGTTCTTACGCCAAGTCGAACACCTGGTGGCCGAAGAACAGCGCATTGCCAAATCTGGCCTGCCCAGTGACAGCGAAGGTTGGCAGACCCTGAAGCAACAAGGCTTCAGCGATGCGCGTTTGGCCCAGCTCACCAAGACCGATGAGGGCCTGGTGCGGGCGCGCCGCCTGTCGGCAGGCATCACGCCGGTCTATAAGCGCATCGATACCTGTGCGGCCGAGATCCCGTCCGACACCTCCTATATGTACTCTTGCTATGAGGGTAACGGCCTGGAGCCCGCCGAAAACGAAGCCGAGCCCAGCGCGCGCGAAAAGGTCATGATCTTGGGCGGCGGTCCGAACCGCATTGGTCAGGGCATCGAATTCGATTATTGCTGTGTACACGCCGCCTATGCGCTGCGCGAAGCGGGCTATGAAACGGTCATGGTCAACTGTAACCCTGAAACGGTTTCGACCGACTATGATACCTCCGACCGCTTGTATTTTGAGCCGCTGACGCCCGAAGATGTGCTGGCTATCGCGCGCACCGAGCAGTCCAAGGGTAGCTTAAAGGGGGTCATTGTGCAGTTCGGCGGCCAGACACCGCTGAAGCTGGCCGCGACCCTAGAGCGTGAGATGATCCCAATTTTGGGCACCTCGCCCGATGCCATCGACCTGGCCGAAGATCGCGAGCGCTTTCAGGCGCTGTTGAACGATCTGGGCTTGAAGCAGCCTGAAAACGCCATCGCCACCACCGAAGAAGGCGTGCGCAAGGCCGCCGACCAGATCGGCTATCCGGTGCTGCTGCGCCCCTCCTACGTCTTGGGTGGCCGCGGCATGGAGATTGTCAACGATCCCGAGCAGCTTGAGACCTATGTACGCGAAGCGGTCAAGGTGTCGGGCGACCAACCGGTATTGATCGATTCCTACCTGCGTGATGCGACCGAGGTCGATGTCGATGCCCTGTGCGATGGCGAGCAAGTCTATGTCGCGGGCATCATGGAACACATCGAAGAGGCGGGCGTCCATTCGGGCGATTCAGCTTGTTCTTTGCCACCGCACTCCTTGTCGGCGGATGTCTTGGCCGAGCTGAAGCGTCAAACCGAGTTGCTGGCCCACGCCCTGAAGGTCCGCGGATTGATGAACATTCAGTACGCAGTCAAGGATGGCGAAGTCTACCTGATCGAGGTCAACCCTCGTGCCTCGCGCACCGTGCCGTTTGTCGCCAAAGCAACCGGTCTGCCCATCGCCAAGATCGCGGCCAAAGTCATGGCAGGGGCCAAGCTGGCTGATTTCGACCTGACCGCCAAGACCCAAGGGCAGATTGCCGTCAAAGAAGCGGTCTTCCCCTTTGAGCGTTTCCCCGGCGTTGACGTTATGTTGGGCCCAGAAATGCGCTCGACCGGTGAGGTCATGGGTCTGGATGCCGATTTTGGCCACGCCTTTTTGAAGGCGCAGATGGGCGCGGGCGTCAAGCTGCCGACCAGCGGCAAGGTCTTTATCTCGGTGCGTGATCACGACAAGGCGCGCGCGGCGGGCGTGGGCAAACGCTTCGTTGAACTGGGATTTGAGATTTTCGCAACGGCGGGCACGGCGGCGGCTCTTGAATCTGCTGGCGTTGCGGTCGAGCGGGTCAACAAAGTTTTGGAGGGGCGCCCCCATATCGTCGATCGCATGAAGAATGGCGAAGTGGCTTTGCTGATTAACACCACCGAAGGCCGCGAGGCTATTCGCGACTCTTTCGATATCCGTCAGACCGCCCTGATGCAGCGTATGCCGTATTTTACCACCATGGCTGGCGCTGAAGCCTTGGTTCAGGCCGTTGCGGCGCTTCAAAACCAAGACCTTGAAGTTGCCTCACTTCAATCCTATTCTAGAGGTTAAGCATGAACAGAGGGCTCGGTCCGTTATGGCCGTGCCCTTTTGCTTTGTTCAACACTAGCCTAAAGAAAGTGCCATAAGAGCATGCAAAAAATCCCAATTACAGCCGGGGGCGTGGGTCGCTTAGAAGAAGAGCTTAAGCATCTTAAAGCTGTCGAACGTCCCGCGGTGATCGAGGCGATTGCAGAAGCACGCGCACACGGCGATTTGTCTGAGAATGCCGAGTATCATTCGGCGCGTGAAAAGCAATCTTTCATAGAGGGCCGTATCCAAGAATTGGAAGGTATCTTGAGCCTGGCCGATGTCATTGATGTCTCTAAGCTGTCCGGCGATACAGTGCGTTTTGGCGCCACCGTCACCGTGATCGACGAAGATACCGATGAAGAGGCCACTTATCAGATTGTCGGTGAACAAGAAGCCGATATCAAACTGAACCTGCTGTCGATTTCGGCGCCGCTGTCGCGGGCCCTAATCGGCAAAGGCGCGGGTGATTCGGTCGAGGTCACGACCCCCAAAGGCACCAAGTACTACGAGGTCGCCAAGGTGGCTTTCGTTTAGGTCTCTTTAGTATAAGTTTGGGGCCTAGCACCCGAACCTGGCACCTGAACCCGGCACCCGAAAAAATTAACCGCTCGGAGCGCGCGCTTCGGGCGGTTTTTTTGGGCCTGCAATAGTGGGCCTGTAATAGTAGGCTTGTAGGGATAATAAAGGATGATTGGGTCGGATTGCATGGCGCGGCGCGATCAAGTGTCTACAATCGTGCCAAGTAGGCTTGGGGTGGCTTGGCCTGAGCTGGCCGTACTAGAGCGTTGGGCGCTGGTGTAACAGCCGACCATCCGCTCTAGCTGGCTGATCTATAACGCAAGTCCATGCTCTCTGTTGTTGCCACCCGTTCGCGGCTTGCGCAAAGTGCGGCTATATGGGAGCGACCTAGCGACGCTGGAAGACCCGCAGCAGATAGGGTTGGTCGAAAACCCCATCGGGGCAGGCCGCAAAGGCCGCCTCAAGTTGCTCTTTGTTGCGCTCAGCGCGTGCGGCGCGTTCTGGATCGACGCCCAGCATTTCTGACAGCAGTTGGTCCAACGCCGCGTAGGTCTCGGGGTGGTGGTAGGTTAGGCACAGGACTTGCTGCCAGGGTGTAGCCGGTGCGCCCAGGGCTTCATCGAGCGCGGCCTGTGCGTCGCTGCGCACCTGCGCTTCATCGTCAATCCAGCGCTCCAAATCATAGAGGGGGCCTGCTGCCACTGGCTCAACAAAGCAAGCCAAACCGCCCGAACGCAAGACGCGCCCCACTTCGGTGATCGCGCCTCGGGGGTTGGGGTGATGGTGCAGGGAAAAGAAAAAAGTCAGCGCATCAAAGCTGTTGTCGGCAAAGGCCAGCGCTTCGCCGCTCCCCTTTCGTCGGCGACTGTGCGCGGTGGTGGCTGGTAGCAGGCGCGGATCAATGCCGATAGGCACGGCGGCGCCCGCCTGCTCAAGGCCCAACAGCGCGCGACCATCGCCGGTGCCGACATCCAAAAGCGAGCGCCCGGCCAGGCTCAGCGCGACGGAGCGCAACGCGTCTTGCAGCACCGCAATATGCGCAAAGTCCGCAGCCAGCGTGCGCGTCGTCCCGAAAGATGTGTCCGTCATGGCCTTTCCTTTGGTTTAGATTTTTGGCGGTGCATTGGCAGTGTGTTGGCACGCCGCAGCATAACCAGTGCGCCCGTGACAACGCCAGCGCTTCCTTTTTGTTTTCGTTGGGTCGCTACAGGTGTTTGCTTGACAGGTGGTTGTTTGACAGGCCGCCGAAACAGGTGTTTTGCTTGCTGGGGCCCAGAACCGCTCCTGGTGCAGCGCGACAAACAAGATGAGAATCCAGCGTCAATCAGGATGAGAACGCGGGGGTGGTGTCTTGCAGGGAGGGCGTAGCCCGACTGGAGAGATGCCTCCCCCGCGTTTCGCCTCAATTA
>JAUIDR010000041.1 GCA_030428565.1 Alphaproteobacteria bacterium
CTTGAAACCGCGCCCGCAGCGCGTCCGGCAAAGGTGCTGACATGATCCATCCTCCCAAAAAGACTGAATCACAGATCAGCGCATAAAGGAATCCCTACCGATTCAGGTTTTTGGCAGAATGCTCTAGGCTTCGGATGCGCGCACCAACAACACGCAGCGCCCAGACCGATCAACGGCCCCTGGCCCCGTGGGCGCATTCCTTTAGCACGGGCGACCCGCGCCGATGGCGTCGAAAAAGGCGTTGGCCTCTGCGCTGGTAGCAAAATCTTTGCAGGACATACTGACGCCGCCCAAATCAACATTGCCCGACGAAGCGCCGGGCGCTCCATTGATGACGGGCTGCATATTGGAGGGATCTTGAATGCCGATCGCAGTCAAATCCGCGTAGTATTCTTGGCTCTGGGGCAGCGCTTCAACCTGGCGGCTTTCGTTGATGTAGGCCTGTAGGCGCTGCTCTTCGGCTGCCAGCGGCGACGTGGGCAGAGGCGCGGCGGCCACGGGGCTTGTATCGCCGATGACGTCCGCAGCCGGGCCCAATAACGCGGCCTCGTCAGCCGATCGCGTTCCCTGCCGTAAGGGAATGTATGCCGCCTTCAACGGCTGCACAGGCGCAACACGGCCATCGCCTTCCGCGCTGCGGGTATAGCCACCTGCGCTAGCCAGGGTATCCCGCAAATTGCCGTAGGGCGATGCCGAACCGCGCGTCTGGCCAGCAAGCCCGGGGCTGAGACCCAGACCCGGGCGGCTGAGTTGGTATGAGCCCCGCGTCTCGCCCAGATCACCGCTGCCACGATTCTGGCCGAGCGGCGTCAACGATGAGGTCGCGGCTGCTGTTTGGGGCAGTGGTTGGAAATCGGATGCAGAGCTCAAGCTTGAGGTGCTGGACATGGGCGCTGGAACAACCGCGGTATTGGGCATGGCAAGGCTGGGATCGTCCGCCTGTCCCTGCACACCGCCGAAAGCGGTTTGGGCTTCTGGGCGCATGCGAAATCGCTGGCTGACACTCTCACGGAATTTAGCAAACCGTGACTTCGGCTCAGTGGCTTGAGCGGTCGCTGGCTGATCCAGCGTGGGCTCCCCGCGCAGGGCCGAACAACCCGAAAGGGTGCCGACAAGCGTCAGCACTGCCAGAAAAGCGATAAAAGTTCCGCGCATGGGGGACCTGTAGGCGTTGCAACTAAGCCCCCATCAGACCGCAAAACTGGGGCAAAATCAAGGTTGGTATCACCCCGCAGGCGCAGACGACGCGCAAATTGCAAGGCCGCTGTGCCGGGCTTGACGCTTGGCGACCACCAAACTGCAAGCTGCCGGGAGCCTTTCTAGCACGGCCCTAGGCGTCCGTGATCTCGGCCAGTGCTTGGCTTGCGGTCAAAAAGGGCAGCATGATCGACGAATGACGCGCGCGCACCCGAGCAGCAGGCGCGAACATGGCGAGCTGTGGCCAGTCCTGGGCGGTTCCGTTTGCATCAGACGGCGCTTGCCCAGACGCGAGTAGCTCTTGTAGGCGCTGTTGCCCGCTCGCCAGCTTGGCACGGGCCTCCTCTAAGCGCAGGCCTTGCAGTCCTTCGACCAAGGCACTGGTTGCCGCTTGGGTCAAAAGGCAGGCCCGCCGGGCATCGCAGCCCAGTTCAATTTCTGGATTATCAAGCCTCGCTTGCCCAGCAAGCGGCCTTGCGGTGAACAAAACCTGGCTGCCGCAGGTCGGATTGCGTTTGAGCAGCCGCCAAGCCGCTGGCTCCAGGCTCGCATCCTGGTCGCCGCGCGCGGCATAGGCTTTGATTTGATCGCTGTATAGGCGCTCGGCCAGCGCTGGCTCGCCCGGCGCCGCCACTGGCCTGCTGTCTTGGCTCACACCCCTACCCTCTGCTTCAGGCGCATAGCCCGCCGCTTAGACGCATTGGGCTGGTTCGCCCCGTGCCTAGTTGCCGCCGTGAACCAGGTTCAAGAAGCGCTGTTCCCAGCGCGGCTCGGACTGAAACAGGCCAGAAAACTTGATGGTGACGGTCTGCGCGCCGGGCTTTTGCACCCCGCGCATGGTCATGCACTGGTGCTCGGCCGACAACATCAGCGCGACCCCTTTGGGCTTCAGCACGTCTTGAATGACATCGACGATTTGCGATGTCAGCGCTTCTTGGATCTGCAGACGCTTGGAATAAGTATCGATGACTCGCGCCAGCTTGGATAGGCCGACAACGCGATCTTGCGGCAAGTAGGCAATGTGCGCCACGCCCATAATCGGCACCATGTGGTGCTCGCAGTGTGAGCGGAAGGGGATGTCGCGTACGAAAATCATGTCGTCGTAGCCGCCGGCATCCTCAAAGGTGCGCTCCAGATAGGCGCGCGGGTCTTGCTCATAGCCCGCGAACAGCTCGTCGTAAGAGCGCACCACGCGCGCGGGCGTGTCCAGCAGGCCTTCGCGCTCCACGTCTTCGCCAATATAGGCCAACAGCGTGCGAACCGCAGCTTCGGCTTGTTCACGGCTGACGTCCCCGGCAACCAAGGGAGTGTTTGCGGCGTCAGTCTGCGACAGATCGCTGACCAGAGAGATACTTGATTTATCCACGCGGAGCTTCGCTTCCTTCAGTTCGCGATCATTCGCGGTCAATGGGCAGTCTTGGACCAGGGGCGACCAAAAGGATTTCGATCATCCAGGCCCGGCGACGAACACAAGCCCCTCGCCTGACTGTGCGGGGCCTGGCCCGCTTGGCTTGCCCCTGCAGGAGCATGATGGCGCTAGGAACGCAACACCGCCAGCGAACCAGAGACTTGACATCAGATGCCCAAGCCTAGAATTCAAGGGGTGGCCGCTTCTAGCCTTATGCGGCTTAGTCTGTCCACCCCCCTTTAGGCCCCATCAAAGCGACCCCATGACCGCCCACAACGACACTGCCGCAGCAAATCTGGCCGAAGACCGCGACGCCGCCCAGCGCGCACAGAGCGAACTTGTTGAAGAATTTGCCTTTTTTGACGATTGGACCGAGCGCTATCGCCATATCATCGACATGGGCAAGGCGCTGCCCGAATTGGAAGACAACGAGAAAATCGACGATAATTTGGTACGCGGCTGCCAATCCCAGGTCTGGTTTGTGCTGGAAAAGGACGCTGAGGGCCGCTTGATGATTCGCGCCACCTCGGATGCCATGATCGTGAAGGGCCTGATTGCCATGCTGCTGAGGGTCTATAATGGGCGTCTGTCGCAGACCATCGCCAACACGCCCCCCGATTTCATCGAAGCCCTGGGCCTTCAGGCGCACCTGAGCCCCACCCGCAACAATGGCCTCTTGTCTATGGTCAAGCGCTTACAGGCCGCCGCGGCTGCGGACTAGGGCAGGCTCAGCCCTGGCTGGCGTGCCGCTTCTAGTGCCCGTAATTGAGCGCGCTGGATCTTTCCCGTCGCGGTCATAGGCAGCGCCTCGACAACCTGGATTTCGCGCGGATATTCGTGGGCGGCCAGGCGTTGGCGCACCAGATCTTGTAGGGCCCGGTGGAGTTCGGGACTGTCCTTTTGGCCTTCCGCCAGCACAATGAAGGCCTTGATGATTTGGGTACGCTCAGGATCGGGCTTGCCAATCACCGCCGCCATCAGCACCGCCGGGTGACGCAACAGGCAATCCTCGATGCTCGCCGGACCAATGCGATAACCAGCCGAAGTAATGACATCGTCGTCGCGCCCTTGGAAGGTGATCCAGCCGTCTGCATCTTGCCAGCCCTGATCGCCGGTCAGCATCCAATCGCCGACAAACTTCTCGCGGGTCGCATCGGGCCGGTTCCAATAGCGCAAAAACATAGCCGGATCGGGTGCCTTGACCGCGATGGCCCCCAGCTCTCCAGGGGCGCAAGGCTGGCCGTCCGATGTGACCACTGCCACGTCGTGGCCAGCAACCGCCCGTCCCATGCTGGCAGGCGGCCCTTGCATCAAGGCGCCACAACAAGAGACGATAAGATTGCATTCGCTCTGCCCGTAGAACTGGTTGATATCCAGCTCCAAGACCTGGCGGCCCCAATTCAAAATCTCCTCACCCAGCGGTTCGCCGCCACTTCCCAACGCTTGCGGAGCCAGCTTGCCGGGGTAGGCCTCGGGGTGGGCGGCCCGCATCAGCTTCAGCGCGGTCGGGGGCAAAAAGGCGAAGGCCACCTTTTCACGCTCCATAAAAGCCAGAGCACTGGCGCCGTCGAACTTGGCAAAGCGGTGCGCCAACAAGGGCGTGCCCAGCGCCAGGCCTGAGAGCATGACGTTGATCAGACCGCCGATCCAAGCCCAGTCCGCGGGCGTCCAATAGAGGCCCGCTTCACCAGAGCCCGCGGGCAACCAATCCAGGTAGGTCTGCATGCCCGGCAGGTGGCCCCAGACGACGCGGTGGCCGTGCAAAACACCTTTAGGCGCGCCCGTGGTGCCCGAAGTATAGATGATCAACGCCGGATCATCCGGCCCGGTCTCTTGGGTCTCAAAGTCGGCGGGCTGTCCTACCATGGCCGCGTGCAGATCTTGCGTACCAAGATCATTATGCGCCCCGTCAACGGTCAAGATTTGCAGCCCCTCTTGAGCCGCTTGCGACATGGCACGCAGCTTTTCGGCGCCGTCGCGATTGGTCACGATCAGCCCGATGTCAGCGTCACGCACGCGGTGCTCGAGCGCATCCGGGCCGAACAGCATGAACAGCGGCACCGCCACCGCCGCCATTTTGTAGATGGCAAGATGCGCAGCGGGCGTCTCGAGCATCTGCGGCAGCAAGACACCGATACGCTGGCCGCGTCCCAGGCCGTGGGCCAGAAAGACCCGCGCCATGCGATTGGCCGAAGCCTGCAGGTCGGCATAGCTCAGATCTTGACGCCCACCCGCCGCATCAATCAAGCGCACGGCCAGGCGATCGGGCTGGCGTTCTGCCCAATCATCGCAGCACAGCCGTGCGATATTGCAGCGCGCTGGAATGTCCCAGGCGAAATCGCGCCGCAAGGCCTGATAGCTGGTTGCGATCTGTTTCATGGTGGCTCCTGGTTTTACGGCCTGCGCCTGGGCGGTTTTTGGCCGCGCCTAGCCCGCTTGTTCCAACTGTTCTTGATCGAACGCGCCCGGCAACAGAGCCGCCAGGGTCGTCACCTTGACGCTGCCATCGCGTCCGCAACACAAAACCGGCATCGCCTTGTTGAACTCTGACAAGAACTGACGGCAGATGCCACAAGGCGTGATGGGCTCGGCGGGGGGACCAATGACCGCGATGGCGACGAAATCGCGCCGCCCTTGGTTGATCGCTATGGCCGCTGCCGAGCGCTCAGCGCAAATGCCTGCGGGGTAGGAAGCATTTTCAATATTGGCCCCCTCAATGATCTGGCCATCGGACAGCAGCAGCGCCGCCCCCACTTGGAAGTTGGAATAAGGCGCATAAGCGCGCCCGGCTGCGCTCTTTGCGGCGGCGACCAGGCGCTCTTGCGTGGCATGATCAAGCACGGTGCTAGCATCAGGCATGGCCGGCCCCCTAGGCATCAACGGTGCCATAGATGCGGTCGCCCGCATCGCCCAGGCCAGGCACGATATAGCCGACCTCGTTCAAGCGCTCGTCCAGCGCGGCGGTCAGGATCGGCACATCAGGGTGGTCGCGATTGAGTCGCTCGACGCCCTCAGGGGCCGCAACCAAGCAGCAGAAGCACAAATTGACCGCGCCAGCCTTTTTCAAATGGGTAATGGCGTCGCTGGCGGACCCACCGGTCGCCAACATGGGATCGACCACCAACACCCGGCGCTGTTCGATCTTGTTGGGGATCTTGAAATAGTACTCTTCGGCCTTCAAAGTCTCCTCGTTGCGCGCCAGGCCAACGAAGCCAACCCGCGCATCGGGCAAGATGTCCAAGAAGCCATCCAGCAAGCCATTGCCCGCGCGCAGGATCGACACCAAGACCAACTTGCGCCCGGCGATTTGCGAACCGGTCGTCGGCCCAAGCGGCGTATCGATCTGCTTGTCTTCAATGGGAAGATCGCGGGTTGCCTCATAGGCCAAATACTGGCTGATTTCGCGCAGGCGCTGGCGAAAGACCGCCGAGGGCGTTGCCTTATCGCGCATGATAGTCAGCTTGTGCGCGATCATAGGGTGATTGGTCACCCGCACGTCAATCGCAGCGGTGGATGGGTTCGAACCGGGCGCGGCTTGGTTCATGGACAAGACCTCTTAGAGCAATGCGTTACTGTCGCTAAGGCTTACACCCTTTTCGCGCATGTCGTCCATGGCTGTTGCAAGCGAACCGTCCAAATCAATCGCGCGGCAGGCGTCGGCGATCAAGGTGACATCAAAACCCAGCGCGCGCGCATCAATGGCCGAATAATAGACGCAGTAATCGGTCGCCAGGCCCACCAATGCCAAGGTACCGATGCCGCGCTCACGCAAATAGCCCGCCAATCCTGTCGGCGTCTTCCGGTCGTTTTCAAAGAAAGCCGAATAGGAGTCGATCTGAGAGCGAAAGCCCTTGCGCACAATAAGATCGGCGCGATCGGTCTCTAGGTCGGCGTGGAAGGCCGCGCCCTGGCTGCCTTGGACGCAATGGGTCGGCCACATGACCTGCGGGCCATAGGGCATGTCGCGCATCTGAAAAGGCTCGGCGCCATCGTGATTAGCGGCAAAAGAGCTGTGGTCGTCGGGGTGCCAATCTTGGGTCAACAGACAGGTCGAAAACAGCGGTTGCAGGCGATTGACCAAGGGGACGATTGCGTCGCCGTCAGCCACGGCCAGCGCGCCGCCGGGGCAAAAATCATTTTGAATATCAATCATCAACAGGGCTGTGTCGTCAGCCAAGACGGTATTGGGCATGGTGTAAATGTTATCTTTTGGTTGGGTTCGACCGACAAGCTAACAGCTTGCAGCCGCCTTGCCAGCGGGGCAAACTGGCGCTGCCAAACGCGGTCGCGAAAGAAGGAGCAAAAGACGGTGAACGAAAACAGCTTGTCCTTGGCCGACGCCCAAGCGCTGCTCGACTTTTTGCAGCGCGCCGAAGCACTGAAGGATACGCTGCGCTCGGGCTACACCCGGCAAGGGCGACGCGAAAGCACGGCCGAACATAGCTGGCGGCTCATGTTGTGGGTCGAGGTCTTGGCTGAAGCCGTGCCGGAGCTGGACCGATTAAAGCTCATGCGCTTGGCCCTGGTTCACGATCTGGCCGAGGCAGTGTCGGGCGATATTCCCGCCCCGCTGCAGGACGATAAAGCCGAAAAAACAGACCAGGAGCGCCGCGACTTGGCCGACTTGACCAGCGGTTTGCCCCCTGGCCAACGCGAGACCATCCGTGCGCTGTGGGAAGAATACGAAGCGGCCCAGACGCCAGAGGCCATTTTCATCAAAGGCTTGGATAAACTGGAGACCATCTTGCAGCATACTCAAGGCTGCAATCCTCCTGATTTCGACCACGGCTTTAACCTGGACTATGGCCGCGCTCAGACCCAGCGCCATCCAGTGATCGCACAACTGCGGCCGCTGATTGACGCCCTGACACGCGCACGCATGGAAGCGCCTACGCCCGGCACGCCATCGACAAAGCAAGGTTAGCGCAAGGCGCTTGTTATGATCTCGCTTCGCGGGCCATCACCTTGCTTTGAATGCCGCTGACCCAAAACCTAGAGCTCAGAGATCGCGTGCTAGTGGCTCGCCCACAAGGCCCAACTGCCGCTCGCCAGCATCACCAGGCCCAGCAGGGCAACCAGCGCAGCCGAAACATAGGGCGCGCGGTTGAATATTCGGTCAACCCAATCGCTACGTTGGCGCAGGGCCCCCAACCCAATCGCGGCCACCACCCCGACCGCAACCAGTGTGATCGCCAGCCCCAGGCTGAAGCCCGCGACCAAGCCCATTCCGAACCAAAACCGATCCAGGTTTAGGCACAAGATCAGCACCGTGATGGCGGCCGTACAGGGCAACAACCCGCCGGTGAGCCCAAACGTGACGGTCTGGGCCCTGGTGGCTCTGCCACTGCCAAATTGCTGTTCGATTTGCCGAGCGTGGGCAGCCGCGTGACCTCCGGCATCATCGCCAACATGCCGCCCGACGTGGCCCACCTCGTGGGCGTGGTCATGGCCGTGGTCATGGGCGTGGGCGTGGTCATCGGCGTGGCTATGTCCGTGCGACCCCGCCGCCGGGCGGCTCACGCGCACCAATTGCCAAGCCATCCAGGCCGCAAGCAGCAGCACCACAACCCCGGAAATCAACAACAGCCAAGGTTCAAGCTGCTCGCCGATGAGCGCGTTGCCACTGCTCAACGCCAAAGCAGCAAGCCCCCAAACGATAAGAGAGTGAGAGACCGCAGCACTGAGCCCCAGCACCACCGCTTGACCGATACTGCCGCGCACCGCAATGATGAAGGCAGCCATCATGGTCTTGGAATGCCCCGGCTCCAGCCCATGCAAGCCGCCTAGTCCCATCGCCAAGACAAACAACAGCAAAAAGCTGGTCTGGCCTTCCAAGATCAAGGCAGAGAGCTCCATCTAGCCTCCCGCTGCCGCTGTTTGTGCTGACGCAAAAGCTTGATCTCGGCGCTGATCCTGGACCGATTTTGGCTCCGCTAGGGCCCGCAGACGGCCGTCTACCAAGCGTAGGATGCGGGTCGCCAGCGCCGCCTGTAGCGCCTGATCATGGGAGACCAAGATCATCGGCAGCTCCAGATCGAGCAAAATCGCCACCAGGCGCTGCCAATTTTCATCATCCAGCGCATTGCTGGGCTCGTCGAGCAGCAAGACCTCGGGCTGCATGGTCAAGACGCAAGCCAAGGAGATCAGACGCTTTTCGCCGCCCGATAGCGCGTGCGTGACCCGCCCGGCCAAGCGCGAGAGCCCCAAGCGTGCCAGCACCGCCTGCGCGAGCGAGCGAGCTTGAGCGGGACTTTGTCCCAAATTGAGCGGCCCGAACATTAGGTCGTCGAGCACAGTCGGACAGAAGAGCTGATCGTCAGGATCTTGAAAAACCAGCGCAACCTTGCGACGCAGCAAAGCGAAATCCTCGTCGCTTGCGCACCGGACCCCATGAAAATACAACGCCCCTCGGCGCATCGGCATGAGGCCGACCAAAGTTTGCAACAAGCTGGATTTGCCCGCGCCGTTGGGGCCGGTAATCAAAAGACGCTCGCCAGCGAACAGCTCCAGATCAAGGCCTCTAAGAACGGCACCCGTGCCCGGATAACCAGCATCAAGGTCTGCCACCGACAACAAGGCCTGTCGGCTGTCTTCGTTGGCGTGTGCTGCTTGGCTCACCATGCTAGTGTAGCCCTTCGAGCCAGCTTAAATCCGGTGAAAAGGCGGCCAGAGCGATCAGCGCGCAAGCAGCCGTTAGCGCCATGGCAAAGCCCCAATCCTGCTGGGTCATTGGCCGCGTCGGCGCCACTGGAAAGCGCCCGGTGTAGCCGCGACAGCGCATAGCCGCCAACACCCGCTCAGAGCGCTCTAGGCTGCGTACCAGCAACATGGCCAGCAGGTAGCCCATGGAACGATAGCTATGCCACGAACAACGCAGTTCGAAGGCGCGCAACTTCATAGCAGTGCGCAAACGCGCGTACTCCTGGGCGATGATGTCGATGTAGCGTAGGCTCAACGCCAAGATTTGCACTAACTGCCCCGGCATGCGCAGCGCTGACAGTGCTTGCACCAACTCACCAGCGGGCAACGTGCCCACCAAGGCCAGCATCATCATGACAACTGCGTTGCTGGTCAGAACGATCCTGATCGCGTGCCAAAGGCCGGACCAACTGGCAGGCATGCCCCAAAGCGTCAGCATCTGGTCTTGGGGCCCCGACACCGTGGTGGTAAAGGGCAACATCACCAGCAAGAAGATTAAAAAAGTGTCAACCAACAGCACGCGCCTGGCGGTCTTGCGCAACGGCAGCTTGGCATTCACAGCGACAACAAAGGCCAGCGTTAGCGCCGCCAACAAGGCCAAAATGTTGGGCAGACTGACCACAAAGACAGCAAAGCCGAAAGCCGCCACGACCCGCAATCGCGCGTCCAGGCCGTGCACGAGGCTTCGTGGCGCCCTTGCTTTGGCCTCTAAGGCCGGTAAGCGCTGCAGTGCAAAGCTGGTCATGACTTGCCCTCGCTGGTATTGAACGCACTACCCATCGCGTCCGGCTTTTGATCCTGTCGCTTGCCTGGATCTGCGCGCGTAGCGAAGCGCGAAAGCAGGCGCCTACCCTGCACGAGCCAATCGGCGGGCTCCGGCGTTCTTGGGTTTGCTTGGCTGGAATTTTGCCCGCGAACTATCAGATCTGGCGCGGTTTTCTCTTCAGCAGCCTGGGCGCATAGCTCTTGTGCAGGGGTCTCTTGCCCAGAGGTCTCTTGTGTAGGCGGCTCTTGCGACAGAACGCGGCTAGCAGCCCCCGTTTGCCGACGATTGCCTTGCTGAGCCGCCTTTGCCGCCTTGCGCCCCATCCAGAAGAAGGCCAGCCCAAACAGGCCGACGATATAGCCGATACCGCCCAAAATGGATTGCAGGCCGTTTTTCTCGCGCAGGGCAATGATCTCACGACGCAGCGGCGTCAGCTCTTGGCGGATCAGGCCCTTGATGGCGTTTTGATCGGTTGCGGCAATGCCAGAATTGGGCATGGGAACGCGCGCACGCAGCACCTCTTCAGGCAGCGCTTGCCCGCCAGAGGCCGCGATCCCAGAGCCGCCCATCAGAGCCCCGCTCTTACCCGCCTCGATCTCTTCGGCGCTGACGGTAAATTTTGCGATGTGGCCGCTCCCCAGATCGGCAAAAAAGCGATGCGGTTCGACCACTTGCGGACGATAGCGGAACAGGCCGTTATCATCGCTGCGAACGATTGTTATTAACTCGCCATTGGCTTGACTAACTTCGATGTCGGCTCCCTTGGCAAAGGTGCCGTTGGAAAGGCCGATCTCACCCACCACTTCGCCGTCACTGAGCCAATAGGAGAGCAGCAGTTTGTGCGCTGATACCGGGTTCGCCATCAACAGACCAAGGCAGCCCCCCAAAAGGCCACGCCTCAAAAGTCTGGTCCCACCCGCACTTGCCAAAATGTTTATAATATCCTGAGCGATCTTCAGCATTATTCTTCGCCTGCCCTTGTTTGCAGAGGGATCACCAACAACTCCGGTTTGACCTGGCGCAAGAAGCTGACCAAAGCTGCACTAATCGCGCCTTCAATCAGCATAATTGAGATGTGGCTTATCAAAACGATCTGAGCCGACGCCCAAAAGGCCTCGTGCGAAAGCGACAGCGATAGCGCCACCAAAAGGGCCGTTAGGGTGATAGCCCCAGCCCCGGCAAGCCCGCCAACAATCGCGGCCCGACGGGGACTTGCCGAGAGCAGAAACGGGCGCGCCAAAGCGCCAACAATCACCGCAGGCAAAGCGATATTGAGGGTATTGACACCCAAGACGGTTAGGCCGCCAAAACCAAAGAATAAGGTCTGTAACAAGAGCCCGACAAACAATGCCGGAAACGCGGCCCAGCCCAGAACCAGGCCGGCTGGCCCGGACATGATGAGGTGAACCGACGATGGCCCGACGGGGACATGGA
Source organism: Alphaproteobacteria bacterium (assembly GCA_030428565.1). Classification (GTDB taxonomy): domain Bacteria; phylum Pseudomonadota; class Alphaproteobacteria; order UBA7985; family JAUIBT01; genus JAUIBT01. The sequence goes on from JAUIDR010000041.1 coordinate 11,505, forward strand.
TCAGCGAGGCGACAAAGAAGGCCGCGCTCAGCATTGCGGCGGCGGGCACCCGCTCAATGTCCAACTTGCGCAGCCCCATAGCCATACCGCCAACCGCCAGCGTGGTGCCGGTCACAATCACGGGCAAGCTCAAGGCACCATCAACAATATGCATAGCGTTGGGCCTCCCCCGCTGTCGTCCAACCAACACGGCACGGCTTTCTAGTAATTGGCGTCATAAGCTGTAATCCAAATGACCGCGTCTTGCGACAAGGGCTTATTATTAAAGGTTTTTTGTGTCCCGACGCCCAGCGCCGCAAATCCCCAAGTGCCTGCGTGTGGAATGCCAAAGCTGAAGTAACCCGCCTCATCGCTCAGCACCACGATCGCCCCGCCGGGTGGCTCGCTGCGCAGGGCCGGGCCTGCTTTGTTGTTCGCCATATCGGGGGGAGCTGCGATCAGCTCCACTTCAATTTCTGCGCCTGCAACCGGTCGTCCACCCGCCATGACACGACCGCGAAAATTCGAACCCGCGAGCACATTGGTCGGCTTGACCAGCGGCAAGATTTCGGCCGCCAGCCCCAGGGGTTGCGACCAATCGCTGGGCAGTTGCGCGTGATTGACGTAGGCCTTGGTGAGCTGCTGGATATAAATATCCTCGCTCTCCTCAAAGTAGGGAGCGGGCTCCAACGCCAGGACATAATCGCCGGCACGCCGCACCGGCAATCGCGCCTCGAACGCCGCCGCGCTGTTCTCGGCCCCTTCAAAGGTCACGGGGCTCAGACTTTCCATCAGGTCGATCTTTTCGCCGCGATTGATCGCATAGAGCGATAGTGGCGTCCCCATATCCATTGCCGGACCATTGGAATAGGGATGCCAAAAGATGAGCTTGAGCGGCAGCTCTTGCGGCGCGCTCACATTGGTGCGGGGGCTGTAAAGAAGTTGGAAATGCGCCCAGGCTGGCGGTGCGATTAATAAGCCCGCCAGACCGGCTGCCAGACCGGCTGCCAGGCCAGCTAATGGACCGGCAACCAAACAGCGCACGGGCGCTGGCAGGCCTGATCTTGCCGCCGCCTCCCCCAGCTCGGCACTTGTGCGCTGCCCTTTTTCCTTCTGCCCCATCAGTGTCCCTCAAACTCAGCCCGTCGCCCACCGCAACGGAGGTTATGCTCACGCGGACCAGGATGGCACCGCGCACCAGGGCGCACTGCAGCGAGTTGGGGAAAGCTCTCAATGGACGAGGCAGGCACAGTGCCGCTCGATCATGGTTCGCAAGACGATCACCCCGTCGCCCGATACACTCTACCAGCCCGTTTTGGGGTCTGGCCATCGGCAGGTCTCCTGGCTCGCGCTTCACGGCGTGTCCGGTCTTCCCGCTGGCTAGCAGCAGTGACGCTGTTGGACGTGCTCGGCGCTCACAGTTGCGGGGGCAGCTCTGGATCAGGTCCCTACTGGGTACGCCCTTCCAGATTCCCTTTTCATGCCGGATGTGTGCTCACCATCACGGCAACCGATACTTCGGCGTAGCGCTGACGCACCTGCGCTGTCAAGCAGATTTGCGCCAGGAAGCCGCGAGCCAGGAAGCCGCAAAACTGTCGCGCGGATATGTCCCGATAACCGCACCGTTTAGACTTACCCTTGCATGGGCGTTTCAGGCTACTAGACTGGCGGCAACCTGGCTCGCTATCGGGGACCGCCAGGGCAAGCAAGCAAACACGAACAAAGAACGACAGCCGCGAGAGACTATGAGCATCATCAAGACCGCCGTTTTTCCCGTTGGAGGATTGGGCACGCGCTTCCTGCCCGCGACCAAGGCTATGCCGAAAGAGATGCTGCCCATCGTGGATACACCCCTGATTCAGTTCGTGGTCGAAGAAGCCCGCGCTTGCGGCATCGAGCGCTTGGTTTTTGTGACCGGTCGCCAAAAACACGCCATCGAGAACCACTTCGATCACATGTACGAATTGGAAGCCAACTTGCAGGCCAAGTCCAAGATGGAATACGTCAAGCTGGTTCGCGAACACTTAGGTGAACCCGGTGAAATCCTCTTCACACGCCAAATGAGCCCATCGGGCTTGGGCCACGCGGTCTGGTGCGCGCGCCACGTTGTACAAGATTCCCCCTTCGCCGTTTTGCTGGCCGATGATTTTATCGATGCCGAGCCCGGCTGCCTGGCCCAAATGGTCGAGGCCTATGAAGCCAACCCCGGCAATTATTTGGCCGCCATGCAGGTTGATCGCGATAAGGTCGATCGCTATGGCATCGCCGAGCCCCAGGACGGACAAAGCCCGGGTCAACAAAGCGTTCGCATTCAAGGACTGGTAGAAAAGCCTAGCCCCGAGGAAGCCCCCTCCCGCTTGGCGGTGATCGGGCGCTATGTCCTTGAGCCCGAGGTCATGACCCGGCTGAGCCAATTGGTCAGTAATTCACAGCGCGGCGCGGGCGGTGAAATCCAGCTCACCGACGCCATCGCGGCCGAGATCCCGAACTGCCCGACTTACGCCTACCATTTCGACGGGCAGCGTTTCGACTGCGGTTCAAAGATCGGCTTTGTGCAAGCCACCGCCCACATGTCAGCCAAGCGCGGCCTCGTATAAAGCGGCGACGACACAGCCAGACCAGCAAACCCAGCTTAGGGCTTGCGCTGGCGCCTGCGATGACGCAAAACCCTGCTAAGAGTATCGGGCTTGGGTGACAAACGCATCGCCTTCTGGGCCTGCCACCCCCGAACACAGCGAGCAGCAGGTTAAGTTTCCATGAAAATTGCGATGGTCGGCGCGGGCTACGTCGGGTTGGTCTCTGGCGTATGTTTTTCCGATTTTGGTCACACCGTGGTCTGTGTGGAAAAAGACGCCGGCAAGCTGGCCAAGCTCCACGATGGCCAGGTGCCAATTTACGAGCCCGGCCTGGACTTGCTGATGGAAAAGAACATGGCCGACGGGCGCTTGAGCTTTACCGGCGATCTGCGCGAGGCCCTGGTGGACGCCGACGCTTGCTTTATCGCTGTCGGCACGCCAACACGGCGCGGAGATGGCCACGCCGACCTGTCTTATGTCCTTGAGAGCGCTCGCGAAATCGCAGAAGCCATGCCCGAGGATTTGGTCGTGGTCATCAAGTCCACGGTTCCGGTCGGCACCAACCGCAAAGTGGATGCAACCATCCGCCAACATCGTCCAGGCGTGCGCTTTCACATGGCCTCAAATCCTGAATTCTTGCGCGAAGGCGTAGCCATCGCCGATTTCACGCATCCTGACCGCGTTGTGGTCGGCCTGGAGAGCGAACACGCAAATACGGTCTTGAACGCCATCTACCGCCCAATCACCAGCCGCCAAACGCCGCTTTTGGTCTCCGATCCTGAAACCGCAGAATTGATCAAGTACGCCGCCAATTCTTTCTTGGCGATGAAGATCACTTTCATCAACGAGGTTGCAAATCTTTGCGAACGCGTCGGCGGCGACGTGCAGGCCGTCGCGCACGGTATCGGCCTCGACAGCCGCATTGGTGAGCGCTTCTTGAACGCAGGTCCAGGCTACGGCGGCTCCTGTTTCCCCAAAGACACCAAGGCCTTTGCGCAAACCGGTCAAGATGTGGGCGCGCGGCAAAGCTTGGTCGAGGCGACGATCCGCTCTAACGATCAACGTAAATCCGACATGGCCGATAAGATCGTGCAGGCCTGCCATGGCAGCGTTTTGGGAAAAAAAATCGCTGTTATGGGCGTGACGTTCAAGCCCGAGACCGATGACATGCGCGATGCTCCCAGTCTGACGATCATCCCGGCGTTGCAAGCCGCTGGCGCCGAGGTAGTGGCCTGCGATCCCCAGGCCGGACAAGAAGCGCGCGACCTGCTTGCCGGTGTCGGCTGGTGTGAGGGTCCATACGAGGCTGCCAAAGGCTGCGATGCGGTTGTAATTTTGACCGAATGGAACCAGTTTCGCGGCCTAAACCTGGGCGAGCTGACGTCGGGGATGCGGGGAACGACCTTCATCGACTTGCGCAACCTGTACGAAGCAGACGAAATGCGGGCCGCAGGCTTGGACTATTGGCCCGTAGGCAAGCGACCAACCACAGCCTAGCGCGAGCCGCGAACGAATAGCAACACGAGCGAGCATGGACTTGCGTTAGAAATCAGGCAGCTAGAGCGGATGGGCTGGTGCAACACCGGCGCCCGACGTTCTAGCCAAAGACCCGCGCCCCACTTGCAGCGCCCAGACACAAAACGCTAAGACACAAACACGCCAAGACACAAAAAGGCCCGGCCGCAACAAGCGCAACCGGGCCTTTTGTTTGCTTCGCTCTTGCGCCTATTTGACCGAAAGATTGCGCATCTGGTTCAAGCGCAAGCGTAGGGCATTCAGCTTGATGAAGCCCGCAGCGTCTTGCTGGTTGTATACGCTATCTTCTTCGAAGGTCACATATTCCTGGCTGTAGAGCGAATTGGGCGATTGACGGCCAACTACGGTCGCGCTGCCCTTATACAGCTTAATGCGAACATCGCCGCTGACCCGCTCTTGGCTCTTGTCGATCAGCGCTTGCAGCATGTCACGCTCGGGGCTGAACCAGAAACCGTTATAGATCAGCTCAGCGTACTGGGGCATGATCTGGTCTTTCAGATGCATGGCGCCCCGATCCAGGGTCAGGGTCTCCATACCGCGGTGGGCGGCCAGCAAGACCGTTCCGCCCGGGGTCTCGTAAACCCCGCGCGATTTCATGCCAACGAACCGGTTTTCCACCAGGTCCAAGCGACCGATGCCGTTCGCGCCCGCCAGCTCGTTCAAGCGGGTCAGCAGGCTGGCCGGTGACAGAGGCTCACCATCGATTGCCACCGCATCCCCGTGCTCAAACGAGATGGTGATGTAGGTCGGGGTATCGGGCGCTGCTTCTGGGCTAACCGAGCGCGAATAGACGTATTCCGGCGCTTCTTCCCAGGGATCTTCCAGCACCTTACCTTCGGCCGAGATGTGCAGCAGATTGGCATCGACCGAGAAGGGCGCTTCGCCGCGCTTATCTTTGGCGATCGGAATTTGATGCTGCTCAGCAAAGTCGATCAGCTTGGTGCGTGAGTTCAAGTCCCACTCACGCCAGGGCGCGATTACCTTGATATCGGGCTGCAGCGCGTAATAGCCCAGTTCGAAGCGCACCTGGTCGTTGCCCTTGCCGGTCGCGCCGTGGCTGACCGCATCCGCGCCAACCTTCTGTGCGATCTCGATCTGCTTCTTAGAGATCAGCGGACGCGCAATCGAGGTGCCCAGCAAGTAGGTGCCTTCGTACAAGGTGTTGGCGCGGAACATGGGGAAGACGTAATCGCGAACGAATTCTTCGCGCAGGTCTTCGATGAAGATGTTTTCCGGCTTGATGCCCAGCAGCTCGGCTTTCTTGCGCGCGGGCTCCAGCTCCTCGCCTTGGCCAAGATCGGCGGTAAAGGTCACGACTTCGGCTTGATACTCGGTCTGCAACCATTTGAGAATGACCGAGGTATCCAGGCCTCCTGAATAGGCCAGGACGACTTTTGAAACGCTATTTTCAGACGATGCGGACACGGGCAGACGGCTCCTTGCGCTGGTATAGGGGTTTTGCAGAAGGGATTAGCGCAGCCAGGCCCTGAAGGCATCCTTTTTCTTGTCACGTCCCGATGCAAAGCGGACTCTTGACCGCTTGGACGGCCACAAAGGCAGAAATGCCCGCCCTGGGCCGCTGCTTAGGGTCTTGCGCCATCAGCCATGACCGCGTATCCCTTCGGACCAAAGTACAAATCTGCCAGGAAGCCCTCATGTCGGAAACTACAAGCAAACTCACGACGGAAGAACGCAACGCCTTGTTGGAAAAGCTCGCTGAGCTGGTGGTCGAGGCTGACTTGACCGAAATCTCCTACAGCGAAAACGACATGGAAGTCGTGCTGAGCCGACAGGCCACCGTGGCACCAATGCCCGCCATGGGCTATGCACCCGCCCCGGCTGCGGCTGCTCCGGCTCCAGCCGCCGCACCGGCAGCCGCTGTCGCACTGTCGCCCGCTGCGGCCCCTGCTGCTGACGCGGATGCAATCAAGGCTCCTATGGTCGGCACCGTCTACCTGACCCCCTCACCTGATGCGGAACCCTTTGTCAAAGTTGGCGATAGCGTCAAAGAGGGCCAGACCCTGCTGATTATCGAAGCCATGAAGGTAATGAACCCGCTGCCCAGCCCCAAATCTGGCACGGTCAAGTCAATCTTGGTAGAGAGCGGCGAGCCCATCGAATACGATCAGCCCTTGATCGTCATCGCCTAAGCAAGGCTGCCTAGTCCATGGCTAGACCAGACCAGCGCGTCGCCTAAGTTCCAATCTCAAGGGCCTGATATGTTTGAAAAAATCCTCATCGCTAACCGTGGAGAAATCGGCCTCCGTGTCTTGCGGGCTTGCCAAGAGCTGGGCATCCAGACCGTTGCAATTTATTCCAAGGCAGATGCACAATCTATGCATGTGCGCCTGGCCGACGAAGCCATGTGTATCGGTCCTGCGCCGTCTAGCAAGTCCTACTTGGACATGCGCGCCATCATGACGGTCGCGCACTTGGCTGATGTGGATGCCGTTCACCCAGGCATCGGCTTTTTGTCAGAAAACGCGGCCTTTGCTGAGAGCGTCGAGCGCTCGGGCATGGCTTTCATCGGCCCGACCCCCGAGCACATCCGCTTGATGGGCGACAAGGTTGCCGCCAAAGATGCGGCCATCCGCGTGGGCCTGCCGGTAGTGCCGGGCTCTGATGGCGAGCTGACCAGCTTGGACGATGCCCGCAAAACCGCCGAGCGCATCGGCTATCCGGTGCTGATCAAGGCCGCTGCTGGTGGCGGTGGCCGCGGCATGAAGGTCGCCGAAGACGCGAGCCAGATCGACGATGCCTATAACTTGGCGCGCGCTGAGGCCAAGTCGGCCTTCGGCAACGATGCCGTTTATATGGAAAAATACCTGGCGGACCCACGTCACATCGAAATCCAAATCATCGCAGATGAACACGGCAACGTCGTACACCTGGGCGAACGCGATTGTTCCGTCCAGCGCCGCCACCAGAAGCTGATCGAAGAAGCCCCCTCACCGGCCCTGCAAGATGCCCAGCGCCAGGAATTGGGCCTACATACCGCAGCTTCTATCGCCAAGCTGGGATATCGCGGCGTCGGGACCGTTGAATACCTATACGAAAACGGTGAGTTCTATTTCATCGAAATGAACACCCGCTTGCAGGTCGAACACCCGGTGACCGAGATGATTACCGGCATCGACTTGGTCCAAGAGCAGATCCGCGTCGCGGCGGGCCTGCCCTTGTCCTTCACCCAAGACGACGTGACATTTTCGGGTCATGCCATCGAGTGCCGTATCAACGCCGAAGACCCCGATACCTTCACGCCCAGCCCTGGCAAAATCGCTGAGCTGCACGCACCGGGCGGCATGGGTGTTCGGTTCGATAGCCATGCCTACGCGGGCTACGCCATTCCGCCCTACTACGATTCGTTGATTGGCAAGTTGATTGTTCACGCCCCATCGCGCGAAGAGGCCATTATTCGTATGAAGCGCGCCCTGCGCGAAGCGGCTTTCGGCGGGGTTAAGACTGTCATTCCGCTGCACGAACGCATGTTGGATGCCGAAGCCTTCCGCGACGGCAGCTATACCATTAAGTGGCTGGAGCGCTGGATGGATGAACGCTGAGCTGATCCTCGCCGCCTACCAGCAGGGGATCTTCCCCATGGCCGAAGATCGCGACAGCGACTACATCCGTTGGGTGCGCCCAGATTATCGGGGCATCCTGCTCACGCACTTGGCGCACGTCCCGACCAAGTTGCGCCAAGTGGTGCGCAAGCAAGTGATCCAGCAACAGAGCCTGCGCCTGACCGCCAGCCGTTGTTTTCGTGAGGTCATGCTGGCGTGCTCGGAGACCAAGCCAGGCCGCGAGACGACCTGGATTAATGACGCGATCTTAGACACTTATTGCGAGCTGGCAGACGACGGCCACGCCCAATCCATTGAGGTTTGGCAGAACGACGCACTGGTCGGCGGTCTCTACGGGGTCCACATCGGCGGCGCGTTTTTTGGGGAGAGCATGTTCTCGCGCGCCAGCAACACCTCCAAAATTGCCATGGTCGGGCTTCTGGCCTGCCTTCAAGGCTCGGGCATTCCTCTACTCGACACCCAGTTTTGGACGCCCCATCTTGGCCAGTTCGGTGTCGATGAAGTGCCTGACGCGCAGTACCAAGCGCTGCTGGAAGAAGCTTTGATGATCCGCGCGCCTTTCGTCAGTTGCCTCACTGCGCAAAACCTCGAAGATTTCTTGGACGATCTGTCCCCCACAGCACCCCAATCGCGCGCCTAAGGCCAGGCCGCTGCAAGCTCAGCTTTTTTAGAATGCTCTTCCCAAGAGCGCGACGAGGCCCTGCGACGCCAATTTGACCGATCAAATGCGCGTGCATGCGAGCAAGGATTGATCCAGCTCAAAAAATAGGGCAGTTTGAAATATGACCGAGCAAGTCCAACCTGCCCAGGAACGGGACCGGTACAGAGGCCATGAATGTGCCCGCCACACCGCCCGCTCATCGAAAACAAGAAAACGGGGCAAATCAGGGAGCAACCAGCCATGCAACCAGTCGTTCTGGTGGCTGAAGACGAGACGAGTATTGTCGAGTCTTTAAACTTTATCCTGCGTCGTGCTGGCGCCGATGTGCGCATTTCCTACGACGGCGAACAAGCAATCCGCGATATCGCCAACGTGCGTCCGCATGTCGTGGTTTTGGATATCATGATGCCCCGCAAGGACGGCTTTGAGGTGCTGAAGGCAACTCGTGCCAACCCCGATCTTAGCGGCTTGCCCGTCGTAGTCCTGACCGCCAAAGGCCAAGAAAGCGACCGCGAGAAGGCCGAAGCGCTTGGTGCCACGGCCTTTATGACCAAGCCCTTTTCCAATGCTGAAGTCGTAGAAACGGTCATGGCGCTGGCCGAGAGCCGGTTGGCCGAGTGCCAGGCGCAAGAGGCCTAACCAGCCCATGGCAACCGCCACGCCTACCGACACCAGCGCAACCCACATCACCGACCAGGGCGCGCCGACTACCGCCGCGCTCGAACCTGCCCCGGTGAGATCAAGCGCGGCTACGGCGACCAAAATCAAGGCATCGACTCGCGCGGGCGGACAAAAGAAGCCCTCTAGCCCGCCGGCCTTACCGCGCTCGCCACAACGCAGCTTGCTGATGCCCGCGACCTTTCTGTTTTTGGTATCCGCCCCCGCGGTGTTCTCGTTGAGCGTTGCCAGCCAAGCGCTGTCACCTTGGATCTTGCTTGTTTATCTTTTCTTAGTCTGGGCGCTGGGCATTACGCTGGCATTTTTGGGACGACGCGGCCCGCGCACCAACAGCAAATCCGGGCGGAGCAGACGTGTTTAGTCCGGTCTTTGCCGTCAGCTTGTCCTTCGGCTACTTGGCTTTTTTGTTCGCAGTGGCCTTCATCACTGACCGACTGCGACCGCATTTTAAGCAACGTCTCGTCAGCTCGCCGCTGGTCTACACCCTGTCGATTTCGATCTATTGCACAAGTTGGACCTACTACGGCGCGGTGGGCTCGGCCGCCAAAAATGGCCTGGAGTTCATTACCATCTACCTGGGCCCGACGCTGGTTTTTTTGGCCTGGTGGACGGTCTTGCGCAAGATGATCCGCATTGCCAGCCTGCAACACACCACCTCTATCGCGGACTTTATCTCGGCGCGCTACGGCAAGTCTGCTCGGCTGTCGGTGCTGGTGACGCTGATCGCTCTGACCGCGACAACGCCCTATATCGCGCTACAGCTTCAAGCCGTGGCCACCAGTTTTGAGGCCCTAATTCGCACGCCCACCTTATCGACCCACTCCTCGGTCTTCTTCGGTGACATCGGCTTTTGGGTGGCGGTCATTATGGCGGTCTTCGTCTCTTTGTACGGCGCGCGCTTAATCGACGCCAAAGAGCAGCACGCAGGCGTAGTCGCAGCGATTGCGGTGGAATCGGTGGTCAAACTGTTTGCTTTCGTTTCAATCGGCCTCTTGGTGATCTTTGGGCTCAAACTGGGCTTGAGCGACAGGGCCACCGCCCCCAGCCTGGCACCTGCGGCTCTGGAGGCCACCAGTGCACAAGTATTGAGCCTGCGCGAGCAAGGCGCGCTGCGCTGGATGACCATGCTGTTCTTATCTGCCGCTGCGGTCCTGTGCTTGCCACGCCAATTTCAGGTGACCGTGGTTGAAAATCGCCACGAGCGCCACCTGGCTACGGCGTCCTGGCTCTTTCCTACCTACCTGTTCATCTTGTGTCTGTTCACCGTGCCCATCGCCATCACAGGCCTGCGCCTTTTACCCGGCAGCAACCCCGACCTGTTCGTCATGTCGGTGCCTCTGGCAGCGGGTTTCAGCAATTGGGCGTTATTCGCCTATATCGGCGGTCTGGCGTCGGCGACCTCCATGGTCATCATGGCCTCAATCGCCATGTCCATTATGATGTCAAACCACCTGGTGATGCCGCTCATCTTGCGCATCGAAGCCCTAGGACTCTCGCGCAGCAGCGACCTGACCAACGTGCAAATCCGTGTTCGCCAGATCAATATCGCGGTGCTGTTGCTGTTGGGCTTTTTGTACTATTACCTCTCGCGCTCGAACGAGGGTCTGGCGGCTATGGGCCTGATCGCCTTTGCAGGCGTCGCTCAGTTCTTCCCGGTGTTAATAGGCGGGCTATTTTGGCGCGAAGGCACAGAAGTCGGAGCATTAGCTGGTCTAGGCGCAGGCTATCTCGTCTGGCTCTATTTCCTCATTTTGCCGACTCTGCAAGATGCAAATTGGGCGTTGATTGCAAATCTGCCGGACCCGCAAGGTCTGTTCCACGCCATGGAACTTGATCCCCTGGTCGGCGCGCTGTTCTGGAGCCTCAGCCTCAACACTTTGCTATACGTCGCCTTTTCCTTTGCCAGCCGCGCTAACGCCCTGGAACGCCTTCAGTCGGCTTACTTCGTTGATGTCTTCCGTTCCAGCCGCGTTGGCGAGAGCGAACTCTATGAGCGTTCGGCGACGGTTGAAGACTTGTACGAACTGACCCAACGCTTTATCGGGCGCGATCAAGCCTACCGCGCCTTTCGCGGATATGCGGTGCGTCAAGGACTGCGCGGGCATCTGCCCAACCCCGACCAGAATTTGGTGCCCTTCGTTGAACGCTTGCTCGCCGGGCGCATCGGAGCAGCCTCGGCGCGTGTCATGGTGGCCTCTATTGCCACCGGTGAGACTATCTCGATGGATGCGGTGATCCGAATTTTGGATGAGACCCAGCAAGCCATCGAATATTCCCACGCGCTGGAGCAAAAGTCCGCCGAGTTGGAAGCCATCGCGGACCAGCTACGCGATGCCAACGAACAGCTCATGGCGCTTGACATCATGAAAGATGACTTCCTGTCCAGGGTCAGCCACGAGCTGCGCACCCCCATGACAGCGTTGCGCTCTTTGACCGAAATCTTGACCGGAACCGACGACCTATCACAAGAAGAACAGCAACGGTTTTTGAAAATCATGGCCCAGGAGAGCAAGCGCCTGACCCGCTTGCTGGATGATATTCTGGAAGTCTCACGCCTTGAATCGGGCATGGGCGTCAAACTGGATGAAGCCGTCAATCCCCTGCAGGTCATGCGCGACGCCATCGCTGTGGTTGAGGCCAGCGCCACCACCGCCGAGGTCAAACTTCTCAACAATTTGCCGGTGCGTTGGCGCCTGCGCGCGATGGGCGACGGTGACCGCCTGCAGCAGGTCTTCGTCAATCTCTTGTCCAACGCGATCAAGTACAACAAGAGCCCCAACCCTTTCGTCCTGGTTAGCGCTGAGCGCCAAGACGGCGCGTTGGTTCTGCACGTCCAGGACAACGGGCCCGGTATCTCCGAAAAGGACCAAAAGACGTTGTTCACCAAGTTTTCGCGCTCTTGGCAGGACGTGGTTGAGACAACGACTGGCTCGGGCCTGGGCCTAGCCATATCCAAGCAAATCGTGCAGCAGATGAATGGCGAGATCCTGGTTCGCACCCGCCTTGGCGAAGGCGCCCGGTTTAGCGTCAAGCTACCGGTGTTTAAAGCCGGGGCTGCGGACCAGGCGTCGGCGGCTGGCTCTGGTCCTGCCTCTGCGCCCGGCGACGCTTCTGCACAGCCTTAGCGCGTTCACGCCACCAGACATAGAGCCCCGCCCCTACGACAATGCTGGAGCCCAGCGCCGTCAGCGGCTCAAACACCTCGCCGAAAATCGTCACGCCATAGAGCGTCGCAAAGACCAACAGCAGGTAGTTGTAGGGTTGCAAGACCGAGGCTTCGGCGTACTCAAAGGCTTTAGTGTACAGCCAATGGCCCGTTACCGAGGTAAAACACAGCAGCGTCATTATAAGAATATGGTCCCGGGTCATGGGCTGCCAGACGAAAAAGGCCGGAATGGCGTACATGCCAAAACAGACCAACGCCATATAGATAAAGGCGGTCTCAAAACGCTCGCGTTGGGTGACATAGCGCGACATGACGTTGTAGAGACCAAATAAGAAAGCGCCCAACAGCACCAAGGGCGCGAGCGGGTGAATGATGCCAAAGCCCGGCCGCAAAATGATGAGCACGCCGACCAAGCCGACCAAGACCGCCGTCCAACGGCGAACGCCCACACGCTCGCCCAGGATCGGTACGGAAAGGGCGGTGGCCATCAGCGGGAAGCAGGAAAAAACCGCGTGCTGAGCAGACAGGTCCATGCTGCCGACCACGTAAGCAAAGACGCCAATTTCTGCGGCGATTAACCCAGCGCGAAACAACTGCAGCAGCGGAATTTTAGAGCGAAGCGCCGTTTTGATGCCGCAGCGCGCGTGCACGAACATCAAAGCAAAGATCAAAAAAGCGGCAAAGCGCACAGACAAGAACTGTGAAACAGAATAGTGCGCTGACAACACCTTGGTAAAGGCATCTTGGCTAGCAAAGGTAAAGACGGCCAGCACCGCACACAAAATCCCTAGCTGTTGGCGGGGAATAGTCTGGATTTTCGCCATGAGCATAAGGGCGATCCTTTACGTTTGAACGATGAGGCCTTGGAAGTCTTGGGGAGCCAGTCGAAATCTATGGTCGGCGCCCAGCGGTCTTACAGCGCTAGCACAGGACCAGCGCTGACAATATCCCTATTGCACCGGGTCGCCTGATTTCTTGAGATTGCTAATCGGGCTCACCGGCTGCCAATTCTGGCTGCCAATTCTGGCTTCCAATTCTGGCGCGCTATTCTGGCGCGCTATTCTGGCGCGCTATTCTGGCGCGCTATTCTGGCCCGCTTTTCTGGCCCGCTATTCTGGCCTGCAGCTCTGGCCCCCTATTTATGGTCGAGCATCTGAAAGTCAGCATCCGCCAGGCCATAGAGCAACGGCGCCTTGGGGTCTGTGAAGCGAAAAACGGCGTAGCGTGCCTCGCGGAGCCCCCTTGCTTGGCCTTCCTGAAACAAGAAGCTGCGCGGTTGGATCAAATAGCGGTTCCCCCACCGTTTTACCGGCAGTGCAACCTGGCCCGGCGCCAGAGGGCCGGCGCTCTTATCATGTCGTACCAGAGCAGCAAGACCCTGGTCATCTAATGACAGCACCGCATATCGCACCCCGTCATCGTCCGGTGCCGCTTCGGTATCGGCCTCAAAAGCCAGCGCCATATAATCGCCCTGGAGCAAGGAACGTGGATCAACGGGCCGGATGGTCAGGTAGAAATCTTGGCCACTGCGATAGGTCGCCTCCATACCGACGACCCCGCTCAGGACAACGAACAGCCCAGCCAGCACCGACACGCTGACGCCCAGTCGATAAATCCAGCCATAAGCCCGGGCCACAATCGCTATGCTCATATCGTGCCCTCCTGTTGTTGCGGGGCAGCGCCTGCTTCAGGGGGCCGCATGATCCAGGTCAAAACAACAAAGATGCCCCACATGACCGCCGCCGAAATCGCCAAATAGCCGGACTTGAGCAAAAGACTGCCCGCCAAAGCCATGTACCATTGATTGAGCGATACCAGCAGCGTCAGCCAGCCCATGATCTCCATGACCAGGTTTTCACGATGCCGCCCGCCCAACATGAGCATGACCGCAAAGATGCAGAGCAAGGGCAAGGCGATGGTCGCTAGAATCATAAGGCCCGCATAGGGCAGCAAGCGCCAGCCATCGCGGCCTTGGCGCTGGCGTTCGTAGGCGGCAAGCAGAGCTAGGCCGACCAAAACCACCACGATTAAGAAGCGTTGCTGCCAAAACGAGGTCGTTGATTGCGCAAAGCCGAGAAAGGACATGCTGCTACCCGGCAGGATGCCGCGCCCCCAAGCAAGCATGAGGGCTTCAAGGTAGATAAGCGTCACAACCAGCAGGCCCCAGTGAAGATAGCGCCAGCTGGTCCATCGGGGCCTCGCAAAATGGCCGACGGCGACCAGGACCACAAGGAACAAACCCGCCTGCTCGATGCTCATGATGCGAAACAGCTCGGGCACGAAGGCAATCAGGGTTGCGATCAACAGCAACACCTGACCGGGGCGCCAAACCTTGCAAGGGACCGAGGCTAGAAAAGAGCCCAATACCACGAAGCGCAGCAGGTAGAAGGCAGGAGATAAGAAATCGCCTGCTAGATCGAAATTGTAAGAGATCCAATTAACGAGGAAACCCAGCCCACTCAGGTACAACACGAACACAAGAGCATGGGTTCCCGACTGGCTCGTTGGATCTTTCAGCCCCGTGCGATAGCTGACATAGAGACAAAGGCTCGCGATGATTAATCCCATAGCCGCCAAAGGAAGCGTCCCCCAAGCTGCCCCCGCTAGCAGCAGCAGCGCCATCGAGATCAATAGGCCGCCGACGAGGCCGCCGATCGCGCGCAATACCGTGACAGACCAGTGGTTCGCACCCTCGACGATGCCTTTGACCAGGCCACTTTCCAAGGTCTTTTCGGGGCCATAGACCTTGAGCCACCGTCGCATCACAGCCGCCGCGCCGATGAAACACCAGAGAATGACCATGCCAAACAGGAAATAATACCAGATGCCGTCCGGCAGGGTATTGGGTGCGCCAGATAAGATGATCCGAAAGCCTATGGCGGCGACAGCGCCGGCCACCCAGAAGACGCCCACGAAGGTCAAAAGGGCTTCGCCGCGCCAAAAGGCGGATATCAAGAGGCTGCCCGCTAGCGTCATACTGGCGGCGAACCACAGCAACCAATAACGCCACGACGGCGCAATTTCGACAAGCGTATTGGGCCACATCAGAAGCCAGAAATTGATAAACCAAGGCACAACAGCCACGAGCGCGAGCAGCCCTGGCAGCAGGCTGGGCCGCAGCCAATCAAGTCGATCCAACAGGGCCTGACGTAGGGCCAACACCAGCGCAGCACCCAGTAAAATCACCACCCAAGGATCGACGACATAGGCCCAAAATCCTTCCACCAATTCGGGCGCTTGTCGCTGCATAAAAAATAGGCCGAACCAGAGCACCACCAACCAAGCCGCCCAAACGATTTGCGCGCGCCCCACCACCACCAGCGGCAGCGCGTAGACCGCCCAAGTCAAATAGAGGCCAAAGCTGTCCGCGCCCAACTGGTAGACCTGCCCCACCAGTGCAAACAGGATTCCCAAAACGCCAAATGTGAGCAGCAGCAACGGCCCCCTTGCGGGCGAAACCGGCCCAGCTGCTAGCGCCAGCCCAGCTGAGCCCAGCAACCCCAGCCCGACCACTGCAATGCGGGCCACGCGACTCATGTCTTGCCAATTGTAAGCGATGAAGCAGGTGATCGCGGCCAAGGTCAGCAGGCTCGCGATTAAAAGGCTGGTAGCGCGCAGCCAAGCGTGCCAGTCCCCTGGACGCGCCAAGGGTGTCAAGGCGTCAATGGGGCCGACCTTGCCCCCTTGTTCGATAGAGCCTGTTGCCGGTGACACCGTCGCGCGCTCCTTATTTTGCTATCCCAAAATTGATACGATCAGCAGAGCCGACAGTCCAAACAAGACCAGGCCAAGCACCAGGTCCAGCCAGGGACCAAAGCGCAGCAACCAACGCCGCGCGACCGGGGCCGAGACGATCCACGCCAAGCTAGCATGCCAGCTTAGAGACAAAGTCACCGCCAGCGCCATAATGAGAAAACGCATGGCTAGCCCCAGATCGTTGCGGACCAGAACCGAGGTCAGTGACAGCCAAAAGGCGCCTGCTTTGGGATTGAGCATCATCAACCCTAAGCCTTGTAGGAACCAGGCCGAAACGCGTTTATCTTGCGGCGCTTGCGCGCGCTCGCCCATGACCTGCGGGCGCAGGTCGTCGTCGTGGCTGGGCAGGCCGTGTTCGCTGCGATAGTGTTGCACCAGCAGGCGCGCGCCCGACTCCAACGCCCCCCAGCCGACGTAGGCCAAGAAGGCACCGCCGCCCAGCGCCAGCACGACCTTAACAATCTCGTAATCGCGCGCCACGGTGGCCACACCAAACAGCGCCAAACCGGCCCAAATGGCCTCACCCACAGCGATGCCACCAGCGATGGCCAGGCAGCCCGCCCGGTTGGTGCGCCGGGCTGCGGTCAGCAAGACCGCGTAGTTCGGCCCCGGGCTGACCAGTGCAATACTAAATGGGATGAAAAACAGAAGAATCTCGGTCATTACAACCACCTTACGCCAGCCGTTGGCAAAATCCAGCCATTCGAAAAAACCAGGTCCGATTTAAAACAAGTGGCGGCAAGTCGCGCGACCCTAGCGTTTCAAACGCCAGCGCCGTAAGCCGCCAGCTCATTCATTTCTCAGCGCCGTAAATCCCAGACCTAGGCCTCGTCAACACGCTGCGCCTGGCGAACGGCCGCCTGGGCTCTATTCGAACAAAGGGCACTCAATGCGCATTCGTCGCTTTGCCGCGCCGCCGGGCCAGGCGAAATCCGGCATTGCCCATCAGAGCCGCGACCACCAGTGCGCCGCCAAGCCAAGCATTCCAGCCCGGCGCGATTCCGACCCACCACCAGACCAGCAAAGGCCCCAAGACCGTCTCGCCGGTCATGAGCAGACTGACCTCGGCGGCAGGAAGGTAGCGCAGCCCCAAGGTGATCAGCGCCATGGCGCCAGCACTGACGACCATGCCGTTGATCGCCAGCAGCAAGCCGTCCAGCATATTGGACGGCGCTGAAATGGGCATGGCCAGCCCCACCACCAGCGCGGCAAGGGCGTGGGCGATGGCGAACAGCGCCCAGACATCGGGGCTCTGCAAGCGACGGACGAGCGTAAAAGCGAAGGCTAAGGCGATCGGCACCGACAAGGCAAACAGGTTGCCGAGCCAGCTGACCTCGCCACCGTGGCCACCAATCAGCGTAACCGCCACGCCCGAAAAGCCGACCGCAATGGCGATTTGTGTCACGCGGCTGGTGCGCTCACCGATCAAGAACCAGGCCACAAGCGCTGTGAAAAAGGGGGTGGCCCCGACCAACACCAAGGCGATCGCCGGCGCAGTCAGGCTGACGCCACCGACAAATCCGATTTGTCCCAACGCAAACAAGGGCACCAGTGCAAAGCCGAGCGGCCAGAGACCGCGCGCGTAGCCGACCAAGTCTCGTCGATGGCGCAGCAATGAAAAAAAGCCCAGGCTGAGCGCTGAGCCCAGCGAGCGCCAGAAGATCACCGACCAAGGGTCCAAATCGATCAGTCGAATAACGGCCGAGTCGGGCGAGATTAAAAGGACACCAGCGCCAACAATCAGCAGCCCAAACGCGTAGCCGCTCACGATGCCCCCGCTTTGCCGGTGGGGTTTCCGTCCGGCGCGTCGGCGGCCTCGCTTGTTGGCGTGCTGGCATCGGCGGGACGCGGCCAGGCCTCGACCAGAATGACCCCGATGAAGATCAACGCGCAGCCCAGGATTTGTACCGGCGCCAAGGTCTGGCTCAAAATCAGCCAACCGAACATGGCCGCGAACACCGCCTCCATCGACAGCAAAATCGCGGCGGTTGACGGGCTGGCGTAGCGTTGGCCAATCAACTGCAGAGTAAAGCCCAAAAAGACCGACATGAAGGCGGCATAGCCTGTAAATTTCAAGGTGGCCATCATGGCGCCGGTCTCCAGACCTTCACCCAGCAAGCCCAGCGGCAAGGTAATCAAGCAGGCCACCAGCGCCTGCAGGCATGAGGCCTGAAATGGCGTCTCGTAGCGACGCATAAAGGCCTGAATTACCAAGATATGCAGCGCAAAGAACAGCGAGCCAAGAATAACGATGCCGTCGCCTTGGTGCAGGGTGAAACCCGACAGGCCCGCCAGAAGGTAAGTTCCGAACAAGCAGAGTGCCACCGCAGGCCAGACGACCTTGCGCACGGGCTGACGCAGCACCAACAATGCAATAAGGGGCACCAATGGCACATAGAGCGTCGTCAAAAACCCGGCATTGGCGACGCTGGTCTCAGCGATACCCGCCTGTTGGGCGGCCGATCCCAATCCCAGGACAAGACCAAGGCTCAGCAATAGGGCCCAATCCTGGCCGCTGAGCGCGCCAAGGCGCAAGGGCTGGCGCCGACGCTCCCACAAGGCCACCGGCAGTAGCAACACCGTGCCCAGGAAAAAGCGCATGCCGTTGAAGCCAAAAGGGCCAATGCCCCCGACCGCCCAATGTTGAGCGACAAACACCGAGCCCCAAGCTAGCGCGGTAATGAGCAAAAGTAGGTGAGCAACAAGGCGGGGCATGGGCGCTCCTGTCGGGGAGGAATGAAATGGGATGGAAAGGCGGCCACCGTTCATCGGCCAACAACTGCTATGGATTGCCCATAAGCCAGCTGCGGCGCAATAGCGAGCCTTTTCTCGGCCTTGCTGGCTTGAAGGTCCTCGTGTTCTTAGGGCCGTGGTCTTGGCGCCGTGGTTCTGGGGGCCGTGGTTCTGGCGTCAGTGCTAGCGGCTCCCCCTCTCTAGACGCGATGCGCCCGCCCGTCTGCCAACAAGCGGCGGTCTCGGTGTCACGGCTTAGCGAACCAGGCCGCCTAGCCTGGCCACCTAGCATGGCCCCCTAACCAGGCCGCCCATCCAGCGCCCTACCCCGCTAGCCTGACCAGAGGCGCCAACCAGCGGACTTGACCCGCCCCCCTAATCAAGGCACCCCTATCAAGCGCCGCCGCGTGCGCCCTTCATCCCAATTCTTAGCGCAGAAAGTCCGCGCCGCCCGTGAACGAAATCGGACAAGCCCTAACCATCGCTGTTGATCTCATCTGGCAAGCGGATGCCGACTTGTTTGAGATTGTGGCCCTATCGTTGCGCGTCAGTCTGACCGCCCTGCTGCTGGCTTGCCTGATCGGTTTTCCGATGGGCGCGCTGTTAGCCATCGCGCGCTTTACGGGCCGGGGCCTGTTGCTAATTTTCGTGAATACGCTGATGGGGCTGCCGCCCGTGGTCGCGGGCCTGTTGGTCTACCTGGCCCTTAGCCGCGCGGGACCGCTGGGCGTGCTTGAACTGCTCTATAC
>JAUIDR010000042.1 GCA_030428565.1 Alphaproteobacteria bacterium
CGAACAGAATTCGGCTATCAATGTTGTCTTTGATGTGACCGACGATCTCGTCGGCATTGGTCGCATGCAACCTAACGCTTGAACGTTCTGTTGCGTTCAAAAACACACTTATTCAACGGGCTGCTAAGCGCGGAGGTATTGCTCGTCGCTCACGTGTTCCAACCACTCAACCGCCTTGCCGTCCAACATTTCGTGGATAGCCATGTGGGTCATAGCGGTGTCAGGCCCAGCGCCGTGCCAGTGCTTTTCACCGGGTTCGATCCAGACCACGTCGCCGGGTCGAATGGTTTGAATGGGCTCACCCCAAAGCTGTACCCGCCCACAGCCTGCGGTCACAATCAGGGTCTGGCCTAGGGGATGGGTATGCCAGGCCGTGCGCGCGCCGGGCTCGAAGGTGACATACGCCCCTTGGACGCGTGCTTGGTCGAAGGAATTGAACAAGGGATCCAAGCGCACCTGACCGGTAAAACAGTCGGCAGCGCCGGGTCTTGAGGGCTTGCTGCCAGCGGCAATGATCTGCATGGGGCTTCCTTTTGGTGCGTGGTGAGGAGACCTTAAAAGCAGTGCCAGACCGCTGCGCGCTTGGCTAGCGGCAAAATCGAAAGTCGCGTGCTGGCTTAGGTCTCGTACTTTTTTCGCCACTGTCCACTTGGCATTGCCGACACCACTTTCAGCAAATGGTTGACATTCTTGTCGGTACTTGGTCCTAGCTCCCACAATGTCGATCTATGGGCTCGATTGATTATTCGTTTATAGCACTCGAAATAGAATTGTTTTATTTCCGAGCTGTATCCTTTCTTATACTCGCCTTCGATTTCAAAAAATTTTTTGCAAATGTAGACAATCAAGTCAGAAATTTGAATCATGGCATTACGCTTTGAATCCACGGGGTACGTAAACTCAGCGATTCTCTTAATTCTATGGGTCTTGGCGACATCGTATCGCCTATATTGCGTTATCGCATCAATGTCTTTGTGATATATATTTTTTTCGTCTATAATAAAAATTCCCCTAGCACTTTTTCCAAGTGCCGAAGATATGTATTTATCTATGTATTTTACAAAATAGTCAAAGCAAAATAAATATGGAGAGTTTTTGTAATTTATTAGCGACGTAGATTTATATGAATGTAATTCATTTTGTAGTTTATTTTTGCCTATGCCAAAAATATGGATCGCATGTTTTCTTGAATATATTAAATTTAATATTTCAAATACAAATTCATTAATTTTGTTACGATGCCAATCTGCGTAGTGCGATTTTGCGCTAATAAATCGCTTGTATGTAATTCGAAATTGCGAGGTATTGTTGTGAAATACGATTTGATTAGGTCCAAAAATTCACTATTAGTCTTCATCCATTTTTCGTCGCTTACAGAAATTCCTCCAAGCGTAAAAATTGGCTGATTCCGGTCATTGAGCTTTGCACCGGTACAACCGGCCTCGTCTAGATAGAAGAAGTGCATATTAATCCCTACAGATGGACAGGTGAGCTTGCTGCGCGGCGGCGGGCCTATTGATAGGTATAGGAATAACCGCCGCAGTTCTTGAGGTTCATGGACTGTTGCACGGCCACTTGCTGGCCTTTGACCGCGGCCACCTGGTCGGCGACGTTACCACCGGACATGCTGGATACCGGCAGACCCAGCAAGATCACCCCTGCCACATCGCCGGAGCGGGCATTGCGCTGCGCCTCGCTAACCTGGGTCATTGCAGAATCGAGGCGCGCCGCTTCTTCGGCGAGCTGGGCGCAATTGAAAGCCTGGTATTGCATGTGTGAGACATAGGCCGGAGCGATGGACTCGGGCTTCTTGGCGCAACCAGCCAGGGCCATAAGAGCGGCGAGGCTCGCTATGCCGAGAAATCCCGCATTCATCAGTTTGGTGAGCGGCCCAGTTGGGCAATATTCAGCACTCATAGCGATCTCTTAGCTTGATATACAATCATGGCGATAAGATTGTCATACCGCAGCCAGAGAATTTCGCAACACAAATATCTAGTTAAAATATTTACCCGTATTGAGGGAATTACTGCGCCCGAATTGGGGGCAATGAAAAAGGCGCCCCGAAGCGCGCCTTTCTCGTCATTGTGCTCGGATTGGAGCGCGAAGTGCTGGCGTTGGCCTTAGCCCAAAGCCGCTTCCAGCTTTTCGCCAACGTAGGACCAGTTGACCAGGCCATCCAGCACCGCTTGGCAGTGCTTGGGACGCAGGTTCTGGTAGTCGAGGTAGTAGGCGTGTTCCCAGACATCCAGGCCGCAAAGCGCGGTCTTGCCGTGTGCCAGCGGGTTATCGGCGTTTGAGGTGCCCATCAGCGACAGCTTGCCGCCGTCCAGCACCAACCATGCCCAGCCTGAGCCAAACACATTGGCTGCCGTGTTGACGAATTGCTCTTTCATAGCGTCGAAGGAGCCGAAGTCGCGCTCGATCATGTCGGCCAATTTGCCTGCGGGCGTGCGTGCGCCTTGAGCGTGGAACTGCTCCCAATACAAGATGTGGTTCCAAGCTTGCCCGGCGTTGTTAAAGACGCCTTGCAGCGCGCCGCCGTCTTTGGACTTCAGCACCACTTCTTCCAGGCTCATGTCAGCCATGTCGGTGCCGTCAACCAAGCCGTTCAGCTTGTCGAAATAGGTCTTGTGGTGCTTGCCGTAGTGCAGGCCGACGGTCTGGGCAGAAATGACCGGCGCGAGCGCGTCTTCAGCATAGGGCAGGGCGGGGAGTGAAAAAGGACCGGACATGGTTGTGTCTCCTATTGTGCTTCTTGGCATTATGTCGTGGCCTGCCCGACGTCGGCGTCCGGCCAAAGGGAGCAGACCATGGGGGCAGGCATAGACCTGCCTTTCATTTGGACCAGTATAGCGCTTTATTCAATGGCAAAGACGCAAAGATCGGGTATGACAGCCGGGGGCTGGACCCAGGCCAGGGGCCGTCTGGCTGGCGCGCCGCCGCTGCCTAGCGGCTTCTCGGGCGCTTCAGGACGCGTCGGGGCGTCGCCCGGTCAAAGGCAGATCGCGTGCCCCCTATAATCAAACCCTTGGAACCTTCGCTAGGCCACTACCATGACCCTGTTTCCCATTTTGTTGCCTTTCTTTGGTTTGATCGCGCTCGGCTATTTTGCTGGCCGTCTGGCATGGATCAACGAAGCTGGGGTGGCGGGCATGAACGCCTTTGTCATCAAGTTCGCTATGCCTTGCCTGATTATCAGCGTCATTGCCAATTCGCAGATTACCGAACTGGTCAATATGGGCTTTTTGGCTGCCTATCTAACCGCCGAGTTGGTCATCTATGCGCTGGCGCTGCTGGTCAGCCTAGTGATTTTCAAGACCGGCTTGGCCGAAGCAGCGCTGATGGGTCTGGGTGCCTCATGGGGCAACGTCGGCTATATGGGCATTCCCTTGTCGGCCAGTTTGTTTGGGCCAGAAGCGGCCATTCCGGCGCTGCTGGCCACTGCGGCGGACATGGCGGTCGTGACGGGCGTTACCGTGCTGCTGGTCGAATACGACGCCAAGCGCGGACAAATGGCCGTTCTGCCTTTGTTGAGCAATCTGGGCGGCAAGCTGCTGTTTCACCCCTTCATTATCACCTTGATTTTGGGCGTGCTCCTGTCCGCCAGTGGCGTTGGTATTCCTGGGGTTTTGCAAAATTCGGTCAGCTTCCTGTCGGGCGCCGCGGGGCCGTCGGCCTTGTTTGCGATTGGGGCTTCGCTGGCGGTGCGCCCGCTGAAGGGGGAACGCGCCCAGATCGCAGCGCCGATTGCGCTCAAGCTCTTTGCCCTGCCGTTGCTGTTCCTCGCGCTGGGTCTAACCTTCAAGCTTGAGCCGCTGTGGTTGACCACAGGGCTGGTTTTGACCGCTCTGCCGACGGCCGGAAACGTCTTTGTTTTGGCCGAACAAGCGGGCAAAGCAGTACAAAGGGTCTCGGCGATTATTCTGGTCAGCACACTCTTGTCGATTGCCACCGTGGTGGCGCTGCTCACCCAGGTCATGTGAGCCATGCAGGCTTTCAGCCAGCTGGCAGATTTCCTGCAATTGAGCCCGGGCCAACTCGCCATCGTCGTTGTTGCGATCTTCACGGCGGCCATGGTGCGCGGCTTTGCGGGTTTTGGCATGACGGCGCTGATTGTGGCCTCGCTGGCGCTGGTCTTATCGCCCAAAGATCTGATCGCGGTGGCCTATTTCTTGGAAATGGCGGCTTCCTTGCTGCTGGTCAAAGGCGGCCTGGTCTTCGCGGATCGTAAGATTGCGGGCACCTTGCTGGTTGGTAATTGGTTGGGCTGGCCGATCGGCATCACACTGACCAATGCCCTGGCCCCCGATTCGTCGCGCTTGACGGCCCTGTTGCTGATAACGGGGCTAACTTTGCTACAATTGACCAAGATCAGGCCCCCCAAGCTGGATGGGATGGCGATGCGCACTGGCGCGGGGCTCAGCGCGGGCATCGCCAGCGGGCTGGCGGGTGTCGGCGGCTTGGTGGTGGCGCTCTATACCTTGACCAGCGACCGCGAGCCCAAGGTCATGCGCGCGACCCTGGTGCTGTATCTCTTCTTATCCATGTTCACCAGCTGGATCTTTTTGTACCTCGGCGGCTGGATGACGGCGCTGGTGCTCTATCGCGCCGCGGTCTTGGCCCCCGTCACGGTCTTGGGCGTCTTGGCCGGATCTGCGCTGTTTCGCCCATCGCTCCACCGCTTCTACCGCCGGTTTTGCCTATTTCTGCTGCTGGCTTTGTCGCTCTTAGGCTTGGCACGGCTCCTCTGACGCAATTTCGCCGTGGCCAAGTTGTTAGCTTGCAGGTGTGATCCAGTTGTGGTCCGCTTTTGGCTTACGGGGGGAGCCGCGCTATGAGCCTTTCCATTTTCGACCTGTTTAAGATCGGTATCGGACCGTCGTCCTCGCATACCGTAGGGCCCATGTGGGCGGGTTACCGCTTTGTGGAACAGTTGCGCGCGCGTGGCCTGTTGCACCAGGCCAAGACCGTTCGGGCCTGGCTCTATGGCTCGCTGGCGTTGACCGGCGCGGGGCACGCGACCGACAAGGCGGTGATCTTGGGCCTCATGGGCCAGACCCCTGACACCATCGACGCCGACGAAGCCGACCATATGTTTCAGCGGGTGCAGCGCACCGAGCAACTCATGTTGGGCGGCGAGGTCAATCTACCGTTTGCCAACAATATCCATCTGGTCTGGGAATTTGGTGCCTCGCTGCCCGAACACCCCAACGGGCTGGTCTTCCGGGTCGAGGGCGAGAACGACGAGACCCTGTTCGAGCAGACCTATTTTTCGACTGGCGGCGGTTTCATTGCCACCCGCGAGGAGCTGAACGGCAGCGAAGCCCCGGTTACGGGCGGGCACAATCTGCCCATGCCCTATCCCTTTTCCAGCGCGGCCGAGCTGTTAGAGCAGGGTGAAAAAGCGGGCCTTTCCATCGCCGAAGTCGCCCTGACCAATGAATTTGCGCGCAGTGAAGAAGACGAGGTCTATGCGGGCCTAGATCGCATTGCCGAGACCATGGAAGCCTGTGTCGAGCGGGGTATGCGCATGGAAGGCATTTTGCCCGGCGGCCTCAATGTCAAACGCCGTGCGCCCGAACTGCACGCTAAATTGATGGCCAAATCGCGCGGCATGAACCCAGATCCTTTGGTGGTCATGGATTGGGTCAACCTCTATGCCCTGGCGGTCAATGAGGAGAACGCGGCGGGCGGACGGGTCGTGACCGCCCCGACCAATGGCGCTGCGGGGGTCATTCCAGCGGTGCTGTCCTACTATCGCCATATCGTGCCTGGCGCCACCCAACAGGGCGTGCGCACCTTCCTTGCCACCTGCTCGGCGATTGGCATGCTCTACAAGACCAACGCTTCAATCTCGGCGGCCGAAGTGGGCTGCCAGGGTGAGGTGGGCGTGGCCTGCTCTATGGCGGCCGCGGGTCTGACGGCTGTGCTGGGTGGCAGCAATCAACAGATTGAAAACGCAGCTGAAATTGGGATGGAACACAATTTGGGTCTGACCTGCGATCCCATCGGTGGTCTGGTGCAAGTGCCCTGTATCGAGCGCAATACCATGGGGGCGATCAAAGCCATCAATGCAGCGCGCTTGGCCCTGGCGTCCGACGGCGAACACATCGTCACCTTGGATGAAGTGATCGTGACCATGTATGAGACCGGCAAGGACATGTCCGAGCACTATAAGGAGACCGCTTTGGCGGGTCTGGCAAAACGCTTTGACGGGCGGATTGCGGCGGTGTCGGTCGCGACCGTTGAGTGCTAGAGCGTCGGGCGCTGGGTTAGCAACAGCCATCCGCTCTAGCTGACTGGTTTCTAACGCAAGTCCATGCGCACGCGTGTTGCTACTCGTTCGATGCTTGCGCTAGCGCCAACCTTCAGCAAACGCCCCCAACCGCGCGCGCCTTCGCGCTGGAGCCGGGCCGCGGCCCATGCTGCAAAACGTCAAACGACAAGCTGGAAAACGACAAAGCCGGAGACGTCAAAGACGACCCCGGCTTGCTGTGTTGAGCGATAGTAGAGGGTTCTAGATAATCGGTTCTACAACCCGGCCCAAGCTTGGCGCTTGAGCCGCTTTGACAGTCGTATTCTAGGCTAGAGCTTCGGGCGCCGGTGTTGCAGCCGCCCATCCGCTCTGGCTGACTGATTTCTAACGCAAGTCCATGCTCAGCTGTGTCGCCACGCGTTCGCGGCTTGCGCTAGGCCTTAGAAACGGAAGTGGAAGTAGAGACCTGGCTTACCGTAGTACTTCAAGGGATACCAACCGTAAGGGCCGCCGTGAGAGTGCGGCTTCCAGCCGTAGCTGTGGCTGTGGCTATAGCGACCGTGCTTGTGGAAACGAGAGCGCTTCTTTTTCCACTTCTTCTTATAGACCGGCTTGGTGTTCGAGATGTATTTTTGCGATGCATAGCCTTCCTGGCCCTGCGCGATGATCTTACACCAGCCGCTGTTGCACCATAGGGTGTCGACCCAGGTGCCGCGCGTCAGCACACGTATCACCGAATAGCTGGTGCTGGGGCCCGAGCGCATATTGAGCGCTGACGCCGTGATGTAGGCGGCGCTGGCGGTCGTTGCGGTGGTCAAGAGGGCCAGGCCCCCGACCAAAATTGAAAGTAACGTCTTTTTCATCAGACCAATGCTCCTTTTCGAAGGACAGGCATAGGGGAGTATGCCGAAACATTTGCTCTGCCCTTTGTGCTCTTGACGGGGTCAGCTTGGGATAGCCGCCAGGCTGTGGTTGTTGGCCCCGCCAGGAGCCCAAAGCGCCGCCCGAATGGGGCGCGAATTGCGGTCCGACAGACGGGAGAGCAAGGATTACTCACCATTGTGGAATCTTTAGATGAACAATATCTGAACGAGGCCGAGCGGGCTGGCTAAATCCTGCAATTTGTCGTCATTTTCGGGGTTTTTACTGACTTTTTTGGCACTTTAGCACAGCGTGACGCGCTTTAATCGTGCGGGTCAAACGCGAAACCGATGGAGTCGAGCCTCTCCAGCCTGGCCAATTTGTCCGATTACCTCCCCATTGCCACCCCAAATCCTGCCCAGTTTACCCTTAGCGTGCGGTGGCCTGCTCCCGGAATTTAGAGCAGCGCCTTAATAGATTTAGTGATTGGAAGGCTGGCCTTATGTGGCGCCACCGTTTGTTCGAATTTGCCCGAACATCAGTTTTTGGTTCCCGCGATTTTGCAAAAGACCAGAAAGATAGACCTACCTGGCGGGGCATGACCTGGCGCCGCACGCTGCCGCATTTGCTGCTGCTGGCGGTCTTGCTGTCGGTGCTTTTGCTGGTGACATTTTTGCCGCGCGGGGCGTCTGCTCAAGTCGCGGCGGCGCCGCTGCGCTCCTCGTTTATCAGCGCGGGACTGCAATTTCCCTTTCGCTATATGTACCACGAAAATCAGCACACGGCGGTCTCTCACCTCGACGGATTTTCCAGCGGTGACTTTTCTTGGGACGGCTCGGTCGGCCACTATTTGGAAGCAGGCCGCTTTTTCACCGGCAACGATGGTGTCTCGCCGTTGCGATGCGGCCTCAAAGGGCGCGCGGATTTCGATTTTCGCTCTGATCACGACGTGGAATTCGAAGCTGATCACGAGCTGGAGGTAGATCTGTCGATCGCCAGCTTTGTGGCCATGGGCGAATGTGAGCGCGATTTAGACGCCGACCTGGCCGCCTTTTTGGAAGTCGGCGCTGGCTTTGGCCTGCATGTCAACGGCATCAAGTACAAGCGCGAGGCGGGCTCACGCACCACCGACATTCCCCAATACATCACCGATACATTCGCTCCGGCAGGCGCCAACACCTATACGGCGGTCAAAGTAGATTTTGAGCCTGCCGTCGTGCTGGGCGCAGGGCTCGCCTATGATCTGACCGACACCTCCAGCTTTCGTTTTGGTCTGCAGTACCGCTATATGGGCGAAAACCTGGTCTATGTGGAGCCGATCCACGAAGCCTCGATGGCCTTTGGCATCCGCACCCAGTTTTGACCCGTTCTTCTCTAACCGGCGCGGGCCTGGATATCTAACCGGCGCGGGCCTGGATATCTAGCCTGGTCTAGAAGTCCGAGGCGATGCCGCCCACCTCCCAGTCGCCATAGCGCGTGGGCTCGGGACCGCTGGGGCCGCCAATTTCGCGCGGCTTGCCGCTGGTCTCTGCCTTTGCATCTGCGGCCTCTGTGCTTGCCTCTTGCAAGGCTGCGTCCAACTCATTGGGTGCAATAGCACGGCTGCCCTTGCGGCGTAACGGCGCCAGCTTGGGCGCGGGTGCTTGCACACTATGGGACTTGAAGGCGGAAAAATCGTGGCTCATATCAGCAAACTAGTCCGCCTTGGCACCACCAGCAAGGGGCGTAGGCGCCGCATCTTGAGCGCCAGCCCTGCCCTTCTTATCTTTGTATGGTCTCGACCCAAGCAAAGGATTGCCTTGCATGAATTTCTTCCGAACCAGTTTGTTGCTCGCTGCCATGACCGCGCTGTTCATGGGGCTTGGCTATCTTTTGGGCGGGGTTGGCGGCCTGGTCATCGCCTTGATTTTCGCCATGGCAACCAACGCCTTCGCTTATTGGCAATCCGATAAGTTGGTGCTGCGGATGCACAACGCGCGGTTGGTCAATCAGCGCTCGCACCCCGGGCTCTATGCCATGACCCAAGACCTGGCGCGCAATGCCGATTTGCCCATGCCAGCGCTCTATGTCATCGACCAGCCGCAACCCAACGCCTTTGCCACGGGTCGCGATCCCAACAATGCGGCGGTGGCCGTCACGACCGGCATTATGCAGGCCCTTAGCGAGCAGGAGTTGGCGGGCGTCATCGCGCACGAGCTGGCGCACATCAAAAACCGCGATACGCTGACCATGACCATTGCCGCCACGCTAGCGGGGGCGTTGGCTATGCTGGCCCAGTTCGCGCAATTTGGGCTTCTGTTTCGCGGCTCGGGGGATCGGGACCGCTCGGGGCTGGGCATCATCGCCGTTATTGCCGCGATGATCTTGGCGCCTCTAGCGGCCAGTCTGGTGCAAATGGCGATCAGCCGGACCCGTGAGTATAGCGCCGATGCCCTGGGCGCTGAGATTTGCCGTCATCCGCTGTGGCTGGCCTCGGCCTTGCGCAAAATCGAGGCGCTGGCGAGCGGCTATCGCAATGAAGCCGCCGAGCGCAACCCGGCCTCGGCCCACATGTTCATTATCAATCCCTTGACCGCAGGCGGCATCGACAATTTGTTTGCTACCCACCCCAAGACCGCCAACCGCATCGCTGCTTTGGAGCGCCTGGCGCATAGTGAGTTGCCCCCCAGCAGCGGCGGTTCGCAGCCGCCAACCGCGCAGAACCGCG
Source organism: Alphaproteobacteria bacterium (assembly GCA_030428565.1). Lineage (GTDB taxonomy): Bacteria > Pseudomonadota > Alphaproteobacteria > UBA7985 > JAUIBT01 > JAUIBT01. The sequence continues at coordinate 9,828 of JAUIDR010000042.1, forward strand.
GGGCCGTGCGTCGCTCGCGCTTTCCTTCTGGTGGCCGCTCGTATAAAGACTAGGCAAGACTAGCCCTTCAAGCTCTTGCACAAGAAAGTTCCGCCTTGCGTCCTTCTGGTCCTCCTTCTGATCGCCCGCGCTCGCCCTCGGGCCCGCGTCCTACCCGCCGTTCTGAACAGGATGATCGCCCGCGTCGCCGCGAGGGGGAGGATGATGGCCGCGAGCGTGGCGAGCGTGGCAAGCGCGCCTACAGCAGCAAACCAGGGGGAAAACCTGGTGGTGGTAAGCCCGGTGGTGGTAAGCCTGGTGGCGGAAAACCTGGTGGCGGAAAACCTGGTGCAAAGTCCTTTGGCAAGCCGGGTGGCAAAGCGGGTGATCGCCCGCCGCGCGGGGGTGGCGCTGGGCGCGATGATCGATCTCGCTCTGATCGTCCCCGTTCTGATCGGCCTCGTTCTGATCGGCCTCGTTCTGGCGCGCGCTACGTCAGCCACGCCTTGTTGCACCACGTTTTAAAAGAAAACCTCACCCTGGACGAGGCCATCGAACGTAGTCGTGCCTTTGCCCAGCTTGAGGACCGAGACCGGCGCTTTGTGCGCCAGTTGGTGACCACCACGCTGCGCCGTCTGGGTCAAATCCAGAATATTTTGCGCGACTACTTGGCCGAACCTCTGCCACCGAAGAACTTCAACGTCAAAGTCCTGCTCATGATGGGCATTGCTGAGCATCACTTTATGCGCACGCCCAGCCACGCGTTGGTCAGCGAGGCGGTGTCGCTGGCGCGCTCGGACGATTTGATGCGTGGTTATCAGGGCCTGGTGAACGCCGTGCTGCGCAAGGTCTGTGATCGCGAAAAAGATGAGTTACCCAACCAGCGTTATAATCTGCCGCGCTGGATGGCCAAGCGCTGGCACGCCGCTTACGGCGACGCCTGGCTATCCGACCTGGCTGCGGCCCTAACTGAAGCGCCGCCGACCGATCTGGCGCTCAAGCCGGGCGCCGAGTTACCAATCGTCGGCCCCGACGCGCCCGATCCCGAAATCGATCTGCGGCCCGATCATGAGGCGCTGGCGAGCAAGCCCGCGACCACCGAGCCAGAATCAGAACCAGAATCAGAACCAGAATTCGATGCAGATCACCGCCAACCAGCAGGCTTTACGCCTCCCAGCGTCATTAAGGGCACGGTCTTGGCCAACGCTGCGCTGCGCTTGGCCCCCGCTCAAGGCAGTATTGCGCAACTGCCAGGCTATGAGGCGGGCGATTGGTGGGTCCAAGACGCTGCGGCCCAGGTGCCGGTTCTGATGTTAGGAGACGTGGCGGGCAAGCGTGTGCTGGACCTCTGCGCAGCGCCCGGCGGTAAGACCCTGCAACTCGCGGCGCGCGGCGCCCACGTGACCGCGGTCGATATCTCTGAAAATCGCCTCAAGCGGCTGCACGAAAACTTGCAGCGCTGTCAGCTCAGCGCAGACGTAATCGCTGAAGACGCCCTGACCTACGACAGTGACGAGCGATTTGATGCTATCTTGCTGGATGCACCCTGCTCGGCCACCGGCACCCTGCGTCGCCACCCCGAATTGTTGTGGCAGCGCCGCGAGGACAGCCTTTTGACCAACCGCCGCTTGCAAGCCAAGCTGTTAGGACGCGCGGCACGGCTGCTCAAGCCCGATGGGGTCTTGGTCTATGCGGTCTGCTCGCTGGAACCCGAAGAAGGGGTCGAGCAAATCCAAGCCGCGCTGGCAGCCCTGCCGTTGGAAGTCAGCGCCCTGCCTGCAACGCCCGATTGGCTAAGCCCGCTGCTCACAACCGAGGGTTACTTCCGCTCTGCGCCGCAAAACTGGTCGCAAGTCGGCGGAATGGATGGATTTTTCGCGGCCCGCTTGCAACGCCGAGAAAAGGAAAAACCCCAGGCTGCAAGCACGCCCAAACCGCGCGCAGGCCGCTTGCGCTTGGGCACAAACTAACCCAGCATTTCAGGGTTCGTTTGATCCCGAACATATTGGACTCGGGACTGCCCCTGGCAGTCCCTCCTTTTTTTGATTTAATATCAATGATCGTTTGCCCAGCCTGCGGGTCGGGCAGCGCACATGTCATTTTTTTGCGATCGCCGTGTCGAGTCAGTTGATATTTCAAAAAGCCAGCTCAGCGCTCCCCGCAGAGGGCGCACCCACGCTTGCGGCTCAAAACGGCAGCGGCGGCTCCAACGCTGGGCCTGGCGTAAGAAGCGCGACTGTGCCCAACGCAGCGACCGCTCCTACAACGCAAGCAGCTCCCGCCCAGCCCGGGCAAGCTGTGGGCCCCATTCGGCAACAAGCAGCCCCGCAAACGCGCCCGCCTGAACTGAGCGGCAGCGACATGGAAGGCCTGCCACAAGACGCTGGCCGGCGGCCCTTTGGTCTGGTCAAGCGCTCTTGGCGGCGGCTCTATCGCAACACCCCTTGGTATCGCTGGCACCTGTCCAGTTCCAAGCCACTCAGCCTGCGCCGCTATGGGGCAGTCTTCGTGCCGGGCGATCAGGTCAAAGGCGAGATGATTATGGATGGCCGCTTCGTCCTATCGGGCGAGCGCGTCGATCTGGTCGAAGAAAACTGGTATCCCAACGATGCGCCCGAGGTTTGGCTGCGCGACATGCACGGGTTTGGCTGGTTGGCCGACCTGCGCGCCACCGAACATCCGCAGAGCGCCAAGGCCGCGCGCCACATGGTCTCCTCGTGGCTCAATCACAACAAACGTTGGCATCCCTTGTCTTGGGACGGCGAAGTCACGGCACAGCGTTTGTTGGCCTGGCTGGGGCATTTCGAATTCATTACCCACGGCGCCAATGCGGCCTTCGTGCGCCACTTGACCCAAGAAATCGCCATTCAGGCCAACCATTTGTTGCTGAGCTATCAGGATTATGAACTGAGCTATGCCCGCGCGCAGATCGAAAAAGCACTGATTTTCTGCGGCCAATGCCTGCCCGATGGCACGACCTTGGCATCCGACATGCTGGGTAAGCTGGAAGAGAGCTTGGATCGTCTCATCCGCCCGGATGGCGGCACGCAGTATCGCTCGCCCGCTATGCAAGCGGCCCTACTGACCGACCTGCACGACCTGTTGGATTTCCACCGCACCATGCGCTTGCAGGCCCCGGCCTACCTTTCGGCGACCGCCCAACGCATGGCGCCCATGATGCGTATGCTGATCCACAACGATGGCTCTGTCGCGCACCACCATCAGAGCTTTGCGCTGCCCGCTGAAGCCATGGCCAGCTTTATGGAGCGATGCTTGCACCAAGTTGCGCCGCTGCGGGCGGCCTTTGCCTCGGGCATGTACCGTTTGACCGCTCGGCGTGCAACGCTGTTGATCGACGGTGGCACCCAGCCCTATCCGGGCTTTGATCAACAGGCCTTCGCGGGCACTTTGTCGTTTGAGATGACCGTCGGCACGCAAAAACTCATCACCAATATGGGCAGTCATGAGCGGCGCTCGGTCTGGGGTGATGTCCAGCGCGCCACCGCGGCGCACTCGACCTTGGTACTAAATGACACCAACTCATCAGAGCTGGTGCCAGGCGGGGGCATGGGACGGCGCCCGCAGACCGTCTATTGCAAGCCCTACGAGACCGACGACTACTTGGGGATGGACCTGCACCACGACGGCTATCGCATGATGGGGGGGGCCAAGCACTATCGCAGCCTCAAGCTGGCGCGCGATGGCGATTATTTGCAGGGCGAGGATCTCATCAGCGGTCCGCCCGAGTTGCCCGCGACCTTGCGCTTTCATCTGCACCCGCAAGTCAACGTGGCCCTGCAAGGCAATCGTCAGCAGGTGGTGTTGTATTTACCCAAGGGGCGGCCCTGGCGTTTTGACATTGAAGGGGCGCATCTGGAGCTGGAAGACAGCGTTTATTTGCAAGGCGAGGCCAGCGCACGCTGTCGCCAGATCGTGGCGCGCTTGCCGGAATACCGGCCCCGGCAGGCCGGTCCACGCCCGCCCGCCGAACGCCGAGTCCTCTGGTCCTTGCAACAACTTGATGCCGCGCCGCGCGCCTAGGCTTCAGCCGCCCTCGCCGCCTGGCGATTAAGTCGCCCTCGCCGCCTGGCGATTAAGCTGCATCGGCTTTAAAGGTCAGGGCAAGGCCGTTGATGCAATGGCGCATACCCGTCGGCTGCGGCCCATCGTTGAAGATATGGCCGAAGTGTCCCTTACAGCGGCGGCAGTGCACCTCGGTCCGCACCATAAACAAAGAGCGATCTTTCTTCGTGCGCACCGCGTCGGGCAGCGATTGCCAGAAGCTGGGCCAACCCGTGCCGCTGTTGTACTTGGTTTCGCTGGAATAGACCGGCAGATCGCAACCCGCGCAATGGAAGGTGCCTGCGCGCTTTTCATCATTCAAAGGCGAGGTGAATGACCGCTCGGTCGCGTGCTTGCGCAAGACCTTGAAGCGGTCTGGCTCCAGCAATTCGCGCCATTGGGCTTCGGTCAACTCGACCTCGTAGGCTTCGGGGTCGATCAGTGGCGAGAGGCCAGCAGTGGTGTTGGCTTGGGTCATGGTGTCTCCTGACATGGTGTGGCCCATTGTGGCCTCTGCGCTTGAGGACTTGCTGCTGGAAGCGAAGCTGCCGCTGGAGCGCCACATGAGGCCTAGACCGGTGGTGCCAGCAAGGCCCGCCATTGCGAACAGGGCCGTGCGACGCGTTGGCTTAGAAGACATAGTGCATCCTTTCGTTTCTGTTGAAAAGGGCGCGCGCCTGCGGGGCGGGCGCCACCCGTTTGCAAGTCAGGTGCTTTCCAATTGGGGCAAAGACGGGGCAAGCGCTGGCCTCACGCACCCTTGTGAGGGGTCGTGATGAAATCGGCGGTTTTGTAACCAAATACCGGTCCCGGTTTGCGCTTCCACCCCTGCCAGCTCGCCGTTGAGCCAATGGAAAAGTTTGCCAAAACAGGTCAAGCGCAGGGAGGCAAGAGGCTGGAGCGAGGGACCAAGGCTGTGCTGACGCCCCTGGCTGTGCTTATGCCCTGGCCCAGGGCCTCGCGTAGAAGCGCTCCCGGCACGACGGGAATCGAGCACGAGGGGAATCGAGCAGGCGGGGAATCGAGCAGGAGGGGCGTCGCCTACTTAGGCATCGCGCGGCGGGTCTGGTTTGACATCGACTTGCATGACAGGCGAGGCGAATTGGATGGCATCCGTCTCGGTCTTGATGCGCAGTTCCTGCTGTGGGAAGGGGATCGAGATGTCGTTCTGCTGGAAGGCTTCAAAGATGGCGAGCCGCAGTTGGTGGCTGACGGTCAACACGTTGAAGATATCGGCGATATGGACCCGCAATTGGAAATCCAGCGACGAGGCGCCGAAATCGGCCAAATAGACCATGGGCGCAGGGGCGCGCAGCACCAAGGGATTGTCGTTGGCGACCTGGTACAAAAGGGCTTCGACCACTTTGGGGTCGGACTCATAAGCGACGCCAACCGTGACCATGACCCGGCCCTTGTGCGATCGGTGGGTCCAGTTGGCCACCGGAGAGGAGATCAGCTCTGAGTTGGGCACCATGATCGCGCGGCCGTCGAAGGTCTCGATCTCGGTCGCACGAATCGAGATGCGTTTAACGATGCCTTCACCGGAAGCCAAGACCACCCAGTCGCCCAATTTGACGGGCCGTTCGAACAACAAGATCAGGCCCGAGACGAAGTTTGAGACAATCGCTTGCAGGCCAAAACCAATACCGACCGATAGCGCACCAGCGATCAGCGCAAAGCGTGACAGGTCCAGACCGGCGACGCCCAGGCCAACCAAGCCTGCAATTGTAAAGCCGACATAGCCCAGCAGCGTGACCAGAGAGTGGCGCACGTCCGCCATCAGGTTGGTGCGCGGCAAGACCTGCTCAGCCATTATGACTTTGACGTAGCGTACCGCCATCCAAGCCAGGCCAAACAGCGCCGCCCCCAAAATGAGATTAAAGGGCGAAAGATTGAGCGAGCCCACCGCGATTGGCTGTGCGATGCGATCCAGCCAAGCCAGCAGCGCCCAAGCGTCATAGCCCAGCAGCATGAGGACCAGCGGCAGCCCCAAGGCCAACAGCAGCGTATTGACCGCTAGTACCAGCCAAAAGCGCTGGATGTCGCTCGCGCTCTCCTGGCCTTCTAAGACGGGACTGGCTTCACTGAGGTCGCTTTGCCTCTCGGCCTGCTGCTCGGCAGTGCTATCCAGCCAGAGGTAGAGGCTGAGCCGCAGTCCGGCGGCCAGTAAAAAGACCATCAAGACGATCCAGAGCCGCGGCAGGACAAAGCCGACCATGGCGATAAAGCCTAGGATCAAGCCCGCTAAGGCCAGCCAAGGGCTGTTGCGCAGCGTCCAGCGCAGCGGCCAAGCGCCGAAGATCCAGGGGAAAAACTGCAAATAGAGTCGGCGGTATCGCTCTAGGCGTAGCAGCCAAAACAGTCCCATCATGAGCATAGGCGCGAAGACCAAGGCGACCAGCCACTCGCTTTCGACCGGCTTGTCGAAGATGTCAATCAGGCCTTGCAGCAGGAATTGCAGGCTGACGAGGAGGGTCAAGGCCACCAGCAGCAAGGGCTCGATGCGGGCGCTTTGCGGGGATGCCGCGCCATAAGCCGTACTTTGTGCGGGTGTTGCTGTGTCAGCGCGTGTCAAGAATCCGGCCGCGGCGGGCAGCGCGCTCAGTTGGTCAAGCCACTGCGGCAAGCGGGCGACCAACAGGCAAGCCGAAAGCGTTCCGGCAAGGCTGGTCAGCAGCCAAGAAAAGGAACTGACCAGGTTGAGTTGGACTTGAAACAGCAACACGAAGCCCCAAGCCGACAGCAACAGCCACAAAGGCGGCCAAATCTGCGACAGTCCCTGCTCAACGATGGCTAGGCGCCCGGCTTGGCCGCCCTTGTTTTTGTGTTGGCGGCGCTGGGCGTATCGATGCAACAAGGCCAGCGGCAACGCTAGCAGTGCAAGCGAAAACAGCACATAGACCAGCAGGCTTGTCGCCACGCCCGGCTTGGCCATTTGAGTCGATATGGCTTTGAGGCGAAACGCAATCAGCGAAGAGGTACTTTGGGCCAAACCCGAGACCAGCTCAGGCACCGTTTTCCAAAACGACGCGCTGTAGACCGCTGGCGTCGGCGTAAAGATGTTGGCCAAGAACAGATCGCGGCGTTGATCGGCGATTAGGCCGAGCTGGCGATCCATTTGCATGAGCAGGGTGTCGGCTTGGGTGGTCAGGGTTAAGAATGGCGCCAGCAGAGCTTCGATCTCGCCGCGCAGCGAGGCGAGCCCAGCATCCTCTTGATTGCTGGTCTCATCATCGTTGGCGTTGAGGTCGGCCAGTTTGACGCTAATCGGTGCTGAACTGCTGGTCAGCTCGGCGTGCAGCTCTTCTAGGGCCGACCGCTCGCTTCTAAGTAGGCTGCGCAATTGCACCAAGCGCTCTTCGGGCAGGCCGTTTTCGCTCAACAACTCCTGGTCGATGCCATCGAGGCGCGCGCTTAGGCCTTCGATCCTGGCAACGCCACGCTCAAGCAGGGCCTGCTGTTCTGCAGTCAGTTTGAGGCTGACCCCAGTAGCAGGCGGGGTGGCAGGCGGGGTGGCCGTACTGGTGCTTATTGCATTGCCGTTTGCGGACGCAGGGGTCTCGCCAGCGGCTTGGCTCGTAATCTCGCTGGCAGCCGGGCTGGTTTGACCCTCGCTTTGCTCCTGGGACAACAAAGGCGCGGCCAGCAGGCTCCAAGCGATGAAGACCAGTGCGACGCCAAGACCGCTGCGCCGCCGCCAAGAGCGCAGGCAAAGGGGCATCAGAGCGGTAAGGCGGAGCGGATGAATAAGGCAGGGCATAGCGATAGCTCAACTTATACGGGCGCGTGGCCAGGTTGAAAAGCGCTGCCCATTCATGCGTCAAGGCATGTGGCAGTCAAGCGACTGATAAGCGGCAGCGCGGTTTTCGACCCGAGCAAGGAACACAATTCAGGTAGCCGCACCACAGGTCAAGGCAACAGTTTTTTCGTCTCTTTGCCGCTTTGCTAAAGGGCCGGGGACAAGTTGTCGGTCGATGTGGCACAAATGCGGCCAAGGTGTCAGCCATGCGGCGCAAGATCGGCAACGAAGCCGTCTTCGCCTTGCTTTGGCAACAGGCTTCGCAAATCGCCCGCAGCGACGCCAAGCTCCTCATCAAAGCCGCGTTGGTCACGCGAAGGGATACGCCCGCAAAAGTTGTGGCCGCGTTGCGCGGGTTCGCAGCTTGGCGCTTAGACCGCTGCGCTCGGTTGGGTGGCGCTTGGTTGGGTGGCGCTTGGTTGGGTGGCGCTTGGTTGGGTGGCGCTTGGTTGGGTGGCGCTTGGTTGGGTGGCGCTTGGTTGGGTGGCGCTTGGTTGGGTGGCGCTTGGTTGGGTGGCGATGGCGTTCCTCTGTGCGAAATCGGCACGAAATTGAGATGCAATTGTCACGGGCTTGGGCTTACATGCGGCTTTAGTCATTTTCCAAGGTCGCGCGCTATGAAACTTGCCCCTTTTGCCTCTGGCCATCCTTTTTTCCGCGGCAATCTGCACGGCCATTCCAACTTATCGGACGGCAAGCGCAGTCCCCAGCAGGTGGTCGCGCTCTATAAGGCCATGGGCTATGATTTTACCTGCCTATCGGACCACTACATGGCGGGGCTTGAGATCTCATCGCCCAGCGTCCCCGATAGTCGCCCGCTGCGCGATGAGCGCTTCACCACGCTGCTCAGCGCCGAGCTGCACTGCCCGGGCAAGAAGTATGATCGGCGCGGCCTCTGGCATATTGTTGCAAACGGTCTGCCGCTGGATTTTGCGGCGCCGACCCAAGACGAGAGCGGCCCGGAGCTCGTCCGCCGTGCTCAGGCGGCGGGCGCTTATGTTTCGATCGCGCACCCCGAGTGGTACGGTATGACGATGGACGAGGCGATGAGCTTGGCGCACGCCGATGCGGTCGAGATTTATAATCATTCGTGTCTGGTTGAATGTGACCGCGCTTCGGGCATCGCGGTGGCGGACTATCTGTTGAACGAAGGCCAGCGCCTACATTTCAATGCCACCGACGACAGCCATTTGGGTATCGATGATTTTGGTGGTGGCTGGGTCATGGTGGCCGCTGAACGCAACGAGCCTGATTTGCTGCTCGCCGCGCTCAAGGCCGGGCAAAACTACTCGTCTACCGGCGCTGAACTGCACGATTTGAGCCTAGACGGCGATATCTTAACGGTGCGCTGTTCGCCCGCCGTCTCGGTCGCGGTGGCCGGCCCCGGTGAGGTGTCGGCGGTCGCTATGGGCCCCAATCTGACCTACGCCGAGATCGACATCGCCAGGATTCGCGCACGCCAAGGCTATTTTCGGGTGACGGTCATCGGTAACGGCGGCGCGCGGGCTTGGTCCAATCCTTATTGGTTCGATGCTCTGAACCAGGCCTAGGGAAACCCGTGTAGGGCAAACAGCGCAAGGGCAAGCAGCGCTAGGGAAAACAAGTCTAGGCCAGACGAGGATTGAGCCCATGTTAATAACCAACGCCTTGGTGCCGTTTGGCGAGGGCTTCCAGACCGCCACCATGCAAATCGAGGCCGGTCGCATAACGGCGCTGGAGCCGGGCAGCACCGCGCTTGCACCGGCCTTGGATTGGCAGGGCGATTACCTCTTGCCGGGACTGGTGGAAATTCACACGGACAATCTGGAGAACCACTTTGTGCCAAGGCCCAAGGTCATTTGGCCCAACGGCTTGGCCGCTTGTTTGGCCCACGATGCGCAAATGGCGGCGGCCGGTGTGACGACGGTGTTCGATGCCATCACCATGGGCTCTTACGACGGCGAAAAGACGCCCCGACAGCTCATTTTGGATGACATGCTCGCGGCGATCGACCAGGCGCGACGCGCCGGAGTTCTCCGCATTGATCACCGCTTGCACTTCCGCTGTGAGCTGTCGGCAAAAGAGCTGCTCCCCGCCTTAGAGCCCCACCGCGATGCGGCTGGCTTGGGCCTGGTATCGATCATGGATCACACGCCCGGACAGCGCCAATGGCGCGATCTGGAAAAGCTGTATGATTTCGCCGAGCGCAACGGCAAACCGCGCGCTGAGATCGTTGCCGACGTCGAACGCCGCATTGCTTGTGGGCGGGCCAATGCCGAGGCCAACCGGGGGGGCCGGTCCTGGCCCTGTTTGCCGATCGGGGCCTGCCGCTGGCGAGCCACGACGATACGACCCCGGCGCATATCGACGAGGCTCTGGCCGACGGTATCAGCATCTCGGAGTTCTTTGTTCTATGGAGGCGGCTCGGCTGGCCAAAGAGCGCGGCCTTTGGACCGTCGGCGGCGCGCCCAATATCGTGCGCGATGGTTCGCATTCCGGCAACGTCTCGATGAATGCGCTGTCGGATTTGGGCCAGTTGGACGCTCTGAGCTCGGACTATGTACCCTCGGCGCTGCTGCAAGCGGTCTGGAGCCTGGCCGAGCGCGACGCGCGCCGAACTGGCAGCGATAAACAGGCTTGCTTGGTTCGACATCTGGCCAAGGTCACACGCCACCCGGCAGCGATGGTGGGATTGGAGGATCGTGGCTGGTTGGCGGTGGGCGCACGCGCCGATTTCCTGCGGGTGCAGGACTGCGCCAATACCCCCGTCGTGCGGCAGGTCTTCGTGGCGGGGCAACGGGTTAGCTGAGGGGGGCTGCTGGGTTGCTGGTCGCAAAGCCACCGTCGGCCTAGCGGCCTCGGGTTCTGCTGGGTTTTTGGCCGCAAAGCCACCGTCGCTATGCTCGGGGTTTGCTGGGTGTTTGGCCGCAAAGCCACCGTCGCTATGCTCGGGGTTTGCTGGGTGTTTGGCCGCAAAGCCACCGTCGCTATGCTCGGGGTTTGCTGGGTTTTTGGCCGCAAAGCCACCGTCGCTATGCTCGGGGTTTGCTGGGTGTTTGGTCGCAAAGCCACCGTCGCTACGCTCGGGGTTTGCTGGGTTTTTGGCCGCAAAGCCACCGTCGCTATGCTCGGGGTTTTCTGGGTGTTTGGTCGCAAAGCCACCGTCGCTACGCTCGGGGTTTGCTGGGAGTTTTGCTTAGATCTTATTGCTGCGCGCGCAAAGCAAAAGATCGGCCAAGACAAAAGCCATCATCGCCTCGCCCACAGGCACCGCGCGGATGCCAACACAAGGATCGTGGCGGCCCTTGGTGCGCACCTTGACCGCTTCACCGGCGGTGTTGATCGAGTTGGTCTCAATCAGCAGCGAGGAGGTGGGCTTGACCGCAAAGCGGACCACGATGTCTTGGCCGGTAGAAATGCCGCCCAAGACGCCACCCGCGTGGTTGGACAAAAACAGCGGCTGGCCGTCGTTACCGGGTTGGATTTCATCGGCGTTTTCTTCGCCGCGCAGACAAGCCGCGTTGAAGCCCTCGCCAATCTCGACCCCTTTGACCGCATTGATGCTCATCATGGCGGCCGCTAGGTCAGAATCCAGCTTGGCATAGATGGGTTCGCCCAGACCAGCGGGCAGGCCGTGCGCCACGACCTCGATCACCGCGCCGATGGACGAGCCTTGTTTACGGATGGCGCTGAGATCTTGGTCAAACAGCTCAGCGGTGGCGGCATCTGGGCAGAAAAAGGCGTTGTGATCGACCTGATCCCAATCCCAATTGGCACGGTCAACCTTGCGCGCGCCCATTTGCACCAGCGCACCCTTGACCCACCAATCCTGACCGCCCAATGCCGCTTTCAGGATCTGGCGTGCCACGCCGCCCGCTGCGACCCGCATGGCCGTCTCGCGCGCGCTGGAGCGTCCGCCGCCGCGATAGTCGCGAATGCCGTATTTGGTCTGGTAGGTATAGTCCGCGTGGCCCGGCCGGAACTGGCGCGCGATCTCACCGTAGTCCATTGAGCGCTGGTCGGTGTTTTCGATCAACAGGCCGATGGGCGTGCCCGTGGTCTGGCCCTCAAACACGCCCGATAAAATGCGCACCTGGTCGGCTTCTTGGCGTTGGGTGGTGTGCTTGGACTGGCCAGGACGGCGGCGGTCCAGATGGGGTTGCAGGTCGGCTTCGCTCAGCGGTACGCCTGCCGGAACGCCGTCAATTGTGCAGCCGATTGCTGGCCCGTGGCTCTCGCCGAAGGTGGTAAAGCGCAGGTGACGACCAAAAGTATTGCTTGCCATAGGGAAGTTCGAATCCGGCTCTTGATGTGGGGGAAGGCCCGAGCGCGCCTGAAGCCTGCCTGAGGTTTGCCTGAAGCCTATCGTCGGCTTGTCTCAACGGGCCCAGCGATGCCCGGACCCGGGGAAGTCGGGCCAGGAATTCGGACCAGGAATTCGGACCCAGATCCGACCCCAGAATCGGGACTCAGTAGCCAGAACGAGCGGCTATTTGCTGTATCTGTTGGTGCCCGGTTTGTGGTCCGCTGGCGCTGCTTGCGTTTTACAGCCCAATTAGTCCTTGGGGCCCATGCTGGCCAACAGATCTGCGATCTGCGGCGCAGAATCGACCGCAATCATACCAACGCCGTTGTAGCCCGCATCGACGTAGTGAACCTCGCCTGTCACGCCCGTTGATAGGTCGGACAATAGATAGAGCGATGAACCGCCTACCTGGTCGATGCTCACATTCTTGCGCAAGGGTGCGTTCAGCTCGTTCCAGCGCAAAATCGCGCGGAAGTCACCGATGCCCGAGGCGGCCAGCGTCTTGATGGGACCGGCCGAGATGGCGTTGACACGAATACCGCGCGGGCCCAGATCGGCGGCCAGGTAGCGCACGGAAGCCTCCAACGCCGCTTTCGCCACACCCATGACGTTGTAGTGCGGCATGACCTGGGTTGAGCCGTGGTAGGTCAGGGTCAGGATCGAGCCACCATCGGCCAAGAAAGTCTCGGCGCGCTTAACGACAGCGGTCAGCGAGTAGACCGAGATGTCCATAGAGAGCAGGAAGTTATCGCGGCTGGTGTTGAGGTAGGCGCCCTTCAGCTCGTCTTTGTTGGAATAGCCAATCGCGTGGACGATGAAGTCAATCGAATCCCAGTCCTGCTTGAGCGTATCAAACATGGCATCGATGCTGTCGTCATTGCCGACGTCGCACTCGATATATTTTTCGATTCCCAGTTTCTCAGCCAGCGGTTTGACGCGCTTAAGAAGGGCCTCACCCTGATAGGATAAAGCGATCTCAGCCCCTTGTTCGGCCAAGGCTTTGGTAATGCCCCAAGCAATCGACTTATCGTTCGCCAAGCCCATAATGAGCCCGCGCTTGCCTGCCATCAAACCAGCGCCTGGGTGTGCCTCTTGCGTCATCTTCGTCTCCGGACTGTCTTAGGGTCTCTCTTAGTGTCGTGAAACGCACGAATTGGCAAGCGCTCTTGCCTCAAATCCTTGCTTTGCGGGCCAAGAATCGCGCCCGGATCGCTCACGTAGATGTTTTTAGACGATCTGTTGGGGTAAGACAATTGTTTACCTGGGCTTGGCTGAGGCTTTACCGGGTTCCTGGTCGCAAAGCCACCGTCGGCCTGGCGGCCCCGGGCTTTACTGAGTCTTTACTGGGCTTGAGTGCCGGCAGCTTTCAAAAGATATCCCCCTAACCCCCAGCCCACAGCCCCGATCACGCCCTGGTGGCAAATTACACCATTGCCCAATGCCGCGGGCCTGCTAAGGAAACAGGTCAATATTAATGACCACGGGACTCTAGGCCCCGGCCATGTCCGCCCAAGCCGCCGCTCAGGTGGGGGCAGCCAGGGCGCCGCAACGCTCAGTGAGCCGCCGCGCAGCGAGCGGCTACTACCGCCGTTCGTCTGGACCGCCCGCAGTAAGGGAGAGCCGATCATGACCACCCAACCCGCGCGCCGCTCGATCTTCTCGCGCTTGCCGGCGACTATCCTGGCCGCCGCCGCGCTGACGGCTATGAGCCTTTTGTTACTCGGCTATGAAGCCGTGGGTGCACAACGCCTCGGCCTCTTGGATCTGCAAGCCTTTTGGGCGAGCGGTGATCAGCTTTTGACGAGCGCAGTGGGGTGGCACGTCCTGATGGGCTCGTTTGATCGCGGGCTGCAAGCCTTGTTGCCTGGCGCCAGCCTGATGCCCGGCATCGCCATATTGACCTTGGTCTGTTGGTTGGCCTGGGGTTATGCGGCGCTGTTCATCTTGCGCCAGGCGAGCCACGCAGAAGTCGGGCGCGATAGCTTGGCTTGGTTGGGCGTCTTGTTCATCCTGCCCGCCGCCGCCATCATGGTGCCCCTGCTCTACATTCAATTGGCCCCCGCTGGACAGTCGGCCGGGCAAGCGGGCTTTTTAGGCCTGTTGACCGACCTGGTCGCGGTTGCCCTGGTCATTTTCCTGGCGGGCATTTTGTTGTTGCCACGCCGCATTGCGCTGAGCGTCGTCGCTGGCCAAGCCCTGACTTGGGGATTGATCTATGCCGCTGCTTTGTGGGGCTTGAAGTTTATCGGCGTGCCCGCGCTGGGGCCACTGGTCATGCTGGTGGTCGTACTGTTCTTGTTGAGTTTGGTGTCCATGTTGGCCCTACAGCGCGCCACCGACACGCTGGCCAGCCTGGCAGATTTGGGTGCCAGCCAATCTTTGGAGTACGGCTTGATGGTCTTGGCGGGCCTGGCGGCATCCAAAGATAAGATCGCTGCCAGCGACTTGGCCGCGCGCGCCCAGGTTCCGCAAGCTGAGACCGATGAGCTGTTGCGCCGGTTCAAGGATGCCTCCTTGGCGCGCATGACCCAAGGGCGTTGGGCGGGGGTCTGGCCGGCCGAGCGTATTCGGGTCGAAGCCGTGGCCAGCGCCTTGGGCCTCTCTGGTAAGATCGCTGCTGCCTCTAACACGCCTTTGCTGAGCGAAGCGCACAGCTTGGGCTGGCAGGGCGTGAGCCTGGCGGATCTGATCGCTATGCCCAGCGAAGCCGTGCGCAAGGCCCCGCAAGACCCGAATACGCTGGAGGCCATCGACGCCCAAAGTGCTTCGGCCATGCCGATCGCGGCGCGCAGTGCGACCAACCCAGCGGACAATCAGCCCGCCGGTCCTATAGCCGGTCATTCTTCTGGTAAGGCCGCGAGCCAAGCGGCTGCCTTGAGCGCTGTCCCGGCGGGGCCGGCGCCCGCTCCACAGCCCACTTCACACTTCGCTTCACACTCCGCCTCACAGGCCCCGCAACCCTCGCAAGATGGCGGGACCGTGGTGGCGAATCCAGCGCTCGGCCATACCCCCGACCATGGGCTCGACGACCAAGCCCTCGACCAGCCCGCTGACGGCCATCGCATGGTGCGCTCGTTTGAGGCCAGCCCGCCGCATCAGCCCAGCCCGCAAAATCGAGCCCTAAACCTGGCCCTGGGACGTCCGGCTGGCCCAGGTCAGGAAGCTGGGATCGTCGGTGCGGGCGACTATGATGTCATGGTCAGCGGTCATTCGCCTTGGCAAGCAGGAAAGGCGCCGTGGCAGGCAGAACAGGGCGCGCCGCAGCAAGGCCAAGACGCGGGTATCGCCGGGGCGCAGGACCATACTGCTATGTTGGCCGGGGTGTCGCCTTGGCGCGATGGCGTTGAGCCGCAGCAAGATAACGTCGAGCCGCAGCAAGATAACGTCGAGCCCAACGATGATTCGGTGACACTGGATGCCATTCGCCGCGAGATCCAAGCCTTGATGGACGACAAGCGCTAGATCCGCTCGGCAGAACAGGGCCAGCGCGCAGCCTGGCTCGGCGCCCGCCCTGCGATGTCGGCCCTGCGATGTCGGCCCTGCGATGTCGGCCCTGCGATGTCGGCCCTGCGATGCAGGCTTG
Source organism: Alphaproteobacteria bacterium (assembly GCA_030428565.1). Taxonomy (GTDB): domain Bacteria; phylum Pseudomonadota; class Alphaproteobacteria; order UBA7985; family JAUIBT01; genus JAUIBT01. Next base: position 25,536 of record JAUIDR010000042.1, read on the forward strand.
GTGACGCTGAGCCAATCTGATTTGCCTTAAACACGCAGGGGCCTAGAATTGTTAGGTTTTGGGCCCACATGACACCAAGCCCGACGCGACCCCGCGCTGGTGGGGACCGATCGTGGCGAAATGCCAACCCGACAGGAGACCTGGAATGATTGATTGGGATGAAGCCTTTCAGCGCTTTGATGATTGGTTTGCCGAAGCCAAGGCGGCAGAGATCAATGATCCCAACGCCATGGCATTGACCGCTATTGATCCGGACGGCTGGCCGTCGGTGCGCATCGTCCTGATGAAGGACTTCGACCGCGATGGCTTTGTCTTTTATACCAACACTCATAGCCGCAAGGGTCGCGCAATCGCCCACGAACCGCGTGTGGGTCTGTGTTTCCACTGGAAGAGCATTCGCAAGCAGGTTCGTATCGAGGGGACCGCAGAGCCGGTGAGCGTGGCTGAAGCCGATGAATACTATGGCCAGCGCCCCCACGGCAGCCGCCTGGGCGCTTGGGCCTCCAAACAATCGGAGCCGCTCGAAGAGCGCTCGATCCTGGTCGAACGCGTGCGTCAGATGGAAGAAAAATACCCCGAAGGCAGCGATGTCCCGCGCCCCGAGCACTGGTCCGGCTATCGCGTGCGCCCGAAGACCATCGAATTTTGGAAGGACATGCCCTTCCGCCTGCACGAGCGCTGGCGCTATAGCGCTCTGCCCGGACAGAGCGGTTGGACCAAGACCTTACTCTATCCCTAAGCGGTGCACAGCCGACTTGCAGAGGGTGCCGCGCGGGCTAGACCGTTGCTATATCAGCGCCCGACGCTCTAGCATGCAAATTGCGCTAGCTCAGGGACAAATTGCCGAGCTTGGGCTAGACTAAAGGTCTATGCGATTTTTCAAAGCTCCGGCGGTCTTTGCCCGCTCGCTAAACGAGGTCGGCAGCGCCCAAACGACGGCCGCCTATACCACGCAGGGTCTGACCAAAACCTACGGCGAAGGCCGCTCGGCCGTGCATGCGCTGCGCAGCGTTGATTTGGAGGTAACGCAAGGCGAACTGCTGGTCTTGTTGGGCCCATCGGGCAGCGGAAAATCCACCTTGCTCAACATCCTCGGCGGTCTCGACCGGGCGACTTCGGGCCAGGTGAGCTTTTTGGGCCGCGATTTGACCCAGATGAACGACCGCCAGCTCACCCGCTATCGCCGCGAGCACGTCGGGTTTGTGTTCCAATTCTATAACCTGATGCCCAGTTTGACCGCGCGTGAGAATGTCGAGTTGGTGACCGAAATCGCCCGCGATCCCTTGCCTGCTGACGAGGCTTTGGCGCTGGTGGGTTTGGGCGAACGCCTGGACCATTTTCCCTCCCAGCTTTCTGGCGGTGAGCAACAGCGGGTGGCCATCGCCAGAGCGATCGCCAAGCAGCCGACGGTGCTGTTTTGTGACGAGCCCACCGGTGCGCTGGATAGCACAACCGGGCGCGCGGTGTTGCGGGTGTTGGCCGACGTCAACCGCAAGCTGGGCACAACGGTCATGATCGTGACCCACGCCGCCGCCACGGCGGCTATGGCCGACAAAGTCTTACATTTTGCCGATGGCCGGATCCGCGACGTCGTGCACAATGCCAATCCAGCCGCACCGGAGGACATCCATTGGTAGCCGCTCCGCCCCCGCGCCGCGGCTGGCATGTCAGCCCTTTAACGGCCAAGCTGGGCCGCGATCTGTGGCGCATCAAAGGTCAGGCTGCCGCGATTGCCTTGGTCATTGCGATTGGCGTCATGATGCAGGTCATGATGGCCGGTCTGGTGGCCTCTTTGTCTCAGACCCGTGATGCTTACTATCAGCGCTATCGTTTGGCCCAGGTCTTTGCGCCGGTCGCGCGAGCGCCGGAGAGTTTGCGCCCGGAATTGGCACAGATTGAGGGGGTGGCCCAGGCAGAGACCCGTGTCACTGGCGCGGGCCGGGTCGAGATTGACGGCAGGGACTTGCCCATTGCTGCCCGTTTGCTGTCTTTGCCCGATTTCGGCGCGCCGCGTTTGGGGGCGGTCTATCCCGTGTCCGGGCGGGCCCTGGACCCGAATGCTCGCGATGAGGCCTTGGTGCTGGAGAGCTTTGCCAAAGCCCACGATCTCAAGCTGGGGCAGCGGCTGACCGTTACCATGAATGGCCATCGCCGCAACTTGGTCCTGGTCGGTCGCGTGCAATCGCCCGAGTTCCTGTATACCGCCGCGCCGGGGGAGCTGATTCCCGATGATGCGCGCTTTGCGGTGCTCTGGATGAGTCGCTCGGCGCTGGCGGCCAACTATGATTTGGACGGGGCCTTCAACGAAGCCCTGTTGTCGCTAACCCGCCACGCGCGCTTACCCGCGGTTTTGGCGGCGGCGGATCGCTTGCTGACGCCTTATGGTGGGCAGGGGGCTTATGGCCTAGATGATCAATTTTCCAATCGCTTCGTCTCTGAGGAGATCAAGGGCCTTGAGGTCTCAGCGGTGGTGGTGCCGCCGATCTTTTTGCTGATCGCAGCCTTTCTGCTCTACATCGTTATCAGCCGTATGGTGCAAGCCGAGCGCCAGGAGATCGGCCTGATGAAAGCCTTCGGCTATTCGGATGTGGAAGTGGGCTGGCATTATATGCAGTTGGTGTTGGCGATCGCTCTGGCCGGCGCGCTGTTGGGCTGCGGGCTGGGCATATGGGCTGGCCAAGCGCTGATCGGCCTCTATACACAATACTACAAGTTTCCCTTCCTGGTCTTCCAAATGGAGCCCAGCGCATTTGTGATTGGCATTTTGGCCGCCATGGGCTCGGCGGCGGCGGGCAGCTTGGTTGTATTGGCGCGGCTGGTGCGGTTGGTGCCCGCTGAAGCCATGCGCCCGCCTGCCCCTGCGGACTATAGCCGTGCTGGCCGTTGGGCGCCCGGCCTGGCGTCAGCCATGGACCAATTGAGCCGCATGGTCTTGCGCCGCCTCTTGCGTCAGCCCTGGCGCATGGCGGGTGCTGTTCTGGGCATCGCGTCGGGCATGGGGCTAACCTTGTCCATGCTCACCATCTATGCCGGATTTGAGCGCGCCTTGGATCTGACCTTTCAAGTTCTGGATCGCAGCGATGCCAGCGTTGCGTTTTTGCGCCCCATGCCACCCGCCGCCTTGTCGGCGCTCGATCGGCTGCCGGGCGTCTGGCAGGTCGAAGCCCAGCGCCATGTCCCGGTTGTGCTGCGCCACGGGCGCCGTAGCCATAAATCCAGCTTGACCGGCCTCAGTCCCGACGCGCGCTTGTTACGCGTGGTTGATGATAAGGGTCGCCGTCAAGAGCTGCCGGGCGCGGGCCTGATTTTGGCCAAACCCCTGGCCAAGATTCTGGATGTCGAACCCGGCCAGAGCCTGCGCGTCGAAGTGCGCGAAGGGGCGCGGCCGGTGCTGGAAATCCCGGTTGTGGGCCTGGCGCAGACCCTGATGGGCGCACCCGTCTATATCAATTTGGACGCCTTGGATCGCCTTTTGCAGCAGCCTGGGCAGATCAACGCCGCCGCGCTGGAAATCGAACCGGGCCGTGAGGTTCAGCTCTATCGCGCGCTCAAGGACATGCCCCTGGTTGCTGGCGTAAGCCTGCAATCGGAGACCAAAGAAGCGTTTGAAACCCTGATGGACGAAGGCGCGGGGGCCATGCGCTTTGTTATGGGCTTTATGGCTTTCGTCATCACCTTTGGCATCGTTTATAACGCGGCGCGGGTCGCCCAGGCCGAGCGCGCTCGCGATTTGGCCAGCCTGCAAATTCTCGGCTATTCGCACGGCGAGGTGGCTTATGTTTTGCTGGGCGAATTGGCGGTCATTACCCTCTTGGCGATCCCGCTGGGCTCGCTGTTTGGGCATTTCTTGTCCTTCGCCATCGCTGAAGGCTTTTCGACCGAGCTATACCAGGTGCCCGCGCTCTTTATTCCCCAGACCCACGGCACCGCCGCTTTGACGGTCTTGGCGGCCTCGGCGGTGTCGGGCTGGCTGGTGCAGCGCGGTCTGTCTAAGCGCGATTTGACCGCGGCGCTGAAATCGCGCGAGTAAAACCATGGCAACAAACAGAATTCTCGTTTCTACCCTCTCGGCCTGCAAAGGTGTTCTATGACCAAGCCCCGTTCTTCAGCTCATCGCCCTAAATTGTCGCGCTTCGTGTTCATCGCACTGGCGCTCGTGCTGGTCGCCGCGGGTTCGCTGCTGGCGTTTTGGCCGCGCCCAACCTTGGTCGATTTGGCCTCGGTGCGGCGCGGGCCGTTGCAGGTCAGCGTGGACGAAGAAGGCCGCGCACTGGTGCGCAATCCCTATCTGGTGGCCGCGCCCGCGGCGGGTCGCTTGGAGCGGGTAACGCTGGAGGTGGGCGACCGTGTCGTAGCCGATACGACGCCCTTGGCCCGGCTCTGGCCCAGTCTGCCGCCCGCTCTGGACGAGCGTGCGCGTGAACAAGCCCGGGCCGTGGTCAAAGCGAGTATGGCGGCGTTGGAAGTGGCCAAGGTCGAACGAAGCTCGGCTGAGACCCAGTTGCAGCAGGCTCAATCCGATCTCTCGCGCATCAAGACGCTGTTCGAGCGCGGCTTGGTGAGCTTGTCCGAAATGGAGCGCTATCAGCAAGCCCAACGCGGCGCCCAAGCCCGGCTTGAGGCTAGCCAGGCGGCAATTGCGCTGCGGGAAGCTGAATTGGCGCGCGCCGAAGCGCAGTTGATGGATGCCGGACCAGAAGGCAGACCAGTATCAGGGCCAGAAGCGGAGACCGCCGAACAAGGCGCTGAGGAGGCCAGGGTAAACGACCAGCAAGAGCCCATGACCTTGTTCGCGCCCATCGACGGTCAAGTGCTGAGGGTCTTACACCAAAGCCAGACACCCGTTGCGGCGGGGACGCCCATATTGGAGGTCGGCGACATCGAACAGGACTTGATGGTCGAGGTGGCGCTGGTCTCTAGCGATGCTGTGCGCATTCAGGTTGGCGATGAGGTCGCACTGGAGGCTTGGGGCGGCCCGGACAGCCTAAAGGGCAAGGTCGCACGCATCGAGCCCATCGCGGTAACCAAGGTCTCAGCGCTGGGCGTGGAAGAACAAAGGGTGCGCGTCACCATCGACCTGTTGAGCCCAGCTGAAGCGCGGCCAGGCCTGGGGCACGGCTATCGCCTCAAGGTGAGAGTTATCACCTGGCAAGACGCGGATGCTTTGATCGTGCCAGCCGCGGCGCTGTTCCGTGAGGACGGCGGCTGGGTTGTCTTTGCCATCGAAGGTGCCGGCGAAAAGAGCTGGAACG
>JAUIDR010000043.1 GCA_030428565.1 Alphaproteobacteria bacterium
GACCATGCCAACATCAAATCACCTTGACGCTCTGTCTGACGCCCCATCGCCATCTGCATGTCCCCCGTTCAAATCGAGCTGGCAGAGAATCATGCATACGCGACTTCGTCAACGGGCTGTTATACCATAGATAAAGTACAGGCGATTGGTGCTGATTGAGCCCGCTGTATCGTTGCCGTTATGCTGGATCAGAACCTGATCCTTGGTCCCCTGTTGAGCGACGGTGGCAGTTTCTAATGAGTCAGCTTGGACCCCATCGCAGCTGGTTTAATTCAGCCGTGTCGCACCGACAGAAATCAAACCACCGGATGCGGTACTCTTTTTATCTGTGCTCGCTGGACAGGTCTCTGGGCTTGCATTGTAGAGGCCTGCTTGCGCTGCAGGCGTCCAAACCAGGCACGCGGCGACCATCATCCAAATTAGAGCGAGGCCAGGACCTGCTGCAGCTTGGACTTGATTTCCAGGGAAAATTTCACCGATAACACTTGAAAACCGAGCACTCATCCTTTTGGTCTAGCATCACCCTAAAGCGCACATCAAGGCCATTCTAAAGGCTAACGGATGTCACCAAGATAGCCTGTCAGCGCCGCTTTCAAGGCACCAGCACTCGGGCCCGCTTTGGCAATCCCCCGCGAAATCGGCAGTATCATGCGCGCTTTGAGGTCGCTTGGCAGCTTTATTAGATTCGCAAGATCAGCGCCTTGCGCGCCAACGCCGGGGCAAAGCAGCGGTACGTTTGGCGCTAAGTCGTTGCAAAGGTGCAACTCTTTAGCCTGAGTTGCCCCCACCACGGCACCCGTAACAGGCGCGCCAAAGCGCTGATTAACAACCTCAAGTTCCGTCATCAGAGTCTCCCAAACGGCGGGACGACCAGTCGTTTGCAGGGCTTCGCCCTCCGGGTTTGAGGAGCGAGCCACGACAAACACTTGCCCCCCATCCTCAGCGGCAGCCTCGATCATCGGCATAATAGCCCCCAGCCCCATATAAGCGGTGGCCGTCAGAGCGTTGGCCCGCATGGCAGCGCTTGGGCCAAACCAAGCCCGCGCATAGGCCGCAGAGGTCGAGCCGATATCGGTGCGCTTGGCGTCTGCCAGCACCCAGATATCGCGTTGGCGGGCCTGGGCGATGATCTCCGCCAGCACCTGAAAACCCGCCGGACCAAATTGCTCGAAATAGGCCACCTGCGGCTTTATCGGCAGGCGGTGACTGTCCGCCAAATCCAGCAAGGTCGCGGCAAAGCTTGCCGCGCCCTCAGCCGTCTGGGGCAAGCCCCAAGCCTGCAAAATGCTCAGGCTTGGGTCGATCCCGATACAGAGCTTCATGCCGGTATCGCCTCTTTAAGCCGAGGCAGCTTCGCGCTGCGCTGCATGCTCGGGCGAAACGGGTTCATCCAACAGCGCCAACATTTCGGTCGGCACCACCTGCCACATGGCTTTCACGCAGCGTTCCCAATCAACCAACAGGCGTTCGGCGTGAACCGAGCGCGTCTCTTCATGATGCTGGGCTACCAAGGCTTTAAGCTGGTCTTGGTAATGGGGCATGGTCACCCGCATGACCTGCAAGGATGCCGGGTTGTAGAGGTGTTGGAAGCGGTCTTCTGGGTCATAGACAAAGGCCATGCCGCCGGTCATACCAGCGCCAAAGTTCTTCCCGGTCTCACCCAAGATCACCGCTACGCCGCCGGTCATGTATTCACAACCGTTACCGCCGCAGCCTTCAACAACCGCCGTTGCGCCCGAGTTGCGTACGCAAAAGCGCTCGCCAGCCTGGCCTGCGGCAAACAGCTTGCCGCTGGTCGCGCCGTACAACACCGTGTTGCCGATGATGGTATGATCTTGCGTGACCGTTTGAACCGGTGACTGGTAGGACGGACGCACGACGATGATGCCGCCGGACAGGCCCTTACCTACATAGTCGTTGGAATCGCCGGTCACTTCGATGCGCATGCCTTTACAGGCGAAGGCCCCCAAAGACTGGCCCGCCGAGCCCCGCAAACGAATGTTGACATGGCCATCATCAAAATAGTTCATGCCGTACTTACGCGTGATCTCTGATGATAGGCGCGTGCCAACGGTCCGCTGGGTGTTGGCGACGTTGTACTTCAACTCCATCTTTTCGCCGACGCTCAGCAAGGGCTTGGCGTCCTTGATGATCTCTGCGTCCAGCGTATCCGGCACCGGGTTGCGCAGTTCGCGGTCGGACAGAGCCAACTTGCCTTGCGCTGGCTCGACCTTTTGCAAGACCGCGTTCAGGTCCAGATCGTCCAAGTGATCTGCCCCGCGGCTAATCTGGGTCAACAGGTCCGTGCGGCCGATCACATCTTCCAAGCGTGAGAAGCCCAATTCGGCCAGAATTTCGCGCACCTCGTCGGCCACGAAGCTGAACAGATCGATGACCTTCTGCGCGGTACCGCTGAATTTCTCGCGCAACGCTTCGTCCTGTGTACAGACGCCGACCGGGCAGGTGTTGGAGTGGCACTGGCGCACCATGATGCAGCCCATGGCCACCAAGGCCGCCGTTCCGATACCGAATTCCTCAGCACCCAGCATGGCCGCCTTAACGATATCCAGACCGGTACGAAGCCCGCCATCGGTGCGCAGTGTCACCTTAGAGCGCAGCTCGTTCATGGTCAGCACCTGGTGCACTTCCGCCAGGCCCATTTCCCACGGTAGACCTGCGTACTTGATCGAGGTCTGCGGGCTAGCACCCGTGCCACCAGAGTTGCCCGACACCAAAATCACATCGGCGTCGGCCTTGGCCACGCCCGCAGCAATCGTGCCAATGCCCGAGCGCGCCACCAGCTTGACGCAGACCCGCGCCTCCGGGTTGATCTGCTTCAGGTCATAAATGAGCTGCGCCAGATCCTCGATGGAGTAAATATCGTGGTGCGGCGGCGGACTAATCAGCGTCACACCAGGCGTCGAGTGACGCATTTTGGCGATATACTTGGAGACCTTAAAGCCGGGAAGCTGGCCGCCCTCACCGGGCTTTGCCCCCTGGGCCATCTTGATTTCCAGCTCGGCGCAATTGTTGAGGTACTCGGCGGTCACGCCAAAGCGACCAGAGGCCACCTGTTTAATCGCGGACTTAGCATTATCGCCGCCCGCCCAGGGGTGATAGCGATCCGGGTCTTCGCCGCCCTCGCCCGAGTCCGAGCGCGCGCCGATACGGTTCATGGCAATGGCCAAGGTCTCGTGCGCTTCTTTTGACAAAGCGCCCAAGGAAATGCCCGGCGTTACAAAGCGCTTGCGCAGGCTAGTGACACTTTCGACCTCTGACAGGTCGATTGCGCGCAGGCCTTCGGTCTTAAAGCCCAACAGATCGCGCAACCAGATCGGCGACTGCTCGTTGACCATCTTGGCGTACTGCTTATAGGTCTGGAACGATCCCTTGTTCACCGCGGACTGCAACAAGTGCATGTTGCGCGCATCCCAAGCGTGCTTTTCTTCGCCGCGGCGGAAGCGGTAGAAACCGCCGATCGGCAGCGGCACGGCGGCCTGGTCATAGGCCTTGGCGTGCAGCTCGTTGAGTTTCTTTTGAATACCGATCAAGCCGATGCCCGAAATGCGCGACGGCACGCCGGGGAAGAACTCAGAGACCAGCGTGCGCGACAGCCCCACGGCTTCGAAGTTGTAGCCTCCGCGATAGGAGCTAACGACGCCGATGCCCATCTTGGACATGATTTTCAAGATGCCATCGCCGATCGCCTTCTTAAAGCGGCCCATGGCAACGTCCAGGGTCGTGCCATCGGGCACCAGGCCCCGGCGGATACGGTCGGCGGCGTTTTCCTGCACCATGTAGGCGTTGACCGAGGTCGCTCCGACGCCGATCAGAACCGCAAAATAGTGCGTATCCATGCACTCACCGGACTGGACGTTCAGCGAGACGAAGGTACGCAGATCGGTCTCCAAAAGGTGGGTATGGACCGCACCGGTCGCCAGGATCATCGGCATAGGCGCGCGCTCGGCCCCAATGGCTTTATCCGACAAGAACAAGTGCTGGATGCCCCGACGCGCCGCACGCTCTGCATCGCCGCGAATGCGGGTAATGGTATCGCGCATCGCGCTTGGGCCCTCGCTGGGGTCATAGGTGCAGTCGATTTCAGCGATCTCTGCGCCATCGGCGACCAAAGCATCTTTGACACCCTGCCACTCGCCATTGGTCAGGACAGGCGACGCCAACAAATACAGATCGCACTGACCAGCGCTGACATCCAGGATGTTGCCCAGGTTGCCCAGTCGCGTCGTCAGCGACATGACGCTACGCTCACGCAGCGAGTCGATGGGCGGGTTTGTGACCTGGCTGAAATCCTGGCGGAAGAAGTGGTGCAAGGGGCGGTACTTGTCCGACAAGACGGCCATCGGCGTATCATCACCCATCGAACCGATTGGCTCCTTACCGTCGACGATCATGGGGTGCAAGATTAGCTCCAGTTCCTCATGGGTCGCACCATAGACCAACTGGCGACGGCGCAATTCTTCGCCTTCAAACTCGCTGGTCTCAGAAACGACGCCCGGCGTACGCGCGGCCTGCAGGCGCTCATCGAGACGCTTGATGCCCTGGGTCCAATCGGCAAAAGGCTGCTCGCCCGCCAACAGATCTTTGATCTCGGCGTCCATGTAGAGCTTGCCTTCGGCCAGGTTGACCGCGATCAGGCTGCCTGGGCCGATACGGCCCAACTTGATAACGTCTTGCTCGTCGATCCGAACCATGCCGGTCTCAGAGCCCGCGATCAATAGCTCGGAATCGTTTTGACGGTCGCGCACGATGGAATAGCGCATGGGGCGCAGGCCAGAACGGTCCAGCCCCGCGATGACCCATGATCCATAGTGGCCCACGACGGCGGCCGGCCCGTCCCAGGGCTCCATCACCGAGTTGCAGTATTGGTACAGGGCCTTGTGGGCGTCGGGCATGGTGGCATCGTCACTCCAAGCCTCGGGGATCATCAGCGATTTGACCATCGGCAGCGCGCGCTGGCCCGAGCACAACAGCTCAAAAACCGCATCCATGGCTGAGGTATCCGAGCTGCCAGGCTGGATCACCGGACGCAGCTCTTCGATGGCATCGCCGAACACGGAGTCCAGCTCCATGCGCGATTCGTGGGCGCGCATCCAGTTGTGGTTGCCCTTCAGGGTGTTGATTTCACCATTGTGGGCAATGACGCGGAAGGGTTGGGCCAACGACCAGGTCGGGAAGGTGTTGGTCGAATAACGCTGGTGGTAGAGCGCCACGTTTGAAACGAAGCGCGGGTCCAACAGGTCGGGATAGAATTCCGACAGGTCTTGAGCCAGGAACATGCCCTTGTAGATCACGCAATTGATCGACAAAGAACAGATATAGAGTTCAGCAATGCCCTTAGCGCGGGCGGCATTCTCGATCCGACGGCGGATGATGTAAAAGCTGCGCTCGGTCGCCTCTATGTCGGCTTCTGCGTCCACGTGGATCAAGATTTGTTCAATCTCGGGGCGGGTCGCGTTGGCTTTCATGCCCAAGACGGCGGGCTCAACTGGCACCTGGCGCCAGCCGTGAATGCGGTAGCCTGCATTCAAGATTTCGCGCTCGATGATGACGCGGCAAGCCTCTTGCTTGGCCATATCGGTACGCGGCAAGAACACCATGCCGACGCCGACCGAGGCGCCTTCGGGCACGATGTGGCCTGTGCGCTCAACCTCAGAGCGGAAGAAGGCCTGCGGGATGTTCATCATGATGCCAGCGCCGTCGCCGGTCTTGCCGTCGGCGTCCACCGCACCGCGGTGCCAGACCGCTTTCAGCGCTTGCACGGCGGTCTCAACGACCAAGCGAGTCGGTTTGCCATCGGTGGCAGCCACCAAGCCCACACCGCAGTTTTCGTGCTCTTGGCTGGGGTGATAGGCGTGCGCGGCGGTCAGCTGATCTTGCGTCTTGCGGTAGTGTTCGACCCACTGCTGCGCGTCTTGTTCGCTGCTGATCAAAGCCTTGTTGTTCTTGGTCATAACCTTGGTCCTATTTGTTTGTTGGGCTCCGGACAGGCGCCCTATCGTTGGGGATGAGGCGCTTGGCGCGCCCCTTATTTCGGCGGTATGGCGAGGCGACTATTCTGCGGCCAGCGCGGCTTGCTGCGCATTGAGATGGCCCAAGATGCCCTGCGCGGCATCACGTCCGTCGCGAATGGCCCAGACCACCAAGCTTGCGCCGCGAACGATGTCGCCCGCACCAAAGACGCCGGGCATGCCCTGTACCTGCATGCTAGACCAATCCACCTTCAGCGTTCCCCAGCGGGTCACGCCCAAGCCGGGCTCGGCAAACATTTTCGGTAGGTCTTCGGGCTCAAAGCCCAAGGCCTTGACGACCAAATCGGCCTCAAGCGTTTCGACCGCATCGGGGATGGGTTCGGGCTGCGAGCGACCCGAGGCGTCGGGCATGCCCAAGCGCATCTTTTGCACCCGAACCGAGGCCACGCTTTCATCTCCGTCAAAGGCCAAAGGCGCCGACATCCAGTTGAAGGTCACGCCCTCTTCTTCGGCGTTAGCCACCTCGCGCTGAGAGCCGGGCATATTGGCGCGGTCGCGGCGATAGAGACAGGTCACTTGCGTGGCCCCCTGGCGAATGGCGGTGCGCACACAGTCCATGGCGGTATCGCCGCCGCCGATGACGACGACCTTCTTGCCTTTAGCATTCAGGCGGCCATTGTCGTAGTCAGGAACGCTGTCGCCCATGTTTTGTTTGTTCGAGGTGGTCAAATAATCCAAAGCGGCGACGATGCCCTCCAGACCAGAGCCTGGCGCTTTCAAATCGCGGACCTTGTAGACACCCGTTGCGATCAACACCGCGTCGAAGTCTTGGCGCAAATCAGAAAAGCCCTGGGTGCGGCCAATATCGGCATTCATGACAAAGTTGACGCCGGATTCTTCCAACCAATCGCGGCGGCGCGCCACAACGTGTTTTTCCAACTTAAAGCCGGGAATGCCATAGACCAGCAGACCGCCAACCCGGTCGTATCGATCAAAGACCGTGACTTGTACACCCTGCTTGCGCAGCTGCTCGGCAGCGGCCAGACCAGCCGGGCCCGCACCGATAATGGCGACCTTTTCGCTGCGCTCACGATGGGGAACGATCGGCTTTACCAGGCCGTTTTCAAAGGCCTGCTCGGTGATGTACTTTTCAATCGAACCGATGGTCACAGCGCCATGGCCCGCGCTCTCGATCACGCAGTTGCCCTCGCACAAGCGGTCCTGCGGACAGATACGTCCACAAATCTCAGGGAAGGTGTTGGTGCGCGACGCCTCGGTGTAGGCCTCTTCCATGCGGCCAGCGGCGGCCAAATTGAGCCAATCCGGGATATTGTTTCCCAAAGGACAATGCACCGAACAATAAGGCACCCCGCACTGCGAACAGCGCGAGGCCTGCTCGCCGGCCTTGTCATCCGCGAAATCCTGATAGATTTCCTGGAAATCGTCCCGGCGGGCGTCGGCGCCACGCTTGACAGGGTAGGCTTGATTGAAATCGGTAAATTTGAGCATGCGTCGTTCGTTAGTTGTTAGGGCTTGGGACTGGGGGGGACTGAACCGCTGCTTGTTTGGCTGCGGTTCTCGTTGGCAAAGGGTCGCGGCTTGCGCCTCCCCGTCGGTTGGAATCGGTCTTCGTATGTCTGGTTTCTTAAGTCTGGTCTCGTACCGCTTGCCATGGCGGCCAAAGCAACCGGCCTTTCGGCGGGCGCCAACCCCAATGACAAAGCGCCGCGCACCCTGCCTTGGCAAGCTGTAGACGGGCCGGTTGTCATCCCCGGTTTTCCTTGATCTCAGCCCGCGCTCTATGCGCGCGCGTCCTGGGACAGCAGAAATTGGGCAGCGCTAAGTAGCACCCTAAGGCCTAACGCGCTGAAATCAAGCAAAATCACCGATTTAGTACCGTATCGAGACCATTTTATCCCTACCTAGGTAGACACACTCACCACCAGAGCCAATTTTGACCTGGCGGTCGAATTATTAGTCCCGACTTGGGACTAATTGGATTGCTTCATTTTTTCAGACCCCTGTGCTATTCCACTCACAGGACGGTCTGAGCGTTCCTGCACGGCGCTGACCGCGCCGATTTCATTCCTTGCAACCATAACGATAGCGGCTCTAGGCCGCTGTTTTTTAGTAAGAAACCCACGGTCGGGTCTGGATCGCCTATGTTCTTGATGCTTATTCTTTTGGCTTTGGTTCAAGGCTTGACAGAATTTCTGCCCATTTCTTCATCGGGGCACTTGATCATTTTGTGGGACTCAAGCGAAGCCTTGGGCATCGCCACCCAGACCGAATTGACGAAGAATTCACAGCTTGTGTTGGATGTGGCGGTGCACATGGGCACGCTCGGCGCAGTGATTTTGTATTTCTGGCGCGACGTTTTTGCCATGCTAAAAGGGCTCTACCAGATGGCGCGCGGACGCCCGACCAAAGACAGCCGCCTCATGTTGGCGGTGGTCGTCGCCTCGATCCCTTTGGTCTTGGTGGGCTTTTTCACCAAGGACATCATTACCCAATACCTGCGCGTACCGCAGGTCATCGCCTGGGCGACGATCATATTTGGCGTGGTGCTGTGGTTTGCTGATCGCTTCATGCTGCAGATTCGGAAAATCGATAATCTGGATTGGCCCGACTACGTCAGCATCGGCCTGATGCAAGTTCTAGCCCTCATCCCAGGCACCAGCCGCTCGGGCATTACCATGACCGCGGGCCGCTTCCAGGGGATGGAGCGCGGCGAAGCGGCGCGGTTTTCCATGCTGTTGTCTATCCCGGCGATTTCAGGCGCGGGCCTGCTGGCGCTCATCGACCTGTTTCAGGAGCAAAATGCCGCTCTGACCGCCGCGGCTTTTTGGGCAGCGGGGCTGTCGTTCGCTGTTGCACTCATGGCGATTTGGTGGCTGATGCGTTGGCTTCGCACCGCCAGCTTTACCGTCTTCGTGGTCTACCGTGTCTTCGTTGGCCTACTGATCTTGGCCATCGTTACCTTTTAGCGCCCCACCGCCGCTGACACCCAGACCGATCAGAGCGCAGTGCCTTGCAGGACCACTCTTTGGGTCGCGCGGCATGGAACGGCGCGGCTAAGGGTAGCGCCCACCGCCGCTGACACCCATACCGATCAGAGCGCAGTGCCTTGCAGGACCACTCTTTGGGTCGCGCGGCATGGAACGGCGCGGCTAAGGGTAGCGCCCACCGCCGCTGACACCCATACCGATCAGAGCGCAGTGCCTTGCAGGACCACTCTTTGGGTCGCGCGGCATGGAACGGCGCGGCTAAGGGTAGCGCCCACCGCCGCTGACACCCAGACCGATCAGAGCGCAGTGCCTCGCAGGACCGCTCTTTGGGTCGCGTGGCATGCAACGGCGCGAGCGTTCAAAGCGCGCCCGCCAACCCGAAAGGCAAGCCAACCGCTTCAACGCCAACCCCGGCGGCGCCTGCGCGCCCGTTTTGTGAAACCTGCCAGCAACCATTTCAGCGCTGACAGAGCCAAGCTCAGCGCCAATGCCAAAGCGTTGAACACCAAAAGACCCAGGGCCTTTGTCAAGCGAAGGCCTGTGCGCGTGGTCTTGACCATGAGGCGATAACCACCACGCCCCAGCACCGAGAGAACCTGCGGCGTTTGTTTGCCCAGCGCCGCGCTGAAACGTTCCAAGCGTGCGATGTCCTGCCCGGAGCCGACGAAGCGCAGCGTATAGAGCGCCGAGCCCGGCCCAACGCGCTGCAACGTGACCCCGATGTCCGCCAGATCTTGCGCCAAACGATCAAAAGCCCTGGGGTCAATCGAAGCCTTTGCGATCTTAATCGCGCGGCTCTGCAGGCTAGCGCCAGAGACAAACAAGCCGCGCCCCACTTGCGCCACCAGCTCATCAAGGGCGCGATCCAAATGGATGCTGCGGGCTAGACGCTTTTGAAGGTGGCGTTCAAATCCAGGACCGAGCACGCGCGCCCGGCGCGCCAACTTGACCGTCGCCACCCCTGCTTTGGCGGGCGCTGCTGTGCCTGCCGACACCAAGGTCGCTCCGGTCAACGCCAGGCCCGCAATCCCCAGCCCCAGGTCGAAGCGATCAACCGACCGCCCGGACGCTGCAGCCCCGGCGGCCCGCACGATTGATTTGATATCGCCGACCGAGGTGATTTCTGAGATCCCCGCGCAACTCGCTTCGGTGACACCTTGCCCGAGGTCGAGCCCAAAAACGCCGCGAAAACAATCACCGACTAAGGCGGATGGACGGCGGGCATCGGCCCTGGCGGCGACCACTGCGCGCGCCAATTCCGGGTCTGGTTCAAGCGAAAAGCGGTCCGCCAAGGCTAAGGCGATGTCGATTTCAATCCAAGCTACTGGGTCTTGCGCCAGCCCCGCTTGCAGCCGTGCATCGAGTTCGGCTTGATCGAATTTCTGCTCAACGCGCAGCCACACCACTTCGCGCAACTCCTGCGCGCTGCGGGTGACAACAGCCTCAACAAATGGATTGCGCCAGGCTTGATAGCCGGTCCAGACCAAAGTCAACAGCGCTGACAACAGCAGACCACGCTGAAGCCAGAGCAACAAGCGGTCCAAGCCCCGTCTAAAGGCGCTGGCACCCGCGTCTGGCTTAGCCGCGCCTAGCATGCATGGCCTGCTTGATATAGCCCCAGACCGAGAGCAACGTCAGGCCAGCCGCGATCCACAACAGCGCCAAGAGGCTCCATTGATAGAGGCTGTGGCCCGCCCAACCGGCCAACCAAGTCGGAAAGCTGGCCGGGACCGGTTCAACGCGGCCGGTCTGATGCAACATCATGAAGCCAGGCACCATGAGATAAAGCGCCAGAAACTGGCAGGTTGTTTTGATTTTAGCCAGCTTAGAGGCCGGAACCGCTTGGCCTGCATCCGCCGCGCGCGAACGCAGCACGATCATATAGCCTTCGCGCAAGGTGATAATGGTTATCGGCAACCAAAACCATGACGTAAGCGGCGCGCCAGACAAGCTGCACCAGAGCGCAAAGAAGACATAGAGCCCCAGCACCATGACCTTATCCGCCAGTGGATCAAGCCACGTTCCCGTTCGACTGATGACTTGTAGACGACGCGCCAAATAGCCATCCAGCCAATCGCTGGCAATCAGGGCTGTCAGCAAAATCAGCGCGGCAATGGCTTGACCCGCCATCAGCAACATCGCCATCGGCACAATCCCCAGAGCCCGCACCAGGCTGATAAGGTTGGGAAGCTGGCTGATTACGGCGGGGCGGGTCATGACGGGTCTTTCTGTTCGGGTATATCGACGCTGGGCGCGGCGTCTTGCGAGGGGGGCGGATTACCGGTGAAGCGCTCCATCGTAACCGAACCGGCCGAAGTGACACCATCGCGGGCCAGCACTTTGCCAACGGTCTTAACCATGATCTTTAGATCCAGAGCAAAGCTTCGATTATCGACATACCAGGTATCCAAGGCGAAGCGCTCGGGCCAGTCTACGGCATTGCGGCCGTTGACCTGAGCCCAACCGGTGATTCCAGGGCGCAGGTCATGGCGGCGCGCTTGTTCTGCGTTGTAGAGCGGCAGATAATCCAGCAACAGGGGGCGCGGGCCTACCAGGCTCATATCGCCTGTAAGCACATTCCAGAGCTCAGGCAGTTCGTCCAAGCTGGTCGCGCGCAGCTTGGCACCAAAAGGCGTCAAGCGCTCTTCATCGCTCTGATGCTCGTTGGTGGGGTCCAGCATGCTGCGGAATTTGATGATGCGAAAAGCGCGACCGTCTTTGCCCGCGCGCACCTGGGTAAAGAATACCGGCCACCCCAGCTTGAACCAAATCAAGCTGGCCAACACCAGCAACAGCGGCGATAACAAGACCAGCGCAGCCAAAGAGACGGTTATGTCAAAAAAACGTTTTAACAGCATGCCCCGTCTTAGCCCAGGAAGGGGATGCCCAGCAATCGCAAAGGCTGTCGCGATTTCATATCAACTGGGCCACGTGGCGCTTGGGTCAGGGAGCGTTGCTTGCCCGCGCAGCCCCCCAAGGTCCCAACACAAGTGACCCCAATACCAGCAGCTCCAGGGTCAACTGCGCCAAAACGCAGACAGGCGCGCCAGGCCATTTTGGGGCCAAAACACGCCTGTCGAACTCGCGAAGCGATTGGCTGAGGCTTAGCCGACCGCTTTTGAACGGCGGATATAATTTCGCATGGCTGTGATCAGACCATCATAGCCCTTGGCGCGATAGACGCGGCGGAAGCGCGCCTTGGTATCTTTGCGCAGGCTAAGGCCCTCAATGCTGACGTCATAGAGGCGATAGCTGCTAGAGCCGACCAGCGTCCAATCCACGTCGTACTTCTTGCCCCGGTGGGTGATCGTTGACGCCACGATGGTCAGCGAGCCGCGTTTTTTCGTCCGCGGCAGCACATCAATCCGCTGGCCCGCGTAGTTCTGGAAGAAACCAAGAATGTACTCGACCAAGTACTCTTTGAACAAAGAACGATAGCGCCTCTTCTGCGAAGAGGTCAGACTGTCGTAGTCACGGCCCAAGGACGACCGTGCCAGGGCTGAAATCGAGATGTAGTTATTGACGAAAGATCGCGCAGAGCTACGGCGCGAAGACCGTGACCCTCGCCCAATACCATTGGTCGCGATACTGGCAGCCGCTTTGACCTGGTCAACGGCACCCGATGCAAGAGCGGGCGCACTGTTGACCCCCAACACCGCCATACTTGCGCTGGCCATCAATAGCAAACGACGCGCTTTAAACATGCAAACCCCCGAGGAACCTTTGGTTGTTATCAGGCGGTAAGCATCTTTACTTTAGCAGCGATGTCAAGGCTGGCCCTTTTTGGATCGGGATTCTTGGTAATAAATGTGATCAACGCCACACCGAATAGTCCTAGTCCAAAAAGGTAGCGAATTGAATCTGTTGTAATTCCGCCAATAGCGACCGCGGGCGTCGTCGTACATTTTAAGATAGAAGAAATGCCGTCAGGTCCAATCGCGTCACCCGAGTCGGCTTTTGTCGTGGTTGAAAAGGCTGGTCCCACCCCCAAGTAATCGACCATTAACGGATCGTGAGTTTTGAGTTCTGTTAACGATCCAACGCTCAGCCCTAGTATTGCGTCCTCGCCTAGGCAGTCGCGAGCGTCTTTCGGCGAGCCGTCGTCTTGACCAATATGCGCTCCTTGGGCGCCCGCTGGGCCCACCAATGCTAAACGATCATTCAACAGTACAGGCACCCCAAAGGGGCGGGCCAGATCGACCAAAGCGCGCGCGTTGGCCAAAAAGCGCGCCTCGTCGCTGGTCTTGTCACGATATTGCAAGCAGGTGACGCCCCCTTCCAGCGCTTGGCGCGCGACCGCTAACCAGGTTCCGGGCGGGCAGTTATCCGGCCCAATGACCAAATACAGCGGCAGGATCTTCGCCAAAGCTTCGCGGCTGCGCAATGTCTTAACCCTAGGATCGTGCGTCACTCTTGTCCTCACTTCGCAACGGCTTGGTGGTCTAGCGCGTCCAAAAAGGCGCTCATAAAACTGCCGAGCCCACGCGCTTGCTTGCCCGCCAGGCCAGCGGCATCTTTAAAAGCCTGCGCAGCCCGAAGGCCCGCTTGCCCGTCATCAAAGACCGCTGCAGAAGCCGCACAAACCGCCCCCAAAGCGCAGCCCATAGTGACCACCCGCGGCGCCCACGCATGGCCGCCTTGGCTCCAAACCACATCGCCATCTAAGGGGCCCGCGCCAAGGCAAGCGTCCTGCGCTCCGGTGATGACCACCGCCCCCACCTGCTGCTGAATGAGCGCTTTGCCCGCCTCAACCGCGGTGGCGGCCTCATCCAAAGAATCGACGCCTTTCAGCTGGGCGGCTTGACCGGCCAAGGCTCTGATTTCTGCTGGATTGCCTTTGACGATACACGGTCCTTCTTGCAGCAGTTCGCGCGCCAAAGCGGTGCGCCAGGCCCCACCGCCCGCGCCCACCGGGTCCAAGACCCAAGGCGTGTCCTTGGCTCGGGCAGCGGCCACGGCGATGCGAAACAGATGGGCTCGTGCCTCGTCGCTGGTGCCCAAGTTGACCAACAGGCCGTCGCAACGCGCCACCGCGCCCGGCAAATCATCGCCGTGCCCCGGCATGACCGGTACCGCCCCCAGCGCCGACAGGCACTGTGCGGTGAAGGGCGCGGCCACCGGCGAGGTTAGGCAGACCACCAGCGGGCGCGCTTCTGCCACAGCGGCGCGGAAGCTTGCCAAATCGCGGCCCATATCCAGCCCTCCGCTAGGCAATAGCGCCATAGGCTTGCAAGCTGAGCGCGGCCCAATCTTGTTGCGCCACCAAAGCGGCCTCGTAAGACTGCAAGACCGGCTCAACATCGGGATGTTTGGCGCGCCAATCCGCCAGCACCTCGCGCCACACACCCTTAGCAGCTTGCATAATGTCAGCCGGCATGGGCTGGATCGACACAGCCTCAGTACGCAAGGCCTTGAGCGACTGGCCATTGAACCACGAGGCTTCAGCCAAGCCGTGATAGTTTTCAACTTCAAAAGCGGTGGTGATGATGGCGCGGTCAGCCTCGTCCAACTTGTCGAACAGCGCTTTGTTGATCAGGCCCTCGGCTGAGCCGTTGGGCTTGTTGAATCCCGGCCAGTAATAGTTGTTGGCAGCCTTGGCGAAGCCCAGCGCACGGTCAGAGAACGGCCCCAGGAATTCGACGCCATCGATAGCCCCCGACTTGAGCGCTCCGAAAATCTCTCCAGGCGGTAACAGGGCCGGTACCGCGCCTAAGGCTTCATAGATTTGACCACCCAGCCCAGCGACGCGCAGACGCAGACCCTTCAGGTCGTCCAGCGACCCCAAGGGGGCCTTGAACCAGCCGCCCATGGTAAAATCCGAGTTGCCTGCCAGGAAGGGCTTAACGCCAGCAGGCGCATAGAGTTCATCCCACAGCGCTTGGCCTTGCCCGCGCGCGATCCAAGCTTGGTGGCCAGCCACATCCAACCCGAAGGGCAGCGTTGTAAAGGCGGCGGCGGCGGCAAACTTTCCCGCAGAGAAGAACGAGGCCGTATGGCCCAGCTGGGCCGCGTTGGAGCCCACAGCATCCATGACCCCAAAGGGCGATGTCAGCTCTCCCGCGCCGTAGACCCGCACCTCGATTCGCCCGGCGGTCATTCGCGTAATGCGCTCGGCAATGCGGTCGGCGGTGGTGCCCGGTCCAGGCGACCCCTTGACCCAAGACGTGACCATGGCCAGTTGGTGGCGATCCTGCGCGAGCACAGCAGGCGCTGACAGCGCGCTGGCCGTTAGGCCGCCGGCAGCAAGGCTGCCAGCTTTTAGAGCAGACCGAAGCAGCGCGCGGCGGCCTGAATTGGTCGATTGGGTCATGGAAGTGCGTCTCCTAAAGTGTTCTGGTATTGGCGGTTCTTGTCAGTGGCCGCTGGTTGGCAGAAGGACGCGGGCAGGTAAGCAAATGCAGGGGCCAGGAACAAGCCCGGCGTTCATCCGGGCGCGTCTATGCAGCACATTGAAGGAAAATATTCAGGTTTTGGGGCGGTGGCCGTGCCATTGATCACGGCTTAGGCCCGCCCGCAAGCAAGCCCAGGTTGCGTCATCGAAACGAGAGCTGTTCGTCCACGATTTGTCGGCCTGCGTCTTGGCGCTGAAAAAAGAGAGCCAGACGGCGTTCGAGCTGTTCGGCCAGCGCCTCAATGCCGCGCTGATGGGCCGACTCAAGCGCGAAATCGTCTAAATACTCATAGTCGGCCACGTTATAGCTGACGTGCTCGACCAGGGTTCCCGCGTCCAGGACATTGCCGTCCAGCGCGTTGATCAAGTCATAGCTCAAGGTCATGACGCGTTGCGCGCGCGTGGTATCACCCTCGGCACGCACGCCCAGGCTGCGGGTAGCCAGCGATAGCTGCGCACGCAAGTGATAGCGCGGATCGCTGGGCTCACCGTAAGGATTAAACCGCTGGGTAAGAGCATTGCGCAGCAGTTGGCCTTCGCGATTCGCGATCGGCAGCACGAAGACTTGCGAGAAACTGGCCGTTTGCACAACCTGCTGCTGGCCCACAGGCCGAAACCCGCAGCTTGATAGCCCCAACGTCACCAATACGGCGAGCGCCACGGCGATCCCATTTTTAGACAACCACATTCACGATGCGTCCCGGAACCACGATAACTTTCTTGGGTCCGGTATCGCCGATAAATTTGGCAACAGCTGGATCAGCCAGAGCGCGAGCCTCGACTTCCGCCTTAGGTAGATCTTTGGCGACCTCGATTTGCGCGCGCACTTTGCCATTCACCTGCACCGGCAATGTGTTGGTATCATCGGTCAACATGGCCGGATCGACAGCGGGCCAGTCTTGCGCACAAGCAAGCGTGTCATGGCCCAGCTTGGTCCAAAGCTCTTCACCCAAGTGGGGCATGAAGGGCGCCAGCGCCAAGCACAAGTAGTCCAAACATTCGCGCAGCGCGGCGGCGGAGACCTTTCCCTCGCTCAACGCGCGTGACAATTCGTTGACCGCTTCATAGAGGCGCGCCACCGACTTGTTGAAGGCAAAGCCCTCGATGTCCTTGGCGATACCATCAATCAAGCGGTGCATAACTTTGCGCAACGCCGTGTCCGCCGCTTGGTCGCCTGCAACATCGCTGGCCGCACGCTGAACCGCCTCGGCAAAGACGCGCCAAACGCGCTGGGTGAAGCGATAGGCGCCATCGACACCCGCTTCTGTCCACTCAAAATCGCGCTCTGGTGGGCTGTCCGACATGACGAAAAAGCGGGCTGTATCAGCACCATAAGACTGAATGATGGTCTGCGGGTCCACCACATTGCGCTTGGACTTGGACATCTTAATCACGCCGCCGACGCTGACAGGCCCGCCGTCCAAGGCGGTCAATTTGCCCGCCTCATCGCGTTTGATATCGTCCGGGCTCAACCATTTACCCTGGGCGTCTTGGTAGGTCTCATGCGTGACCATACCTTGCGTAAACAGGCCCGCAAAGGGTTCGTCAGCGGTGACATAGCCCAGCTTTTTCAACGCCCGCATAAAGAAGCGCGAGTAGAGCAAGTGCAAAACCGCGTGCTCGACGCCGCCGATGTACTGATCGACGGTCATCCAATAGTTGGCTTCGTCGTTCAAGGGCTGGTCTGTGTCATCAGCGCAGCAATAGCGCAAATAATACCAAGAGGAATCCACGAAAGTATCCATGGTATCGGTATCGCGCTGCGCCTCGCCGCCACAACTTGGGCAGCTCGCGTGCTTCCAGGTCGGGTGATGATCAAGCGGATTGCCTGGCTTGTCGAAAGTCACGTCGTCGGGCAATTCGACCGGCAATTGATCCTTGGGCACCGGCACGACACCACAGCTCGCGCAGTGCACAACCGGGATCGGGCAACCCCAATAGCGCTGGCGTGAGGCCCCCCAATCGCGCAAGCGATAGTTGGTCTGCGCCTTGCCTGCGCCCTGAGCGACCAGAGTTTCAATCGCCTTGACCTTGGCCGCGTCGATATCCAGGCCATCTAAGAAATCAGAATTGATAATATGGCCGGGGCCAGTATAGGCCTCGGCGCCGACATCGCCGGTCTCGCCGTCCGGGCCCGCCACGACGCGGGTCACGTCCAGGCCGTATTTGCGCGCGAAGTCCAAGTCGCGCTGATCGTGCGCGGGACAGCCAAAAATGGCACCGCTGCCGTAGTCCATCAGTACGAAGTTGGCGACGTAGATCGGCAGTTCGCGCCCATCCAAGGGATGGACCGCCTTCAATCCTGTATCAATGCCGCGCTTTTCAGCCTTCTCGATCACCGCCTCAGAGGTGCCCATGCGCTGACATTCTTTGACAAACTCAGCCAGCTCGGCGTTGGTCTTCGCCAATTCATCGGTCAAAGGGTGCTCGGCCGACAGCGCGCAGAAAGACGCGCCGAACAGTGTATCCGGGCGGGTGGTGTAGATATCCAGCCCTGCGTCACGGCCCTGGATGCCAAAGCGTACATGCGCACCCTGCGACTTGCCAATCCAGTTGGTCTGCATGGTGCGTACTTTAGCCGGCCAGCGCTCCAAGGTCTCGATGCCTTGCAACAGCTCTTCGGCCATGTCGGTAATCTTAAAGAACCACTGCGACATGAGCCGCTTTTCGACCAGCGCACCCGAGCGCCAGCCGCGGCCATCTTCGACCTGTTCGTTGGCCAAAACGGTCATCTCGACCGGATCCCAATTGACGTAGGATTCTTTGCGGTAGACCAGCCCCGCGGCCATCATCTCTTGAAACAAGCGCTGCTGGTGCTTGTAGTAGCCCGGATGGCATGTGGCGATCTCGCGTTGCCAATCGATCGACAAGCCCAAGCGCTTGAGCTGGCTGCGCATAGCGTCGATATTGGCGTAGGTCCACTTGGCGGGGTGATAGCCACGCTCGAAGGCGGCGTTTTCAGCGGGCAAACCGAAGGCGTCCCAACCCATGGGGTGCAGCACGTTGAAGCCCTTGGCCCGCTTATAGCGCGCCACGACATCGCCCATTACATAATTGCGCACGTGACCCATGTGGATTGCGCCCGAAGGATAGGGCAGCATCTCCAGCACATAGTACTTGGGCTTATCCGTGCTGGCTTCTGCGCGTGAGGCCTGCAGCTCATCCCAACGGCCTTGCCATTTGATTTCGGTTTCGTGGGCGGAATAGCGATCGGACATGACGTCGGTCTTGGTTTCCGGCTTATTTTCGGACGTGGTCTCGGGCTTGGTCTCGGACATGGGGGCCTTGTCAGCTCTATTGGGTCGGTCGGGGAAAGATCGAAAAACTCCCGCGCCCGACCCAATAGAGCCGACACCGCGGGAGCTGTAATATCATAAGCCATGACCGCTCAAATGCCAGTGCGAAATTCATTAAAGCCAGTGTCACCGCAAGCGGATCGAGCACCAAAGCGCAATTGGCAAAACAAAACCCAAGCAACCGTCCTCGATCGCTTGGGTTTACGCTTTTAATCGTGGCGCGAGCGCAATGACGATCTCGACGGGCCCAAAATCCACAAAAGTATCGCCTCACAGGCGCCGAGGCGACCGCCTAGCGCAAGCCGCGAACAAGTGGCAAAACGAGTGAGCATGGACTTGCGTTAGAAATCAGCCAGCTAGAGCGGATCGATTGCTGCAATACCGGCGCCCGACGCTCTAGGGCTTGGGCGCGTACTTGTTCAAGATCCGCTGCAAGGTGCGGCGGTGCATGCGCAGTCGGCGCGCCGTTTCAGAAACGTTGCGGCCACATTGCTCATAGACGCGCTGGATGTGCTCCCAACGCACGCGGTCCGCAGACATGGGGTTTTCCGGCGGCGGCGGCAGCAGGCCGTCGTGCTTGACCAGTGCGGCCTCAACGGCATCGGCATCGGCGGGCTTGGGCAGATAGTCCACTGCGCCCAGCTTGACCGCCGAGACCGCGGTCGCGATGTTGCCATAGCCAGTCAGCATAACGATGCGGGTATGCGCTTCGCTCTCTTTGAGCAAGGTCACGAAATCCAGGCCCGAGCCGTCGCCCAAGCGCAGGTCCACCACCGCGTAGTCGGGCAGGTAGCCGCGCAGCGCTTCTTTTGCATCCGCGACCGATAGAGCGGTTGAGACTTCAAAGCCCTTACGCTCCATGGCGCGCGCCAAACGCGTCGCAAAGCGCTCATCATCGTCCACGATCAACAGTGTGCCGCGGCTTACGTCGTCGTCGCCCAAACCTGCGAATTCGTCATTCATCAAATCGTTCCTTCTTCCTGTCAGCCCCGTTGGGATTGGGTCTGATCTGCATGGCCTTTACATCTAAGGCCGAGTTAGCTTTGCGCCCGGCGCATTCTTTCTTTGCGCTCTAGGCTGACTTCGACAGAGGCCCCGCCCTCTTGCCGGTTCGAAAATGTCACGGTCGCCCCACAGTGGTTGAGCAAAGTTGTGGCGATAAAGACACCGATGCCCATGGATGATCCCCCGCGTTTACGCTCTTGCTCTCCCTTTAGATAAGGATCGCCTAGACGATACAAGAGTTCTGGTTCAAATCCAGGCCCATCATCTTCGACCTGGACAAGTATATGGCTCTCATTCCAGCTAAGGCTAACCCATACCTGCTGCTCGGCGTGCTGCAAAGCGTTTTGCACCAAGTTGCCCAAGCCGTGAACCAACTCCGGCTGGCGTGCGAAGACAGGCTGATCTTGCTCGCTTTGGCCCTCCGGCGGGTAGAGCTTGACCGCAACAGGACAGTCATAGTTGAGCGCGTGGCGCTCGATCGCCAGGTCAATGATCGAGGCCATAGGCAATTGATTGTAGGATTGGCCGTCATCGAGCTTTTTCGAGCGCGATATCTCGGTCAAGATGGCCCTGCAACGATCGGCCTCCTCGACCAACAGGCCCGCGTCGTCCTTCACACTTGAGCCGTCCGGCGCTTCCTTCCACATCTCCTTGGCGACCACCGCAATGGTGGCAAGGGGTGTGCCCAATTCGTGCGCCGCATTGGCAGCCAGACCGCCCAAGGCCGACAGCCGCTGTTCGCGTTCCAACGCCAGGTGCACCGAAGACAGCGCTGAGGCCATGGTCCGCGATTGTTCGGCGATGTGCGAAAGATAAAACGCTGTAAAGGCAATGGCCAAAATCAGCGCTGTCCCCAGCCCCAATCGGTAATAGCTGGGCACATCAAGGGCGCGCTCGACGTAGGGCAGCGGCATCGAGACAAAGATCGTCAATAAGGTCATGGCAATTGCCGTGACCGAGATGATGCTGGTCTCATTGCGTGACAGCGTGGCCGCTGAGACCGTCACCGGGGCCAGCATCAAGATCGCAAAGGGGTTGGTTATGCCGCCGGTCAGCAGCAGCAAGACCGTAAGTTGGCAGAGGTCGAACAGCAAAATGGCCATGGCCAAACGCCCGCCGATCCAGGCCGAGGAACGGCCCTGGCGCAGACGGCGACGCGACATGATCCACAAATTGACCAGCGCCGATACCAGCACAACGCTCATCGCCAAGCCAGCGGGCATGACAAAGCCCATGGCGATGCTGATCGCGATGGTCAGCGCCTGGCCCGCAATGGCGATCCAGCGGATGGCCACCAGCGTAAACAAATTGATGCGTGGTGACTGACCAGCGTAGGGCGAGGACAAAGGCGTTGAGACTACACGGCGGACCGACGGGCGCGCCGCACGTCGCGCCTTGGCACGCTCGGCAGCCTTGCGACGCAACGGTGACAGCTTACGCGCTTCTGCGCTTTGATGCTGGCCTTTCTCGTATCCTGGATCGCTCTGCTTGTCCGCCATGCCCTCTTTTAGCTCTCTTTCTTTTGTCTCAAGCGCGAACCGCTAGGCCTCGTCGCGATTGCTGACGGCGGCCTCATCAAAGGTGGCCATCCCCTGGTGCGTGGCCAAGGCAGCCTTGACCAGCGCCACCGCAAGAGTGGCCCCGCTGGCCTCACCTAGGCGCATATCGAGCTGCAAGAGCGGCCGCTTGCCAATGGCTTCGCACAGGTTTGCATGGGCTTGCTCGGCCGATTGATGCGCCACCATACAGTGATCCAGCGCGCCCGACTGGGCTTTTTCCAACACAGCGGCGGCGGCCGTACAGATGAAACCATCCAGCAAAACCGGCACTTGCGCCATGCGAGCGGCCAAAATAGCCCCGCAGATCGCCGCCAGCTCGCGCCCACCAACACGACGCAAGATCTCCAAAGGATCGCTCATTTCAGGCTTATGCAGTTCGACCGAGCGCTGGACGACATCGGTCTTGCGCTGTAGGTCCGCGCCCGCGACACCGGTGCCCGCACCGGTCCAGTCGGCAGCCGTACCGCCGAACAGCGCCAGGGCCAAAGCCGCAGCAGCCGTGGTGTTACCGATCCCCATCTCGCCCAGGCACAGAATGTCGATCTCATCATCGACCGCCATCATGCCATAGGCCATGGCGTGGGCGCATTCTTCTTCGCTCATCGCAGGTTCGAGGCTGAAATCTTTGGTCGGCTGATCCAACTGCATCTCATAGACACGAAGGTCGGCATCGACCAAAGCGCAAAGCTGATTGACCGCCGCGCCCTGGTTCAAGAAATTGGCCACCATCTGCTGAGTGACCGCCTGCGGGAAGGCCGAGACGCCCTGATCGCATACGCCGTGATTAGCGGCGAAGACGGCAACGCGCGGATGATCGGCGCGGGGGCTGGCGGTGCCTTGCCACTTGGCCATCCAGTCGGTAATGGCCTCCAGGCGGCCCAACGAGCCAGCGGGCTTGGTCAATTGCGCCTCGCGCTGCGCTACCAAGCTGGCAGCCCCCAGGTCGGGCCCAGGCAAATGATCAAAGATCTTGCGGATATCGTCAAAGCGGCTTGGGATTTCTTGCGCCATTGGGCTATAGATCCTTATCTGTATCGGCAGCAGCCAGTGCTGTTTTGGGGGCAAATCGCGAGCCCTGCAATCCATGAGGGGCCCTAAGTGCGCGTTTTTGTTGAGACTGTCAAAGACTTGCCAGCCGACCTCCTACGCTGCCTTCATTTTTTAACGCGTTTGCCGCTGCCGAATTTGGCTTACAAGCCCTTTTCTGACCTGATCGCGGCACTTCCGTTTGCCAGCCTGGTATTGGCGCTGGGCTTTTGGGTCTTCGCGCAAGGCATCTGGTGGATTTGGGGCGCGGTGCCCATGTTGGCAGCTGGCTTGTTGCTGGCCGCTCAGACCGCGCTGACCGGGGCGCTGCACGACGATGCACTGGCCGATACCGCCGACGGATTGGGTGGCGGCCAGACCCAAGATCATAAGCTGACCATCATGCGCGATTCACGCGTCGGCTCTTATGGTCTGGTCGCAACAGTGCTGTCATTCGGGCTGCGCTGGGCGGCCTGGAGCGCGCTGGCTCCTTCGCTGGGATTGTTCGTCAGCCTTTGGCTGCTCTCGCGCTGGTCCTGCCTGCCGTCTATGGCCTGGCAACAAGCAGCGCGCCCATCCAGCTCTCAAGGCAACGACGACGCCGAGCAGCCCGGCAATCAAGGCGGACAAGCCGCCCAAGCGGGCCAAGGGTCCAAGCGGCTGGTGCTGGCGACCGGCCTGGCGGTGGCGCTTATCGTCAGCCTGGCGACATCGCCGCTGGTCTTGCTGGCGCTGCTACCCGCTGCTGGCCTGGGTTGGATGGCCCAGCGCCAGCTTGGCGGTGTCACCGGCGATATCTATGGCGCGCAAATCATGCTGACCGAGATTGCCGTGTTGCTCATCTGGGCCGCTTGGCGTCTGGCTTAGGTCCGTAACATGGGAAAACTCTACCTCATCCGCCATGCCCCTTCCGACGTGCCGACAGGACAGCTCGCAGGGAGCCGCGATGTTAACGCCCGCCTGCCCGCGCCCGATATCTGCCGGACCTTGAGCGCGCGCCTGCCCAGCGGGACGCCGGTCTGGTGTTCACCCGCCAAGCGCTGCCAACAGACAGCCGCCGCTTTGGAGCTGAAACCGCAACGCCTGATCCGCGCTCTTTGGGAGCAAGATTTCGGCGCCTGGGAAGGCCAAAGCTGGCAGGCCATCGGCGATCAGCCCGACTATTGGGCCGATCCGATCCACCAGACGCCACCTGGCGGCGAATCCTTCGCCCTGTTGGCCCAGCGTGTGCAGACTGTTTTGCCAGACCTGAGCGCCGCCCTAGAGGACAATGATTTGGTCGTCGTTCTGCACGCAGGACCGATCCGCGCATTGGTGGCCGCAGCGCTCAAGCTGCCGCTAGCCACCACACTGAGCCTGAGTGTTGATCCCTTCAGCCTGACGGTGCTGCAAACCTTTGCGCCCGCGCCCCAAACCAGCGCGCCCATTTGGGGCCTAGAACGCCTCAACGAGCGCGCGGCCTAACCCTGTTACAGGATGGCATTCCCAACATCCGAAATCGCCCTGGCGTGCGACCGAGCGCGGGCTTTATAAAGAAAAAAGAATCTTTACTGGTTTCACAACGGGCCGGGCGCTTCCGGGCTTAGCGCTCGCGATTTGGCGCTAAGCTGTTAGCATGCGCGGCATCGGCGCACGCTCCGTCCTGTATAGCGTTATACGGAAATCGCCCGCAAATTCAGCTAGCAATCTGGCTAGCCTTAATGAGTAAACTGGGAGGACTCATGTCTGAAGACATCAAGGTCAGTGTCCCTGACATCTGGCAGCAAAATGCCTGGGTCAACGCTGACAAATACAAAACTATGTATCAGCAATCGGTCGAAGACAACGAGGCCTTCTGGGCCGAGCACGGCAAGCGCATCGACTGGTTCACACCGTTCACCAAGGTCAAGAACGTCTGCTATGACATGCCCAACGTATCCATCAAGTGGTACGAAGACGGCGTAACCAACGTGGCCTACAACTGTATCGACCGTCACTTGGAAAAGCGCGGCGATCAGACCGCCATTATCTTTGAAGGCGACGATCCCAGCGTTGATGACAAAATCACCTACAAGCAGCTGCACGAAGAAGTCTGTAAGCTGGCCAATGGCCTGAAGGCGCAAGGCGTCAAAAAGGGCGACCGCGTCACCATCTATATGCCCATGATCCCGCAAGCGGCCTATGCCATGCTGGCCTGTGCGCGTATCGGCGCTGTGCATTCGATCGTCTTTGGTGGCTTCTCACCCGAAGCCCTGGCGGGTCGCATCACCGACTGCCAGAGCGATTTCATCATCACCGCCGATGAAGGCAAGCGCGGCGGCCGTACCGTTCCGCTGAAGGCCAACACTGACCGCGCCATCGAGCTATCGGGCGATCAAATCAAGCGCTGCATCGTGGTTCAGCATACCGGCGCAGAAGCCAACATGGTCGCAGGCCGTGATATTTATTATCACGACTTGACCGGTGCTCAGTCCGCCGACTGCCCGCCCGAACCCATGAACGCCGAAGACCCGCTGTTCATTCTCTATACCTCGGGTTCGACCGGCAAGCCCAAGGGCGTGCTGCACACCACCGGTGGCTATCTGGTCTACGCCTCCATGACCCATCAGTACGTCTTCGACTACCACGAAGGCGATATCTACTGGTGTACGGCTGACGTGGGTTGGGTGACAGGCCACTCCTACATCGTCTATGGCCCACTGTGTAACGGCGCGACGACGCTGATGTTCGAAGGCGTGCCGACCTACCCCGATTCAGGCCGCTTTTGGGATGTGTGTGAAAAGCACAAGGTCAACACCTTCTACACTGCGCCGACCGCCATTCGCGCCTTGATGCGCGACGGTGAAGAGCCCGTCAACAAGCGCGATCTGTCCAGCTTGCGCCTGTTGGGTTCGGTGGGCGAGCCCATCAACCCCGAAGCTTGGAACTGGTACCACCGCGTTGTCGGCAAGGAAAACTGCCCCATTGTTGATACTTGGTGGCAGACCGAGACCGGCGGCATTTTGATCACGCCGCTACCCGGTTCTACTGACCTGAAGCCTGGTTCTGCTTGCCAGCCCTTCTTTGGCATCCAGCCTGTGTTGGTGGACAGCAACAATCTGGTCATCAACTGGGACGGCCAAGAAATCGAAGGCGCTTTGTGTATCGCCGACTCCTGGCCAGGTCAGATGCGCACGGTCTATGGCGACCACGAGCGTTTCATGAAGACCTACTTCTATGACTACCCCGGCCGTTATTTCTCGGGCGATGGCGCACGCCAGGACGCCGACGGCTATTGGTGGATCACCGGGCGTATGGACGACGTGATCAACGTATCGGGCCACCGCATGGGCACCGCCGAGGTCGAGAGCGCGCTGGTTGCACACGATCAGGTGTCAGAAGCCGCCGTCGTGGGTTATCCGCACGACATCAAGGGTCAGGGCATCTACGCCTATGTCACTTTGATGGCGGGCGAAGAGCCCTCCGACGAGCTGCGCGCCGAGCTGGTCAAATGGGTGCGTAAGGAAATCGGCCCCATCGCCTCACCGGACCTGATCCAATGGGCTCCCAACCTGCCCAAGACCCGTTCGGGCAAGATCATGCGCCGCATTCTGCGCAAGATCGCGGCCAACGACTACGGTGAGCTGGGCGATACCTCGACCCTGGCGGAACCCGCTGTGGTCAACGAGCTGATCGACAATCGCATGAACCGCGGCTAGAGCAAAGCCCAAGCAATTGGGTTCAATTGCGCCAAGACGCTTTTTGGTGCATTTGCGGCAAAACAGGATAGATAGCGCATGTTGAGTGAGAGCGATTGAATGAGGCATGCGCTGGTCCTGCTGGCTGCAAGGCGGCGAGCGCTAGACCAAAACGAACAAGGGGCCCTGTCTTAGCGACAGGACCCCTTTTTTGCGAGCGCGACTGAGTATCCGCCCTGCCGACTGATAAGCCGCTTAAATATACGTCGAATCAAAGCCTTGCACGGCATGGAGCGACGCGGCCTAGCGCGTTTTGTGCTGGTTCAATGCCGTGCGATTGTCGGCGTCGGAAATCATGCCAAAAATCCCGCCCGCGTTTGAAAAACGACAAGGCGCGGGATGATGAGCTGTCCTCCATAATGAACTCACTTGAGCGATTGGCAAGCCAGGCCCGCAACTCAGTTTCCAGCCCAGCCACCGGCGCTATTTCCGCGCTTCTTTCTCGTCGAACAGCGCCAGAAGCTCACCCATCATGGTCGAGCCCAACTGCTCGGGCTGGGTGATGGTCACCGCGCGCTTATAATAGCGCGTCACATCGTGGCCGATACCAATGGCGATCAGCTCGACCTTGCTGCGGTTCTCGATGAAGTCGATCTGCTCGCGCAGGTGACGTTCCAAGTAGGCCGCATGGTTGTTGGACAGCGTGGTCTCATCGACCGGCGCGCCGTCCGAAATCACCATCAAAATCTTGCGGTGCTCTGGGCGAACCGAGATGCGATCGTAGGCCCAAGCCAGCGCCTCACCGTCGATATTCTCTTTCAAGATGCCTTCGCGCAGCATGAGGCCCAGGTTCTTGCGAGCCCGGCGCCAAGGCGCATCGGCAGCCTTATAGATGATGTGGCGCAGGTCGTTCAGGCGGCCAGGATTACGCGGCTTACCCGCCTCAATCCAAGCATCGCGCGACGAGCCGCCCTTCCACATGCGCGTGGTAAAGCCCAGAATCTCCACCTTTACCGCACAGCGCTCCAGCGTGCGCGCCAAAATATCCGCACAAGCCGCAGCGGTCGAGATGGGCCGCCCGCGCATTGAGCCCGAGTTGTCGATCAACAGCGTTACCACCGTATCGCGGAATTCGGTCTCGCTTTCCTGCTTGAACGACAGGGGCGAGGTCACGTCCACAATGACACGATCCAGGCGCGCCGTATCCAGCAGGCCTTCTTCCAAGTTGAAGTTCCAAGCGCGCTGTTGCTGAGCCATCAACCGGCGCTGCAAGCGGTTGGCGATCTTGGAGATCAAGCCGCGCAGGTGCTCCATTTCCTTATCCAGCATCTCGCGCAGGCGGGTCAGCTCATCGCCGTCGCACAGCTCGTCAGCGGAAACGATCTCGTCAAACTTGGTCGTAAAGACCTGATATTCTTTATCCTGGCCCAGGTTGTGATCGGGCGGCGTATAGGGCGGCGGCGTGTCAGAGGCTTCGCTCTCTTGCTCATCACCACCAGCCACGTCTTCGGCGTATTGTTCTTGGGTCTGCTGGCTGTCGTCCGAATCGCCCGACTCTTCTTGGCCCGCTTCCATTTCAA
The DNA here is from genome assembly GCA_030428565.1 of Alphaproteobacteria bacterium. Lineage (GTDB taxonomy): Bacteria > Pseudomonadota > Alphaproteobacteria > UBA7985 > JAUIBT01 > JAUIBT01. Next base: position 27,512 of record JAUIDR010000043.1, read on the forward strand.
CCGAGCTGCTGTCGTCCTGGCCTTCGGCTTCGCCCTGCGACTGCTGGTTGGTGTCGTCCGCGTCCTCAGCGTCCTGTTGGTCTTCTTGCAGGTCGTCGGGGTCGAATTCACCAGGGTCGTCGATGTCAAAACTGAGGTCCGTTAGGATCTCATTGATCACCCGTTGATAGTCCGATTGCTGATAGACCGCCTCTTTCAGCGCATCAAAGCGCTGGGTCAAATGCTCGGGCAGTTGGTCTTTCCAGACATCAATCGCTGGCTGAGCCTGGTCGGGCAGCGCTCTGCCGGTCAGGGCTTCGTAAGCCATGAGGCGCAGCGCCTCTGACATGGCGACATCGTCTCGGCTCTGAGCCACCACCAGGTTCTTGCGCCGGCACTCGTCGGCCAGGGCGGCTTGCAGGTTATCGCCGACGCCCTCATAGCGCACGGCACCGGCGGCCTCAAAACGCGCTTGCTCTAAGGCGTCATAGATGGCACGCGCCGCCGGATCGCTAGGCGAGCGCTCGCGGTGCAGCGCTTCGTTGTGATAGCGCAGCTTGACCGCTTCCTTGTCGGCCTGCCCGCGCATCAGTGCGACGTTCTCGCTCTCCAGCTCCAAGCCGGGCGACGGCAGATAGACGTCCTTGCCAATCTTGCCACGCGCATTGGCGGCGAAAACGGCCTCCAACTCGGGCACGCCCGAAAGCGCGCGCAGGGCCGCCGACGTGGTGCGCCTTAGTTCTTCAACCTGGGGGGTCTTGGTGCGATTTGACATGCCTGCTAGGCCCTCTGGCCTTAGGCGGCCAGCGCCGAAACGCCCGCCAATTCGCGGCCCATCGCGCGCTGATAGTATTCAGCAAAGGTGCTGCGCTCCAGCTCGTCGGCCTTGTTAAGGAAGGTCACTTTGAAGGCCAGATCCACGTTGCCAAAGATCTCGGCATTTTGCGCCCAAGTCAGCACGGTACGCGGCGACATGACCGTCGATACGTCACCGGCCATGAAGCCTTTGCGGGTCAGGTCCGCCATAGCGACCATAGAGGACAACTGCGCGCGGCCCTCGGCGTTGTTCATAGAGGCAACTTTGGTCGCGACGATATCGACCTCACGCTCATGCTCAAGGTAGTTGAGCTGGGTGACGATCGACCAGCGGTCCATCTGGCCTTGGTTGATCTGCTGGGTGCCGTGGTAGAGGCCCGATGTATCGCCCAGACCAACGGTATTGGCGGTAGCGAATAGACGGAAATCAGAGTGCGGAGTGATGACTTTGTTCTGGTCCAACAAGGTCAGCTTGCCCGAGACTTCCAAAATGCGCTGGATCACGAACATCACGTCCGGGCGGCCAGCGTCGTATTCGTCAAACACCAGAGCAACGGGGTTTTGCAGCGCCCAAGGCAGCATGCCTTCGCGGAATTCAGTCACCTGCTTGCCGTCGCGCAGAACGATGGCGTCCTTACCGATCAGATCAATACGGCTGATGTGGCTATCCAGGTTGATACGCACACACGGCCAGTTCAGACGCGCGGCGACTTGCTCGATGTGGGTCGATTTACCGGTGCCGTGATAACCCTGGATCATGACGCGGCGGTTATGCTGGAAGCCAACCAGGATGGCCGCTGTGGTCTCAGGATCAAAGCAGTAGTCGGGATCAACATCAGGCACATAGTCGTTGCGCTCTGAAAAGCCCTTGATCATGCCCATATCGACGCCAAACAGCGCCTTGCTGTCGAACTCAGTGTCGGGGTGCTGGAGGGCAAAGCGAGACTCGCCGAATGCTTGAGACATGGAAAACCTTTAAGACGTTTGCCGGTGCTGCACAGAGGCCGTGCGCGGGTCCAGCAGATGGAGGATGTGGCAAAGCCCGCCTAGGGCGTCGGGCACCGCCGAGACTTTGCGAATGACAGATGGGCTCAAAGACCTGCGTCTCATATAGGAAGCGCAGAGGCCTGGAAAAAGCGGCCTTCTTTCTAGCGCCCTTGGCTAAATCGACGCAAGCCCTGAAACGGCGCAAAATGCATCCAATTGCGCCGCTTTGCCAACAGGTCGCTTTTAAGACCTGAAATTCCGCGATTTGGTTCGCTCAGCATTGGACGGCACCAGCAATCATTTGACAGAGAGATAAACTTTAAACATCTTATATAAGTTAAATCTATTAATACGGCTTTTTATAAAATCCATGACAACCACCGCGCCTCTCTACAAGTACATCTCTAGCGTCGATGCAGCCATATCCGTGCTGGGTGGGAGCCTAAAATTTACAGAGCCCGCAAAGCTCAACGATCCAAGCGAGCTGGACACCCGCATTAACCTTGCGGGATTGAGGTCGTCGTGATTCACTTGGGTAAAGGAGAAGCCTATGCCCGTGATCAAGCAAGAGCCGTCGCTGTTCGGAATGTCGGACCATCTGAGGAGTCTAAGCGAAAGCGGCGATCCGCTGGCCGTGCTGGAACGGACTGTGGATTTCGAACAATTCCGCGGTCTGCTTGAAGCAGCCCTTGCTTACAGCGATGGCCGCAAGGGTGGACGGCCCCACTTTGATCCTGTGGCGATGTTCAAGGCCGCGATCTTGCAGACCCAGCACAACTTGAGTGACGCCAAGACGGAGTTCATGATCAAGGACCGCCTGTCCTGGATGCGCTTTTTGGGCTTTGATTTGGGCGCCCGTACACCCGACGAGAACACTATCCGGGCCTTCCGCAACCGGTTGATTGAGGCTGGAGCCTTCGAGGCGCTGTTCCAAGCCTTTGATCAGCACTTGCGCTCAGCGGGTTACTTGCCCATGGGCGGGCAGATCGTCGATGCCTCGTTGGTCCAAGCCCCCAAGCAGCGTAATACTGAGGACGAGAAGACGGCCATCAAAGAGGGTAAAAGCGCTGAGGAGATTTGGCCTGACAAACCCAACAAGGCGGCCCAAAAGGACACATCGGCCCGGTGGAGGCTGAAGATAGGGGGCAAGATCCGCTACCGCCCGGACGGCAGCCCTTTGCCTCAGATCGCAACCCCTACCTTCGGCTATAAAACGCACATCAGCATTGATCGGCGCTTTGGCTTTATTCGCAAAGGCCATGTCACCTCGGCAGCAGACAGTGATGGGCGCCAGTTGAAGCATGTTATCGACAAAAGCAACACGGCTTCCAGTGTCTGGGCAGATACAGCCTATCGTTCGCAGAACAACGAGGGCTGGCTCGCTGCGCGCATGATGACCAGCAAG
>JAUIDR010000044.1 GCA_030428565.1 Alphaproteobacteria bacterium
GCTACTGCGCGCTCACGCCTTGGAAACGGCCCTGGGGGCCAAACGGATCTATCTAAAACCCGAGTGCTTGCAGCGGACGGGCTCCTTTAAGTTTCGCGGTGGCTATAATGCCGTCAGCCTATTGAGCGACGCGCAGCGCGCACGCGGCGTCTTGGCTTTTTCCTCGGGCAATCACGCGCAGGGCGTGGCAGCGGCCGCCCACATGCAAGGCGTGAAGGCAACAATCGTTATGCCCGAAGACGCTCCGGCGCTTAAGATTGAGCGCACGAAATCTTGGGGCGCAGAGGTCGTGCTTTATGACCGTTACTCGCAGTCGCGCGATGACATTGCCGCTGAGTTGCAAGCCACCAGCGGAGCGACCTTGATCGCGCCCTACGACTATGCGCCCGTGATTGCGGGCCAAGGAACCGCCGCTTTGGAGGTCGTTGACGATTTGGCGGCACGAGACGATGCGCCAAAGAAAATCGACGCCATTTTGCTGCCCTGCGGAGGCGGCGGGCTTGCAGCGGGCTCTGCCTTGGTGTTCGAAAAGGCATATCCCAAAGCCGCCTTTTGTGTCGTTGAGCCCAAGTCTTATGATGACGCCGGACGTACCCTGGCTGAAGGCAGCATTCAAGAAGCAGATCTGTCGAAGAAATCTTTGTGTGACGCGCTGCTGAGCAAATCAATCGGTAAACTGAATTTTGAAATTTTGCGCCGCTATGCCAAGGGCGGCTTGGCGGTCAGCGACAAACAGGCTCTTCAAGCTGTTGCCTATGCTTTCTCCGAGTTAAAGCTGGTGGTCGAACCCGGCGGCGCGGTTGCGCTGGCCGCCCTTATGGCGGGCCAGATTGAGCTGCGAAACAAGTCTGCGATTGTCTATCTGTCCGGCGGCAATATGGATACTGATATGCTGCTGCGTGCCTCAATGTCGATCTAGCCAAGTCGCTGCCTCGCAGGGAAATTGGCGCTGCGGCACGACCGTTTTCAAAAAATTTTTCGCTTGCGTGTCGCGAACGAAGCAACAGGTCGCCATATCGCGTTTCCCCCTGCTGTCGCTTCATGCTAGCCCTTGAGGAAATTCAATATATCGGGAGGTCGCCATGCCCTTAGCCATGAACCGCAACGTCTTTATTACCTGTGCTGTGACCGGCTCGGGATCGACCCAAGACCGCAGCCATTTGGTACCACGCTCTCCCCAGCAAATCGCCGAGAGCGCTATTGAGGCCGCCAAAGCGGGCGCCGCAGTTGTGCATTGCCACGTTCGCGATCCTGAGACCGGCACGCCCAGCCGCAAGCTAGAGTACTACCGCGAAGTGACCGACCGTATTCGCGCCGCTGACGTTGATGTCGTGCTGAACCTGACCGCGGGGATGGGCGGTGATATGGTGTTTGGCGGCACGGAAAAGCCCCTGCCCTTGACCGATGGCACCGACATGATCGGCGCATCAGAACGCGTCGCCCACATCGCCGAGTGCTTGCCTGAAATCTGCACCCTCGATTGCGGCACCATGAATTTTGCCGAAGCCGATTACGTCATGACCAACACCCCTGGCATGCTGCGCGCTATGGGACAGATTATGACCGATCTGGGCGTGCGTCCTGAGATCGAGGCTTTCGATACCGGGCATCTTTGGTTCGCCAAGCAACTCGTGGAGGAAGGCATTATCGAGGCCCCCGCCCTGGTTCAGCTATGCATGGGGGTTCCTTGGGGCGCGCCGGATGACCTGAATACCTTTATGGCCATGGTCAACAACGTGCCGTCGGACTGGAACTGGTCGGCATTCTCGCTTGGCCGCAATCAAATGCCTTACGCCGCAGCAGCGGTTTTGGCGGGGGGCAATGTCCGTGTTGGTCTGGAAGATAACCTGTTCTTGTCAAAGGGCGTTTTAGCCACCAATGCTCAACTGGTTGAGCGTGCTGTCGGTATCATCGAGGGCATGGGGGCTAATATCATGACACCTGCCGAAGTGCGTGAAAAGCTGGTGCTAACCAAGCGAGCGCCCCGCTCATGACCGACAGCAATTCTCGCAAAATCGCAGCCATAGTCGGTGGCGGCGTGATTGGTGGCGGCTGGGCCGCGCGTTTTTTGCTAAACGGATGGGATGTGCGGGTCGCAGACCCCGATCCTGACGCCAAGCGCAAAATCAGCGAAGTTTTGGCCAACGCCCGCCGCTCACTGCCAGCTCTATATGACGTGGCTTTGCCCGCTGAGGGTGAATTGAGCTTTGTTGGCTCTATTGCCGAGGCCGTCTCTGGCGCCGATTGGGTGCAAGAAAGTGTGCCCGAGCGCCTGTCGATCAAGCACAAGGTCTTTGCTGAGATCCTGGCGGCGGCTGGACCAGATGCCGTGGTGGCCTCATCGACCAGTGGCTTCAAGCCCTCTGAGTTGCAAGAGGGTAACGAAAAGCCCGGCCAGATCATGGTCTGCCACCCCTTTAACCCTGTCTATCTGCTGCCTTTGATAGAGGTGGTCCCCTCGCCCAAGACGCGGCCAGATTTGACCCAGCGCGCCGGCGACTTGCTGCGCTCTGTGGGGATGAAGCCTTTGGTGGTGCGCAAGGAGATTGACGCCCACATCGCCGACCGCTTCCTTGAAGCTGTTTGGCGTGAAGGGCTCTGGCTCATCAACGATGGCATCGCCAACACCCAAGAAATCGACGACGCCATTATTTATGGCTTTGGCCTGCGTTGGGCTCAGATGGGCCTGTTCGACACCTACCGCGTTGCGGGCGGTGAGGCTGGCATGCGCCACTTTATCGGCCAGTTTGGCCCGGCGCTGGCCTGGCCCTGGACCAAGCTGATGGACGTTCCGGAACTGACCGACGAGCTGGTGGAGACCATCGCCACGCAGTCCGACGAACAATCCGGCCACATGAGCATTCGCGAAATGGAACGTATTCGCGACGACAACCTTGTTGGCATGATGCGGGCCTTGAAAAAGAACAAATGGGCCGCTGGTGCGGTCATTGCCCAGCACCAAGCCGCCATCACTCCTGACTTCCCCGAAATCAAGCCCGAGCCGCTGCTGTTGGCGCGCCGCCAAATCCCGCAGTCATGGACCGACTACAACAACCACATGAACGAGACCCATTACCTGGAGCTGTTTTCTGTTGGTGGTGAGGTGCTGCTCAATATGATCGGCTCTGATGAAGCCTACGTCGCGTCGGGAAAATCGTATTTCACGGCCGAAAACCACGTGATCTATGTGGCAGAGACCAAGCAAGGCGATATGGTCAACATCAAGGCTCAAGTCATTGACGGCAAAGGTAAGAAATTGCGCGTCTTCTATTGGATTGAGCTGGATGATGGCACGCTGTGCGCCACAGGCGAGCAAATGCAGATCCACGTCGATTTAAAGACTCGCCGGGCTTGCGATCCTGAACCTGAAGTTAGGGCCAAATTGAATGCCATTGCTGAGGCCCACGCCAATCTGCCTCTGCCCGACGGCGCAGGCCGTGGCATCGGTGCTAAGCGCTAATTTGCCCTTTGGAGGCTCCGATGCCTAAGCCCTCACGCCAAGCCGTCCTCATTTCTGCCGGAGCTAGTGGTATTGGGCGGGCCATGGCCGAAGCCTTTTTTGAGGCCGGTTATGAAGTCTGGATCGGCGACTGTGACGAAGCGGCACTGGCCGACTGTCCGTCAGAATGGCAACGCCACTTGGTCGATGTCACGGACGAAGCGCAGGTTTCGAGCTGGGCTAGCGCGCTGGAGGCCTCACTTTCTCAGAACGAGGGCACGCTAGCGGCCATTTGTGCCAATGCGGGCATTGCGGGACCAACCGCAAGTGTTGAGAAGGTGGCGTTGGCGGACTGGAACGCCTGCCTGGATGTCAATTTGAACGGCGCTTTCTTGCTCGCCAAACACAGCCTTGGTCTTCTCAAACAGCAAGGCAGCGGAGCAATCATCCTGACCTCCTCGACCGCTGGGCTTTATGGCTACCCCAACCGCTCGCCCTATTGCGCGGCCAAATGGGCGGTGATCGGATTGATGAAGACACTAGCCATGGAAGCGGGGCCTTACGGCGTGCGCGCCAACGCTATTTGCCCTGGCGCGGTTGAAGGCCCCCGCATGGAGGGCGTTTTGCAGCGCGAGGCCGCAGCTAAGGGCATGACCCGCGATCAGGTCTATCATGGCTATGCTTCTGGCACCTCCATGCAAAGTTGGGTCGAGGCGCGTGATATCGCCAACATGGCGGTATTTCTAGCAAGCCCTGCCGCGCGTTTGGTCTCCGGCCAAGTCATTGCCGTTGATGGCAACACCGAAAACCCCGACCCCAAGGTGCAAGCATGAGCTTTCCGCTGACCCCTGAGCAAGACATGATCGTTGAGACGGTTCGAAAGTTCGTTGAGACCGAAATCTATCCCTACGAGGATGAGGTCGAGCGTAGCGGTCACGTGCGCCCTGAGTTGGCAGAAGCCATCAAGGCTAAGACCCAAGAGATCGGATTCTATGGCTGCAACTTTCCTGAGGAAGTCGGCGGCGCTGGCCTCAACCATCTAGAATTTGCATTGGTCGAACGTGAGTTGGGCCGCGGCTCGATGGCACTGACGCACTTCTTTGGCCGCCCTCAAAATATCTTGATGGCTTGCCAAGGCGATCAGCGCGAGCGCTACCTCTTGCCTGCGGTGCGCGGTGAGCGCATGGACGCCCTGGCCATGACCGAACCCGGCGCCGGCTCGGATATCCGCGGCATGAAGTGCCATGCGCGCCGGGATGGCTCAGATTGGATCGTCAACGGCAGCAAGCACTTTATCTCTGGCGCGGATCACGCTGACTTTGTGATTGTTTTTGTGGCAACCGGCGAGGACCAGACCCCGCGTGGACCCAAGAAGCGCATCACCACATTCTTGGTGGATCGCGGCACCCCGGGCTTTGTCATGCGCGATGGCTATGAGTCGGTCTCGCATCGCGGCTACAAGAACATGATCTTAGAATTCGACGACTGTCGCCTGCCCGCCGATCAAGTCTTAGGTGACGTCGATGGCGGCTATGATGTTATGAATACCTGGCTTTATGCGACCCGTCTGACGGTGGCAACAATGGCGGTCGGTCGTGCGCGCCGCACCTTCGATATGGCGCTAAACTATGCAGCAGAGCGAGAGCAATTTGGCCAGAAAATTGGACGCTTTCAAGGGGTCAGCTTTCAGTTGGCGGATATGATTACCGAAATTGATGCCTCCGACCTGTTGACCTTGAGCGCCGCCCATCGACTGGACGTGGGGCTGCCCGCCAACCGTGAAATTGCGTCGGCCAAGCTCTATGCCACCGAATGCCTAGCGCGTGTCACCGATGCCGCTCTGCAAATTCATGGCGGCATGGGATTAATGAACGATTTGCCGCTTGAGCGCTTTTGGCGTGATGCCCGCGTTGAACGCATTTGGGACGGAACATCCGAGATCCAGCGCCACATCATCGGGCGCGAGCTGTTACGCCCTCTGGGCTGCTAACTGGCCGTTACGAGGCGGGCCCAGTTGCGCGCAGAGGTCTTGCTCCCCGTTGGTAGCTGCGCTAGAGCCTTTTGGCACGGCCCGCCTGCCCACGCTGGGCCGCCACCTTCGCTCCTGCGTCATTCATCTTAAGAGGCCTGGCTTAGTGTTCCAGCACGATATTCCTGCTCCCTTTCTGCTCGGCACTTTGGACATGCAGCGCCACCACGCTGAAGCCATCTTTGAGCGAGCCGAGCGCATTGAACGCCAATTTGCCGGGCTCCGCACAAGCGAGCTATTTCAAGAGCTTGCCGGTAAAACCGTCGTCAACCTGTTCTATGAAAATTCAACCCGAACGCGCACCTCGTTCGAGATTGCGGCCAAGCGCCTGGGTGCGATTGTCATCAACATGGATGTCGCCACCTCGTCGGTCGGCAAGGGGGAGACCTTGTTGGATACCGCGGCGACGTTGAACGCCATGCAACCTGATTTCTTGGTGATCCGCCATCCCTTCGCCGGAGCGCCAAAACTCCTGGCGCGCAAGGTCGAGGCCAGTGTCATCAATGGCGGCGACGGCACCCACGAGCACCCAACGCAGGCATTGTTGGACGCCTACACCATGCGCAAACACCTGGGCAACGACCTGTCAAACCGGGTTGTTGTCATCGCGGGCGATATCCGCCATTCGCGGGTTGCACGCTCTAACATTTGGCTATTAACGCGCCTCGGCGCACGGGTACGCGTGGTGGCTCCGCCTACCCTGCTGCCGGGAGAAATGAGCCAGTTCGGCGTCGAGCTGTTCTATGATATGCGCAAAGCGGTCGAAGGCGCCGATGTCATTATGATGCTGCGCTTGCAGCGTGAGCGCATGCAGGGCGTCTTCTTGCCAAGCCAAAGCGAATACTTTCGCTATTTCGGGCTCAGCGATACGGTATTGGAGCGCGCCAAACCGACCGCGCTGGTCATGCACCCAGGCCCAATGAATCGCGGCGTAGAAATCGAGACCAGCGTCGCGGACCTTGAGGGCCGCTCGGTCATCGAAGAACAAGTCCACATGGGGGTCATAACCCGCATGGCCATATTCTCGGTCTTGGCCGAACAGCGCCGATTGGTGGCCGAAAACCGCAGCCAGGAGTTGATGGCATGAGTAACCCCCAAGCCATTGATCTTCGTGATCGCAAAGTCGGCCCTGTCTATACCCGACATGTCAACGAATCTACGATCCTAATTAGTGATGCGCGCCTTCTGGACCCCGCGACCGGGCGGGACGAGACCGGCGGGCTGTTGATTGAACAAGGCCGCATCCGCGATGTCGGCGCACACCTACACCGCCAATTCGTACACGCCCAGACCCACTACTCGCTCAAAGGGCTAACCTTGATGCCAGGTATGGTTGATGGCCGCGTTCATCTGGGTGAGCCCGGCGATGATCACCGCGAGTCCATAGCCGAGACCCTAAGCTTGGCAGCTTACGGCGGCGTCACCTCTGTCGCAGCGCTTCCCAACACCCGACCCGCCCTCGATCAGGTGCCCAACCTGCAATTTGCAGTACGCCGGGCACGAGAGGCCAAGTACTCCAAACTCTATGCCCTAGGCGCGGCCACACAGGGGCTTGAAGGCGAGACACTGACCGAGATCGGCAGCCTGACTGAAGCGGGTGCCGTCGGACTGTCGAACGGCAACAGCGCGATCACGCGCCCCGATGTTATGTTGCGTCTGTTGGCCTATGCCAAAGCGTTCGACCAGTGCCTGCACCACTTCCCCTTAGAACCCAGCCTTTCGCGCGGTTCCATGAACAAGGGTGCCATTGCGACCCAATTGGGTCTGTCCAGTTCTGGGCGGGTCGCGGAAATCCTCATGGTGCAGCGCGACATCCAACTTGCCAAAGAAGCGGGCGCACCGATTCATTTAGGGCCGTTGACCTGCGCAGGTTCTTTGGACCTGGTACGGCGCGCGAAATCTGAGGGCCTGCCCATTACGTGTGCGACGGCGCCACAATACTTTTGCTTGAATGAGCTGGAGATCGGCGACTATCGAACCTACGCCAAGCTTGAACCACCGTTGCGCAGCGAAGAGGACCGCCAAGCGGTCATCGCTGCCATTGCTGATGGCACCATTGATCTCATCGTATCAGACCACTGCCCCCAAGACGTGGATGCTAAGCGCGTTCCCTTTGAGCAAGCTGCTTATGGGATGGTCGGCTTGGAGACGCTGTTGCCGCTTGTCTTGAGCCTGCACCATAGTCAAGGCATGGCCCTGGCCGACATTTTGCAGAGCGTCACGAGCCAACCGGCCGATTTACTCGGCCTCAACGCGGGGCGCTTACAAGTTGGCAATGCAGCCGACCTGGCGATTGTCGATCTAGACGCGCCCGTGCGTCTGTCCAACACCCAGCTTAGGGGTAAGAGCAAGAATTCGCCCCTAGAGGGCTTTCCAGCTCAGGGAAAAACTGTTATGACCTTTGTGGATGGACGCCTTTTGTTCGACGATAGATTGGAATAATTAGTGAACACGCCCACGGTTCTACTCGCCGCCGCTGTCTGTGGCGCTTACTTGCTGGGATCGGTGCCCTTTGGCCTAGTGCTTACACGCTTGGCTGGTCTCGGTGATATTCGCAGCATCGGGTCGGGCAATATCGGCGCGACGAACGTCCTAAGGACCGGACGCAAAGATCTGGCCGCGCTCACCTTGATTCTCGACGCAGGCAAGGGCGGGTTTTCCGCGCTGCTGGTCTGGGGCTTGAGTGGGCAGCACGTCTGGGGCCTAGCTGCCGGACTGGCGGCGTTTTTGGGCCACCTGTTTCCGATATATCTGCGATTTAAGGGCGGCAAGGGCGTCGCAACGGGCCTCGGCACATTGCTGGGTGGGCTCTGGCCGATGGGTGTCGCGGCCTGCCTCGCCTGGCTCGCTACTGCGCTGGTCTTTCGTATTTCTTCGCTTTCAGCCCTGGTTGCCTTCGGCGTTACCACCCTTGCCAGCCTTTATTTTTACGACCTGAAGATCACTCTCTGGATGCTCGCTCTGAGCCTACTGGTGACGCTCAAACATCGCAGCAATATCGCGCGCTTGGTTAGAGGCGAAGAACCGCGCATCGGCGCCTCGAAGGGGGCGAGCCCATCGGATAAGCCCCGCGCTTAGCCACTGCCTATGAATTTGCCGAATGAGCCCAACGCATGAGCCTTAGCCCCGCCGCCGCCCTCTTTGCCTTGCAGCTCTACCGATCTGAGCGGATAGGCCCTGTTACCTATCGTTCCTTGCTACAGCGATTTGGCAGCGCCAGGTCAGCACTCGAGGCGGTGCCGGAACTTGCTCGCCGCGGCGGCGGCAAGCGCCCGCCCAAGCTTGCGAAACGAAGCGATTGCGAGCGAGAGCTTGCGCGCCTTGAAAAGCTTGGTGGCCGTTTGCTGGTCGAAGGTCAGCCAGAATTTCCGCCACAAGTAAGCCACTGCGACGCCAGCCCGCCTCTACTGTCTGTGCTGGGCCACGCGCACCTGCTTGAACGCGATCAAGTCGCCATCGTCGGCGCGCGCAACGCCTCCCCCAACGGCCAGCGCTTTGCCTTTAAAATCGCCCAAGAGCTGAGCCAGCCGAAATTAGCCATCGAGCCATTCCACATCACCTCGGGCATGGCGCGGGGCATTGACGCGGCGGCCCATCAAGGTGGCATGCAGACCGGCTCGATCGCCGTACTCGCTGGCGGCGTTGACGTCGCTTATCCACAGGAAAACGTTAAACTCTACCACCAGTTGATCGAACAAGGTGCGGTGGTGTCTGAGATGCCCCTAGGCACCGAGCCCGCGGCACGATTATTTCCAAAACGCAATCGGATTATTGCGGCATTGTCGCGCGCTGTCGTGCTGATCGAAGCTAAGTTGCAGTCGGGCACTTTGATTACGGCGCGCGCCGCCGGCGAGTTCGGCCGTTCGGTCTTCGCGGTGCCCGGCGCGCCATATGATCCAAGGTCTTCTGGCTGCAATGCCATGATTAGGGATGGCGCACCACTGGTGCGTTCAGCCAAGGATATCCTTGATGATATGCAGGCCGAACGCGATAGTGCGATCATGGCCCAGATGCCAAAAGCGCCGGGCTTTGAAAGCCAGCCAATGGCGGGCATTAGCCCCGCTGAAATCGACGAGCAATCTGTTGATAAGGCGCGGATGCAAGTGCTGGAAATCCTGTCGCCTTATCCAACGCCGGTTGACGAATTGCTCCGCGAATGCCAAGTCTCGCTGCATCTTCTGCAAGCCGCGCTGTTGGAATTAGAACTAGCAGGGCGGTTAGAGCGCCACCCTGGTAACAAGGTGGCCCTGATTGCTGAACTTGAACTAGACCTAAGTTAACCACTTGGGATCTCTGGCCGCTTCGCGCCAATTTTTGATTATGGAGACTGCCTCTCGATGAACGTCGTTGTCGTCGAATCACCGTCTAAAGCCAAGACCATCAACAAGTACTTGGGTAAAGATTATTACGTGCTGGCCTCCTTTGGGCATGTGCGCGATTTGCCCGCCAAAGACGGTTCGGTTGACCCAGAAGACAGCTTCTCCATGTCTTGGTCCGTCGACAGCGATGGCGAAAAGCGCATCAAAGAAATCGCCAAAGCGGTCAAAGGCTCGGACTCGCTGTTTCTGGCGACCGACCCGGATCGCGAAGGTGAAGCCATCTCTTGGCACATCCAAGAAGAGTTGCTGCGCCGCAAGGTCTTAAAGGGCGTTAACGTTCAGCGCGTCGTCTTCAACGAGATCACCAAGCGCGCCATTCTGGAAGCTTTTGAACATCCGCGTAGTTTGGATGATTCGCTCATTCAGGCCTACCTAGCACGCCGCGCATTGGACTATTTGGTGGGCTTTTCGCTGTCTCCGGTTTTGTGGCGCAAGTTGCCGGGCTCCCGCTCGGCGGGCCGTGTACAATCCGTCGCCCTGCGATTGATCTGTGAACGCGAGAGTGAGATCGAGGTCTTTGTTCCGCAAGAATATTGGACCATTTCTGCCGACCTCCTGCCCCAGGGCAAAGCCCAATTCCAAGGGCGCTTGACGCACTTAGACGGCACCAAGCTCAAGCAATTCGACATCAACAATGAAGCCAAGGCCATGGCGGCCAAGGCGGTCATCGAGGGCGCTCGCCAGGTCGTAGTTGACAACATCGAGGAAAAAGAAGCGCGCCGCTTTCCAGCGCCGCCCTTTACGACTTCGACGCTTCAACAAGAGGCCGCGCGCAAGCTTGGCTTCAGCGCCACTCAGACCATGCGCGTCGCACAAAAGCTTTACGAAGGCATCGAACTGAACGGCGAGACCACGGGCCTCATCACTTATATGCGAACCGATGGCGTCACGCTGTCGGGCGAAGCCATTGCCGAGATTAGAGGCTTAATCGGCGACGAATACGGCCCTGCCTATCTGCCCAAGTCGCCACGGGTATACAAATCCAAAGCCAAAAACGCGCAAGAAGCGCACGAGGCCATTCGCCCAACCTCCGCGCGCCGCAGCCCCGCTTCTTTGAAGTCTGCGCTATCAAACGACGCCTTCCGCCTCTACGAGCTGATTTGGAAGCGCTCTGTCGCCTGCCAAATGGAGGCCGCGCGCCTCAATCAGACCGGCATCGACCTGGCGGTTGACGGTCAAAAAGCCCGCTTGCGTGCGACCGGCTCGGTGATCGTTTTCGATGGCTTTATTCGCCTATATCAAGAGAGCCAGGACGACAAAAAGAGCGATTCCGATGATGCCGTTTTGCTGCCCGCCCTTACTAAAGGCGAAGCGGTCGCGGTCCAAAAGGTAGACGCCAACCAGTCTTTCACACAGCCGCCGCCCCGCTATACCGAGGCCAGCTTGGTCAAGAAGATGGAAGAACTGGGGATCGGTCGCCCCTCCACCTACGCTTCCATCATCCAGGTCTTGCAGGACCGCGATTATGTGACCCTGGATAAGAAGCGCTTTATCCCCGCCGACCGGGGACGCATCGTAACGGTCTTTTTGACCAATTTCTTTGAACGCTACGTTGAATATGACTTCACCGCCAACTTGGAAGAACAGCTTGACGATGTCTCCGGCGGTCGGGCGTTTTGGAAAGACGTTCTGACGGACTTTTGGATGGACTTTAAAAAGGCCATCGATTCTACCAAAGACCTGACGATTACCGAAGTCATCGACGCGCTGGATGAAGCCCTGGGCGCGCACTTTTTCCCAACGCCTGCAGACGGCGGCGACGCGCGCGCCTGCCCGCGTTGCGGCAACGGTCGCTTGGGCCTCAAACTGGGTCGAACCGGCGGCTTTGTTGGCTGTTCCAACTACCCCGAGTGCCGCTATACCCGAACCTTGGGCGCAGGCGTGCAGGATGGCGCCGACGGCGGCCTGCCCGACGAGCAAGTGCTGGGCCAAGAGCCCGTAAGCGGTAAGGAAGTCTTGCTGAAGAAGGGCCCCTACGGTTGGTACGTACAGCTTGGCTTGCCCGAAGAAGACAGTAAGGAAAAGCCCAAGCGCAGCTCGCTGCCTAAGAACTTGTCCCCTCAAGATGCGAGCTTGGAAAAAGCCATCCAGCTCTTGTCAATGCCCCGCGATCTAGGTCTTTATGAAGGCGAGCCCGTGCAAGCCCACTTGGGCCGCTATGGCCCCTACGTGAAATGCGGCGCCAAGTCGGCTTCGCTGAAAAAGGACGACGATGTTTTGAGCATCGGCCTGGATCGGGCGGTTGTCTTGCTATCCGAGGCCCCGGCGCGTAAGCAAGCCGCTCCCGGCAAGCCCGTTGGCGATCACCCTGCAGACGGCGCGCCGATCACCTTGCACGACGGCCGCTATGGCCCCTACGTCAAGCACGGCCGTTTGAATGCCTCGCTAACCAAAGATATGACACCCGACACCTTGACCTTGGAACAAGCGGTCGAGCTGTTGAGCAAGCAGGCAGAAAAGAAAGCTGGCAAGAAGGGTGCCGCCAAAAAGACCACGACTAAAAAAACTACGGCCCAAAAAACCACTGCAAAGAAGGCCAGCAGTAAATCGGCGGCGACCAAAAAGGCACCCGCAAAGAAGACGGCCTCCAAGAAGGCTCCCGCAAAAACGGCGACGACGACAGACAGCACCCCCCAAGACGATAGCGTACCCTTCTAAACGGCGGTACGCCCGGGCCTGGCTACCAGAGCCTCAGAAAGGAACAGGTCATGACGGACCGGCCCGACCACCAGCACCAACCCGATAAGGCCGCTATCTTGGCCTACTTGCAGGAAACGGGCCGCGCCACCAAGAATGAAATGGCGCGCGCCTTTGGCCTGAAAGGCGATGATCGCGCCCAGCTCAAGCGCTTGCTCAGAGAACTGGAAGCTGAAGGAAGCCTCATCAAAGACGCCAAGTATTTGATGACGAACTACCACCTGCCGCCGGTCATGGTGTTGAAAGCCGCTCACCTGGATGACGACGGCGACCTCTATGCCCAGCCAGGCGAGGACCGTCCGTCGGACCTGCCCTGGCCCGCCAATCTTTCTATTCGTGTCAAACCCAGCCGCGACAAGCGCAAGAGCCCGGGCCTTGAGGATCGGTTTTTAGCCCGCTTAACGCCCTTGGAACATCCCGACTACGAAGCCAGTGTCATTAAGATACTGCCACGTTTTGAGACCCGCCCCTTGGTTGGCGTCTTTCATCGCGGACTGGTGCAGCCGACAGATCGCCGCGATCGCAACGCGGCCTATCGCTTGGAAGCCGACGACCCGCTGGCCATTGACCT
Source organism: Alphaproteobacteria bacterium (assembly GCA_030428565.1). Lineage (GTDB taxonomy): Bacteria > Pseudomonadota > Alphaproteobacteria > UBA7985 > JAUIBT01 > JAUIBT01. Next base: position 13,116 of record JAUIDR010000044.1, read on the forward strand.
GCAAGAAGACGAGCTATTGGTCATTGAGCCTTTACCCGTGCCGACCCGATATGGCGCGCCTTTGGCCCGGATTAAACAGCGCTTGGGCCTGCAAGGCTCGGTGGCGGCGATTTCGACCGTCGCCATCGTAGAGCGACAAATCCCAACCGTATTCAGCGATGAGGCGCTCAGCGAAGCCGAGGCGGCCAAAGCGCCAACTCTAAAAGGGCGCGAGGATTTGCGGGGCTTGCCGCTGGTCACGATCGACGGCGCCGATGCGCGCGATTTCGATGACGCCGTTTTCGCAGAGCCGCTTGCCGACGGGGGCCACCGCCTGGTGATCGCGATTGCCGATGTCGCCGCCTATGTCATGCCCAATTCGGCCCTGGATCGAGGCGCACGAGAACGCGGCAATTCCTGCTATTTTCCCGACCAGGTCGTGCCCATGCTGCCCGAAGCTTTGTCGAACGGCTGGTGCTCGCTGGTACCGAACGAAGAACGCGGCTGCCTTGCGGTAGAGATCGTGATTGATGAGGAAGGGCACAAAATCTCGCACCGCTTTCTGCGCGGCCTCATGCGCAGCCACGCCCGCCTGACCTATCACCAGGTTGAGGAAGTGATAGAGGACAGCGACCAGGGCCTTCTGACCGACGCCTGCCAGGCGCCGCTAATCGCCAACTTGCTCACGGCTTTCGAGGCGCTGGAACTGGCGCGCAAACGTCGCCAGACGCTCGATCTAGAGGTGGCCGAACGCCAGGTTCTGCTCTCCGATGATCGCCAAACCATTTTGGATATCGGTGTTCGCGAACGCTTGCAGGCCCACAAAATCATCGAAGAATTCATGATTCTCGCAAACGTATGTGCCGCCGAAACCTTGGAAGAAAGGGGCTATGCTTGCGCTTATCGCATTCACGATGCCCCGGACCCGGCGCGTCTTGATAGTCTGCGTGAGATGCTCAAAGGCCTACAAGTGGCCCTGGCCAAGGGGGTCGCGCTGACGCCTGCGGACTTCAACCGAGTCCTGACCGAGATTAAGGACAGCCCCTACCAGGAAACGGTCAACGAAGCCATATTGCGCAGTCAGTCGCAAGCGCGCTATTCGCCCTACAACATCGGTCACTTCGGCCTGAACCTGGAGCGCTACGCTCACTTCACGTCGCCTATTCGCCGTTACGCCGATCTGACTGTCCACCGCGCCTTGATCGACGCACTTGGCCTTGGAAAAGGCGGTGACAGCTTAAGCCTAGCGAGTCTGGAGCGAATTTGTGAGACCGTCAGCAATACAGAGCGGCGGGCTATCGAAGCCGAACGCGCCAGTATGGACCGCTACCTTGCCTCCTATCATTCCGGGCAGGTCGGGCAATATTTTGATGTGCAACTGCGCTCTGTAACCAAGCACGGCCTGTTTGTACGGATCAAAGCAAGCGGCGCGGAAGGGCTGCTGCCCTTCTCCCAACTGCCGGACGATCGTTATGAAGTTGACCCGGTCGCCCAGGTTGCGATTGGGCGCAATAATGGTCTAACCCTCGGGGTTGGCGACCTGTTGCGCGTGGAGCTCATCGAAGCCAAACCCTTGCAAGGTGGCCTGCTGTTTGCCTATCATGAGCATCTGGAAGCTGGGGTCAGTGCCGCGCAGCTCCGTCATGGCTATCGCAAACTGCGCGAACGCTCTCGTTCAATTGAAAAGCAGCGTAAACGTTCGGGGCGAAGCGCAAGCGGCAAGCGGCGCCAGCGTCGGCGCTAGCACGGTCCGAAATTGGCGAAGGCCTTTGCAAGAGCGACCTTGCGGGCGTCTTCTGTTGGAGGCTCCCTAATTTGAGTCTCCCCGGCAACCCAGACCGTGTAGGCTTTGCTTGACCTGAAGCGCGTTTCAACCTAAAGATGCAAAAATTTTGCACATTTTAGACAGAGTTTGTTCATGGCCTTTTCATTTCGCACAAGCGATGGGCTCTCCCATTTCATAAAGACTCAAGGCCATGACAGGCAGCCCGGCCCCAAGCTGCTCGCTCGCACCAAATCCCTTGCCAAGCTCGCCCTGCTCCCCTTGGCACTGGGCCTCTCGGCCTGTACCTCCATGCACCCAAGCGGCCTAAGCGCCGCCTCCGGGCCCAGTTTTGGCGGTCAGCCCCTGCGCGGCGTTAATGACGAAGGTCAGTTCGTGGCCGGCTTGGAAGGCATCACCAAATCTTACGTTCGAGACATCTCGGCCCAAGAATTGACCCTTGCCGGCCTGAGTAACTTGGCGCAAGTCGACGGCTCCTTGTTTTTAAACCAAGACACCAATGGCCACATTTTGCTGGCCTCGCGCACGGGACAAGCGGTGAGCCTAGACCTGCCCCGCCGCTCCTCTAACCGCTCCTGGGCGCGGTTTACCGCCGAAGCGGTTAAGAGCGCAAAAGTTCTGTCGCCGCGTTTAGCCTCCTTGGACCGCGAAGATATCTATGAGGCCGTTTTCGACGGCTACATGAGCCGCTTAGATAAGCATTCGCGCTATTGGACCCCCAAGCAAGCTCAGGTCTTGTGGGAGCAGCTGCTTGGCTTCGGCGGTATTGGTATCAACCTTGAATTCACCAACGCCGGCGTCAAAGTCCTGAAAGTCATCCGCAATTCGCCCGCCGAACGCGCAGGCTTGCAAGCCGGTGATTTGATCATCGGTATCGACGGTGTGTCATTGGATGTCAGCGCGCCCGAACAAGAGACCCTGAACAAATTGCGCGGCGAAGTGGGCTCCAAAGTGAGCCTGACCATTAATCGCAGCGGCCAAGTTTTGACCCGTCGCCTAGTCCGTGAACAGGTGGTGCCGCAGACCGTGGACGCCGGAATCGCCGATGGCATTTTGTATCTTGAAATTTCAGGCTTTGCCAAATCGACGCCTGAAGACGTGGCCTACTCCATTTTGGTGGCACAAAAGCAAGTGGGCGGACGCCTGAATGGAATTATCTTGGACCTGCGTGAAAATCCCGGCGGTCTGTTGCCCGCCGCGACCATAATCTCGGACCTGTTCTTGAAGCAGGGCCTCATTGTTTCGACTCGCGGACGCAGCGAAGACGCCAATCAAGAATTCTATGCCGAAAAAGAAGACATTAGCGGCGGTGCGCCTATCGTCGTCATGGTCAATGGCAATTCGGCTAGTGCGGCGGAAATCTTGGCCGCCGCTTTGCAAGACAACCGCCGTGCCGTTGTGGTGGGTTCATCCAGTTATGGCAAAGGGTCAGTACAGACCAATATTCGCCTGCCAAACGATGGCCGTATGAGTGTGACACTGGCCGAGTTCTTTGGCCCCTCTGGACTGCCTTTGAATACGGTTGGCGTGACGCCTGCCCTGTGCACCACGGCCCCTGTCGCGGCGCCCGAGCAGCGCCTTGCCATGTTGGCATCCGGGCAGTTGGATTCGCCGGTCCCCAAGGCCGCCGCCCACCTGCGCGCAGAAGGGCGCGCTGCGCGCGAAGTCGTGCGCCACTATTGCCCACCCAAAGAGGGCTTCGACCCTGACGACTTGTCCTTCGCAAAGGCCCTATTGCAGCGCCCCGCCTATTACAACTATGCGCTGGGCTTGTCGGACCCAAATCGCCACTAGCCAAAGCTGCTCTACTCGGGTTGTGCGCGAAGACAAGACCGCGCCGCTCTACCCCAGCACGAGCCTGCCTTGCAGCGCTGATTTTCCGGCAAAGATCGCGCCATCGCATGGCGATTGACGCTTGACAGCCGCGCCTATCCAGCTATGGTGCGGCGCTCAAACTCCTAGGCCTCTTGATGGGCCAGCCTACGATTTCAAGAGGATAGTCCCATGGCAAAACCAGCGTCGATTTTGATCCGCATGGTCAGCACAGCCGACACCGGCTACTTCATCGTGCGTAAGAAAAACAATCGCACCATGACCGAAAAGCTCGAACTGAAGAAATACGATCCCGTTGCACGCAAGCACGTGATCTTCAAGGAAGCCAAAATCAAGTAACTGCGTTTACGCGATTTTGACTCGTGAAAAGGGCCGCTCAATTCGAGTGGCCCTTTTCGTTTAGTGACCTTGCATCATTCGGGGCGGCCTCGGCGGTTATCTCCACTACAAGCAATGCCTTAGTGCAAACCCCAAACCATCTCCGGCGATTGTTCAGACTCGGCCCTGGCGTAAGCCGCGAATGAGTAGCAACACGAGTGGGCATGGACTTGCGTTAGAAATCAGTCAGCTAGGCGGAATGGGCTGTTGCTACTCCAGCACCCGACGCTCTAGTGGCAGGTAACACCCGAGTCTGCGAGCGCGGCGGCCTCGGTGTTGGTTCTGCGAACACCAATGATGCAGGTATCGTGTTCAAATTCGCCAATGCGGGCGACGAAAAGCTGTGAGAAGCGGCGACCGCTGGGGTTATCCGAGTTGATGCGGAAGATGAGCGAATGCGGGCGGCCTCTGACGCCATAGCGGAATTCGACAACTTTGGAGCCGAAGCCGGGGAAGTGTCCATCGACCCGGCTCATGATATCGTTATAGAAGTCCTTTTCCCAGCCGCTTTTGAACAGCTTGGGCCACTCCCTGGCATCGCCGTACATCAACAGGAAACCGACATCACCATAGCCCGCACACTGCAGAATGATCCAGTCTTCATCTTGGTTGACCGGCTGATCATAGACGGGGCAGTTTTCCAAGGACATGTAGTGTTTGGACTGGGCCAGTCCTTCAGATACGCCAAGGCCGACCATCGCCAGAGCGAAGGCCAACAGAGTTGAAGTAATGAACTTGCGCATGCCTGACTCCTGGTGCTGGCTGTGAATTGAGGCTAGACTTAAGCCATGGAACAGCCAGGGTTACAATTGATTGACGATGCGCACGAGCCGCAGGGAGGAGCAGCGGCGTCTAAAGCGCCCGCTTGGATGTGCCGCCACTGCCTGGCTGACAGCCGCCAAGCTGGAGAGGTAAGCACGTGCCGCGGCGACCACACGTCCGCCGATGCGCCGCCCGCCCCACACAGCGGGCGCCTGACGCGCTGCCCGCACTGCGCGCGACCTGGCTTGACCCAACACTCTGAATTGTTTGATCTAGCCATTGCCCACATCGACTGCGATGCTTTTTATGCGGCGGTCGAAAAACGCGACAACCCGGAGCTAGCGGGCAAACCTGTCATCATCGGCGGTGGCCAACGTGGTGTGGTCGCGACCGCCTGTTACGTCGCCAGGACGCGCGGTGTGCGCTCGGCCATGCCCATGTTTAAGGCGCTGACCGCCTGCCCCGAGGCCGTTGTCATTCGCCCTAACATGGCCAAGTATAGCGAGGTCGGCCAGCAAGTCCGCCAAGCCATGCAAGCCCTGACGCCCGTCGTACAGCCCCTGTCAATTGACGAAGCCTTTTTGGATCTATCGGGAACGCAGGCGCTACATCGTCGCCCGCCCGCGATTGTATTGCGGGACTTTCAGCAACAAGTTGAGCGCGATTTGGGTATCAGCGTTTCCGTGGGTCTGTCCTACAACAAACTCATGGCCAAGATCGCTTCCGACCTGCAAAAACCGCGTGGCTTTTCAGTTCTTGGTCAAGCCGATGGACCCGCATTTTTGGCCCAACAAGACCTGTCGATATTGTGGGGCGTTGGCAAGGTGACGGTTCAGAAAATGAACAAGCGCGGTTTGCACAAGGTCGGCGACTTGCTGCGCTTTAGTGAAGAAGAGCTGTTCTTGCTGTACGGCGCGTGGGGCAAGCGGCTTTTTTATTATGCCCGAGGTCAAGACACACGCGCGGTCGTCGAGCCCAGCAAGTCCAAATCGGTGTCGAACGAGACCACCTTTTCCAACGATCTGAACTGTAGCGAGGACTTGCAGCGCAAGCTGTGGCCGTTGTGCGAAAAGCTCTCCTACCGCCTCAAGGATCAAGGGCTGGCGGCCAAGACCCTAACTCTGAAACTCAAGGACGCCAAGTTTCGCTCGATCACCCGCAGCCACACCCTGAGCGATCCGACGGCAAGCGCCGAACGGATTTATAAGACCGCTTGCGAGCTGTTGGCGCCAGAGATTGGCCCCAATAAATCCTACCGATTGATCGGCATCGGCAGTCACGGCTTTGTTCCGATTGAACACGGCGACTCGCTCGATTTGATGGACCAACATGCAGACAAAAAACGCGATCTAGAAAAAGCTCTGGATTTGGTGCGCGAGAAATTGGGCCGCGATGCACCCATCAAGCGCGGGCGTGGTCTCTAGGTCGCGTTGCACACCTTCGGCGCTAGCAAAGCCTACCGCAACGCCTCGTATCTGTGGGGCCAGGAACTGCGATGTATAAGAGCTGCGATGCTTGCGAGCTACTTAAGCTAGCGATCAGGGAAAATCAGGCGCGCTGACAGCCCACCAAGGCGCGAGCGCTGGAACTCCAATTCGCCCTTATAGACTTCGGCCAAATCCTTGACGATCGACAGGCCCAGGCCGGTGCCGGGCGTCAGCTCATCCAAGCGCTTCCCTCGGGCACCCAGGTTAGCCAAATCTTGATCCGCCACGCCAGGCCCGTCGTCTTCAACGCAAATCATCAGGGCTTTGTCATCGCGCTTAGCGCTCAATTGCACTTCGCCCTGGGCCCACTTGCAGGCGTTATCGAGCAAGTTGCCCAGCATCTCCTGCAAATCTTGGTGCTCGCCCGCAAACAACAGGTCGGGCGCGATTTGCGCATTCAATATCAGTCCCTTGTCGCGATGGATCTTACCGAGCGTGCGCATCAGCGGCATGGCCACTTCGTTGACCTTGGTCTGAACGCCACGTTGCTGGCTGGCGGCAACCGAACGCGCCAACGCCAGATAGCGCTGCACCTGTTCTTGGATTGAGGCGGTCTGTCGGCGCACTGTCACCGCTAGCACGCTCTGATCCTGCTCGATCTCGTTTTGAAGCACGGATAGCGGCGTCTTGAGGCCGTGCGCCAGGTTGCCCACTTGTTTGCGCGCGCGCTCGACAATGGTCTGGTTGTCGGCGATTAGCGCGTCGATTTCTTCGACGAGCGGAACAATTTCAGGCGGATAATCCTGCCCACTGCCCATGTTGGTCGCGCTGCCCTTGCGGACCTGTTTCAGCTTGGCCTGCGCGCGCCGTAACGGCCGTAAAGCCAATGTCACTTGCAAGAAAATTCCTGCGACGAGCACTGCGCCCAGAACAATCAGCGACACGAAAAGGTAGAAATTGAAAGAGCGGTGCAAGGCGCGCACTTCGCTGATATCCACCGCCGCGCTCAGCCGCATGACGAGGCCAAAATCACGGTAATACACGGCTCGGTGTCGCTGCAGCACGGTTTGGCTCTCGGGCCCGCGGTGCGTATCGACGAGGACGTCGCCAGGACGCACGACCGCCGGCACCGCGAGTTCAAAATCCAACAGGGAATCCGAGCGGTGAATTTTGCCGCCGGGCTCTGTAATTTGCCAATATTTGCCGGAAAAGGGACTGTTGAATGCGGTCTCCTGCCCGCTTCGGTCAACGGCGACCAGGGCAGGTTGCTGGCGGTCGGGTTGCTCAATGCTGACATCCAGAGCCAAGTTGCTCAAGATATCCTCAAGCTGGCGATTGGTGGTGGTTATGGCATGCCAATAAAACAGGCGCGACAGCACAAGGCCGCCCAACAAGAAGGCCAACCCAATGACCAGCGTAGAAAACAGGATCAAGCGCCACGCAATGGAGCGCGGGATCAAGCTTTGCCGCCCCGACGCCTGCTTGTCCTCGTCAGCACGCCGACGCGCACTGGCCCTAAGTTTGCTCCACAAGTTGGTAGCCGCGCCCTCGGACGGTTTTGATGTTTGGGACATTCAGCTTTTTCCGCAAGCGCCCGACGAAGACCTCGAGGGTGTTGGAATCGGGGTCATAGTCCTGTTCATAGATATGCTCGCTCAAGATGGTGCGAGAGACAACCTCACCCTGATGATGCATAAGGTAGGAGATTAACTTGTGCTCATAGGCGGTCAAGCTTACGGGCAGACTGTTGACCTGAACTTCGCCCGTATGCGTGTCGAGCGTAATGGGCCCGCAAGTCAAAATCGGGCTGGCCAATCCTGACGAACGCCGGATCAAGGCACGAACGCGCGCCACCACTTCTTCCAACTGAAAGGGCTTGGTCACGTAGTCATCCGCGCCCGCTTCGAAGCCCTCGACCTTTTCCTGCCAGTTGTCACGGGCGGTCAAGATCAGCACGGGCATATTGCGCGCATCTTTGCGCCAGGTCTTTAGCACGTCGATCCCGTTCATGACCGGCAAGCCAATATCTAGAATAACCGCATCATAGGGCTCTACATCGCCCTGGTAGTGCCCTTCCTCGCCATCAAATGCCTGATCCACGGCGAAATTTTCCTGCCGCAGCGCCAAGGCGAGTTGGCGAGAAAGGCTCTCGTCGTCTTCAATCAGCAGCAGGCGCATGATGGCATCCTTGTTCTTTGCGGGCGTGGAACGCGCTCTTATTGCAGGACTTGGGCAGTCTCAGGCTGCACGTTGACGGTAAAAATATTGCTGTAGACATCTTCAACCGTCAGCGCCAACACCCCTTGGTTCATGTCAATCGACAAGACCCGTTTGATAATGACGCCGGTAAAGGCTTGAATGGCGCTCTTGATAACTTTCAAAGACGCATAGCGCCCTTCACGTACGCCCGCCAAATAAGCAGAATCGACGTTACTTGCGAGCCAGACGGGCGCTGCATTGTTCTGCGTCGGCGTCAAACTTCTGGGCGTTTGCACCCCAAGCGCTGGCGCTTTAGGGCCAAAGCGCGCTTTGGCCGGTGTGGCAAGCGGCGCCAACGGCAGATTGGCCAGCACCACCGCTGCACCCGATGTAAACGGCAGGCGTTTGCTCTTCGCCTCAGCCGCTGGCGCTTGGCTCAACGCCATTGCAGCCAGCGCAACCAGAACCAAAGCCTTCAAGACCAAGGCTTGGGGGCGCCAAATCCGGTGGATGATGTGTGTGTTTCGAGTCATATCAACTCAACCCTAATCTATGTGTTCTGCTCTTATAGTCCCAAGCGGCTGAATTGAAGCTGAACAAGCCCTATTCTAGGGACCTGAGTGCAGAAAGGCCAAGGAAAGGCTGATATCAGTCTTGGATATCGGCGCGAATTGCGATACCCCTGCCCTGGCACTGGCCCCTATCGTAGGCGGCCCGGTCCCGTTCTAATTCTTGAGGTTGAACCCAGCGTGCCAACCGCCGCGCGGCCAGCGCCGCCCCGCATCGATCTTCTTGACCCCCGCGAGTCCAGCGAGCAAATCGCGCTGCAGTGGCAGCGAGCGCAGACAGAGGTCTCAGCGTCGCGCCAAACCGCTGCCGCTGGCCAAACCGCTGCCGCTGGCAAGACGCGCCTTCGTGCCCTGTTCATCTCTGACCTGCATCTGGGCATGCAGCAAAACGCTCGCCGTGCCCTCTGTAAAATGCTGGCCCAATACCAACCGGACGAGCTTTTCCTCGTCGGCGATATCGTTGATGCATGGCTTTTGCCTCGGCGCTGGCATTGGGATGCGGACTCTGAAGCGGTGCTTGACGCCTTTAAGCAGATCTTAAACAGCGGCGGCAGCATTCGCCAGGTGCCGGGAAACCATGATAACTACCTGCGCAAACACAACAGCTTGCAGGTGCAAGACTGGCGTCTTGAAGAACAATTCTTGCACACCACCAAGTCGGGTGAAGTGGCTCTGGTTCTGCATGGCGATCAGTTTGACCCCTTCTCTGGCCGCTACACTTGGATGTCGCGCTTGGGTGCCCGCATTTATGGGCGCTTGCAAAGGCGCATGACACCCCAAGACGGGCGCAGCCAACCTGAAAAAGGCCTAGCCTGGACCGCCAAACGCGCCATTAAGTTGCTCGTACAATGGCTCTGGGCCTCTGAGCAGCGCGCCTGCCGCCGTGCCCGCGCATTAGGCGCCAGCGTCGTCATATCGGGCCACACCCACTACCCCAAAGATCATCGCCGCTTTGGCGAGCGTTTCTTGAACACTGGCGATTGGATTGACAGCTGCACCTGCGCGGTTGAGACCATGGACGGGCACCTGATACTCTGCCGCTGGCAAGCCAAAGAACAGCGGCTTGTGAATTCGAACAGCGGAGAGCCCTTATGACGCGTCTGCTCGTCGTTACCGATGCCTGGTACCCGCAAATTAACGGCGTGGTACGCTCATTGGACCAGACCGCCAAGCACCTACGCGACATGGGCATCGCGGTCAGCTTCATCACACCCAGCGATTTCAAAAGTTTCCCCATGCCGGGCTATTCTGAAATACCGTTGGCCCTGGCGACCAAGGGCAAGCTTGCCAAAATGCTCGAAGGCTATGCGTTCGACAGCCTGCACTTGGCAACAGAAGGGCCTCTTGGTTGGGCAGCGCGCGCGCTAGCGCTGGAAAAGAAGTGGCAGTTCACCACGTCGCTACACACCAAATTTCCTGAATACTTGCACAAGCGCACTCGAATTCCCGTAACCTGGAGTTACGCCATGTTGCGGAAATTCCATAATCAGGCCGCCTCGACCCTCGTTACGACCCAGAGCCAAAAAGACGAGTTGGCGCGCTATGGCATCACCAATACCCGGGTCTGGCTGCGCGGCGTCGATACTGAGATGTTTCGCCCCGACGGCGCGCGCTCACCCTTGATCAGTGAAGAGTGGCCGCGCCCACTGTGGCTGAACGTCGGACGTCTTGCGGTCGAAAAAAACATTGAGGCATTCTTGCAGCTTGATCTGCCCGGCACCAAGGTGGTTGTCGGCAGTGGTCCAGAGCACCAACGCCTGATGGCCAAGTTCCCGCAGGTCAAGTTCTTGGGCGCCCACCAAGGCCACGACCTGGCCACCATCTATCGAAGCTGTGATTGCTTCGTGTTTCCTAGCCTGACTGACACTTTTGGACTGGTCATTGTCGAAGCTCTGGCCTCTGGCTTACCCGTCGCAGCCCATCCGGTCACGGGCCCCAACGACATCATTACGGACCCCGTTGCCGGTACCCTGGACTGGGATTTGCAGCAAGCCTGCCTCAGCGCCCAAACGCTCGACCCACGCGACGCGCGCCAACACGCGCTCGGTTTCACCTGGCAAGCCTGCACCGAACGCTTCCGTGACGCGCTGGTTTCACTTGATGGCGAGCTTTTGTAAAATTGCATGGCTCCAAGGCGGCCAGCAACCAAATCGCGAATTGACCTTCAACTCGAACAACCCTAAATTCACGCCATGCACTCTATATCCGCCAGCCCAGGTCTCGACATGCAGTCAGCAAAGTTCGCCATCGGTCAAGTTGTCCGCCACCGAATTTTCCCGTTCCGCGGCGTCGTCTATGACGTTGACCCCAGCTTTTCAAATTCTGAAGAGTGGTACATGTCGATCCCAGAAGAAATTCGCCCCAAAAAGGACCAGCCTTTCTATCATCTCTTCGCGGAGAATGAGGAAGGCGCTTACGAAGCCTACGTTTCGGAGCAGAACCTGCTGGCGGACGAGAGCGACGCGCCCGTCGATCATCCCGGCATCTATGACATGTTTATCGAGCTGCGCGACGGCCATTATCACCTGCGCAAGGGCATGTGCCACTAACACCAGCGTTGTGGTGGGCCTCAAAGCATGACGCCCGCCCGCCGTTTCGGCCCCTTATTTTCATCAGCACCTGAGCCCCGCTTTGTCTGCAACGACCGGCGCCAGCGGCCGTTTTTTGATGCCTGAGGCATTTTGAAGGCTGACATTCCGGCGTCACTCGGCTAGAAATGTGCGAACTGTTACATTTTATGTCACCTTTTGAACCGGATGCCGCAATGCCTAGCCTGGATGGTCTTTTAGACGCGCACCAAAAGATAATGCGCCATACACGCGCCCGCCACTTGCTGGACGACGATCAACAGCGCCGTCGCCCCTTTGGCTTTACGCTTGATGACACTTTGCACGTTGATTTCTCAAAGCATCCAATCAACGACGAGACCATCGAGCTGTTGTCTCAACTGTGCCAGCACGCTGGGCTCGAGTCCAAGCGGGACGCCATGGTCGCCGGAGCAGCCATCAATACGGCCGAGCAGCGACCGGCGCTTCACATGGCACTACGCTCAGGCCCCGGTCAACGCAGCTATAGCGCGGATGGCGAGCCGGTAAGTGCCGAGGTTCATCGAGTCCTTGATCAGATCAGCGACTTTTGCGACAGCCTACAAAGTGGCGCGCGTAGAGGGGCAACCGGCCAAGCTTTCACCCATGTGGTAAACATCGGCATTGGCGGTTCTGATCTGGGACCACGCATGGTGTGTCAAGCGCTGCGCCCCTACGCAGATACAGGCCTAGAAGTGCGCTTTGTTTCAAACGTGGACCCTAGCGACCTTGAAAACTGCCTGGCGGATATGGACCCGGCGCGAACTTTGTTTGTCGTTGCTTCTAAGACCTTCACCACGCAGGAAACGCTGACCAATGCCAAGGCGGCTCGGCGTTGGTTAAATGCTGGCTTGGGCCTGGCAAGCGATGATGTCGCCCAATCGGGCGCTCACTTCGTGGCTGTTACCGCCGCGCCGCAGCGCGCTGAAGACTTTGGCATTCAAGCCTCGGCAATCTTTCCCTTCTGGGATTGGGTTGGCGGTCGCTATTCGCTCTGGTCGGCCATTGGATTGCCGATTGCGCTCGCGATTGGGCCGAAGCGCTTTGTCGAGTTGCTGAGCGGCGCCCACGCTATGGATGAACATTTCATTGCGGCGCCCTTGGACCAAAACATCCCGGCTCTCATGGGCGCGCTGTCTTACTACTACCGCAATTATTGGGACGCGGCCTCGCACGCGGTTCTGCCCTATGATCAGAACCTGGAAGCCCTGCCCGCTTATTTACAGCAACTCGAGATGGAGTCTAACGGCAAGTCCATCACGACCGCCGCTGAGCCGGTGAAAGCAAAGACCGCGCCCGTCATTTGGGGCGCTGCAGGCACCAATGCGCAACACTCTTTCTTCCAGTGCCTGCATCAAGGCACCGACACGGTGACCATGGACATGTTGGCCGCCGCCAAGTCGCCGACGCAAGACCAAGAACAGCACCAAATCCTGCTCGCCAACTTTCTAGCCCAAGGACGCGCTTTCTTGGAAGGGCAAGACCAAGCGCTGGCCAAAACGCGCTTTTTGGCCAAAGGCATGAACGACGAGCAGGCCGAGCTTGCCGCCATCAATAGTCAAATCGTCGGCAACCGACACATTACGATGATGATCTACCCAGAACTGACCCCCTGGGTCTTGGGTGCGCTGATTGCGCTGTATGAGCATCGTGTTTTTGTTCAAGCGGTTCTGTGTGACATCAACCCATTTGATCAATGGGGCGTTGAACTCGGCAAGGTCTTAGCCAAAGAGATCTTGCCCGCCCTAAACGAAGATAAGCTGGTAGAGGTTGACCCCTCAACCCAAGCACTTATGGCGCGCCTCAAGGCCTGGCAGGCTTAGTCTTGCCCCCTCTCTTGCCAACAAAAAAGCCCGGCCTGTCACGGTCGGGCTTTTTGCGTTCGTAGATTGGGCAAAGCGCTTTAGCTATCCATTTTGAGCGCTGCAATAAAGGCCGACTGTGGGATTTCCACATTGCCGACTTGGCGCATGCGCTTCTTGCCCTCTTTTTGCTTTTCCAACAGTTTCTTTTTCCGGGTGACGTCACCGCCATAACACTTGGCGGTCACGTCCTTGCGCAGAGCGGATACGGTCTCACGCGCTACGACCTTGCCGCCGATGGCCGCCTGGATGGCGATTTTGAACAACTGGCGCGGTATGAGCGTCTTGAGCTTTTCGCATAGCGTCCGCCCGCGCGATTCGGCTTGGTCGCGGTGACACATGAGCGCCAACGCGTCAACGGGTTCGCTATTCACCAAAATGGCAACCTTGACCAGATTTTCGGCGCGATAGTCGATCATTTGATAGTCAAAGGAAGCATAGCCGCGGGAGATCGACTTGAGGCGATCATAAAAATCGAACACGACTTCAGCCAGTGGCAATTCATAGACCAACATGGCGCGGTTGCCCGCGTAGGTCAGATCGGTTTGGATGCCGCGGCGATCCTCACACAATTTCAACACGGGCCCCAAAAACTCATCCGGCAGCATAATTGTGGCCTTGATCCAAGGCTCTGAAATGCTCTCGATTTTTGTCACATCGGGCATATCAACCGGATTGTGCATCTCGATCTTTTCGCCGTCTTTCATCTCAAGGTGATAGACGACTGACGGTGAAGTCGTGACCAAGTCCAAATCGAATTCACGTTCAAGGCGTTCTTGAATGATCTCCAAATGCAGCAGCCCCAAGAAGCCGCAGCGAAAGCCAAAGCCCAGCGCTGCCGATGACTCCATCTCAAACTGGAAGGAGGCATCGTTGAGGCGAAGACGCGCCAGGCTCTCACGCAGATGATCGAATTCGGAGGCGTCCGCCGGGAAGAGCCCACAAAAAACAACAGGCACAGACGGCTTAAAGCCTTGCAAGGCTTTCTCTGCGGGATCGCGATCCAAGGTGATGGTATCGCCGACCTGACAGTCCGATACTGTCTTGATACCCGCTGTAATGAAGCCCAATTGACCGGCCGGCAGCTCGCCCAGCTCTACGCGATTGGGCGTATGGACCCCGACCCGATCCACGGTGTAGGTCGCGCCGTTCGACATGAAGCGAATTTTCTGGCCCTTTTTAATCGCGCCATTGACGACACGCACCAAGATCATCACGCCCAAGTAGGAATCGTACCAAGAATCCATCAGCAAAACTTGAAGCTTACCGCTAGCATCCCCAGTGGGCGCAGGCACACGCTCAATAATGCGCTCGATAACTTCTTTGACGCCTTCGCCGGTCTTGCCAGAGACCGCTAGCGCGTCATCGGCTTCCAGTCCGATTACGTCTTCGATCTGCTCTTTGACGCGCTCCGGCTCGGCGGCGGGCAGATCAATTTTGTTGAGGACCGGTATGATTTCTAGATCGTTCTCCAGCGCCAGGTAGACGTTTGCCAAAGTCTGGGCTTCGACGCCCTGCGAGGCATCAACCAACAGCAGAGCCCCTTCGCACGCAGCCAGCGAACGCGATACTTCATAGGAAAAATCGACGTGGCCCGGCGTATCAATCAGGTTCAGCGTGTAAGTCTGGCCATCATTGGCTGGATACTTAAGCTGGATCGAGTTGGCCTTTATGGTAATGCCGCGTTCGCGCTCCAAGTCCATGCTGTCCAGGACTTGGTCTTTCATTTCACGATCGGTGAGGGCGCCGCAGACTTGAATAATGCGGTCCGCCAGGGTCGATTTGCCGTGGTCAATGTGGGCAATGATGGAGAAGTTACGAGTAAGCGACAGCTCAGTCACGCAGTCAATCCAGGTCTGTGAGAGATGGCGGCACCATTTTTTCGGTCCGAGCCTTCGTCGTCGCCACTGTAGGGGCGCGACCCAAGACCGGTGTGCCAGTCACAAGCTCATAGCGCTTCTGGGCTCCCACGCAAAGCGCAATTATGCGGATGGGGCGGTTTCCAGTTGTGTTTGCGGCAAAAAGAGCCGAAGCTCTTCTTGGCTTAGCTCGCCCTCCAGCACCGATTCAATCGGATCGCGAAGCCGTTTGCCGCTTTGCTCCCATCCCAGCCGCTCGGCGAGGCCTGCGTACCAGTTCGACGGAGCCTTTCGTTCTGCTTCACGTTGTTGATCGCAAACCTGGGCCAATTGATCGAGCCCCGCGATAACCCAGGCCGTGACAAGCGGCAGGTCTTTTAAAAGCTGGCTGCGCTCAACATTACTCTGTTGCGCCAGACGATCAATCGCCGCCTTTTTCATGGTACTGTCAGACATCAACCCTTCAAGTGCCTGTGAGCCCAATATTGCAAGGCGCGCTAAATCGGGGCCACCGACCTGGCGCAATGCCGCGCTGGCCTCTTCTGCCGACACTTCGCCAAGAACCCCGGCAAACGATTGGGCGGACAGCTTGGCGATGCTTTGCAGACGGCGCGCCAGAACCGGCGCCAGGGCGCCTGCCAGCGACCGAAATTGATCTGCATCGCCCGACGTGCTCCCGCTAAGGGCCTTGGCATCGACAGGCGCATTGAGCCTGTCGATCAAATCATAGAGTTTCATGCGTTTTTCCGCTGCCTCTTGGATTGCTGCCTTTCCTATTGCTCAGCGCCCCTTGATCAACGGCCCCCTTTCAAGAAATCTCCGCATTAGCAGCGGTTTAGCCTAAAGGTTAGTGCTTCTTGGATAGCTTGTGCAAGCGCTTTCGCCCGATGGTCGAGCAATTTGCGCCCTAAACTTGCATCTGCGGCCGCCGCGTTGCCAACGACACCTTCGCTATTGAGATCTTCGGCCTGCCAGCTATGGCGCGCGCAGCCGCCCGAACGCAGTGCAATATTGTCGGCCGTCGCCGCCTCCCGGCGCGAGTCAAACCGGCGGGCCTGGCTCATGTGGACATGCTGGGGCGCAATCGCCAGCATGAGTGCTGTTTCCACCAGCCCCCCATGCAGCCCGATGCGCCTTTCATCGTCGGGGATCATGCCTTCCGGACACCCCAAAGCATCAACGTGGCACCAAATGGCCGTCATGCCCAATTCTGAGCGCAACCGCTGAGCCAGCACCTCGATCAAGCCCACCTGCCCCCCGTGGCCGTTGAACAGAAAGACGCGATCGACGCCCCAACGTGGCAGCGCTGACAGAGTTTGAAACCAGGCTTCAAGCGCGGTCGCAGCCTGCAAGCTCATCGTACCTGCAAAAGCACTATGCTCAACGGAAAGGCCGACGGACTGGTGCGGCAGGACCAAAAGCGCGCCGTCGCCGCCTTCTTTTGCCAACCGACCTAAAGCGGCTTCCAACACGCCCTGGACGATGAAGCTGTCGGTCGCCAGAGGCAGATGCGGGCCGTGCTGCTCCAGTGCGCCCAGCGTCAGGACAGCCATGCAAGGGCGCTGCGAATTTTGACAGACCTCGCCGACCTGCGGGCTGGTCATGATCGACAAATCTAAAATGTCCATGGCCGTATTGCTCTCGTGTTGCTTCGTTGCCCAACGCCTAGTTCGATGAACGCACCGGAACGTGGCTTGCGACCGAGTCAGATTGCAGCGTAGATATCAGGGAGTCGAGCGCTATTCGCCGCTTGGCCCGCTATCCAGTCGCGAACGACCGGTCCAAATCAAAAAGAAAGCAACAGCATGGCACAACTCAATTTGCTCGAGGGCAGAATCTCGACATTGATTGTTAAGATGGCCTTGCCGGCCTCCGTCGGGTTCTTTTTTACGACGCTCTATAATCTGATCGACACTTTTTGGGCCTCGCGGGTCTCAGAAGAAGCGGTAGCGGGCTTGGGCATCTCTTTCCCCATTTTCTTGCTCATGCTGGGGGTCGCAATCGGGCTGGGCCAAGGTACGACCGTGTTGACATCGCACGCAGTCGGGGCTCGCGACGAAGAGCGCGCCGGGCGTACGGTCGTGCAAGCGGTGCTGCTTAGCATCGCAGCCAGCGCCGCGTTGGCGATTGGCGGCGGGCTCGTGATGAAGCCTTTGTTCGCCCAGCTGTCGCCCGACCCGGCAACCGCCCAAGCGGGTTGGGACTATTTTTCAATCATACTGTTCTGCAACTTCTTTTTTCTGGC
>JAUIDR010000045.1 GCA_030428565.1 Alphaproteobacteria bacterium
TCAACCGCCAGCTAATTTGGGAGCGCGGCTGACTGGCCGCTGCCGCCCCGTGCCCACGTTACGCCCAACACCAAAGTGGCCTACTTTTGCGCCGCCCTTTGGTCGGGTTTTACTCCGCCGTTGACATGTCGTAGACTTGCAGAGCGGTGCTGCTGGGCGCGGTTGTATCGCTTGCTAAAGTCGCGGTTTGTTCGGCGTCTTCGGCAGACCCAGCCAAACTGATGCCCGTGACCCAGCGATCTTCACTGCAAGTTCCCGAACCGCAGGTCAGCTCAAAAACAATATAGGGTGAGGACTCTGAGACGGACACGCTGTTTATCGCAATGCTGCGATCATCGTCGCGTTCGTTCCCGGTGGTTGTTGGGCTGTCGTTATTGAAAACGGGCTGGGAGCTGCCGTCATCATAAATGGTGCCAACGCCGCTCACGGATGAACCGGCTTGTGGCGTCACGGCCAAGCTGAAGGCGTGCGGGCCCTCGTAACTTGTGTCTTGGGCGATGCCTGTGCGGATATAGAGCCGCTCAGAGCTGTCAACGGTGATGTTTGTGGTGCCGCTGGTGAAGGTTTGCCAGGCCCCGCTTGCGTAGTATTGCAGCGCAACGCCGGTGCTGGCGTCGCTTGTGTCGGTGTCTACGGTCGCGATGCCTTCTCCCGTCGAAGAGCCCGTGTCGGGGCCATCGCTCAACGCTAGGCCCGTAATGACGCGTCCATCTTGAGCCGTAACGGCGAAGACGATGTGGCTTGACGATTCGGCGACCGCAACATCATTGATGGCTAGCGGGCGGTCGTCGTCAATGGTGTCTGCATCCACGGTCGTGCCGGTAGCGCTACGCTCGTCAAAGATCTCAATCGCATCGCACAGGGTGGTGGTCGTCTGTCCGTTGTCAAAAATATAGGCCTGACCGGTTGCCGAGCTGCCGGTAAGCGGGGTCGCGGTAAGGTCTAGGCTCTCGACCCCTTCCAAATCGTCATCGTCCCTCAGCTCGCCGAGCACATAGAGGTGGCCATTGCTATCTAGCGATACCTCGCCGACGCCTGAATAGCCGGTCCAGCTGCCCACAGTGCCATTTTCGCTATAGCGCAAGGGGTCGTTGGTGGAGCCGACGTCTTTGGTATCGACGTCGATTATAGCCGCTGTGCCGACCGAGCCTGCTTTCAAGGCGATGCCGCTCAACTTGCGTCCCGCGCTGTCGCTGCCGCCGGAAATTGCCCACACCATATAGGTGGAGTTCTCTGACACGCAGACATCGCTGACGCTCAGCGCGCGGTCATCATCGGCTAGTCCATTGGTCGGGCTGGTGCTGCCGCCTGCAAACACGGCTGGCTCACTACCGTCGTCGACAATGGTACCAATTCCAGACGCCGCAGCGCCAGTCGCCGGGCTCGCGGTCAAGGTAAATTTGTGCGCGCCCTCAAAGCTGCTGTCCTGGACAACGCTCGTACGCACATAGAGCGTGCCGCCGGCAGGGATCGACATGCCGCCGCCGCTGGCCAATTGCCAAGCCGAACCATCAAAGTATTCCAGCTCAGTGCTGGTTCCAGTGTCCAGCTCTGCACCAGAGGTAGTCGCGATACAGGTTCCAGAACAGCTCGCGTCACCAGCATCGCCATCGCTCAGGGCCAGGCTGCTCAGTGCGCGCGCTTGGTCTGTGTCGTCGGGGCTGGTGATTTCAAAGACGATATGGGGCGAAGCTTCCGAGACGGTCACGCTGTTGACCGCGATGCCGCGATCATCGTCGGGCGTGCCGTCTTGGGGGCTGGTATCGTTGGGGCCAAAATATTGGCCTTCGGTCCCGTCATCGACAATGGTGCCTTTACCGGTGGCCGAACTGGTCGTGGCGTCGCCATTGTCGGAGGTGACTTGCAACGTAAAGACCTCTGCGTGCTCCAAGGTGTCGTCGTTGGTGACACCGGTGCGCACGTAAAGCGTGCCGCCGGATGGGAATGTGATTGTGGCGGTGAAGTCTTGCCAGCCTGACCCGTCTCCCAAGTTGTACTCGACGCCATTGGTGCCAAGGTTGGTAGTGTCGGTTCCGACCACGGCTGCATCGCTGCCACTGCCATCGCTCAAGCTAAAGTTTGTTACGTCGCGGCTACTATTGTCGGTCACTTCGAACACGATGTAGGTCGACGATTCTGAGACCGTCACGTTATTGACCGCTAATTCGCGATCATCATCGGCGTCGCCTTGCTGAGGCTGTGTGTCCGTGGCGCTGAAGACCGTATCCTCGGTGCCATCGTCATAAATCGTGCCGGTGCCTACCGCTGTTGTGCCACCAGACAGCGCTGTTGCGGTCAGTGTGAAGCTCTCTGGGCCTTCGTAGATGGGGCTGGTGTTATCATTATAGATTTTGGTGCGAACATAGAGGATGCCATCGCTGGGAAGGTCAATATCATCGGTGCCATTATAGTCCGACCAGCCATTGGTGGCGTCATAGACTTGCAGCGCGCTGGTTGTGCCCGCATCCAAGGTGTCGCTGCCGACCGTTGCGCTGCCACTGCTGAGTGCCAAGCTGTCGAGTGTAAAGCCTCCGGTGCCGTGAACTTCGAAAACGATATAGGGCGACAGTTCTGAGACCGAGACATCGGTCACTTCAAATGTCCGATCGTCGTCCGCGGTGCCCTCTGACGGATCGTAGCTGTCGTCATTGTCGTAATGGGTCGTAACGCTGCCGTCGTCATAGACGGTTCCAACGCCGCTGGCGGGCGCGCCTGTAGACGGCGTTATTGTGAGCGTCGCGGTCTCAGGGCCTTCATAGGGGGTGTCGTTGTAGACTTCCGCACGCACATAGAGTTCGCCACCCGATTGCCCCTCGACGGCGTGCAGCTTGTTACACGCCGCGTTGGTGCCGGTGTTCGTGGACAAGTTCCAGTTTCCACTACCGGTATTGTAGCATTTAAGATCGGCGCCTACGTCGCCACTGGAATTGGCGACGATCAATGGCTTGCTGCCGCTGGCGAGCCAGGTAAAGCCGCTGGGGTCCAACGGACGGTCTGCGGTGCCCGTAACCTTGAAGATAATGTAGCGCGATGATTCAGAAACGCTGACGTCGGTGACGGTGATGGGACTGTCATCATCCGCCGTCCCGCTCGACGGTTCGCGCGAGGGATCTGGAAATACCGTGTCAACCGAGCCATCGTCATAAATGCTTGCCGTTCCTGTGCTGGGATCGGCACCTCCATCGGGAGTCACGACCAGTTGGAAGGTCTCGGGGTCTGGATCTGTCTCGAACAGGTTGTCTTGAACCAAGCCAGTGCGCACGTACAAAACACCGCCGCCTGCACCGTCGCTCTGCAACGACACGTTAAGGCCGGAGGCATAGTCCTTCCAGCTGGAGCTGCTATCATCCCAATATTGGATCGGCGTGGTTCCGGCGTTCTGTGTATCGACGCCGACTATGGCCGTGCCATCAGCCAACGCCAAATCGCTCAGCGCGCGGCCTTCGTTGCCGCTAATGGTAAAGACCACGTAGTCCGAGGCTTCAGAGACGGAGACATCATTGACAGTCAGCGGCCGGTCATCGTCCTTGCTGCCGGTTGTGGGCTCTGGGCTGGGATCTGTGAAAACGGTGTCTTCGCTGCCGTCGTCAAAGATGCTGCCCGTGCCGACATCCGATTGACCGCCTTTTGAATTCGCGGTCAGGGTAAAGTTCTCTTCGCCTTCATAGCTGTTGTCTTGCGCGATCCCCGTTCGCACATACAAGATGCCGCTGCTTGGGATCGTCGTATCGTCGCCGCTGGTGTAGTCGTTCCATTCGATCAGGGCCGGATCATATATCTGCAACCCGCTGCTTGCGTTGAGATTGCTGGTATCGGTTCCAATAATTGCATTGCCGTCGAGCGCATCGCCATCAGCCAAAGTCAAGCCATTGAGGACTTGCCCGCTTGTACCGCTGACCTTGAAAACGATGTAGCTGGACGACTCAGCGACCGAGACATCATTGACGCTGATGGGGCGGTCGTCATTAAATCCGGTGCTGCTGTTGGTGCTGGTATCGGTTTCAGAGAAGACCGCACGCTCGCTGCCGTCGTCATAGATGGTACCCTGACCCGAGGCTGCGCTGCCGGTTGTGGGCTCTGCGCTTAGCGTAAAGACATGGGGCCCTTCATAGGGCGCGTCATTCACAATGGCGGTGCGTACGTACAGCAAGCCATCACTGTTGAGCGAAATTTCGGTTTGGGGGCTGTAATCGCTCCAGCCGCTCGTGGTCGAATAGGTCTGCAAAGCGACCCCCGTGCCTGCATCGCTGGTATCGACCCCGATCACTGCTTCACTGTCACCGCTGCCGGGACCGTTGGACAGGGTTAGGTCTTGCAGGCGGCGCTCGGCACCACCGGTGACTTTGAACACGATATAGGGCGATTCTTCTGAGACGCTGACGTTATTGACCGCTAGCGGGCGGTCGTCGTCTGCGGCGCCTTGTTCACCGTCGCTTGCCCCTGGGCCAGATGCGGGAAATTCTGTATCCACGCTGCCGTCATCATAGATCGTACCGACACCGCTCGCACTGTCGCCGACCGAAGGTGTGACGGTCAAATCCAGGGTCTCCGGGCCCTCGTAAACGCTATCTTGCTGCACTTTGCTGCGGACATACAGCACGCCACTTTCTGGCACCACAAGCGTGCCACTGCCCGAATAGGTGACCCAGTTGCTGCCATCGTAGACCTCAAACAGGCTGTTGGCTGTGGCATCGCTGGTATCGATGCCAACAGTCGCAGCCGTTCCGGTGACGCCATTTTCCAGCGTAATGCTGGTCAAGTTGCGTCCGGCCGAGGCCTGAACTTTCCATACGATGTAGGGCGAGGATTCTGAGACCGACACATTGTTTACGCTCAAAGGGCGGTCATCATCGGCCAGGCCGCTGGAGGAGGTTGTCGCGTTGTCGACAAAGACGGTGCCGGTGCTGCCGTCATCGACAATGGTGCCGGTGCCTGAGCCGCTGCGATTGGAATCAATGGCTGACACGCCCGTTAATTGGAAATTATGCGGTCCTTCGTAGTCATCATCTTGTGTAATGGCGGTCCGCATGAAGAGCGTGCCATCTGCACCCGATGGAATCACCAGGTCGGCGCCGCTTACGTAGTCCTTCCAAGCCAGGGCCTGTGGGTCATAATATTGCAGACTTGTTGAGCCTGGATCTTGCGTATCAGTGCCAATAACGGCGATGCCCTTGCCGGTACTTGAACCGCTGTCGGGGCCATCTGTGAGCGCGAAATCGGTCACTTGACGCGCATTTGAGGTGTCATCGGGGCTTGTCACCTCGAATACAAGATAGGTGGAGGCTTCAGACACGCTCACGTCGTTGATTGCGATGCGGCGGTCATCATCCTGGTCGCCGCTGCTAGGGGTGGTATCTGGGTCGTTGAAGACGGTCGTCTCGCTGCCATCATCAACAATAGTCCCTTGCCCGGTCTTCACGACGCCAACGCGCGGTGTCACCTGCAGGCGTAAATTGTGGGGGCCTTCATAGTCGTCATCTTGGGTCACTGCGGTACGAACGAACAGCTGGCCGTCGCTCATGATGGTTACAGTGTCCCCAGGGGTGTAATTCAGCCAGCCGTTGCCGCCATCGCTATCCCAGTACTGCAGCGCAGTGGTGTCGGGATTATGGGTATCGGTACCAACCACGGCCTCGGATTTACCGGTGCCGGGGCCGTTCAGCAGCGTCAAATCGGTCAGGTTGCGATTGGCGTGGCCATCAACGCGAAATACTAGGTAGGCGGAGGCCTCAGACACGCACGTCGTTGATAAAGTAGTCGTCGTCTGCCGTCGTTTCGCTGCTGCTGGTGGCATCGCCCGAAAATACGGTGCCGGAGCTGCCGTCGTCTACGATGGTACCGATGCCGCTAGTTGCGGTGCCCAGGGTCGGAACCACGTTGATTTTGAGCGACTCAGACCCTTCCGATAGGTCGTCGTTGTTGACCGCCATGCGGATGAAAAGGCTGTTTGCACTGGAAACGGTCAAATCGGTTGTGCCGTCATATGCGACCCAAGAGCCGCCGACATAGACCTCTAACCCGCTGCTGGTATCCACTCCCAAGGTCGCGGTTTGGCCGGTGACTTCGATGGCGTCAATGATGCGGCCCTCTTGGGCTTGCAGTTCAAAAACGATGTAGTCGCTTGATTCGCTGACGGTCACGTTGTTCACGGTAATCGGCGCGATTTGGGCGGCGGTCTCACAGATCAAAGTCGACAGCGCTTGGCTGTCGAGTGCGCCGTAGGAACCAGCCAGATAAATGCCGCCTTCGCGTCCAGCAATCAAGTTGTTGACCGCGTCCGCCGAGGTCGTGGTGTCGGGCAGACCGACCACGCCGTTCAAGATTTGGGTCGCAGTGGCGCCATCCGCACTGGTATTAGAGCCAAAGCCGTCGTTGCCAGTCTCGCCGCTTTCGTAGGCCGTTTGCGCCTTGTCAATCAGGACCGTCAGCAGGTAAGAATTGTCGAGATTTTCGCGCAAGGTCGTGGCGTGCGTGGCCCAAGTATCGGAAAATTCATTGCCACTAGCTTGGGTCATGAAAACCACCAGCTGCGAGGCATCAGAGCGTCGACCGGTGATGCTAGATTTGCGCTGGGCGCTGTAGCTTGAGCCCCCCAAAATAATTTCGTTTAGGAACAGCTGGGCTTCTTCTGGTCGGGTGCCAGAGCTGAATTCGCGATTAACGGGGCCATAGTTGGTCTCTAACAAGCGGTCAAAGTCTTCGGACAAAAACTGGCTTTGCACGCTCAAATCGCTCTCACGCAAAGGCAGCTCGCGAAACATATTGAGGCCTGTCTCGACATTGCTGCCCGACCATTGGATCAAGCCCGCTTGCGCGCCGGTATAGGTGTTGAAATATATCGAGCTAGCGATGTTCTTCACATATTCGGTCGATTGATAGAACTCGGTTGAATCGACGGTGCCCGACTCATCGTTCAGGAAATAAAGGTCAACTTTTTGGTAACAAGACTTGGTGGTATCGCGCGGGCGCGGCTGGATCGTCAGCTCACCGCTTGTGTTGTCGGCTAGGGTGTAAAAGTCCTGGTTTGTGATGACAGCATATACGTCATAGATGGTGTAGTCCATCGGATCGACAGAAGATAGGTCGAGCGTCCAGGTATTGCCGTCAACGCTAAGCTCTGGGTCATCTTCGCTGTAGGTTACGCCGTTAACGGTTACGCTCAAGGTCTCACCTTGGTCGCGGTCCAGGGTAACGGTGCCGGTCAGAATCGGGGTGGTATCGGTGGTCACCAAGGTGTCAACGGTCACCGGACCCAAGGGGCGGTGGGCTTCCACCCAGGCCAAATATTCATTCATGGCCCGCAAGACGCCCTTGGTGTCCGCGCTGCCGTTAATTTCTGGATTGTCGGCGAAGCCTCTGATGGTTCCTTCGGGGTAGGTCGCCCCGTTTCCAATCAATTCGAGCGATATGTCGTTGAGTGCGCCGCCGCCGGTCAAGGTGGTGGTGGTGCCAGCCTCACTGGTAAAGCTCGCGGTCTGTCCCTCGGCGACGATAAAACCAGCGGACTGGGTGGTGCCGCTGTCTTTATCAACCCAAACGATCGCGCCTTCGACTTGGACCACTTGCCCGGTGTCAATAAACAGGGTCAAAATGCCCGGGATATCGTTGCCTTGTATCTCAAAATCGCCGGACACAGAGGTTGGTTGCGAGAAGCGCGCGATAAGGACGCCGCGGCTCTCAAAGCTGGTCACGTTGAGGTTTTGCTGTGGGTTGCTTCCTTCGGTGCCGATCCAGCCCTGCTTAAAGGGCACGTCGGGTATACGTCCAGACTCGGCCAGCGCAGGAAGCAGCGGGGCGAGAAAGAACGCCACCACAACAATTCCCCACAAAATCAACGATTTATGATTTTTCAATGTCAAAATGAAATCGCTACTAGAGGTTGAAAAGCGCATGCAACCAGTATGGCGTAATCTAGGCAACTCATCTTGAGGCTATAGAAAGAAGTAAAACGAAGATTGCTGTATTCGTTCGAATATTTATAAAAATATCGAATATGTAACTAAATCGTTTATTTAGTATTTTTCCGCTCGCGATGCCCTGGATAGCAGCTAACTGGGAAGCGGCGCTATAAAGGGGCGTCTTGAGCGAAGCGTTGGTCGGAGCCGTCCGGTTTGCCTATCGAGCGCCGGCAGCACCTCTCTTCATGGGCCGAACTGGCATGGGTTCGCTGGTTTAGGTTGACGTTAGGGGCTTGCGGCTTTGCTTGGTGTCGCTCTTGGGATGTATTCCGCTAGCCTGCCTCACCACCTGCCGCGGCGCGGACAAAGGTCGCGAGTTCGCCATAGCCGGTGATGTGGCGCTCGTAGGCCAGGCCGCCCAGTTTGTCAGCCGCTTGACGCGCCAATTCATCCAACTCTGGGTCATCTACTTGGGCAAGATAGACGAGTTTACTGTAGTGGCCGAACATCATCGGCAGCAGTTCTGGGTGCGTGTCCAGCTTGTAGCCTTGGATGATGAGGCGATCGAAATGGCGGGCCAGGTAGTCGGTCAGATAAAAGGTACCAAGCTCTTGTTCGAACAGTTCGGAAAAACGGGCCTGGCCTGCGTAAAAGGCGTAGCAATGGTCGCCGCCGATGCGCTCAAGCCCTTCTTCATCAATATAGCGATCCAATAGGCCGCCGGTGCCGCAATCGGCGTAGCCGATGTAGATTTTTTCGTACTTGTCGCTGGCTTGGGCTGCGGCGACTTTCTCTTTTAGGCCCGGCAAGATCTTCTCGGGCGTGTTGTGCCAAATGGCGGGCAGGGCCGTGACTTCTAAGCCGCCCTGCAGGCCATTGGCCTTGATAAGGGCCACCAATTCCTGCGCAATGGCGCCACATCCGATGATGAGATTTGGTTTCATGGGCAAGGCGCTCCAATACGAAAACGAGCCACTAGGCCCTTGCGGTCACGATGATAGCGGGCGAAAGTCAATCGCTACACAAAACAAAAAAGACGCGCCGAGCAGGGCAAGGCACGCCTTTTTGATATATGGATACCTCTGGTACAAGCCAAGCGCAACGCGCCAGACCTGCGCCGTTAAGCGGAGGCGCGGCGGTTGTGCATCTTTGCGACCCACTCCTTGGCGGTCTCCACCGCAACAGCGGCATCGCGGCAGTAGGCGTCCGCACCGACATTCTCGGCGAATTCTTCGTTCAATGGTGCACCACCGACCAAAACGATATAGTCGTCGCGAATGCCCTTTTCGACCAGCGTGTCTACCACGACCTTCATATACGGCATGGTGGTGGTCAACAGCGCGGACATGCCCAAGATTTCGGGTTTGTGCTCTTCTAGGGCTTCCAGGTAGTTTTCGACCGGGTTGTTGATGCCGATGTCATAGACTTCAAAGCCTGCACCTTCCATCATCATCGACACCAGGTTCTTGCCGATGTCGTGAATGTCGCCCTTGACGGTCCCGATTACCATAGAGCCAATCTTGGGGGCGCCGGTCTCAGCCAAAAGCGGCTTTAGAACGCCCATGCCTGCTTTCATCGAGTTGGCGGCCATCAAGACTTCCGGCACGTACAAGATGCCGTCACGAAAATCGATGCCGACGATGGTCATGCCCGCCACAAGTGCTTTGGTCAGCACGTCGTAGGGGGTCCAGCCGCGATCCAGCAGGATTTCAACGCCTTCGACAACTTCTTCTTTAAGACCTTCATAGAGGTCATCGTGCATCTGTTGAACCAGTTCTTCGTCGTTCAACTCAGCCAGGATGATTTCGTCTTCGTCTGACATGGGCTACTCCCTATAAGGCCAAATGGGTTGCGCGGGGTGCTATTGCTCTGTGTCTGCTCTTAAGAACAATTTTGAATAAAATGACCTGCCTTTGTGCGACTTTTCGCGCCGCAAACGCGACCGAGCCGCGTTTGTCAGGCCAGTTAGGAGAAGTGTGTGAGTAAGTTGACCCTAAAATCAATCCAAAAAGAGATCGCGGGCTGGGGCTGGCAGGTTCTGGGATGGGTCGAACAACCCGATGTGGTGATCCTGCTGGGCAATGTCGGCCCCCTTTGGTGGCAAGTCTTTTCGGAGAGTCCCGAATTTGGCGACGGGCGGGCGCACCCCATGGACCGTGCTGCCAAGCGGCTGGGCGACGGGCTGGCGACGCGCTGGCAGTGCTCGGTCACCTACCCATCGGACGGGCCGCCTTACCCGCCGTTTCTAGCTTGGGCGCGCCAAAGCGGGCAGTCGCATGCCTCAATGCTGGGGCCGATGATCCATCAGCGCTACGGCTTGTGGCACGCTTATCGCGCGGCGCTGATTTTCGATGGACAGGGCGCGGTGATATTGCCCGATGAAACTCCCGCGCGAACCGAAGCCGTCCGCCACCCGTGTGAACAGTGCAGGGACAAGCCCTGCTTGAGCGCCTGTCCAGTGCACGCCATAGGGCAGGGACGCTATGATGTTCCGAGCTGTGTGGCCTATTTAGATGCAAGGCCTGATGATTGTTTGGCGCAAGGTTGCGCTGCCCGTCGGGCTTGCCCGGTCGGCGCAGAATACTATTATTCGCCCAGCCAGGCGGAATTTCACATGCGAGCTTTTTTTGCCGCTCAGAGCAAAAAACCTGATTAAGATGCTTCCGAAACGGCGCGTTGCTCCTTAATCATGTCTTATTCGCAACAGTCCGCGTGCCGCGACAGATTATACCTGCAGGGGCGCTGAGCGCAGACCTAACCCGCACCACCCACCCAAAGATTATTGGACACCAGGCCATGAGTGACATCGATATCGCCCGTAACGCGAAGATGCAGAAAATCGTCGAGATTGCAGACAAGCTCGGCATTCCCGAAGACATGATCGAGCCCTATGGCCATTACAAGGCTAAGATCAAGCTCGACTATATCGACTCTGTTAAGGACAAGCCGAACGGCAAAATGATTCTGGTGACCGCCATCAACCCGACCCCGGCGGGCGAAGGCAAGACCACCACGACCGTCGGCTTGGGCGATGCGCTGAACCGCATCGGCAAGAATGCGATGATCGCTTTGCGCGAACCGTCATTGGGCCCGTGCTTCGGTGTTAAGGGCGGCGCTGCCGGTGGTGGCTATGCTCAAGTTGTCCCCATGGAGGACATCAACCTGCACTTTACCGGCGACTTTCACGCTATCACCTCAGCTCACAACTTGCTGGCGGCGTTGATCGATAACCACATCTATTGGGGCAACAAGCTGGACATCGACGAGCGCCGCATCCAGTGGCGCCGTGTTGTTGATATGAACGACCGCGCGCTGCGCTCAATCGTCAACTCACTGGGCGGCGTCGCGAACGGCTTCCCCCGTGAAAGCGGTTTTGACATTACGGTAGCCTCAGAGATCATGGCGATCTTCTGTCTGGCGACTGATTTGGCCGACCTGGAGCGTCGCTTGGGTCAGATGGTTGTCGCTTATTCGCGCAGCCGCGAGCCGATCTATGCCCGCGATTTGGGCGGCGTCGGTGCAATGGTTGTTCTGCTGAAGGACGCTATGCAGCCGAACTTGGTGCAGACCCTGGAAAACAACCCGGCCTTCATCCACGGTGGCCCCTTTGCGAACATCGCGCACGGCTGTAACTCGGTTATGGCCACCACGACCGCATTGAAGGTGGCGGATTACGTCGTGACTGAAGCCGGCTTTGGTGCCGACTTGGGAGCTGAGAAGTTCTTGGACATCAAATGTCGCAAGACAGGCCTGGCCCCCTCCGCAGCGGTCATCGTTGCCACGGTTCGTGCGCTGAAAATGAACGGCGGCGTTGCCAAAGAAGACCTGGGCGAAGAGAACGTCGAAGCGGTTACGCGCGGCGTGGTCAACTTGATCCGCCACGTTGAGAACGTGAAAGGCTACGGCCTGCCGGTTGTGGTGGCGATCAATCGCTTTGTCACCGACACCGATGGCGAAGTCGAGGCCATTCAAGCGGGCGTTGCCGGCTATAACGTCGATGCAGTTGTTTGCACGCACTGGTCTGATGGATCAGCGGGCACCGAGGCGCTGGCGAAGAAGGTCGTTGAGCTGGTCGATAGCGACGTAGCGCAGTTCCAAACTCTGTATCCGGACGACATGCCTTTGTGGGACAAGATGAAGACCATTGCGACCCGCATCTACCGCGCGTCAGACATCACCGCCGATGCCAAGGTTCGCAAGCAGTTCAAGGATCTAGAAGCGGCTGGCTATGGCCACTTGCCGATCTGTGTCGCGAAGACACAGTATAGCTTCTCGACCGATCCTTCGCTGCGTGGCGCGCCGACCGATCACGTTGTCAACGTGCGCGAAGTCCGCTTGTCGGCAGGCGCTGAGTTCGTTGTCGCGATCTGCGGTGATATCATGACCATGCCGGGCTTGCCGTCGGTTCCGTCAGCCAATCACATCCACTTGGATGACGAAGGCTTGATCCAAGGCCTGTTCTAAGCCCCAGGCTTTCAGGACGCTTAAAAACAAGGTCGAACCCGGTCTAACGGGTTCGG
Organism: Alphaproteobacteria bacterium; assembly: GCA_030428565.1. Taxonomy (GTDB): domain Bacteria; phylum Pseudomonadota; class Alphaproteobacteria; order UBA7985; family JAUIBT01; genus JAUIBT01. The sequence goes on from JAUIDR010000045.1 coordinate 12,419, forward strand.
CCTTTTTGTTTGTGCCGTGCCGATTATCAGTTGCAGCTAGTCTTTGGCTTTCACGATCAGGGCTTGCACAACGGCAATAATCATCAGGCCCGCCAACAAATAGCCGCCATCAATCCACAGCAGAGCCGCGCCGCGCCCGCCGAAATAGACGCTCAGGATCGTTGCGTTCAGGCATCCAGCCAGCCAGACCAATCCAGCGGTCTGCACATGTGCGGCCAGTGACCGGCGGCTCTGGAGGCTGACGAGCGCCATTAAGGCGGCAGAGGCGATCAGCCAGGCTGCGAGCGGCACCAAGAAAATCAAAACCGGACTGCTGGCTTGGGCTTGTTCCATGGTTACGCCGCTGGCCGTCATCCAAGGTTGTTGGAAGACCATATACCAAACCGCGCCCAAGGCGTTGGCCAAAAAGGCGGCGGCGATAATCGCGATGATGCGCCTTGTCATGGACGTTTCTCCTCTATTGCAGACCCACTAGCTTCAAGCTCGGGGCAGGTTTCGCTTTCGTCAAGGCAAAAGCCGCGCTAAGCGATAGGCGCGAGGGCGTTGCCTGTTGGAAATTTCGCGCAAAGAGGGCGATATATGAAGCTGGATGTTTGGGAATACGTGCGATTGATGGTGGCGTTAGAAGAACGCGCAAACTCGCAACTTTTGGCGCGCGAGCAAGACTCCTGGTCCGAATTGGATCAAGAATTGACCCGCCTTGCGGATAGTGACCACACCGCCTACTCGGATCTTATGCTGAACTCAACGGTAGACTTAGGTGAGCTGTCGGCCAGCGAGCGGCAAGAGGCTCGCGCGGCTCTAACAGCCGTCATTGAGGCACTGAAAAATGACGAAAAACACGCCGATGAGGAGTTGAAGGCCGCGCTTACCGTAGAGCGCAAGAGCCTTGCCAAGCGCCTGAAGGGGCTCTGATGTCCGCCACGGGCACCGCCGCTACCACGGTTGGCGGGCAGGGCGAGCTCAGCCCGCGCAAGCGGCGCTATCTTTTACTGGCCGCGGTCTTGGCCTCGGCCATGGGCTTTATCAACGCCTCGCTGGTGAATATTGCGCTTCCCGGAATCCAAGCCCATTTTTCGGTCGATCTTGCGTCGGTGCAGTGGGTGGTCAACGCCTACGGCATAACCTTAGGGAGCATCATTTTGGTCGGTGGTGCAGCTGGAGACCTGCTTGGGCGTAAGCGGCTGTTTATCTGGGGGTTGGTGGTGTTGGTCGCCGCATCGGTGCTGTGTGCGGTTTCGGTTAGTCTGGCCGCATTGGTCGCTGCACGCGCCTTGCAGGGCCTTGGCGCGGCTTTGATGGTGCCGCAAGGCCTGGCGCTTATAAGCGACGCTTACGGCCCCAAGGATCGCGGCCGAGCGATTGGTTGGTGGGCCAGCGGCACAGCCAGCTCGACCGCTCTAGGCCCCGCGATCGGCGGCTTTTTGATCGCGCGCTTTGACTGGGCAGCCGTGTTTTACGTGAACCTGCCGCTCGGACTGCTGGTCGGGCTCCTGGCGATTGCAGTATTTCGCCAAGGCCGTAGGCCCCGCCACCAACGCGCGCACCAGCGATGGCGCGAACTCGACTGGCTAGGTGTCGCGCTGTTGTTGTCCAGCCTGTTTTCGCTGACCTTTGGCCTTTCGGTCATGGCACGAGCGGACGGCCCTCAGAACTTGGCGGTGGCAAGCTCCCCGGTTTTCGCGGGTTTGCTGGTTATCGCTGGCCTGCTGGGCCTGTTGGCCTTTGTTTTTTGGGAAACGCGGGCGGCCAATCCGATTGTTCCCCTCAGCCTGTTTGCCTCGCGCCCCTTTTTGCTCATCAATTTATTGACCTTGTTGCTCTATGCGGCCTTGGGCCTGGTGCAGTTCATGCTTCCCTTTAAGCTTTTGCTGGATTTTGGTCTCAGCGAAACCCAGGTCGGTTTTGTGCTGTTGTCGATGAGCGCGAGCATCGCAATTGGCTCGCGCATTACCTCTGGCCTGGCGGCGCAGCATGGGATTGCCGCCTTTTTGGCGCTGGGCTCTGCATTGGCGGGATTGGCCTGTTTCGGCTTGGCGCTGGATATCGCCGACCTGACATGGGGCGTTTATCTACCTTTCGCCTTGCTCTGTTTGGGAATGGCAACCCTGGTTGCCCCGCTCAGCGCGGGCGTTATGGAGGCTGCGCCCAGCGAGCAAGCAGGCTTGGCATCGGGCGTCTCGAATGCTGCCGCGCGATTGGCGGCTCCGCTGGGCATTGCTGTCGGTGTGGTGTTGATGGCTGCGTTGCGCGATGCAGACATCCAAACTGACCTTGGCACCGGGCTTGCCCCCAGCGCGCTTGGGGCCGGGTATCGTCAGGTTATGGGCATGGCAGGCAGCCTTGCCTGCGCTGCAAGCCTGCTGGCTCTGGGATTGTTTGCAGGCCGCACTGGCGCACACCGCCACTAGGCACTGGCGCACATCGCCACTAGGGCCTAGCGGGCGCAGGCCGCCCCTGGGACTAGTGGCAGCGCCGGTATAGGGGACAGGCCTTGTAGGCAGGCCTGGTTCTAGGCGATGGCTTCGTCCAAGGGCTCAAAGTCCCCGGTCTCTGGGTCCATGATCCAAAGTTCGCCTTTGGCGATATCGAACCAAGCGCCGTGCAATTGCAGCCGCCCTTTGTCGTGAAGAATGCTCACACAGGGGAAGGTCTTGAGGTTGTCGATCGAGCGACGGACGGAAATTCGCTCCAGCATGGTCTGGCGCTCGCCTTGGGTCAGGTGGGCATAGTGGCCCACTTCGTCAGAGACCGGCCCCAGCATTTCCAACCACTTTCCGATAAAGTCGCCGGGCGACAGGGGCTTTATGTCTGGGTCCAGAGCCGCTTTGATGCCACCACAGCGTCCATGGCCCAATACAACGATGTGTTTGACCTTCAGCTCTTGGACGGCAAACTCCAAGGCTGCCGAGGCCGAGTGGTATTCGCCTGTGGGTTTATAGGGCGGCACCAAGTTGGCGACGTTGCGCGCGACGAACATCTCGCCAGGGGCGGTGTTGAAAATGGTCTCGGGCGCAGCGCGGGAGTCGCAACAAGCGATCATCATTACTTCGGGGCGTTGGCCAGCCATAGCCAATTCCAAGTACTGCGCGCGGGCGTCGGGCATAACATCGCTGCGAAATCGCGCATAGCCATCAAGTAGGGCGGTGGGAAATCCAGCAGGGACATCGGGGCGCTTTTGGGTCATGCGTCTCGTTCCAAGTTGTTAAGTTTGGCCGGTCGTTGCGCTCCGTCTTCTGGATGCCGCGACAAAGGAGCGCCAGCGCTCCAGCTTAGCCATGCCGCGCGGTTCTAGCAAGCGGCGCAAAGCTGGCTTGACATCGTTCGATTCGGGCGACATTTCAAGAGCTTCAATCGAGGTGCCCATGAAAAATCAACTGGTCGATATGCGTTCGCGTTCGGGACTGCCCGAACACCTTAAGATATTGGCTGATCACTATCCCCGGGCAGACTGGCCCAGCAAGAATGAAATGGGGAGCCTGACGCAATTTTGGCTGGATCGTCATTTGATGTTTCGTCGTCTGATTGGCCAGCTTCAAGAAGAGGCGCAAGGCTTTGCCGCCGATGCATCGCAAGCGGCGAGTTTTGGTCAGCGCATGCCCCGGCTTGCCAGCTTTTTGATCCAACAGTTACACGGTCATCACCAAGTTGAAGACCACCACTATTTCCCTTTGCTATCGCACCACGATGAGCGCTTGCGTCAGGGATTCGCTTTGTTGGATTTAGATCATCAGGCCCTCGACCAGGCCCTTCACGACTACCAGGTAGATGCACAAGCCCTGTTAACGGCGATGGCTAAAGACCCCAACGGTCAACCAGCGCAGTTGGCCGCTTATGAAAAACAGCTCGCCAGCCTGGCGACCTGGGTCGAACGGCATTTGTTCGATGAAGAAGAGCTGATTGTGCCAATCTTGCTGCACTATGGTGAACCGCAGCTTTAAGCGGCTCTAGTGCGGATGCGCTGATGTAGCAACAGCGCATCCGCACTAGCTGACTGATTTCTAACGCAAGTCGATGCTCACTCGTGTCGCCGCTCGCTTGCGGCTGCGCTAGGCCGCCGGCGCCTTGCCTAAGACGAAATCCAATCCTGCATCAAAATGGTGGCCAGTGCGGTCTTGAAGGGCGCTTTATAACCCTCAACCTCGCCGCGCAAAATGGCGGTCACTTCGCGCCGTGAAAACCACCGCGCATCTTCCAGCTCTTGATAGTCGATGGTTAGCTCTTCGCCGGTGGCTTCGGCCTGAAAACCGATCATGACAGCGCCAGACAAGGGCCAAGGTTGCGAGCGACGATATTGCGGGTTGGTGACCGTCAGGCCAACTTCCTCGTGTGCCTCGCGGATGACGCATTCTTCAAGCGTCTCGCCCGGTTCCAGATAGCCAGCCAGACAGGAATAGACGCCTTCGGGAAACTGCGGCTGGCGCCCCAATGCTACATAATCACCGCGTGTCAACAGCATGAGCACCGCTGGATCGGTGCGCGGATAGCGCGCCAGCCCACAGGTCTCGTCCAGGCACTGACGCCGCCAGCCGCCTTCGCGCGCTTCGGTCGGGCCACCACAAGCCGGGCAGCGCTGTTCCTTGACGTGCCAGCGCAACAGGATTTGTGCCAAGCCTGCTTTGGCGGTCTGACTAGGCGGCAGCAGCAAACTTAGGCTGCGCAGATCGCTTCGGCTTGGTACCTGCTGGGCCTCGTCAGCTTCGGTCCCGAGGCCGCCGCTGGGCAGAGCGGCAGCGAAACAAGGCGCGCCGTCTTTTAGTCCCAGAAAGTAAGCCTGGCTTGCCTCCAAACCCGCCGCCAGTGCCTCACTTAGCAGCTGCCAGTGCAGGTTTGGCGCTTCCAGGTCCGTAACGGGTATGCCCTGGCTTAGGTCGTCAGCGGGCAGCAGCAAGACCTGCGCGCTCGGGTCTTGCTTCAAGGCCTCAATGGCGGCTTCGTCATTGCGCAGAGCGGCCGCACGATCAAGGGGGCTGCCGGCAAAAGGAATGGTCATAGGGTCAGCTCTGGTGGTGTCCGTTGGTGGTTGTTGACCGACAGACTGGCCCATTGCTGCCCCAGGGTCCAGCGCTTTGCTTGTCCGCCACCGTCGCGGCTGTTGGCTCCGGCCGCGGCACCAGCTCAGGCGAACGGCAGGGGGCAGGTTGTGGCTTCGCGCCAGCCTTGCGGTGTTTCAACCTCGACTTTTGCGCCATTTTCGCAGGCTTCGATCGCCAGCATGGCGATACCAATGTTGGCGGCCATCGCAGGCGAGTGCACCGCCGATGTGACAATACCGGCGTCCTGGCCGTTCAAGCGTGTCATAAAGGGGAAGGCCAAGGGCGCGATGGGGGCACCTTCGATCGTTAGGCCGCTCAGCGCGCGGGTTAGCCCTTGTTCGCGCTGGCGCAACAGTGCTTCCTTGCCTAGAAAGGCGCTGCCCTTCACATCGAGCGCCAAAAAGCGGTCCAAGCGGCACTCCAGCGGCGTGTTACTGCGATTCATATCATTGCCGTAGGACAGCAACCCACCTTCGATGCGTTCGATCAGGTTGGGACCACCAGCGCGAATCTGAAACGCTTCGGTATTGCCTTCTTCCCAAATGCGGTCCCACAGGGCCAGACCCAAAGCGAACTTGGGCATATAGATCTCAAAGCCACCCTGCTTAGACCAGCCCGACCGTTGGATGATCATTTCAACGCCCTGGAATTCGAAGATCTCAAAGCGGAACATGCGGATGCTGCGGATCTCTTCACCGAAGACTTTGGCCATCAGATCTTCGGCCTTGGGGCCTTGGACGGCCAGGGGGGAGACATCGGGTTCAAAGATCTCGACATCCAAGCCCAGGCCTTGCGCCAGGCCCAGTGCCCAAAGCTCGACATCGCTGTCGGCGATCGAGAACCAGAAGCGATCCGGCGCTAGGCACAAAGCGATGGGGTCGTTGATCATGCCGCCTTTGGCATCGCAAAGGGGTGCATAGTAGCCGCGGCCGGGCTCGGCGTTGCGCAAATCGCGCGCGGACATCAAGCAGGCCAATTTGTGCGCATCCTTGCCGCGCAGCTCGACTTGGCGCTCGGCGGCCACGTCCCAAATTTGTACGTGTTGTTTAAGGTGGGCGCAATCGTCCGCCAAAGACGTAAAGGCCGCAGGCAACAACATGTGGTTGTAAGTCGTGTAGGCGCTGAGCCCGCAGGCTTCTACGCGCTCGGTGTAGGGCGTTTTGCGGATACGGCGCGAGGCGAAAATCGGAAAACCAGCCATAAATTTTGCTCCTAGGACTAGCGACAGGCTGCTATATCCCCAGTTGCTAAGAACAACCGTCTTGCTGCCGTCCTCTTTTGACGCAAATAGACCGCATGGGGGTTTCCCATGCGCAAATGCTCTGGCACAAGAAGTGCGATCTTGTTGCCGGGCGCAGCCACGCGCGCCACTACCACGAGGAAATCTAGACTCATGAGTTATAAGTTTGACACGCTGAGCCTGCACGCTGGGCAAACGCCCGACGCAGGATATGGCTCGCGTGCGGTGCCAATCCACCAGACCACCTCCTATGTCTTTGACAGTACTGAGCAGGCGGCCGCGCGCTTTAACCTTGAAGAAGGCGGTCACATCTATTCGCGCCTGACCAACCCGACCGTGGCGGTGTTGGAGCAGCGCGTCGCCGCCCTGGATGGCGGGGTCGCTTCGGTGGCCATGGCCTCGGGCATGTCCGCAATTTTTATGACCGCGATGGCCCTGGCCTCTGCAGGCGATCACTGCTTGGTGTCATCACAGATGTATGGCGCAGCGATCAATCTGTTCGAACACACACTGAAGCGCTTTGGCGTTGAGACCAGTTTTGTAAAGCCAAACGATCTGGATGCCATTGAAGCAGCCATTCGGCCCAACACTAAGCTGTTCTTTGGTGAACTGATCGGCAATCCGGGACTGGACATCATGGATATTCCCGCCGTTGCTGAGATCACTGCGCGACATGGAATTCCGTTGATTGTCGATAGCACCTTTAACACGCCCTACCTCAATCGCCCGCTCGAGCACGGGGCCAATATCGTCATCCACTCGCTGACCAAGTGGATGGGCGGCCACGGCATCGCCTTGGGTGGTGCGGTTGTTGACGGTGGTAATTTTGATTGGGGGCAGAATGACCGGTTCCCGACGCTGACCCAGCCACACTATGCCTATGAAGGCGTGAATCTGTGGGAAGAATTCGGCCCGGCGGCCTTCACCACGCGTCTACGCTCCGAAGGCATGCTGAACTTCGGTCCCTGCATGGCGCCTCAGACCGCATTCTATCTGCTGCAGGGGCTAGAGACCCTGCCGCTGCGCATGGATCGACACATGGCCAACACCGAGAAAATGCTCAGCTTCTTGCAGAACCACGACATGATTGCCTGGGTCAACCACCCCTCGTTGCCGGATCACCCCGACCACGAGACCGCCAAGCGCTTGTTGCCCAAAGGCGCAGGCTCCATCATCACATGCGGGGTCAAAGGTGGCCGCAATGCAGGGCGCGCCTTTATCGAAAATGTCGAATTGGCCAGCCACCTTGCCAACGTAGGTGATGCCAAGACGTTGGTCATTCATCCGGGTTCGACGACGCACTCACACTTGACGCAAGAGGCTATGCAGGCGGCGGGCCTGACCGACGATCTTTTGCGCATTTCGGTCGGTCTTGAAGATTTCGATGATCTTGCTGCCGATTTCGATCGCGCATTGAAGATTGCGGGCAAGACCGTGGCGCGCATGGCAGGAGGCAAGGCATGAGACACACACTGAACGGCGCAGAGGTCTTCTGCACAACCGGTGGTCGCGAGTTCGACCCCAAAGGGCAAGTGCTGCTCTTCATTCACGGTTCGGGGCAAAGCCACCTAACCTGGCTGCTGCAAGCGCGTTTCTTCGCAAACCGGGGCTATCAGGTCTTGGCGCCCGATTTGCCCGGCCACGGCCACTCGGACGGACCAGCGCTGAGCGATATTGCCGCCATGGCGGATTGGTGCCAGGACTTGCTGGCCGCTTTGGGCGTTGAGCAAGCCACCGTCGTTGGCCATAGCCAAGGCTGCCTTGTGGGGCTGGAATTGGCCCGTCGGCATCCGGGCTCGGTAGCAAAGCTAGCGATGATCGCTGGCGCCTTGGCGATTCCTGTCAACGACTGGCTGGTCAACAATGCGCGCGATAACCAGGACAAAGCCATAGCCGCCATGATGGCTTGGGGATTTGGTCTACCGGGCGCATTTCATGACAATAGCGTTCCCGGCATGAGCCACGTTAATTTTGGCACATCCTTGATGCGCGCCAATGCAACCGGCACCCTCCACGCGGACCTATCAGCTTGCCAGGCCTATGACCAAGGCGAGGAGGCCGCCGCGCTGGTGGCCTGTCCCGTGCTGTGCATTTTGGCGGAAAAAGACAAAATGACCCCGATCAAAGCAGGGCGAGCTATGGCCGACGCGCTGAATGCTGAGACAATCGTCGAGGTGCCTGGCGCGGGCCATATGCTGCCCGCCGAAGAGCCCAAAGCGGTCAATCAAGCGTTGCGGGCCTTCTTTTGACCCGCTGCTGATTTTTGATCAGATCAAACGCTGACCAGGCGCCCGGCCAACGCAAAACAAGATCCATCCTATTGCCGAGAAGAAAAACGTGACGAAAGCAAACTTTAAGAAGATCGCCGTTATTGGTGCTGGCACCATGGGCAGTGGTATCGCGGGCCAGATTGCCAACGCGGGCCACAAGGTGTTGCTGTTGGATTTGCCCGCGCGTGAAGGTCAGGACAAAAGCGCTGCTGAAGCCGCGATTGACCGCTTGTTGAAGTCGGACCCGCCCGCGTTGATGCACAAAAAGCGCGCGGGCCTGATTGAGACCGGTGATATCGAGAACGATTTCGACAAACTGGCGGACTGCGATTGGATTGTCGAGGCTATCGTCGAGCGCTTGCCCTTGAAAAAGGCGCTCTATCAACGGCTTGACGCGGTGATTTCGCCCGACTGTATCGTTACCTCGAACACCTCAACGATCCCCATTCGCCTACTTGTTGAGGACATGCCCTCGTCTTTCCGCAAGCGCTTTGCGATCACTCACTATTTCAACCCAGTGCGCTATATGCGCTTGTTGGAGCTGGTCAGCGGTGAGGAGACCGCTGGCGATGTCATCGACAAGCTGGCGGATTTCAATGACCGCGTGCTTGGCAAGGGTGTGGTGGTCTGTGCGGATACGCCGGGCTTCCTGGGTAATCGCGTCGGGGTTTACGCGCTGCAAGTCGGCTTAGACGAAGCTGCCAAGCAAAGCCTGGCGATTGAAGACGCGGATGCCTTGGCTGGGCGCCCGATGGGCATTCCCAAGACCGGTGTCTTTGGTCTCTATGACCTTATTGGCGTTGATCTCATGTCGGACGTGGTGGACACCTTGGAAGACATTCTGCCCCAAGGCGATGCCTTCTTTGATGTCGGCAAGAATGGTCCAGTTCGGGCCTTGATTTCAGAGATGATCGAACAGGGCTTTACTGGAGAAAAGTCAGGCAAGGGCGGCTTTTTCCGTAAAGGTGATAGTGGGGAGTCGCTGGCGATTGACCTAGGCGACGGCACCATGCGAGCAAAGAAAACGCGCCTTCCGGCAAAAGTCCTGATCGCCGCCGAGCGCAGCGCCGAGGGGCTGGAGCCCCTGGAGGTCTTGATCCAACCGCTGGATAACAGCGAAGAAGAAGCCCGCGCGACGCGCTTTTGTCGACGTTATTTGGCGCGCGTTTTGGCCTATGCGGCCGATCTTATCCCGACGGTGACGCACTCGCCGCAGGACATTGATGATGCGCTGAAGCTGGGCTTTAACTGGCAGCGTGGTCCCTTCGAGATGATGGATGCGATCGGTGCTGAGCGCTTGATCGGGATGATCGAAGAGGCGGATGTCGCGGTGCCCGAAGCACTGCGGGCGCGCGCACCTTTCTATAAGGCCGATGACACAGCCTTGCAGGTTCGTGTCGATGGCGCCTACCAACCCGTCAAACTGCCAGACCAAACGATCCGTTTTTCCATGCTGCGCCAGACTCTGACGCCGCTCAAAACGAACCGGGCGGCCAGCCTTTGGCCCCTGGAGGGCGATCTGCGTCTGATCGAATTCCATTCCAAGGCCAACGCCTTGACTGCAGAATCGATGGCGATTGTCCGTGCCGCTGCCGAGGATCACGGGCGCGGTATTATGGTCCACAACGATGCTCAGCACTTTTCTGCGGGCGTTGATCTCAACGCTTTTCGCCGATTGATCGAAGCCGAAGACTGGGACGGCATTGATGCCTTTTTGGCGGACTTTCAGCAGGCGGTCGCCGCGCTGAAGGCGTGCCCCGTTCCCGTTGTAGGCGCGCCTTCGGGCCTGGCACTGGGGGGCGGATTTGAGGTCTTGTGCCACTGTGACAAGTTGGTGTGTCATGCCAACACTGTCTTGGGACTGGTGGAGTGCAGCGTTGGCGTCGTGCCTGGCGGTGGCGGCGTTAAGGAGGCCATGGCGCGTTGGCTGGCCGCTAGCGACGGCGACAGCGAAACCGCCGCATGGAACACCTGGATGCAGCTTGGTTATTCGAAGACCGCCAGCAGCCCAGAAATGGCAGCAAGCATGCGTTATTTTCTGCCTGAACGTGATGCCTCGGTCATGAATCGTGACAAGCTAATGCACGAAGCGCGCGCGGCCATTGAGGCCTTGGCGCCCGGCTACTCGGCGCCCGCCCCACAACAGCTCACTTTGCCAGGCCGTGGCATCCTTCAGCGTATGTCGGACTTCATGGATGATGGTATTTCAAAGGGCTGGTTCTATCCCCACGATAAGACCGTTGCGATGGCGGTTGCGACGATCGTTGTAAATTGCGACGGCGACGAGCCCTTGGTCGTGAGTGAACAAGACATGTATGACCGCGAGCGGGTGGCTTTCATTTCCTTGGCTAAAACGCCGGAGACCTTGGCGCGCATCGCGAGCCTGTTGGATGATGGCGCGGCGGTTCGGAACTAGGCCAAAGATTCTGGGTCAAAGATTCTGGGTCAAAGATTCTGGATCAAGGTCATTGAGCTGAGGAAATCGAGCCAAGGACGCGAGCAAAGGACGGCGAACCAAGGGCGTCGAACCTAGTACGGCGAGCCTGGTACGGCGAGCCTGCGTTGTGGCTCGGTGATCGCTGGGTCTGCCGCGCGACCAAGGCCAGATGCAAAAAAGCCGAACCTCAAACGGGGCTCGGCTTTTTCTCGTATTCCTTTGGGGGGCAGGTTCCTTGGGGTGGCCCAAGTTTAAAGACTAACGCCCAGAGCCTCAAATTCTTGAAAGGCATCGTCGGAGGTAACCGCATAACCCGGCGCAGCTTGCGGGGGCGCTACCGGTGCTGGGCTCGGCTGCGCGGGCGCTTGTTGCAGGCTTGCCTGCTGTTCAAACGGCGGCAAGGGCGCCTGATTGCTAGCTGATTGAGCCGCGGGGGCAGGGGTGTAACCTGCGGCGAGCTCTGATTGCTCGAAATTGGCTGGCGATGAAGCCTGATTGCTCGAGAACCAACGACCCATCAAGCCACCGCCGCGCTGTGGCAGGGCACGTGCAGCCATAGGCCCCGCAGCGAGCGATCCGTATTTCGCCAGATAGGCGGTCTGCTCCAATTGGATGCCGCGTCGAATGAGCGGTTCAGGGACAATAAAGTCACCGCCAATTTCGACCTTGGCAAAGATGCGGAACAAGTCGATTGCGCGGCTCTCATTCATGGTGCCGTCGGCGTTGAAAAGCCCGATGGATTGATTGGGCGAAATGCCCATGCCGTCGGCGACGGTCTTGGCGTAAGTGTTGACTTTTTCCGGGCAGTGGAAGTCGGCCCAGCCCTTACAATCGTTCGATGGCGCATAGCGCGAGATAATGGCCTTGGGGGTATCCAGCTCATGCTTGAAATGATAGGCGCGCATCAGGCGAGCAAAGGCACGCGCGCCATAGGCCGGGTGACTAAAAATCGCGTGTTCGCGCTCATCACGACCGGTTTGACCCTCCCAGTACGACGAGTAGGGCGTCTTAATGCACCAGTAGTTATTCAGTCGCACGCAAGCCGAATCAGCGGCGGCTTGGCCCTGTCCCCAGTAAGAGGCTGTTTGCATTTCATCGGTCACAAGCGCGGGCGCGCCGGCCAAGCGCTGTTTGGCGCTAGCGCTCACACTTGTCGTCGTCGATGTCATGGCAGTGGTGGCTGGCAGGTCTTCAAAAGAATCAAGCTTGGGCCCACGATTACAGGCTGCGAGCGCAAATAGCATGGCCAGCAAAACAAAAGGCTTAAAAAATGGCATCGGTTCCCCTCAGCTATCAGCGCGCTTTGCAACTGTGCTGTGTCAATCTCAAAACGGTGTTCGAATTTTTTATCGTTGCGTGTTTATAACCTAAGCGTGCGCAGTTTTGCACCCTCAATTTTTAGTATGAAGGTGATATTTGGCCATTCCAAGGCGCTTGCTCAGCTTTCCCAGGTTGTCCTTTAGGCCGCGCGTCGCAAGCGATTGGATCGAAGAATTGATAGACAATTCAAGGGTGTCGCTGCGAATGATTAGACGACTGTTTTCCAAGATGCTCAAAGCCGCCCCTGACGCTTTGTAGGCGAATCGCAATATCAGCCCTAGGTTATATGCGGCTTTGATTTCGCGCTCGCGTAGCAAGTGGCGCAAGCTCTTGTCCAAAGTGTCCTCGTAGTTGCCGCCGTGCCGAGTGGTCAAAACGAGGGCTACGAAGACCCGGTCCTTGTGCGACAGGGGAAGATCCTGGGTGTGCAGAACGTCCAGCACCACGTCCGATGCACGGCGCTCCGTGTGATAGTCCCAACCCACATCGCTCATGATGAGGGCGGTCTCCTTGGCGGCGGCCGATGGCACCCCCTCATCGATGAGCTGCCAAGGTATCCAGTTTTGCAAGGCCTCGCGTACATCCTCACCATAACGATTGCCCTCGCGGAACAGCGAGGTCGCGGCGCAGTGGTAGAGCTGATCGGGTTGGGACCAAATTCTGGTATCAAAGACCTGATCAAACATAATGCCCTGGCGGATGCCGAAAGCGGAAAACTGGATGCGACTAACGCCGGTGGCGGCGATTAACTCCAAGATGCCCGCCGCAGCGGTCGGCAGTGTCGGGCGGCGGCGCTCTTGACGAATAGGCAAGGACTTGAGGTCTTTTTCGCTGGCCCCTTTGAGCATCTCTAGCCAGTCTTTGAACTTATCGACCTTCAGGTTATAGCCGTGAACCATATGCAGCGGATAGCCGGTATCGCGCATGTGGGTCAATGCAATCGCGCGCCAGGCCCCGCCGACCAGGTAGAGGGTCTTATCCTTGCCACGCTCAAGCCAATCTAGGCGGCGCAGGGCTTTTTTGATTGTGGAAGCGGCTTTTTGGGTATCACCTTGGCACTGCTCCATCAGTCGCAAGGCTCCCATGGGGAAAGACTGGCGTTCGGCGGTATTAAAGGGGTCGATGAGGCCGACCTGCAGGCTGCCGCCACCCATATCAGCAAAGACGCCGTCGGCTTCGGGAGCGCCAGAAATGACGCCCTTGATTCCCCACTGGGCTTCTTGCGGACCGGGCGCGACTTTAATAGCATAGCCGAAGACCTTTTCAGCTTCGCTCACAAAGGCAGCGCCATTTTCTGCATCGCGCACCGCCGCCGTCGCGACCGCATCGACGCGGCGTACGCCAACAGCCCGCGTCAGGGCAGAAAATCGTTTGAGCGCGTCTAGGGCGATGGCCTGGTTTTTGGGGGCCAAGCGTCCAGTCGCAGCTAGGCCATGTCCCAGCGCGGCGGTGGCCTTTTCATTCAAATAGACGCGCGGCCAGGGAAATCGTGGCTCATAAATGACCAGCCGGATTGAGTTTGACCCCATGTCCAACAGGCCCAAAGGCTCCCGTTTGCTCTGCGGGTCTTGGCGATTGCTCAGCGCATACCAAGGCGTCGATAAGAAATCTTTGCCCTGGCCGTTGGACAAGCGATCGCTATCATCTCCACGGCTCTGCGCGCGCGGATAGAGGTCTTTGGGCAGGAAAGATTTTAGGATTTTACCCTCCTGAGGGCTGAACCGCGCCCAGACAAGCTGGGATTGGTCATGAAGTAGGTGTGTGAGGAAAAGGCATCCTCATCGCTTTTGGGCTCCAAGCGTTGGTAGGAACCGTCGGCCTGTAAGACCCAAGCATTGACGTTGTCTTTAAAGTTAGCCGTCATGATCTGCCCGACAATTTGGTTTTTGACCGTTTCATTTTCGATCGGCACCAGGGTCTCTACTCTGCGATCCAAATTGCGGGGCATCAAGTCCGCAGAGGAGATATAAACAGCCGCGGTCTCACTTTTCATCGCAAGTCCTTGGGAGAAGCAGTAGATACGCGAGTGCTCCAAATACCGACCGACAATCGAGCGCACTTCGATCGTCTCAGACAGCCCCGGCACCCCGGGACGCAAGCAACAAATGCCGCGAACTGACAGCTTGATCTCAACGCCAGCGCGGCTGGCGCGGTAAAAAGCGTCGATAATATTGGGATCGACCAAGGCGTTCATTTTGGCCCAGATAACCGGCGACTTGCCTTTCTTGGCCGCTGCGATCTCCGCCTCGATATGCTCAAGCAACCGTTCGCGCATGTTCAAAGGCGCCGCCACCAGACGCTTCATGCCGGTGGGCGGCACGTAAGAGGTCATGTAGTTGAATAGGAGATTGGCGTCGCGTGTCAGCTGCTCGTCGGTCGTGAAGTACGACAGGTCGGTATAAATCTTGGCGGTGGCGGGGTGATAGTTGCCCGTGCCGAAGTGAACGTAGGAGGCAACGCCGTCGGCCTCGCGGCGCGTGATGAGCGATACTTTGGCGTGGGTCTTGAACTCAACGAAGCCATAGACAACCTGTACGCCCGCGCGCTCCAGGTCGCGCGACCATCGAATGTTGGCGGCTTCATCAAAGCGGGCCTTGAGCTCGACCAAGGCCGTTACCGACTTGCCCGCTTCAGCCGCATCGCAGAGCGCACGCACAATCGGCGAGCGGTTTGATGTGCGATAGAGCGTTTGCTTGATCGACAAGACGTTGGGGTCGCGCGCGGCTTGTCGCAAGAACTGCACCACCACATCAAAGCTCTCGAAGGGGTGATGGACGACGAAATCCTTGGCCTTGATTGCGGCAAAACAGTCTCCGTCTAGGTCGCGAATGCGCTCAGGGAAACGGGCCGAAAAGTGCTCGAACTTCAGCTCGGGCCGGTCCACGCTGGCGAGCTGGAACAAGCTGGTCAAGCGCATGAGTTGTTCCATGGTGGCACAGTTGCTCGGGTCCAGCTCAAATTCGTCCATCAAAAACACGCGCAGATCGTCTGACATGCTTTGGTCAACCGACAGGTGGATGACCTGCCCCCTTTGCCGCCGCTTGAGGGCGGATTCAAAGACCCGCACCAGATCCTCGGCTTCTTCGGCCACCTCGATATCGCTGTCACGGATGACGTGGAAATAGCCGCGCGAGGCAATCTCAAAACTGGGATAGAGTTGCTCGATATTGCAGTCGAGGACATCGCGCAGGGCGATCATTCGCAAGCCGTTGCCATTGTCAGGCAGGCGCACGAATCCCGGCAATTGCTCTGGCAGCAAAACCAAACCGTTTAGCGGTTTTTTCGAGCGCGGGCGAATGAGGCGCAGCGCCATGCCGAAACCCAGGTTGCGCACGAAGGGGAAGGGGTGGGCGGTATCGACCGAGATTGGGGTTAAGACCGGCATAATCTCGTCTTCGAAATAGGCGCTGAGCCAAATGCGCTCGTCCTCTTTCAGATCGTCGGGCTGGACGACGTGTATATCGTGTGCCTTCAGCTCGTTTTTCAGTTCGCCCCAAATGCTGCGTTGTTGCTCGAGCAGCTCGCCAGCCAATGTCGTGACCGCGGCGAGCTGGCCTTCAGCTGACAGACCGTCCGGCGAGCGTACTTCGATATGTTCTTGCACCTGCCCGACCAGTCCCGCCACCCGCACCATGTAGAATTCTTCTAGGTTGCTGGCCGAGATGGCTAAGAATTTGACCCGCTCTAAAAGGGGATGGCGTTGATTTTCAGCTTCAGCGATCACCCTTTGATTGAAGCCAAGCCAGGATACTTCGCGATTGAAAAACCGCGCCGGCGAGGTCGCCAGCGTGCTGTCCTCGGCTAGGTCGGAGGGGGCTGCCGGGGGCTGCTCGTGAGAGTGAGCCCGTGCTTTGGCTTCAGCACGTGGTTTTTGCTTGGTCATGTTGGGGCTCGATAGCATCGATGGCTTGGTTTGATTGGACTATGATAGGCCATGACACGAAGGCGTGACAACTAGCTTGCGACTTTGCGAATGCCGAGCACATCTGCCGGATAGGCAGCCAATTTCTTTTGGGCAACCCAAAGCACGCAGGCGATGGCGATGATGCCAAAGCTGTAGGTGCCGGTCAGGACGCCATACCATACCCCTTGATAGCCAAAGCCCAGGGTGTAGGCGAAGAATGGCATGAGCACTAGGGGCGCCAGCGCGAGCCGGAAAATGGTAATCAACATGGCGATGTTGGGGTACTTCATGGCTTGCAGAAAACCGCCACACAACATGACAATGGCAAGGCCAAGATACTCGAAGGTTATGATTTTCAAGTAGATAACCGCCATCCTTGCCGCATCGGCGGACGCGGCAAAGGGTTGGATTAAGATTTCAGCAAACACAAAGACCAGGATGCCGCCCACGCCCAAAACGAAGAGCGCGTATAGGGTGGACTTACGAAAAGACTCCAGGACGCGGTCATAGCGCGCGGCGCCAAAGTTTTGGCCGACCAGCGACATGGCCGCCGTGTTCAGCCCCACCGCCGGCAACAGCGCCAATTGTTCAATGCGAAGACCAGCAGCAAAGCCAGCAGTTGCCGCGGTGCCGTAGGGGCGGATGAAAGCCAACATGATGACAAACCCCATCGAGACCGCAAACATGTTGAAGGTTGCCGGAATCCCTTGACCCAATATTTGCCCTTGCGTCGGCCAATGGATGCGAAGGCGCTGTTTTATGATATGCGGCCACAGGCTAATCGCGCTCACGCGGTAGGCGACATAGACCAAGCCCAACGCCTGGGCGATCACCGTCGCCCAAGCAATGCCTTGCAGACCCATGGCAGGAATAATTTGCAGATCGCCTAGGCTCCAGCCGTAGATGAATAAAGGGTCCAAGGCCGCGTTTATGAAGGTCGATGCGATCGACACGAGAGAGTAGGTGACGGTATCGCCCACCGCGTTCAGCGCTCCGTTGAGCGCGAATGAGGCCAGAAAAAAGAAGTTGCAGAACAGTATGATTGAAAAATAGTCCCAACCCGCTTGGGCGGTTGCCGGGTCGGGCGACAGCTGGGCGAACAAAGGCTTCATCACGAGCCCGCCGCCAATCGCCAACG
>JAUIDR010000046.1 GCA_030428565.1 Alphaproteobacteria bacterium
AACTCTTCGGCTTAAACTCTTCGGCTTAAACTCTTCGGCTTAAACTCTGCGGCCTAAACTCGATGTCCTGGCCGCTGCGGCCAGGCGGCGGATCTTCGCGTCACCGCCTGTGCCAAATTTCACTTCTCAAGGCCGCCCCTTTGCGCTGAGCGGGACGCGGCGCTTGGGAGGGGCCGTCGATGACTTGCTGAAAACTGGGGGAGCTGGGCTCTGACCAGTCGCTATTCCCAATCATCTGGCAGATCATCTAGACGCTCGCCCTCATCCAAGCCTTCTTCTAGGGCTTGCCGCGCCACCTGGTAGCCGAAGCCACGACGCGCCAGAGCGGCTAGGTCTTTTTGCGCCCGCTCAGCGCGGACTTGCGGGTCCAGTCGATGCCAGCCAAGGCCGCGTTTGCGTGCATAGGCCCGGGCGGCGTCCAGCGCCATATCCGCTTCACTCTCGTGGTTTTGTTCCTCACGCAGCCGCTCCAATGCCTCGTCGATCAGGTCCGGCGCAACGCCTTTGGCGCGCAATTTCATGCGGATGGCGACCGTGGATTGACCGCGATCATAGAGACTACGTGCGCGCGTTAAGGCAAAGCGGGCATCATCTAGAAACCCTTGCGCCACCAGTTCCTTGATGACCGTCTCAATCCAGGCCTCGACTTCTTCGCGGTCCAGCTCTTGGCCCTCGCGTTCGGCGCGCATGACCCGGCGACGCAAGACCTGGCGCAAGCTATGCTGCGAGCCGTTGTGGCGCTCGAGGTAATAGAGTGCGGCACGGCGAAAATAGTCCGCACTCAACTTGCGCAGCTTGCGCGGTTTGCGCCGCTTATTCGCCTTATCATCCTTCTTTTTTGGGCCGCCGCCCGGCACTGGCTCAGCGTCGGGGCCACGCGCCTCTTGAAAGAAGGCGTCGTTTTCCGGCAGTTGGGACGATGGGGCCTTGGATTGAGCGCTCATGCAGGCTAGATAAGAGCCAAAACCCCTCCCCTCCAAGAAATTTTTTAGGCAGCCTCATGCAGCACGACTTGCAAGTTCGCCCCATTGGCGCGGTTAACTGGACCGGACTTTGGACCCTATACCTAAAAGAGGTCGGTCGCTTCATGAAGGTCTGGTCGCAGACCTTGTTGGGCCCAGTCGTCTCTTCCTTGCTGTTCATCATTATCTTTTCACTGGCGCTGGGTGCCGCCACGCGCACCATCGGCGATATTCCCTATCTCAGCTTCTTGGTGCCTGGCCTGGTCATGATGACCATGACCCAAAACGCTTTTGCCAACAGCAGCTCCTCGATCATGGTCGGCAAGGTCCAAGGCAACATTGTGGATGTCTTGATGCCGCCGCTCTCTCCAGGCGAGCTGGTGGTGGGCTATATCGCTGGCTCGGTGACGCGTGGGGTGATGTGTGGCGGCTTCGTCTTGCTCGTGGTTGCCTTTTGGATCGACTTGACGGTCAGCTCCTGGTTTTTGCTGATCTATTACGCTGTCATCGCGACCGTGATCTTGGGGCTTTTGGGCACCATTGGTGGGATTTGGGCCAACAAGTTCGACGAAATGGCCGCCATGACCAATTTCATCATTACGCCGCTGTCCTTCTTGTCTGGCACGTTTTACACCATCGACCGCCTCCCCCCCTTTTGGCAGGCCATCTCCCACGCCAATCCCTTCTTCTATTTGATCGACGGTTTTCGCGCGGCCTTTTTGGGCCAGGCGGAAGGGTCACTGTTGTTCGGCAGTCTCTACGTTTTGACGATCGCGGTTGCGCTCTGGGTCGTTGCTTGGTCCATGTTGAAAAGCGGATACAAACTCAAGGCCTAGTCGCACGAGTCCTTGCGCATGTTATAGGCTAAGAAATCGGCAGATTTCCCGCCCTTTGCACCGTCAGTGGGCTTGCAAGGGGCGACCCGCTTAGGCTAGTTTGCCGCTTTGAAACCTGCGAACAGGATTTCGCCTTTCCATGACAGCACTGATGCCTACCTACGCCCGCAGCGAACTTGCATTCGAGCGGGGCAAGGGATCGTTTTTGTACACCGCCGACGGCAAGGCCTACTTGGACTATGCCACGGGCATTGCCGTTAATGCGCTTGGCCACAGCCACCCGCACCTGCAAGCTGCTCTCAAAGCGCAAGCCGAGAAGCTGTGGCATGTCTCCAACCTCTATACGATCCCAGAGGGCGAGCGATTGGCGCAACGGCTAACCGAACGCTGTTTCGCGGATAAGGTCTTTTTCACCAACTCAGGTGCCGAAGCGCTGGAAGGCTCATTCAAGACGGCAAAGCGCTATCAGTTTGTCACCGGCAATCCGCAACGCTGGCGCGTCATCTCTGTAACCGGTGCCTTCCATGGGCGCACGCTGGCCACTTTGTCGGCCACCAACAATCCCAAGCACCTGGAAGGTTTTGGCCCGCGTGTCGACGGCTTCGATCAGGTGCCTTTTGGCAACACCAACGCTTTGCGCGCTGCCATCACCGAAGAAACCGCTGCTGTGGTCATCGAGCCCATCCAGGGCGAAGGCGGCCTGACGGCGACCGACCAGAGCTATATGGAAGCGCTGCGCGCGGCCTGCGATGAATACGGCCTCATGCTGATTTTCGATGAAGTGCAGTGCGGCATGGGACGCAGCGGAAAATTGTTTGCCTACCAGTGGTTTGGCGTTGAGCCCGACATTATGGCTTTGGCCAAGGGCATCGGCGGCGGCTTCCCGCTGGGCGCTGTGGTCGCGAGCGACAAGGCTGCCCAGGGCATGACCCCGGGTACCCACGGATCGACCTATGGCGGCAATCCCTTGGCGGTCGCGGTCGGCAATGCCGTGCTCGATGTCATGAGCGAGCCTGATTTCTTCCAACAGGTGCAGTCCCGGGCGAAGGAGTTGGATGCAGCACTCACCAAGCTTAGAGACCAGCACCCCGATAAGATCCAAGCGCTGCGCGGCATGGGCATGATTCGCGGCCTGCGCTTGGACGAGTCCTTGCCCGCGGTCGACGCTGTGCAAGCCTTACGCCGACAACAGGTTCTGACGGTGCCCGCAGGCGATAACGTTCTGCGCATCTTACCCCCGCTGAACACCAGCTCTGACGAGATCGGTCTGTTTAGCCGCGCTGTGACGAGCATCCTAAGCTAGCTCAATTGCAGCTTCCCATAATAAACAATCAACAAGACTGATATGCGACATTTCCTTGACCTGGACCTGTTAAAGCCAGACGAACTAGCGCTCATCCTTGACGCGGCCTTGGACGAAAAAACGAACCACAAGTTTAGCAAGCAAGCCGCCCTGTCCGGCAAATCGCTGGCATTGGTGTTTGAGAAAAACTCGACGCGCACGCGCATTTCTTTCCAAGCCGCCATGCAGCAACTCGGCGGACAGAGCTTTGTTCTTGATGCCGGCACAAGCCAGCTCGGCCGTGGTGAGACAATCGCGGACACCGCACGCGTGCTGTCCCGCTACGTCGACGGCATCATGCTGCGCACCGACGGTCACGATAAACTGGAAGAAATGGCGCGCTACGCAAGCGTTCCGGTCATCAATGGACTGACCGATAAGAGCCACCCTTGTCAGATTATGGCGGATCTGTTGACGGTCAAGGAGCACTTTGGCGACCTGTCCAAGCGCCGCGTGGTCTGGCTGGGCGACGGCAACAATGTCGCCGTCTCTTGGGTTCAGGCTGCTGTAGCCTTCGGTATAGAAATGGTGGTTTCTACGCCCGATAGCATGCAAATTCCCAGTGACGTGCAGGACTGGCTTGCCAACCAAGGCGGCCACCGCGTCAGCTTTAGCAACGATCCCGCAGCGGTCGCTGGCGCCGATGTCGTGATTGCCGACACCTGGGTATCCATGGGTGATGAAGCCGAAGGTGAACAACGTTTGGCGACCTTAGAGCCCTTCCAGGTCAACCAAGCCTGCATGGCCAAGGCCTCAGAACAGGCGGTCTTTTTGCACTGTTTGCCCGCACACCGGGGCGAAGAAGTCACCGACGAAGTCATTGATGGCCCACAGTCGCTGGTCTTTGATGAGGCTGAAAACCGCATGCACGCGCAAAAGGCCATTTTGCTGTGGTGCTTTGGACTGATTGGGGGCTAATCTGCATGACCACACCCGACCAACTTGGCAGAGAATATCAAGCCGATAGCGATTTCGTCATGTCCTATATGCTGGAGGGCGGCAGCATCTCTGGCCGCTTGGTCCGCTTGGGCGCCACGGTGGATGATATTGTCTCGAAGCACGACCTGCCCCTGACCGTTGGTCTGCTGTTGAGCGAATACTTGGTCAGCGCGGCAGCCATGGCTTCGACGCTCAAGTTCGACGGCATCTTGACCTTTCAGACCAAATCAAACGGGCCCGTATCAATGATGGTGGCCGACGTGACCACCGATGGCGCGCTGCGTGCCATGGTTAGCTTGGATCGCGAGCGTTTGGCTACTTTGGGAGAACGCCCATCTGCGCAAGCGCTGCTGGGAAAGGGTTATCTGGCCATTACGGTCGATCAGGGGCCCGATATGGATCGCTATCAAGGCGTGGTTGATATCGTGGGCACCCACTTTATCGATACGCTACAGCACTATTTTAAGCAGTCCGATCAACAAGATATCGTGTTCAAGATCGCCACCGACTATCAAAATGGCACCTTCCGTGCGGGCGCGTTGACCGCCCAGCGCGTCGCCTTTGAAGGCGGCGTGGCTATTGCTGAAGAGGAAGCGTTGGAGAATTGGCGCCGCTCGGTCATCTTGATGGGCTCAGCGACCAGCGAAGAGATCTTGGACCCAGATCTGCAACCCGCCGTGTTGTTGTACCGCTTGTTCCACGAAGACGGCGTACAAGTTGTGCCGCCTAAACCGTTGAAGGCTCAATGCCGATGCAGCGCGGGCCGGGTCGCCAATGTGCTTGCAAGCCTGAGCGATGAAGAACGCCAACACTGCCTGAACGAGGACAAGCAAATTGTCTCGTTGTGTGAGTTCTGCCGCTCAAGCTACATTTTTGAACTGGACGAGCAAGGCCAACCCCAGCTCGTTTCCTAGCGCATTCAAGGAAGACGGCTCGGGCCTTGTTCTAGCGCGCGGCTACGCTTTGGCGCGCTTTTTTACGCAGATAACGAATGGTGCGAAGGCGCAACATGAGCCGCTTGCTTTGCGAGCGCGCTGAGCCGCGTGACCGCCGCCTACCGGCCTTTTCGCCCTTGGCCGTCTTACCGCCGTGTTTCTTTGCCGATTTGCTGGCGGCCTTTTCTTGTTCGCCAGACTGCGCTTCTGTCTTGTTGGCTTTCTTATCGCCGCGTTTGCTCGTTTTCTTGGCGCCGCGCTTATCACCCTTGCCGGAAGCCTCTGATTGATCATCGTCGCCCGGCTCGCCGCCTTGGTCTTGACCCGGCAGCACCCGCTCCTTGATCACATCCACATACCAGCCGTCATCACCGACGAAAAAGGCCGGAACGTGGGCTTCAAATGCGGAGCGAGCCTTGCGAACCTGGTCGCTATCGTCGTCGCGATAGTATTCCGCCGGATCGCTTGGCATATCTTGGACATCACGGTCGGCCGGATGGCTAGAGCGTGCCCGTCGGCGCTCTTCGCGGCTCAGCTTGCGATCCTTGTCGCTGTCTTTGCCATCGCTCTTCTGGCCGCGTTTATCCTCGCCACGTTTATCCTCGCCGCGCTGGCTCGACTTGTTGGCCTTATCGGCTTCGCTCCCGTCCTTCTCGCCGCGATCCTTGCGGCGCGAACCACCATCGCGCTCGCCGCGCCCGCCGCGCCGACTGTCTGAGCGAGCGCCACGGCCTCCAGCGCGTCCGCCGCGTCCGCCGCGACGCTCTTCACCGGTGTCATCTTCCGAAGGTGCCAGCTCTTCCAGTTCGACGCGCTCAATGGTCTTGCCAATAAGTTGTTCAACCGCTTCAATCAGCTTGTCATCGCCAGGCGTTGCAATGGTAAAGGCGCGGCCTTCTTTGCCCGCACGACCGGTGCGTCCGATACGGTGGACGTAGTCTTCAGCATTAAAAGGTACGTCGAAGTTGAAAACGTGGCTGAGGTCCGAGATATCGATGCCACGCGCCGCCACGTCAGAACAGACCAGCAGCTTGGCCTTGCCCTGGCGGAAATAGTCCAACGACTGCGTGCGCTGAGACTGGCTCAGATCACCGTGCAGAGCCACAGCTCGGTGGCCGTGTCGCTCTAGGCTATCGACCAAGATCGAGATATCGCGCTTGCGGTTACAGAAAACGAAGGCGTTTTTAACGTCTTCTTGCTCCAAGAAGTGACGCAGCGCACGGCGCTTGTTGCGGGTGCCGACCACCGACAAGTAGTGCTTGACGGTCGTCGCGGTCGATTGCGGCGCAGAAACTGTGATTTCGCGCGGATTGGACAAGAATTGATCGGCGATCTTCTTGATCGCTGGCGCCATAGTGGCTGAGAAAAACAGCGTCTGGCGATTAAAGGGCAAGGCCCCGACGATTGTTTCGACATCGGGAATGAAACCCATGTCCATCATGCGGTCGGCTTCATCGATCACCAAGATCTTAACGTCGTTCAGCATGATGCGACCGCGCTCGTAAAGGTCGAGCAAGCGGCCAGGCGTAGCGATCAGCACGTCAACGCCCTTATCGATGGCTTGTTCTTGTTCGCGCATGGAAGTGCCGCCGATCAGCAGCGCCATGTCCAAATCGCTATACTTGCCGTACATGACGAAGTTTTCGGCGATCTGCTGAGCCAACTCGCGCGTCGGACTCAAAATCAAGGATCGCGGCATGCGTGCGCGTGAACGTCCGTGCGCCAAGATATCAATCATGGGCAAGGTAAAGGAGGCGGTTTTGCCGGTTCCGGTTTGGGCACAGCCCAAGACATCGCGCGCCATTAAGACGGCAGGTATGGCTTTTTCTTGGATGGGCGTCGGGGTGCCATAGCCTTTTTCTGAAATGGCACGGAGCAGCTCATCACTTAAGCCGAGTTCTTCAAATCCCATGGGGTGTTTGGCTCGTATTGGGGCCTACAAAGCACAGCAAACGGCAAGCTCAATCACGTGCGGAGCGCCTCTCGCTTTGCGGCCTTCGGTTCTATTGCTCTGGGGCCAAAACGGCGCGACCAGAGGGGCGGGCTCGCTTATCTCGCTAAGCGGTGCGGGCGGCCCAACCAAAACTACAGGCCTAGTGTCCACTGCCATATACCGCGAACCGGGCCAAACAGCAAGGCCCACACACGGACATGACCGCGAATTGTGAAGAAACCTACCGTTCAGCCCAGCTATTCAGCGCCGGTGCGTCAAGATAGTTGCTCATGCTGGCGTTTTCGTCGTCAGCACAAGGCGAAGGTCTCGGCAGTGAGCAAATTGTCTGCTGACTAGGCAATGGCCTCTTCCGTAAAGATCAGATCTACCTCGCTGTCGGCCACCGCCACCTACATTTTGCCCGCAGACTTAAGGATACCTTTTCACGCAGCAGCGCATACCAGCGCGCGTTCCGCTTGGCGCCGGCGCGTAACCCATCGCGATAACTGCGGATTTCACGGTCCGCAAAGTGCAAGTCGAATAAGAAGGCTCGCCAAGGATCTGGTGGCAACGCCCAAGCGAGACAGATGTATATATTGAGGCCATGAGGCTTGCGCCCCTGGCGCGCAATGCCTCATAGGCGCCGTTGCGCGCCAATATCTCATGCGTTGTCACACCTGCTACAGAGGCCAAGGGGTTGCCGATGCGCGTGCCCATTTGGAATAAAGCCCCCTCGTCGGCGACCTTAGCCTTGTCAAAATGGGCCATGATATCGGCCCGCCGCACAGTTGCAGAAACAAGCACCACACCCAGCCGGAGCGCTGGCGTCGAGGTTTTGCCATCACAGGGCTTCACAGCCTTGTAGTTTATGCAACCAAAGCTGAAGTTTTGCTGAACAATCGAGGAAAAATGAGTTTAAATTTACATGTGAAGCGTTAGAAGCATCGCAAAAGAGGCTTAGGCCTTCCACTGCAACCGACATAGCAAGGTTGGTTGCAGCGTTTCATAGAAATCGCATAGGGACTGACCAAAACCCTAGTTACGAGATAGACCCTTGTCTGACTTCAAACCCACCGCACTGGACCTGCTCGCTGGTTCTTCGCTTGCCGAAGAAGCCGAAGCAGACAGCGCTCAGACCTCACATCATGGAGCGTCCGACGGCCATGGCGCCATCACGCTTACAACGCTGATGGAAATGGCAGACAGGAACGAGCGCGTCACCCAACTGCAACGCGGTAACGGCCCTATCTCCTTCGCCCTTGCTAAAGCCTACATGGCCATGTTGCACCACCGCCAGCAAGCGGGCCGTCCGCACGCGGTTAGCTTGCGCGCGGTCGCCGCTGGCAGCGATGGCATCCGCTTACGAAAAGTCGGTCGCCACGCTCTGGAAATAAAACCCAGCAGCGACGCCTTGTTTATCATCCTAAATTTGGATGCCGCCTCCAGCGGTGATGCCGCTGCGCATCCAACAGCGATTGATCTGGTCGGCAGCGACGGCGATATTCTCTCGCTCGACTTGCCCGCACCCATCGGCACCATCATTCAGATGGGACTTCCTATCGGCGACGGGCAGGCTCAGGCCTTCCAACGTTTGATTGATGACCCCGCAACGCTTATACAGCTCTCGACCTAATTTTCAGATCGGCGTCGCTGGCGAGCACTAACTCGGCTCTGCCTCCGTTTGACGAGCGATCCCGTTTCGAGGCAGAGCGTGAAAAAAACCGCGATCATTATCCCGACGACAGCAGGCCTGCGCCGCGTATGCTCGGCTCGGTTTCGCGAAGAATTGCCGGTTAGCCTCATTCGCTTAGACGGTAGCTTCACCCCCTTTTCGCAGTCTCAAGCCGCTCACCAATTGGTTGATGGACCTTTGCGCCACTTGGCCCCCGACGGCCACAGCTTCGACTTGGCACTTGACGGTGACATTGAAGACGGCCGCTCGTGGGAGCTTGGCTTTTCGACCGCCTGGGGTTTTGCGCGTTTCTGGCCTGCGTCTTTAGCATCAAATCTGGATAAGGCGGAACGATTGCTCTGGATAACAGGCGCGATCGACATGGATTTGGCGCCACAGGCCGCCGCCTACTTTATCGCCGACAAACTCAAGCTGAGCCAGGCGCTGTTCGAGCAAGCCCGCCAGCAGGGCCTGGAAATCACTGTAGTTGCACCGCCCGGCCTGGGTTCGGACGATGAGGCCGCCCTTTCGGCCATGTCCGATATGGGCGACATCCAAGTGCTGCGCCCCACCAGCCTGCAAAGCCTGTTTGATGCACTGAGCGGCGAAGACAGCACCAGCCAGCCTGGGCCCCGCCAAACCACGCCTCCTGCAAAGGCTATGGATCCTACCCCCCAACGCGACGCCTCAACACAAGCAGAGCCCGCGGAGTTTGGCAGCGCCGCCATGCCGCAAAGCACGACAAACCGCCTCGCCCAGCTCGCTTTGCCGATGGCGGGCGGCTTGCTCTTACTCACCCTCGTGGGGCTTGGCCTCATGTGGGCTTTGGCTGGGCGCACGCAGCCGCTGACCCTCGGCCTTATCGCGCACCATCTGGTTGACGACACCAAGACTTGCGGTGACTTCATTTTCGGCCAAGCCAATTTGAGCCCTGCCGTACAACAGGATTTGCAGGACGGTGATAGCTTGGCTCTCGCCGCCCAGGGGCTTTGCCAGATTGAAATTGTCAACACATCAGGCCAAGCGCTGAGCCTTGGCTTGCCCCCAGCGCTCAGCGCCCTGGCCCTGCACGATATGTTTCGCCAAGAGGCCAAAATCCCCATGGTTGAAGGCGCGCGACTTGCAGTTTTGGTCTCAGCCTTTCCACCCAAGCAGCGTATGGCGATGAGCGTCAGCGCCGCCTCGGGCGCAAAGGGCGCTTTCACGCTCGATTTTCAATAGACGGCGCCGAAACCTCTCGTATTGGCGCCAAGGACACCCCTTCAGGAGCCTCTACATGGCTGTACGCCCCCGCGCATTTTCCTTACCGACCAGCCAGCGAGCCGCCACACAGGTGCCATCGCAAAGCCTTGCCCGCAGCCTGCCGCGCTTGGCCGTTTTGGGTTGGCTCTGGATGGCCCTGGCCACCACGCTGATGGGGATTAGCCTGACCTCTGGCAGTCAAGCACAAGACCTGAATGCTCTAATAAATGACGCGCCCAGCACCGCGACAAACGACAACAGCGGCCAGGGCGCAGCCAGCCCGCCGCAAACGCAGCCACCCGCACAATCCACAACCGCGCCTGCCAGCAACCAAGGCCAGGCCGACGCGAGCCAAAGCAGCGACCAAGAAAGCTTCACCCCGGCCAACCGCTGCCCCCGCTGCGCGCTGTTCAGCGCCGTTCAAAAGGCCAGCGCTGGCAGTTCGTGCCAAGCCGTGATCTTCCAAGGTGCGCCGTCATTTTCCGTCACTGGTGACTTTGAGAGCAGCGACACGCTGGAGCTTTCTGCCAGTGATTCGTGCCGCCTATCCTTTTTCAACGACTCACCCAACCGTTCGATTGTCCTAAAGCTGGATCGCGCCCTTCGCGATCTGATCCTGGCCCCCTCGCCTGACCTCTATTCGGGCTACCTTCTGGCCCCACATAGTTCGATCGACCTGATTATTCGCTCCGGCCAGCTGGTGCGCAGCATTGATGCCAAGAACATTGTGACTTGGGAAGATGCCCAACAAGTGGGGTCGGCCGATGACAGTCGTTTCACTATTCGCGTGACGCCAAATTGATCCATACCCTTGTTCGAACGTGCCGAGCCCGCGCACACTAATCGACGATTTTGGAATACCCATTGCTGCAAAAATAGGAACCATACCATGCCTGGCCTTTCAGCACTCAATCCTCATCACCGCCCCTTGGGTCTAACCCTGGGCCTGATGGCGCTCGCCGCTGCCTCCTCGTTCACGCTTGGCCTGGCCAGCGCGGCGCAGGCTCAGCTCTATGACGCCGCCTTGTTTGGTCAGGCAAACTTAGCAATCTCAAAAGAGTCCTTAGGCGGCGGCGCCGACGATGTGCGCCAGCAAGGTAATACCTTCGAACCCATCGCCTCGTTTGGCGAAAATTCGGCCATCCGCGATTACGCCAAGTCGGTCTTCCGCATTGATTTCATCACGACCGAGGACGGCAAGCGCGGGGTCAGCGTCTGCACCGCGACCCTGGTGGCTCCGCAAGTCCTGATGACCAACGCGCACTGCTTGTCGACTGAAAGCTTTGATGTTGAAGAGGCTATCGCTTGGTATAACCTGATCGACCAAGACGGAAAAGAAGCACAGAAATTCAAAATCCGCACCCGCGCTTTTGAGAGCGACGCTGTGCTTGATTATGCCCTGGTTGAGATCCTAGATCCCCTGCCGGACCATGTCGCGCCCGTCCCGATTAAATCCAACAGCCAAGTCGACCCGCTGGATCCGCTGATGATCGTCCATCACCCGCGTGGCTTGCCACAGCGCTTGTCGCGCTTCCGCTGTGTCGCCGTGACCGAGACCGGCCAACCAGACGTCATTCTGGGGCATCGCTGCGATACCCAGCACGGCTCCTCTGGATCACTGGTGGTGGATGAAAACCTAATTCCGGTGGCCTTGCACCACCGCGCTGGCTTGCAGCCGGACGACCCCAGTTCATTCAACAAGGCGACCTATCTTGCCAGCATCCTAGCAGTTTCAAGCTATCTGCCAGGGGTGGCACAGAGCGCGGCGCCCGCCAGCGCATCGTCTGCCAGCCAGCCGAGCCAAGCCAGCGCACCGAACGGCCAGAATGGCGAGTCCGCCCCTGCCAACAACGGCACACCTAGCTATGTTCCATCGGGCAACGCTGAAGGCAACGACACCAACGCGATAAATCAACTTATCGGCAATTAATTCAACCGGTTAGGCAGAATTCGCCCCAAGAATTTGCCTGATCATTCCACCAAACACTTTGAACCCATCTCAAGCGCCAAGCCGATCACTCCCCGATCGCTCAACTAAGGAAATAGGAAATGTTCCAAGCCATCTCTCCCAAGAAATCAGCGTTGGCCCTGATCGCTGCGACTGCGAGTGCGGTCGTGTCGTTCATGAGCGGCAGTGCCCTGGCACAGACCCCGCCCGGTGATGACGTCCCTACCATTAATGCCATGATTCAAGCCCTGTCGCCGCAGCCCGGCCAAGGCCAGACCTATGGCCAAAAGATCATTACGGTGCCCGTGCCGATCTATAAGCACCACAAGCCTTACGTGAAAGGCAATCAGCCGGTCATTTATCAGCCGATCTTGCTGAACTACAACCACACCTATGATCTGGCGGTGTTCTTCGATTTTGACCGGGCCGACATCAAGCCAGAAGCGCGCGCGCTGTTGAACAGCCTGGGCTATGCGCTGTCCTCGCCTGCGCTAGCCAATTCTACCTACCTACTGGCGGGTCATACCGACGCTAGAGGCTCTGACAGTTATAACCTATGGCTGTCTGATCGCCGCGCCGCTGCTGTCAAGTGGTACCTGACCTCACACTTCCCGATCGCGCCGCACCGTCTTTTGACCGCGGGCTTTGGTGAGAGCCGCTTGGCCGATCCTGCACACCCGCGTGCGGCCGTTAACCGCCGTGTTGAGATCACCTTGATCGACCAGGGCTACGTTGAGCAAGGCCACTTGCAAGACCTGCCATCGCCGAAAGTTGTCTATCCGGCTGGCAATCCCAACTGCGATCCCAACACCTCGGGCTACCTGCAAGATAGCCGTCCAGCCGATCAGAACCTGGACGACTTTGATACCCCGCGTCTGCCGGTCGAGTGCCTCGACAACAGTCAGCACGGTGGCGGCAATGTTCCGCAGCCCACACCGGCGCCGAGTGATCCGCAGAACAGCCCTAAGATCCAGGCTCCTTCAAACCCAACCGACACCACAAACTCTTTGATCGACAACTAAACCGCGATCACTGAGCGTCAAACCACCCCGCTGCCCGCCAACGGCAGCGGGGTTTGCTTTGTGCGCCGATGCACAATTCGCTATGCAGGCCTCATTCTTACAAAACGCGAGCCAGCCATGATCTCTTTCCGCCCAGCATTATTCGCATTCATTGGCCTAGCGCTCACCAACCTGGTCGCCCTTGGCCTGCCGTCCGCGGCCCAGGCGCAAGCAAGCCGCGAGCAAAAGATTGCCGCCCTGATTTTCATGGGCTTTAACGGCACGACACCCAACGATCCCGGCAGCCAGAGCATGGCCCAGGCCATCAAGCACCATCGCTTGGGCGGGGTTTTGACCTTGGGTCACAATTTCGGAGGCGATCAAAGCCCCAAGGCTTTGGCTCGCTTTTTGCAGGCCGCCTCGCCCGATGGCCTGCCGGTCCTTATAGGTATCGACCAAGAAGGCGGTCGCATACAACGCCTGGCGGGCCGACAGGGCTGGAAGCCCATGCCGAGCGCGGACACCATCGCGCGCACCCTAAATCCACAAGAGGCCGAAGACCTCTATACCCGTGTCGCCTGCACGCTTAGGCGTTGGGGTTTCACCTATAATCTGGGCCCGGTCGTGGACTTGGCACGCGAGCCCAAAAACAAGGTCATTGTTGGCCTGAAGCGCTCTTTTGGCGCAAATCCCGAGCGTGTGGCCCAGTATGCGGCGGCGGCTGTACGCGCTCACCGGCGCTGCGGGGTGTTGACGGCGCTCAAGCACTTTCCCGGCCACGGCTCCTCGCTGGGCGATAGCCACAAGGGCTTCACCGATGTTACCGACAAGTGGCTGCCTGAAGAGATGGACCCTTATCACATCCTGATCCGTCAAGGACTGGTGGACAGCATCATGACGGCCCACATTAGCCACCAAAAGATTGATGGCGAGTATCCCGCCAGTCTTTCGCCCGAGTTCATCGGCCAAATCCTGCGCGACACCTTGGGCTTTCAGGGCCTTGTGACTAGCGATGACATGACCATGGGGGCGATTGCGGACCACTACGGCGTTGCGCAAGCCAGCGTGCAGACGCTGCGCGCAGGCGGTGATGTGGTCTTGATTGCAACCGCCCTGGACAAGGCACCCGAGCTGCCAGCAAAGATCGTGAGCGCGGTGCTGGCGGCAGTGGAAGATGGTAGCTTGGATTGGTCGCGCATTGAAGCTGCCTATGCGCATGTGCAGGCAGCTCGACGCTCTATCGCCCGGTGAGGCGCTGCTTACACGACTGCTAGATCGTCGCAAAGCAACCCGGACCCTGCTCCCTGACCTATTCCGGCAAACGTCTGTAGAGTAAACTCCTTACTCAATCCTCCCAATAGTCGGGGGCTTGGCTGGACCGAAATTCAATGCTCTCGACCACCTGTGGCCTGCGGATTTCCCAGAAACAAGCTTGATAGCTTCGCTCTCGCGGCTGCCCCCAATAGGCAGGCTCCAGCTCATCGCCGCTAAAGATGCGCTGCCAGCTTGCCAATATCCTTCGGCGCAGACCGAAGGTGCCACAAGTCTTTGCTAGCCGCTGGCATTCCAGCGAGAAGCGCTCATCGTCAGCCGCGTCTCTCGCCAGATAGCCCCGCATCAGAACCTGGTGCCAGGCCTCAAAATCAGAGACCAAGACGTCGGGCTCGTCGATCTCAACGGCAATTTGAACATAGGAAGCGACGGGCATCCAATGCCTGCGCACATCGCGCATTCCTTGTTGTGTTTCATAGGCCCAGCCCCACAAAGGCACCTGATCTGTTGTGCTGGAAGCACCAACTTTTTTTCGCAGCTGCCGTGTCATCCAGTTATAGGCGGAGAGCTGCAAATCGCTTTGATGCGCGCGTGTGGCGCGCAGCACGCCATCCTGACGCAAGGCCTTCCAGGCTGCAGCAGACTGTATTGAATAAATAAGCATTGGCCTCGCGCGCTTGGCTTGATCGCGTGGATGGTTTGATCGGCCCTTCTAGCCCAATCGCTTTTCGAAAAAGACCCGATCAAAACCATCCTGCCAGCGCCGATCGACTTCGCTAAAGCCAAGCGCTGGGTAGAACGACAGATTGGCCGTCATTTTGGCATTGGTGTAGAGCCGCACAAGCGCGCATGCCCGCGAACGGCCATAGGCCTCACAGGCCCGGACCAGTTGCTTTCCTAGACCTTGGCCTTGCAGCCTCGGAAGCAGGGCGAGGTTATCAATATGAAGCGCCGGGCCACGGACGAACAAAATTGCATAGCCGAGCCGTTGCGGCGCTAGACCCAACGATGATCGCTCAAAGATCCATGCTTCCTGCTGCTTTATATGCGCTGGAAAATCCGCATCCATCGGTGCTGGTCGGCGCCCTATGGCCTCGACATATGGCTGATAGGCCGCCTCTGCGCAGGCACACATCCAGTCCGCGTCCCGCGCTAAGGCCAACCGCAAGCGCGCTGAGGTCATGCCAAAGCGAGCCCACGCGCGCCCATGACCCGCCCCACCAGATAGAGCGAGCCGCAAATCAAAACGCGGGCGCTGGGGTCTGTTTGCGCGCGCGCCGACAAAGCTGCTTCGACACTTTCAGCGGTCTGGGCCTGCCCGCCAGCTGCCTCGACCGCTGCCGCCAACTCCTCGGCGGCAAAGCTATTGGCTTCACCCGGAATGGCAACACAGGTCACGCTGGCGGCTTTGCCGATTAGTGGCCGCAAGTAGTCGGTGGCCGCTTTGGTGTTGAGCATGCCCACCACCAAATGCGTCGGCCCCGCCCAGTCTTCCAGCTGCTGGGCGAGCATATCGCCCGCGGCCGGATTGTGGCCGCCATCAACCCAAAGTTCTAGCGACTGCTCGGCCCCTTGGCCCTGCGGTAACGGCTGCAGTCGCCCAGCCCAACGGGTCTGCTCTATGGCCTGGTTTCGCGCGGCCATGGGCACGTCAAAGTCAGGCTCCAGCATATCCAGCGCGGCCATGGCCGTCGCGGCGTTGACGACTTGGTGCGCGCCCAACATGCCTGGCTCCGCGTATTCTTTGGGTGCCACGTAGAACCGCCGACCGAGCTGGCCCCAGGGTAGATTGTGCCCCAGCGCTCGCACCCGCGAAATGCGTTGGTCGGCGACCTCCAGCATCACACGCAAGGCCACTTCATCTTGCGGCGCCACGCAGACCGGGGTCATGGT
Source organism: Alphaproteobacteria bacterium (assembly GCA_030428565.1). Lineage (GTDB taxonomy): Bacteria > Pseudomonadota > Alphaproteobacteria > UBA7985 > JAUIBT01 > JAUIBT01. Next base: position 15,976 of record JAUIDR010000046.1, read on the forward strand.
TTTGATAATGCCCGCTTTTTCGCGCGCGATCTTCTCCAGGCTGTCACCCAGATAGCTCTCGTGATCCATTGAGATCGGCGTAATCACGCAAAGTTTGGGTTCGTCAACTACGTTGGTCGCGTCCAAACGCCCCCCCAACCCGGTCTCCAACAGCAGGATATCTGCCGGCGTCTCGCTAAAGGCCAAAATCGCGGCGACAGTCGTGATCTCGAAGTAAGTGATAGGCTCGGGACTGTTTGCCTCTTCAACGCGCTCCAATAGAGCAAGCAAATCTGGTTCTGAGATCAGCGCTCCGGCCAGACGAATACGCTCGTGGAAGCGGATCAAATGCGGCGAGGTGTAAGCGTGGACCTTGTAACCTGCTGCCTCTAGAGCCGTGCGCATAAATGCTTGGGTCGAACCCTTACCATTGGTGCCCGCGAAATGGACCACCGGCGGCAGTTTGTTTTGCGGATTGCCCAGCCGCGCGAGCAGGCGATACACCCGCTCCAAGGTCAAGTCGATGATTTTGGGATGCAGGCTCATGAGGCGCTGAAGCACCAAGTCGGATTGTTGCTGTCTCATGATAAGCGCTTTCAGAACGCTTGCGCACACGCGCATAGGAGGCGACGGGCGAAAGCAAAGGTCTTAGGGGGTCAATCGGGCGTGTGCGGGCGGGCTTGCGCGGCACTGGTGGCCCACCACCCCGCCACAGCAAGCGCCAATCGTGAGGAGCTTGCTCTAGGCGTCCTTGGCCTCAGTCGCTGCATCGTCGCTTGTTGCATCTTGGCTGCCCTCTTCTGCCGCCACATCGGGCAGCCGCTCACCTGGCACCTCTTCGGGCGACGGCAACTCAAGCAAAGCGTCACCCAGCAACAAGGACAGCAATTGGACCAACTTGTCCTTCATGTCCTTGCGCGCCACCACCACGTCAATGATCCCGCGTTCTTGCAGGAATTCTGCGGTCTGGAAGCCGTCTGGCAGGTCTTCACCGGTGGTCTGCTTAATCACCCGCTTACCGGCAAAACCGATCTGAGCGCCCGGCTCGGCCAGGGTCAAATCGCCCAACATGGCAAAGGATGCCGACACACCGCCGGTCGTGGGATCGGTCAGTACCACCAAGTAAGGCAAGCCAGCTTCCTTGACCATTTGCAGCGCGACAGTCGTACGCGGCATCTGCATGAGGCTCAAAATGCCTTCTTGCATGCGCGCGCCGCCAGAAGCGGTAAAAATGATAAAAGGGGCTTTGGCCTCGATCGCTTTTTCGGCGGCCTTAACAAAGGTCTCCCCCATGGCCATGCCCATGGACCCACCCATAAAGGCAAAATTCATGATCGCGACGACGACCTCGCGCCCACCCATAAGGCCATGGGCCGCGCCCAAGGAATCCTTTTCGCCGGTCTTGGTCTGCGCGTCTTTCAGGCGGTCGCCATAGCGCTTTAAGTCTTTGAATTTCAGGGGGTCCGCGGCGACACTAGGGATATCGATGCGCTCAAATTGGCCGTCATCGAACAGCAGTGCGAAACGCTCCAACATGGGCATGCGCATGTGGTGCTCGCAATGCGGGCAGCAACGATGCGTCTCGCTCAGCAGCGGCGCATAGATCATTTGCTGGCACGACGGGCAGGACGTCCAAAGATCGTCGGGAACCTCCTTCTTCTTGGCCGAAAAGCCAGGAATACGGGGGCGAACGTAGTCGGTTAACCAAGACATAGCTCGGGGCTCCTTTTTGCGGCCTTGGGCAAGGCCCTATTGGGCAGAGCGCACGCCTTGCGCGAGCGATTGCACAAAATTCAGAACTTCGGGCACCAAGGCGGCATCGGGCGCGCCGTCTTCATCCAAATGCTGGGCGATGGTGTTCACGATGGCCGAGCCTACGACGGCACCGTCGCTGATACCGGCAAACTTGGCCGCGTCCTCTGGAGTCTTTATGCCAAAGCCGACCGCAATCGGCAAATCCGTTGCTTGGCGGATACGCGTGACGTGCCCGGCGACTACTTCTGAGTCGGCTGAGGCCGTACCGGTAATGCCTGCGATCGACACGAAGTAAACAAAGCCTGATGTGTTCTTGACCACGGCAGGTAGGCGCTGATCGTTGGTCGTGGGCGTTGCCAGCCGGATGAAATTGAGCCCAGCTTCCACGGCAGGAACACAAAACTCTTCGTCTTCTTCCGGGGGCAAATCGACGACAATCAATCCATCAACACCCGCTGCCAGCGCGGCCTTGATGAAACGCTCAGTGCCGTAAATATAGATGGGGTTGTAATAGCCCATGAGCACGATGGGGGTCTCATCATCGGACTTGCGGAAATCGGCGACCATGTCCAGGGTCTTTTGCAGGTTCATGCCCTGCGCCAGCGCGCGCTGCGAGGACAACTGAATGGCGGGACCGTCAGCCATAGGGTCAGAAAAGGGCATACCCAATTCAATGATGTCAGCGCCTGCCTTTGGCAGATGGGCCAACATCTCAGCCGAGACGCTGGGGTTGGGATCGCCCGCAGTAATGAAAGTGACCAGCGCCTTACGGCCTTCAGCTTTCAGCGCGGCGAAGCGCTTATCGATGCGTGTCATGCGTTTGGACCGCCTTAAAATTCGTTCATGTTGATGCCAAGCGCCCGCCCGACTGAGAAAATATCCTTATCGCCTCGACCGCACATGTTCATAATCATGATGTGGTCTTGCGGCAGAGTCGGCGCGATTTTGGCAACGTGCGCCAGGGCGTGGCTAGGCTCAAGTGCGGGAATGATGCCCTCTTCACGACAGCAGAGCTGGAAGGCATCCAGCGCTTCATTGTCGGTGACATAGACATAGTTCACGCGGCCAATTTCGTGTAGCCACGAGTGCTCTGGACCGATGCCTGGATAGTCCAGACCCGCCGAAATCGAGTGCCCTTCCAGGATCTGCCCGTCATCGTCCTGAAGCAGGTAGGTGCGGTTGCCGTGGAGGACGCCGGGCTTGCCACCGGTCAAAGAAGCACAGTGCTCGTCGCCGTCCAGGCCGTGCCCCCCCGCTTCAACGCCGATAATCTCGACCTTGTCGTCCAGGAAGGGATGAAACAGGCCCATGGCGTTTGAGCCGCCGCCGATGCACGCCACCAACGTATCGGGCATGCGGCCCTCGGCTTCCATAATCTGTTCTTTGGCTTCTTCGCCGATCACTGATTGGAAATCGCGCACCATAGCCGGATAAGGGTGAGGCCCAGCAGCCGTGCCGATGATGTAGAAGGTGTCTTCAACGCGCGCCACCCATTCACGCAGCGCTTCGTTCATCGCATCTTTCAAAGTGCCATTGCCCGCGGTGACCGGCACCACCTTTGCACCCAGCATCTTCATGCGGAATACGTTGGGAGCCTGGCGCTCAATGTCGGTAGCGCCCATGTAGACAACGCATTCCATCTTGAACAGAGCGCAGACGGTGGCGGTCGCAACGCCGTGCTGACCGGCGCCAGTCTCAGCGATGATTCGCTTTTTGCCCATGCGGCGCGCGAGCAAGATCTGGCCGAGGGTGTTGTTGATTTTGTGAGCGCCGGTGTGGTTCAGCTCATCGCGCTTCAAATAGAGCTTGGCACCACCGAAATAGCGCGTCAGACCTTCGGCAAAATACAAAGGTGATGGGCGACCGACGTAGTGTTTGGAATAATAGTCGAAATCGCGCTGAAAGCTGGGGTCGGCTTTGGCCTCGTTATAGGCCTTCTCAACCGCCAAAATGAGCGGCATCAGCGTCTCGGCCACATAACGCCCCCCGAAGATGCCAAAGTGGCCATTCTCATCGGGACCGGTGCGGTAGGAATTGACTTGGTTCATGTATGCAGATCTTTCTGTTCGCGCGTCTGACGCCGATTTAAGCGAGCCAACCGCATAAGTCTAGCCGCGAAGCGCAGCAAATCAGCATCAAAGGCCAGCTAATCAGCCTTGCGCCCCTGCAGCTTGGCAAAAGGCAGCGATTTTGTCCAAGTCCTTGACGCCGCGCTGACTCTCAACGCCAGACGACACGTCAACGATCTCGGCACCGGTCAGAGCGATGGCTTCAGCCACATTCTGGGGCGTCAGCCCACCGGCCAGCATCCAAGGGCAAAAGGCCGTATAGCCCGCAACCAACCGCCAATCGAACGGCACCGCGTTGCCCCCCGGCAACTCCGAGCCCTTGGGCGGCTTGGCATCGAACAAGGCAAGGTCGATGGCCTCTTCGTATTCTTGAGCCCATTCAAAGTCTTTAGCGGATTCAATCGGGAAGGACTTGCAGATCTTGACGCCGTGGCGCTCGCGCAGCCACGCGCAAAACGCGGGCGTCTCCTCACCATGCAGCTGAATAACATCTAACGGTAGCTCGAACAGGATTTCTTCAACAAAGCTCTCGGCGGGATTGACCATCAAGCCAACGGTCTCGATTTTGCCCTTAGCTTGGTTAACCAGGCGTCGCGCGTTGGCGCGTTTCAAAGCGCGCGGGCTGCGGTCATAGAATACAAAGCCCGCATAGCTAGCCCCCGCAGCAAGGCTAGCCTCCAGCGCCTCGCTCCTCGTGATGCCGCAAATTTTGACCTTCGCCATGTTCTCCCCCTTAGGCGACGCGGGTAGCCCCAGGGCGCCAGCCCGTTCTTATGTAAAATACGATCGCAGAGACCGTCACGAGGCCAATTACGATCATGAAAGATAAAAGCATCCCCGCAAAAGACCAGATAAAATAGGATTTGGTCAGGGTAATGCTACCGTACTCGTCTACCGCATCCAACATCATCGGAAACCAGCGGTCGATAATCTGACGCAAAAACATGAGTATGAAAAAGGGCGGTACGATCGTGCCCGCGCTAATCAGCAATAGTTTGATGTTGACGGCGCGTGAGGTCAGCCAAGAATCGGTCAAGGTATACGGCGCATCGACGGCGGTCGCCGGGAACACAAATCCCAACCGCATAAAGGCCAACAGCGTCGCCAGCGTGCAGAACCAAAACACTAGGGGCTGCAAAATTGGTAGCGTTGACCACAGCACCAACCAAAGAAAAATGCCAACAACGTAGAGGGGCATCATCATCAGAACGATAGTCGACAGGCTCTTTAAAAACCGCCAATAGCGTTCGATCCCAGCGGTTGATAGGTCGGGAATGATCTCAAGACGATCGAGCAGCAACAAGCGATAGAGGGCGATCGCCATCCAGCACTGAATAATCAGGTTGACGACCAGCACTTCAGCGGTCTGCACGACCCAATTGGGCAGCCAAATCAGGTTAAAGTTGATGACTTGATCAGCGGCGATGTACAGCCCCACGCTCAAGGTGTAGGGCAGAGCGCAAAGCACGATGATGTGGAAGAACTTTTCCTTTAGCTCTGCATAGCAATCCGCGATGGTGCTGAGCACAGGGATGTCCGGGTAGAGGACTGTCATAAAAAGGCGATTTCCATTATCGACATGCAATGCGCGAACATCGTGGCGGCTGGCAGTCCCAAGGTCAAGAGCAAGCGATTAACCCGCTCTGGTGAGCCGGGCAAGCCCGCCTCGCACCGCAAGCTGCTCGCGCCCCTTTTAGCGAGTGATGGGCCGGGCCTGTCAAGCGCCAATCCCCATCTGGACCGATCCACAAGCGTTTACCGAGCGCACAGCTCCTAGTGTCAGCGGCGGGCGGCGAGCTTGGTTTGCACCAACAAGGCCTTGCTGGGGTTCTTTGAGGGTTCGCGCAGCGTTTCAAGCTCGCGTTCTGCTGCTTTCAGCGCCCGGCGGCTCTGGCGTAACTGGCGCCGCGTTGACGCGCCAGCAAGCCAGGTCAGGACACTGCCCCAGACCAAGCCCAGGCCGACAAAAACAAACAACCACCCCCAAACCGGCAAGGACACAGCGCCATCGTAAAGAACGTCAGCATCCAGCGCCAAGGGCTCGGGGTTTGACAGCACCAGCACCAATGCCACGAACAAGGCGACCAGAGAAAGAATGCTAAAAACAAATCGAACCACGCTCGGGGTCCCTCCTGTTTGCGGACGTATCGGCGGGCCATTTGGCGGCCCTATTGACGACAGTATGCGGATTGGGGCCAAGCTTTCGATTGGCCATAGCGCAGGCTCAACATAACGGCTTTGTGCGTCCATCCCAAGAGCTAGAACAAACCACAGGTCCACCGCAACAACTGGGATTGAAAATTACGCTATATATCAATCGCTAAGGTCGTTGTCGCCTAGGCCCCTTACCCGCCCGACGATCTGGCCCCAGCCAACGGGGCGTCGCAAGCGAGCCCCCATTGTTACTGAAGCCATGCGAGGCAAAGGTTTGTTATTTCCGGTGATTCCGGGCGCAGCCAGCTTTGTCGCCCACGAGCTGAAGCTAAGCCCGCACCCTGCCGATGCTGGGCCGATGCTGGACCAATTCTGGGGCGGTGTTGGGTCGATTGTGGGACGCCGCTGGAGTAAGACTGCCCAAAAACCAGGCGCCATGGGCGTTATTGCGTCAGCCTTTGGCGGCTAGATCGCTAGTCTTTGTCGCCGAGGTCCGGGTTCAAACGATGGCGCAACTGCTTGCCCGCCTTGAACAAGGGCACGCGTTTTTCTTCGACATCAACCGCCTCACCCGTGCGCGGATTTCGGGCGACGCGTGCTTCGCGCATCTTGACGGAAAAGGCCCCAAAACCGCGCAGCTCGACACGATTGCCACTGCTGAGCGCTTGCGTTATTTCGTCAAAGATTGTGGCCACCAGGGTTTCAACGTCACGCAGCAAAAGGTGCGGATTATCATCCGCAATGCGCTGTATCAGTTCCGATCGGGTCATAAGGGTATCAAGACCATGTTATCATTGCGGCTCAAAGCGGTGCCAAGAACCGAGCGCTTCGGGACGCGCGCTGCGAGCGAGGATGCCAAAAGCCAGCCCGCATAGCAAGCTCACCGTCCGAAAATTAGCCACTGATTGGCAGATTTTGACCTAAATCCAGGCCTTTGGAGTAAGAATCATAGCAAATTGGGGGCAAAATTGAATCGATCAAGCCGGTTGCGACCGCGTTTCTTCGCCTTGTCCTTAACTTGGCCTTCGACGCTCTGCGCCGCCAAACGGCTTCAAGGCTGACGTTTAGCGGCCCATTTGGCGGTCCTTTGGCCGATCTGCGGGAGGCCTTCCTTGCCTAGCTCCCCTGCCTGGCCCAATTAACTAGCTGGGGCTTGATAGTGCTTCTAGCCCGACAGGCTTCAATTGCTGCTGGCGGTCTGGGTCGCAGGATCACTCGGCAAATGAGCGCTGTAGCGGCCCGCCTGCGCGGTAATGAGCGGCACCAGTCTTTTACGATCAAATATCTCGTAGCCCGGCTGCAAGCTGGCCCAAAAATCGTACCATTGATGGCCCTCATGAGCGGCAAGCGCGGTATCGGACATGCGGAAGGGGAAAGAGTGGAAATAGAACAGGCCGTTACCCGCCTCAAAATTCAAGGTTGCGACCGTGTAGATTTCTTCCATGGGGTCGTCCCGCATGGCAAAACAGCCCTCGGACGTGCAGTCGCCGTGCACCATGAGATTGGAGCCGCTCCAGCCGCGCGCTCGATCATGGGCGTTTGGAAAGCCCAAATTGAATGACATGTGGAACTGCGATTGCGGCTTCATGTTGTGGGCACGCACTTCATAGAAGCCTTCAGGCGTCTGCAGGTCGCCCGAGCGTGTCTTGGGGCCCAAGGCGCCTGAATAGGTACAAACATCGTACTTCTTGACCAGTTTATAGGTCGAACGGCGCTTATCTTTCGCCCAGAGTTCGATGACGTTTTCGTCTTTGATGGCTCGCATCATTACCGGCTGCGAAAAGTCCACCCCTTTGCGCGCAAACATGCGTTCCACCGCCTGGCGGTGGCGCGCAACCGCCACTTGCGCGCGATCCGGTCCGTTGTTGTCGGTGGTGCGGATCGCGCCGCTGTCTAGCCCTTGGGTACAGCTCGACAAGGTCGCAATCAGCCCAAGGGCGAGCGCCAAACCCACAACCTTGCCCGCAAGAGCGCCGATGCGCGCGCCAAACGCTAGAATTTTACGCTGCATATTGTCCTTTGACATCCCTAAGCAACTTGTCCCAATTCTTTGATCCATCAGACGCCGCCGCAAGTCTGGCTTCTTCTATCGGCCTTGCGTGTTGGTTTGGGTCTGCACGTCGCCTTTTAGGCAACCTTTGATAAGGCTGCTACCTTTAAATTGTGGCGAATTGCGGCCAACGTTACCTGCCGCGCCTTGCCGCATCAACGACTTATTCACTTGCGCCACGCGCCCGCAAGAATATGTGATGTCCACGCATCCCAAACGCGGCCCCCGCCCAGTGGCGAGCTGCCAAACCGAGCCTCACGAAGCGACCGATATACCATGACCACTAACGCCCCTATCCCCGCCAGTCAGAATCGGGCTCCTTTTGGCTCGGATCCTGAAATTCGCCGACCCGTCGCTGTTTGGTTGTTCGCCTGCGCGGGCATGATTGTCACCATGGCCATTATTGGCGCCATTACCCGCCTGACCGAATCCGGCCTATCGATTATGGAGTGGGCGCCGATCAAAGGGGCCCTGCCGCCGATGAGCGAGAGCGAATGGCAGCGCTTGTTCGCCCTCTATCAGCAAACGGACGAGTTCAAAGTTGATAACGCGGGCATGGGCCTGGCCGAATTTAAGAACATCTTCTGGTGGGAATGGATCCATCGCCTTTGGGGGCGGACAATCGGCCTGGTCTACTTGCTGCCCCTGGCCTGGTTTTGGCTGCGCGGCCTGCTGCCGGCTTGGTCTAAGCCTTGGCTCGTTCTCGGCCTGGTGCTGGGCGGCCTGCAAGGTGGAGTTGGCTGGTTTATGGTTCATTCCGGCTTTGGCGAACGAACCGATGTGAGCCAATATCGCTTGGCTCTACACCTGTTCCTGGCCTTGGTTTTGCATGTCTACGTTTTCGCTCTGGGGCTTCGCTTCGCCTACAGTTCAGCGCGCCTAGACCACAGCCCAAGCCCGACGCTGCGAAGTGCCGCTCTGGCGCTCTATGCCCTCTTGGCCTTTACTATTATTTCGGGCGCGTTCGTGGCGGGCCTGAATGCTGGCAAGCTTTATAACGAATTTCCCTTGATGGGCTCGGGCTTGTTACCGGTCGAATACGGCGAGCAGACCCCGTGGTGGCGCAACTGGTTTGACAATGGCGCAGCGGCACAATTCAACCACCGCCTGCTGGCAACCCTGGTCGCCACCTTGACCTTGGCGCTGGCAATTTGGGGCTATGTGAGCAGCTCCGGCGGGCTAAGGGCGCTGTTCTTGACCTTGGGCCTGATTGTCTTGGTGCAGTACGGGCTGGGTCTTGCTGCGCTGCTATACGCGGTTCCGGTCGCCTTGGGTGCCTTGCACCAGGCAGGCGCACTCGCGCTGCTGACGGTCTATTCGGCGCTGGTTTATTGGCTGTTGCGACCAAGCCGCTGACGCTTCAGCAAGCCGCGACCAGTATTAGATTGGTGGGCCGCTAGATGGCTGGGCCGATCCGCTCACGCAGCATTTCCGCCTGTTCTTGCGCCGAAGGCATATTGGGATGCACCGCCAGGGCTTGCTCGTAATAGCGCAACGCCTTGTCATCATCACCGAGGGCGATGTAGATCGCGCCCAGACCCGACAGCGCGCCAAAGTGCTTTGGCTCAAGCTCCAGCACCCGCATGACATCGCGAATTGACGCGTCATAGCGCCCAAGCATGTAGTTATAGGTGGCGCGGCGGTTCCAGGCCTCGGCCCAGTTTGGATGCTTGGCCAACACCTTGTCTAAGATCGCTAGGGCGATATAGGGCCGCCCTTCGGTGAAGGTATCGTAGGCGCGCTGGACCTCTGAACGCGCCTCTTCATCGGGAAAATCCAACCAGGTCTGCCAAATTACCTGTTCAATTGGCAGCGCGGTTTCCGCGTCGGGCGCCTTTGAGAGCTGCTCAAACAACCCGACGAGCTTAGGGCTATTCTGGTCGGCCAGTGCCAGACCAGGCAACCCGGCCAGCCCGAGGGCCAGCAGCAAGACAAGCCTTTTCATACCAGTATGATAGATTGACACAGCCAGACATCAAGCGCACAAAATGGTGATCAGGTGCCAATCGCAAGGTCGAATGGCTGCCCTTACCCCTCTTTACACCGCTCGCAACACCAGGGCCACCTCTGCCGGTTGCCTGGCGCTTCGCCAGGTCTGCGCCGGCTTTTCGCCGTGGCAACAGGACTGCAAATGACCGCCAGCAACCCCAACAACACCCCTCGCCAGCCGGGCTTGTCCGCCCTGCAAATCGGCCTGCTCGCGGCCCTGGCCGGTAACATCATGTGGAGCCTTTTCCCGTTCTATTTCCGGCCACTAACGGGAATCAATCCCCTTGAAATCTTAGATCACCGAGTTTGGGGCTCTGTGGTCTTTCTGGCCTTTTGGCTGCCCTTCAACAAGCGCTGGGCGACCGTCACCGCCACCCTGCGCGATTTCAAGACGGCCCGCTACTTGCTGTTGTCGGCGGCGCTCATTGGCGGCAACTGGCTGGTCTACATCTGGGCTGTGACCCACGATAACGTTTTGCAAGCCAGCCTGGGCTATTACCTGTCACCGTTGGTGGCGGTCGCGCTTTCCTGGGCCATTTTGAAAGAAAAACAGAATCGCTTTCAATTCGTGGCCTTCATCTTGGCCAGCCTGGCGGTCGGTGCCAAAATAATCATGACCGGCAGTCTGCCTTGGGTGGCCCTGGCGCTGGGCTTTTCCTTCGCTAGCTATGGCTTGGTGCGCAAACGCACCGATGTCGGGCCCATGTCTGGCCTGTTCATCGAAGCCCTTTTCTTGTTGCCGCTGGCCCTGGGCCACCTGGCGTGGTTAGCCAGTCAAAACGCATTAACGGTACAAGTCGGACTGGTCTGGCCTCAACCTTTGCTCATCTTGGGGCTGGGTGTGGTGACGGCTATGCCGCTGTACTTTTTCAACACCGGTGCCAAAGCACTGCCGCTGTCTTTCGTTAGCATGCTGTTCTATACCGTCCCCACCTTGCTGTTTTTCTTTGCCACTCAGATTTTCGGAGAGCCTGCCACCCGCGCCGATGTCTTGGTGTTTGCAGTCATTTGGCTGGCGGTCGGCCTCTATTTGTACGGCCAATTCCAGAGCAAGAGGCCCAGAAAGCCCAATCCACGGGCCGCCTAGAACGAGGCCCCGTGCCGCGCCCTGTGAGACAGCATGCAGCAGTCATAACTGGGCGCAAGGCTTTGACCGCGACCGAATCCTAACCTAGGTAAAGGTTGGTAGCCCCAAGCCTGTTGGTTCAGCGCCGGGCCCAGTGCCATTTGGGCTTGGTCGCGCCGAGCCTCTCCAACGCTATGAGGATTACATGTCTGATTCGATTGACATCAACTTCCCGGTTGCCCTGCTGTACGGCGAATTCAATCAGCTCAAGGTTGCTTTCGCAACTGACCGGCCCATGCGCGGCGACAAGCCCCGCTGCTTGGATATCATTTTTAAAGAAGCCGACAGCGAAGCACGCATCGATTTCTGGGACGAAAAGAGCTGGAAAGAGCCCAACCCCGAGCTGAACGATAAGCCCTGGACGCGCCAGTTCTTGTCGGCTCTGAACCACTTCAGCGATCTGAACAAAGCCGCGCATAAGATCGAGTACGTCGATGCCGACTATGATCGTATCGACATGGACCTGATCAAGTTGGCCTTCTCGGGCCTGATCCCGCAAGAAGGTGAAGCCAAGACCAACGCCGAGCAGTGCATGCTGCAATTGGTCAACTACTTGCAAGAATATGGCTTGTTGCCCAAGTTGCCCGGCGATACCAACGCCAGCCTGACATCAGACGACATCAAGGTCGAAGCTGCACAGGTCGCGCAGGAAGCTGAATCACCTGCTGACGAGGCTCCCGCCCCCGAGGCCGCCGCACCAGAAGCTCCCGCACAACCTGAAGCGCCGCAGAAGAGCACCTGGCTCTAGAGCGCCACCACTGGAGACTGGGCCAGGTCATCCCTGACCGCCTAAAGCCCGCAATGCCATGAATAGAAAAAGAGGCCAAGCAAAGCGCATACGGCCTCTTTTTTTTTTGCTCCTCAGTGTGGAGCGCTACGAAATAGAGCGTCGGGCGCCGGCGCTGCAACAGCCCACCCGCTCTAGCTGACTGATTTCTAACGCCGGTCCATGCTCATTCGAGTTGCCACGCATTCGCGTCCTGCGCTAGCATAGGCCATGCGAGCGCTACACACATGTCTATAGAGCGACAATCTGGATGAGAGTTGTGCGTCAATCAGGATGATAGTCCTTGGTCGCGACGTTTGTGATGGTGGCGGGTTTTCGCGACACCATCAAGGTTTTTATTGATTTTGATTGTCGCG
>JAUIDR010000047.1 GCA_030428565.1 Alphaproteobacteria bacterium
TGCAACTCAGTTTTCATGGATGGTTTGTGTTTTGTAGCTGAATTGTACGTGATTACAGAGGCTTATTCTACACCTGTCGCCTTCTTTTGCGGGCGTGGTGAATAATCCGGGTCAAAGCTGAAAGCACCGCTGTCGCTGGGCGTGTAGGTAATCGTCAGCGTTGTCGAGCCCGCCGCTGACACAGACGCAGAGGCAAAGCTGCCCGTTGGCGTCGCGTCCACGTTGCTCAGGCTCGCAAAAGTGGCGCCGCCCAAGTTCAGCGTGGTGGTGCCCTGGTTCTCGATGGTCAAGACTTCCATCGCCGAGACGCCGCCCACCGGGTCGGGCGAGGTGGCGACCGTGCCGCCGTCAGCCACATTGGCACCGGTGTCGTTCTTGACATTGATCTCAGGCGCGGCGGTTGCGGTGCCGCTCAGCGTAATGGCATAGCTGGACTCGTTGGCGTCGTCCGAGGGAATGGTAACGTTGAAGCTGAATGCGCCGTCGTCGTTGGCGTGGTAGGAGACGGCGACGGTGGTGCTGCCGCCAGGCGCAACAGTAGAGCTGTCGGCCGTAACGCTGTTGACCGTGGCATTGGTGGCGCCACCAAAAGTGGGCGTACCCAGGGTCAAGGTCGTGGTACCGTTGTTTTCAACCGTGATATTTTCGGTCGTGGTGACGCCGCCGATCGGGTTGGGGGAAATGGCCAGCGTGCCGCCGTTGGCGACCGGTGCCGCACTGTCATCAAGAATGTCAATTTCGGGGTTGGCCGTAGCCGTGCCCGCGATGGTGATGTTGTAAGGGTTCTCGTTGGGATCGTCGTTGCCGATCGCGATACTGAAGGCAAAGGAGCCTGCTTCAGTCGGCGTATAGCCTATTGTTAAGGTGACTTCACCCGCAGGCACAACTGTCGTATTGCTTAGAACGAGGCTGTCGACTGAAACATTGCTGTTGGACACGACTGTAACGGGGTCGGTCAATGTGAGGTTTGATCCGCCCAAGTTTTCAATCTTTAAGACTATATTGGTTGCAGCGGTTCCCCCTTGCGGGTTTGGGCTCACCAAAATGTTGCCGCCGTCCACAATTGACGTGCCGCCGCTGGTCTTGACGTTAATTTCTTGCGCCCAGCCCAATCCGGCCGAGACAATAAAAAATAGTGCCGCGAGAATCACTTTGCGCATTAGTCGCTCCTCTTTCAACCCCAGATTGCATGAGCGCAAAATCAGAGTCTATCCTAGAGTGCGAGGGCTCGCATTTTGCTAGCGACCGCGAGACTTGCGACGCAAAACACGAGCGCAGTTCTGCCAATTTGCAGGCCGAAAGCTGCCTAAATTGCGCAAATCCAAGCCTTTATGGCTACCGAATGGGGTAATGCGCCCTTCCAATCTCGTGGGGGGCTCGGCAATTGTGGCACAAACGGGCGCTTGGCCACCCGCGCCCATGAACGATTCGCTGCTGCCCTGATAACCCGCGAAAAGGGTGGTGCGTGGGCTGATATTTGCCCGCTGCTCGCCCTGCACGCGGCCATAAGCCAGACAGACAAAACCCCAAGCCGAGCCGTGACTCGGTTTGGGGTCCGTTTCATCGCCGACGCGCGGGGGAGGAGATCCCGGCGTCAGCGAGGATAGGCTTAGGCCAGATCGAAGCGATCGGCGTTCATGACCTTGGTCCAAGCGCCAACAAAGTCGTTGACGAAGCGCTCGCCAGCGTCGTTTTGGCCATAGACTTCGGCAATCGCACGCAATTGCGAGTTCGAACCAAACACCAGGTCCACACGGGTTGCGGTGCCTTTGCTCTCGCCAGTCGCACGGTCCGTGACAACGAACAAGTTGGCCTTGCCTTCTACCGGCTTGTAGGCGTTGTCCATGGTCAGCAGGTTGACGAAGAAGTCATTGCTCAAGGCGCCCGGACGGTCGGTGAAGACGCCGTGCTGGCTGCCATCGTGGTTCAGTCCCATAACGCGCATGCCGCCGACCAGAGCGGTCATCTCAGGCGCGCTCAAGGTCAAAAGCTGGGCCTTGTCCAACAGCAGGTTTTCCGCCGCAATCGCGCTTTCGGCGCGCATATAGTTGCGGAAACCATCGGCGAAGGGCTCCAGAACCGCGAAGCTCTCAGCGTCGGTCTGCTCTTGGCTGGCATCGGTGCGACCTGGCGTGAAAGGTACGCTCACGTCGTGACCCGCTTGCTTAGCGGCTTGCTCGACGCCAACACCACCGGCCAGCACGATCAAGTCAGCCATGGAGATTTTCTTGCCGCCCGCCACGGAGCTGTTGAAATCAGCCTGAACGCCTTCCAGCGCGGCCAAGACCTTGGCGAGCTGTTCGGGTTGGTTGACTTCCCAATCCTTCTGCGGGGCCAGGCGGATACGCGCGCCGTTCGCACCACCACGCTTGTCAGAGCCGCGGAAAGTTGATGCCGAAGCCCAAGCGGTCGAGGCCAGCTCAGCGGCAGACAGACCGGTCGCTGCGATCTTTTCCTTCAGCGCGGCAACGTCGGCCTCATCGACCAAAGCGTGATCCACGGCAGGAACGGGGTCTTGCCAAATCAACTCTTCGGCGGGCACTTCTTTGCCCAGGTAGCGTGCCTTGGGGCCCATGTCGCGGTGGGTCAGCTTGAACCAAGCGCGGGCGAAGGCATCTGCGAACTGATCTGGGTTCTCGTGGAAGCGACGCGCGATGGGCTCATAGATGGGATCAAAGCGCAACGACAGGTCCGCAGTGGTCATCATGGGCGCGTGGCGACGGCTGTCGTCGTGCGCATCGGGAACCAGGTCGGCGGCGGCTTCGTCTTCTGGGATCCACTGCCAAGCACCCGCAGGGCTCTTGACCAGCTTCCACTCGTAGCCGAACAGCAAATCGAAGTAAGAGTTGTCCCACTGGATCGGCGTATTCGTCCAAGCGCCTTCGATGCCGCTTGAAATGGTATCGACGCCCAAACCTGAACCGTGAGCGCTGTTCCAGCCGAGACCTTGGGCCTCAATCGGCGCTGCTTCGGGCTCGGGCCCAACCAGGCCAGCGTCGCCCGCACCGTGGCACTTGCCGAAGGTGTGGCCACCGGCGACCAGAGCTACGGTCTCTTCATCGTTCATGGACATGCGCGCGAAGGTCTCACGCACATCGCGGCCCGACGCGACGGGATCAGGGTTGCCGTTGGGGCCTTCAGGGTTGACGTAAATCAGGCCCATTTGCACGGCTGCCAAGGGGTTCTCAAGATCGCGTTCACCGCTGTAGCGGTTGTCGCCCAGCCAAGTCTGCTCGGCGCCCCAGTAAATGTCTTCTTCGGGCGCATAGATGTCTTCGCGGCCGCCGGCAAAGCCAAAGGTCTTCAGACCCATGGATTCCAGCGCACAATTGCCCGCCAAAATCATCAAGTCAGCCCAAGACAGAGCGTTGCCGTACTTTTGCTTGATCGGCCACAGCAGACGGCGGGCCTTATCCAAGTTGACGTTGTCGGGCCAGCTATTGAGCGGTGCGAAACGCTGGTTGCCGGTCGAAGCACCGCCGCGGCCATCGCCAGAACGATAGGTGCCCGCGCTGTGCCAAGCCATGCGGATGAAGAAGGGGCCGTAGTGGCCATAGTCCGCGGGCCACCAGTCTTTGCTGTCGGTCATCACGGCATAGAGATCCTGCTTGACCGCGTCCAGATCCAAGCCTTTGAAGGCTTCAGCGTAGTCAAAACCAGCGCCAAGAGGGTTCGACAAGGCCGTGTGTTGGTGCAAAATCTTCAAATTGAGCTGGTTGGGCCACCAGTCGGCATTCGAGGTGCCAGAGCTCAAAGTTGTGTTTGCCGATGTGGTGTGCATAACGGGGCACTGGCCAACATTTGAAACGTCGCTGCCGTCCATGGGTCTCTCCAATAATGGTTGTTGTCGTGGTTCATATAAGATTGGAGCGCGCGCATCCGGTGCTCCAAAACGCCGCGCACTTACCGCGCGGGCGTCAGCGCCAACCGTTGCTGCTCCGAGGCCCTGTTCCTAGCATAGGGTGTGCATTAGATTAAATTGTCTTTTCTGATTGTTGTGATAAGTTTTTCTTATGTCAAATCTGACTTTGAAACAGCTTCGCTACTTTGAAGCCTTGGCCCAACATCTTCATTTCGGGCGCGCTGCCGCCGCTTCTGCGGTGACGCAGCCTGCTTTATCCACACAAATCAAGGACTTAGAACAAGCTCTTGGCGCGAGCTTGTTCGAACGCAACGCCCGCAATTTGCGCCTCACCGGCTTTGGCGAGGAATTTGCCGCGCGTGTCGCGCCCATATTGCGCTCGGTCGATGAGCTAGAGGACTTGGCTAGGGCGGCGCAAAACCGGCTGATCGGGCGACTACGGATCGGGATTATACCTACCATCGCCCCCTATCTTTTGCCCTCTATCGTGGCCGCATTGAGCCAGCACTACCCGGGACTCGATCTGCAAGTGCGCGAGACCGTGACCAGTAAGCTGTTGGCCGAACTTCAGGGCGGACGGCTGGACGTGGCCATATTGGCGCTGCCGATTGGCGAACCCGCCTTGGCCGAGGTGGCTCTGTTTGGTGAGGAGTTCTTGCTGGTGCGCCCTCAGGCGGATGCAAACAAACCCGTTCCGGCACAAGATGCACTGCGCGAAATGAAGCTGTTATTGCTCGAAGAGGGACATTGCTTTCGCGACCAAGCACTGTCCTTCTGCGATGCCCGAGCACTGAAACCACGCGAGATGCTGGACGGCTCGTCTCTTTCCACCCTGGTGCAAATGGTCGGCGCTGGCATCGGCGTGACGCTGATACCATTGATGGCGGTGCCGGTTGAGACGCGTTCGGCGGCGGTGTCGCTGGCACGCTTTGAGGCCCCCAGGCCAAGCCGTCGGGTCGGCATGGTTTGGCGGCGCAGCAACCCCTTGGCGGATCAGTTGGTCCAGGTCGCCGAGCTGGTGCGCAGCGCCACCCTCACTTGGTTTTCACAGGCTGTTGATGCTTCGTTGGCCGGTCCAGAACCGCTCTATCCGTCAGAATAGGTGGCGAAAATAGAAGCAAAATCAATGCAGTATCTCCTAATTGGGGCGGTTGGAAAGTTTTTGATGCGAACCCGCTTGAGAAGCCAAGGGTTTGCGCAACCTGAATGAGGCCAAGAACCAAAAAGGTCTCATTTCGATGAAAATTGCTGTCGTGGGTGGCGGGATATCCGGCATGGCCGCCGCCTACTTGCTCAACCGTCACCATGACGTCTGGGTCTATGAAAAAGACACCCAAATGGGCGGCCACGCGCGCACCGTCGATGTAGCGCAGACAGGCGGGCAGGTGGCGGTGGACATGGGCTTTATCGTCTTTAACCGCCGCAACTATCCCAACCTGACCGGTCTGTTCGATCACCTAGACGTGCCGGTTGCCAAGAGCGACATGTCGTTCGGTGTGTCCATCAATGAAGGCTGGCTGGAGTACGGCACGCTGCGTTTGAGCGATATCTTCGCACAGAAGCGCAATTTCTTGCGGCTCAATTTTTTGCGCATGATCTACGACATTCTGCGCTTCAATCGCCAAGCGCTGGGCTATGCAGGATCGAACCCGTCGGCTAGCTTGGAGGACTGCCTGCATCAGCTGCAAATGAGCGAATGGTTTCGCGAGTACTATTTGCTGGCCATGGCGGGCGCGATTTGGAGCTCGCCGGTTGGCAGCATGCGCCAATTTCCGGCTCAAACGCTGATCAACTTTTTCGAAAATCACGGCCTGCTGTCGCTGGCGGACCCGATCCAGTGGTACACCGTCAAGGGCGGTTCGCGCGGATACGTGCGGCGTTTGACCCAGAGCTTTGAAGGCAAAATTCGCTATGGCTGCGGGGTCCATGCGGTGCGCCGCTTGCCTGGCGGTGGGGTCGAGCTGCGCGATAGCCACGGGCATTGGGATCGCTTCGATCAGGTCGTGCTGGCCTGCCACAGCGACCAGGCTCTGAGCATGATCAAAGACGCCAGCGCCGAAGAGCGCAGCTTGCTGTCGGCCATTGCCTATCAGCCGAACCGGGTCGTGTTGCACAGCGATCGCAGCTTTATGCCCAAGCGGCGCTCGGCCTGGTCCAGCTGGGTCTACTTGAGCCAAACAAGCGACGGCAGGCAGGCCAAAGGTGAGAGCCGCGAGCAGCTCAGTTATTGGATGAATAATCTGCAGCCGTTGAACAGTGAGCAGAACTTCTTCGTCACGCTGAACCCGGCGCGCGCTCCGCAGCAAGCCCACAGCGAGCAAATCTTTCACCACCCTGTGTTTGATCGGCAGGCGATCGAGGCTCAAGGCGAGTTGCACCGTATTCAGGGCCGTGGCGGGCTCTGGTTCTGTGGTGCTTGGCAGGGCCATGGCTTCCACGAAGATGGCCTGGTGAGCGGCATGCGGGTCGCAGAACAATTGGGAGCCGATGTGCCGTGGCAGCGCTAGCCCCTCAAATCCTGCGCGCCCGTGTCCAGCACAGCCGTCTAGCCCCCAAGCAGAACAGTTTTGCTTATCGGCTCTATTACCTGGCGCTCGACCTAGACGCGCTCGATAGCCGGGAGTTGGCGGCGGCGGTGGGTATGGAGCGGTGGGGGCTGCACAGCTTCCTGCGCAAGGATCATGGCGCGCGCGATGGATCGGGTCTGCGCGCTTGGGCGGATGACGTGTTGAAGCGCCACGACCAACCGCCCGCGCAACGCATTTTGCTTATCACTCTGCCGCGCGTCTTTGGCTTCGTCTTCAACCCAGTCAGTTTTTGGCTCTGTCTGGACGGCCAAGAACGCCTGCGCACGGTGATCGCCGAGGTCAACAATACCTTCGGCCAGACTCACAGCTATCTTTGTCCGCTGGAAGGGGCGGCGCAGTGGGACCGGCGGGGAGCGAGTGGCGGTCACAATTGCCAAGCCAAGACCTTCCATGTCTCGCCCTTTTTGGCGCCCAGCGGCTCTTATGAATTTCGATTTTCCTACCAAGGCCACAAGCTCGCCGTGGGCATTGACCACCGCGATGAAAGCGGGAGGCGGGTGCTTACCACCTCGCTGGCGGGTCGCTTGCGGCCGCTTAGCCGCCGGGCGCTGTGGCGCGCCTTTGCTCGCCATCCCTTTGTGACCGCCAAGGTCGTCAGCCTGATCCACTGGCAAGCCCTACGTCTGATCGCCAAGGGGCAGCGTTTTTTGGGTGGCCCCAGCGCTTGGACGCCGGCGCATGCGGCTAGCTCGGCCCCCCTTGGTAAGCGCCGCCCAAAAACCCCAAATCCAAAAGGAGACCCTTCACATGCCAGCCTTCCTTGATCGCTTGCGCGGCAAGCCGCGCGGGCATGCCTATCTGGACATGAGTCCAAGCTTTGAATTGCAAGGCTTTTTCAATGGTCGCATTGAGGGCTGTGGCATGATTCAAGACCGCTTCGGACGTGTTACGGCGCGTTTTTTGGCGACAATGGAGTGCCATTGGGACAGTGACTTCGGCCAGTTCGATGAAGTCTTTACCTACTTGGGCGATGGCGCAGAACAGCGCCGGACCTGGAAGGTCCATAAGATCGGGCCAGCCTACTTTGAGGCGGAAGCGAACGATATATTAGGCCTGGCACAGGGGCATTGCTTCGGCAACGCACTGCAGTGGCGCTATCGTATGGACGTGCCCTTGGGCTTGCCCCAAGAATCCTCCGCTGGCGAGGCAAAAAAACCGCGCAGCATCCGCCTTTCATTCGACGATTGGATGTGGGCGCTGAGCAAGGATCAAGCCTTCAACCGTTCCACCATGACCAAATTTGGCATCAAGGTCGCCGAGCTTTCTTGCGCGATGAGGAGGGTTGGTAGCTAGCGTGACGTCGAAATCACAGCACAAGCATGCCTGGGTCATTGGTGCCAGCAGCGGCATCGGTGCCGCCTTGGCCAAGAGCCTTGCCGAGCGTGGTGAGGTCTTGGCGCTGTCCGGGCGCAACGGCGAAGCGCTGAATTCGGTCGAAGAGGCTCTGCCGGGACAAGGCCACGTCGTCTTGCCGCTGGATGTGCGCGATCCCGCCGAGCTGTCAGCAGGCGTCGATCGCTTGCTTCAAGATTGGCCACGGCTGGATCGGATCGTTTTTATGGCGGGCCTATATGAGCCCATGCGCCTTAGGGAGCTGGACGTTTTGCAGGTCGAAAAAATCTTGGCGGTTAACCTGATGGGGGCGTTCAATTTAATCGCTGCGGCTCTGCCATCTTTGCTGCAAGCTGGCACGCGGACCCAGCTTGCCTTTTGCGCCAGCGTTGCCGGGTATCGCGGGCTACCCAACGCCCAGCCCTATGGTGCCAGCAAGGCGGGGTTAATCAATCTGGTCGAGAGCTTGAAGATTGAGCACGGCGACCGGTTGGATGTGCGCCTAATCTCACCGGGCTTCGTGGAGACGCGACTGACGGAGAAAAACAGCTTCGACATGCCGTTTCGCATCTCGCCCGAAAGAGCCGGTGAGCGCATCGCCAAAGGGCTGACGCGCCCCGGTTTTGAGTTGCATTTCCCGCGCCGCTTTACCTGGTTGATGAAGGCCTTGGCCAGTCTGCCTTATGCGCTTTATTGGCCGCTAGCGCGCCGCGCTCGCTGAGACTTCGTGCAGCACTTGTCGGAGCCTAGAGGATCTTAAAGCGCTCGCGGATTTGCTGGTCTTGTTCCTGGTTAAGATAACTGGGGTGGTGGGCCTCCAACTCTTCGCGCGCGCTGTTTGGCTCGTTGCAAGGCATCAAAGCGGTCGTTGGAACGGCGACATCCGGCGGCTGAGGCCACCGCGTCGGGGCCAACCTGGCCTACGCCTTTGTGCGCCTGGACGTAGCGGGCCCGAACGTGGCGGGCCTTGGTGCCAACCTAGAGGTCGATATCTGCGGCGAGCGTGCGGCAGCTGAGGTCATTGCGCACTCGCCCTATGACCCGAACCATAGCCGCATGCGCGGCTAGGTCGGCTTTGGCACCAGCGGCGGCGGCCTAGCTAGCAGGTGGCGCCGGTGTAGGCGGCGAGGGTGGCTGTTCTGCTGCACATAGATTCAGCTCGACCCTGGCGTCATCTATCGTTCGATCAAAAGTGCTCCTATGTTTCTTCAATTCCCTGAATACAAAGTGAACTTTTGCATAGAAAATGAGCATGATGGCGAGATGGGTGAGTAGAGTGACCCAGGTAATTGCAAAGACTGTCTCAGTATCTATCAATTTGCGGAGATCAATAAAGTAAAACATGTCGCTGTTGTGTAGTATCGTTTCTTCAGCTGAAGATATAAAAATCAACAGCCAATATGCTAGAGAAGACAGAAAGATTGATGACACAAATAATCCTTCAACCTTCATGAATCGTGATATTCCAGAAAATGAAGATATGTCATCCCATTCGAGCATTTGTAACTGTTTTTGCTTGTTTTGAATTTCAATTATGTCTTCAAAATTTTTTATGTCTGAGTCGCTTTTGAACTCTTTTTCTAGCTCATTTAAGCGGTCTTGTATGTGTTCACTAAGGTTTGCGATTTTTGTTCTGAAGGTGCCGGCAAAGTGTTGCTCGACTGCCAAAAGGAGTGCTGTTGCGGCTAGGCCAATTCCGATGATTTGCAGTATAGTGGTATACATATTAATAGCGTTTTTGTAAGCAAAAAAATTACGCCTGCCTTGGAAGGAAAACAGGCGCAATTTTGCGGTTTTAGGTTTGGTCGGTATCTATGCGGCTTGCGATTGCTGGCTCATATTCTGCCCTGGGCTAAAGGCCGGCAGCACCTCATACCAAGAGTCGAAATAGTCGACTATTTTGCGAGCTAGGCTTGGGTTGTTAAACGAATAGTCGGCTTCCGCGGTCTCATGATTTCTTTCGAAGCGGAAAGCCAATTCGCCAACCGTCGCAAAGTGTGGCGGTGTGTATTGAACCCCATCAAGCATTGCGACCTTGACCGCGGCCTCATTGTCCGACTTGATCACATTATAAAACGCGTTGTTGGTTTGATCGAGTTCATTTGGATCGGTGAGAATGACGCGAATGCGTGGATTGTCTTGCGCACCATGGGCTGATCGAAGAATCTTATCCGCAAGAGGCGCGAGAGCGTCATAGCATGCGCTATGCAATGAGCCACTGATCAAACGCACGATCAAACCCTGCTCCTCTGCCAGGGTCAGAAGCTCACCTAGAACGAAGGATGCGTTTTTTTTAGATCGATTGGGCCGGATTTCGCTGGACGCAGATTTTCTTGCTTTTGTAATGGTTGCTTCACTGCTGTCCGACAAGTCAATCAACTTGCCTTTGAATCTATCGTGATTGAAAGTCATGTCGTCTAACCATGCGCGGCGGCTACCGGTTTCCTACAAAGTCCCTAAACTTCCCAGGATTACCAATATGCCGTGGGCACTCTCCTCGTTGTGAAACACAAGAAGCGGGCGCACCCGCTTCAGAAAAGCACAAAGCAGCGCTCAGCACTGCTTCGCGGCCTCCACATCTTGAAGGCTCTAAGAAAAATGTAGTCATCTGCAGGTATTTGTCGAGTCCTAGACGCGGCTGCACACAGAATCGTACCGCCATAATCCTACATGGGGCGGCATCGTGTTCAAGTAATCGCGCCGTTGGAGAAAGCGCTGTCTTAGAAGTATTGATTTGCAACTGCGCGGTGTGGTTTGCTTAACATGCTGCATGTCGCGTATGGCAAAGTATCATGCAGGATTGGCGACTCCAGGTAGCGAATTTTTGAGATTTTGAACGCCAGCGTGTGTGGCTGCCCAATCTGCGCCTCACCTTAGCCGCGTCCAACTGGCTCTTGCAGCGCGCGCCAGGCTTCCTACATTGGTAGCAGTTTCGATATACCAGCAAGGAGCCATACCATGCCCGCAAACGTCACTGACGCTTCTTTCCAGGATGAAGTCCTGGGCTCAGACCTTCCCGTTGTCGTAGATTTCTGGGCGGAGTGGTGCGGCCCTTGTAAGATGATCGCGCCGGTCTTGACCGAAGCGGAGCCCGAGTTGGCGGGCAAAGCGGCGATCAAGAAGCTCAACATCGATGAGAACCCCAACACGCCCGGCCAATACGGCATTCGCGGTATCCCGACCCTGATTATGTTCAAGGGCGGCCAGGCTGTGTCGACCAAGGTTGGCGTTCTGTCCAAGTCTCAGTTGATGGACTGGGTGAGCCAAAACGCCTAACCAACAAGACAGCCCACCATTACGGCCCTCTGTGACCGTTGCGCGCGCGTTACCGGCATGCCAACTGGCTGTTGGCGTTCTTTTTCCGCAACGCGCGATCTAGCCAGAGCAAAGCTTGCGCGTGCGCGTTCTTTGTTGCGGGTCACTTGGGGCTGGCGGGTCACTTGGGGCTGGCGGGTCACTTGGGGCTGGCCGGTCACTTGGGTCGATTACTGCGCTGATTAACGCCCGGTCGGTGAACAGCGTCACGAGCGGCGCGAATGGATGCGCGTTGGCTTGCACGGCACGCCAACCGCCCGGTCCTATGCTAGACCAAGATAAAATCCGACATAGAATTCAAGCGGTCTACCATGCGCGTAGTCCGCGCCCTGACATAGGCGATAAAGGTCATTGTGGGGTGCATTGGTCGTTCGAATGCAGTTTGATGAACCCAATAAGCGGCCATTGCTGCCCAGGCACGCTATAGTGGCCTTGATCGTGCTCCATTTTTACCGTTCATACCCCGCAGATACTATCGTCAAACGACGTATCAGCTGTCGATAACTGCAGCACCGTCGAGGGGGTGGCGCGACAACCTATCGGTTAGTTTTTGGTCTTGTAGCAGGAGTGTGCAACTTTAGGGTCAATGTGGCCGAAAAGTGCTGCGCTACGGAGATCAAAATGAACAGAGTACTTTTGGCGACTACCGCCCTGGTGGCTGCCGCTGGTGCTAATATGGCGCAAGCATGGGTGGCTTCATAGAACACCAGAGCCACTTGGGCCTGCAATACGATAGCAATTCCGATGATATCCCCGATCTGGTGACTCAACTCGATTTTGCAGTCGATGGGCGTTTGAACATTGATTATGAAAACGCCACCAAATCCGGAATAGAATATGGCGCGCACTTTGAATTGGATTTTTATCAGTCAGATGGCGGCAGTGATATTTGCTCGTCGTCGTAACTTGGTTTGATCAGCCTATATTCAAATGGTATTGCGGCCGGTGATGCCGTTAACTTCAATGACGGCTATGTCTTCATCAACTCTGCTCTTGGCACGTTGAGACTAGGCGATGCTGGGGTCGCCGGAAAAGCTGAGAATCAATTGCATGTTCCTATTCTTCCCCTCGGGGCGAGCAAAATTGAAGAGCTTGCCGTGAACAGTGAGCGGGAGCGCATATTCTATAGTAACACCGTCGTTGGTGTTGATTTTGAAAGCGCTGTCGACGACGACGGCGGCTGGACTTTGGGCGTCGGCGTTGGCAGTCTGGACGGCAACAACTGGGCCAATCGGTCGTTTGGGGCTGTCCCCTTTGGCGTATCTGAGCGGACCATCAACGCGATTGCTTCAGTCAAAGTTGAATTTTAGCAAGACCAGATGAATCCGCAGACTGTGAACCGACCGCGGATAAATTGCGGTACTTGTCAGCAAGGCTCTGCCCCAAGAAACAAAGACTTGCGGTGAGGAGCTGGCGTCGTGACCGCGCTTGATGCAGGGACGAATTAAAAGCGCTCTGTTGGTCGGAAATTGAAAAAGGGCCAGCGCGGGCCGACCCTTTTTGTGCCTTATCGCATGGTCATTGCCTGCGTTCTTGGACCGCGGCTAGATGCGATAGTTCGAATGGCAGCCCTTGCAGTTCGATATGTAGGCACCGAACGCAGCCTGGAAGGCCTCAGGATCCTCGGCGGCGGCGGCATCGGACAGCATTTTGCCGTCCATTCCCAGCTTTTCAAATCGCTCGGTGATGCCCTCCATGTCCAATTCAATGACCGGGCTGGCTGTGCTGGGCTTCATAAAGGAGCCTTCAACCATCAGCGTTGGCATGGTCTTGGCAACCATCTGCGTATTGTCGCCGGCGGCTGCTATGACCGCCCAATCCAGCGGAGCGCCGCGCAACATGCCGACCAGTAACTTGGTTTGATCGCCCATGCTGCCCATGAGGGCCATGCGCTTGGCGATGGCATCGGCCGGGCTCATAGCGCCGTGGGATTCAGCGACGACCTTAGCAGCAGAGAAGGTCAGAGCGACGGCAGCGGTGAGGGACAAGAGGGTAGTCGTCTTCATGGGCGAGAACTCCAGCTGTGTTGAAAGGAGCCTCACGGTAGCGCAGAAATTGCGCCTGAAAAGCGTTATGCACCGACCTCTCCCATAACGTCACATCAAAGTGATGTCGCGTGAGGACCGCCGTGGCGGTCGATTTGGGCCCTGGCGCCTGGGTAAACCTTCGGTCTTGTTGCGTCTGGGTCTTAGAGGCCGCCCATGCAAATCGACTTCAGTTCTAAGAACTCATCCAGGCCATAATGGCCCCCTTCGCGGCCCAGCCCCGATTCCTTGACGCCGCCGAACGGGGCAAACTCGTTGGACATAATGCCGACGTTGACCCCGATGACCCCGGCCTCCAGCGCCTCGGACACGCGCCAGATACGGCCAATATCACGGCTATAAAAATAGGCGGCCAGCCCATAGCGGGTGGCGTTTGCCATGCGCAGAACCTCGGCTTCGTCCTTAAAGCGATAGACCGGTGCGACGGGGCCAAAGGTCTCTTCGGCAAAGGCCAGCATATTGGGCTTCGCATCGGCAATGATTGTGGGTTCATAGAAGGTGCCGCCCAGAGCATGGCGCTTGCCGCCGGTCAGAATTTGTGCGCCCTCGGTCTTGGCGTTGGCGACGTGCGCCTCGACCTTGTGCAGGGCTTGGTCGCTAATCAGCGGGCCTTGCTCAACGCCGGATTCCAGGCCCGGACCGACCTTGAGCTTGGCGGTTTGGGCAGCCAACTTTTTCACAAACTGGCGGTAGATCTTATCTTGCGCGAAGATGCGGTTGGCACAAACGCAGGTCTGTCCAGTGTTGCGAAATTTGGAGTTCATGACGCCTTCGACCGCCGCGTCGATGTCCGCGTCGTCAAAGATGATGAAGGGCGCGTTGCCGCCTAACTCCAGGCTGACCTTTTTTACGGTGTGGGCCGACTGGCGCAGCAACAGCTTGCCGACCGCGGTCGAGCCGGTGAAGGTGATTTTGCGCACGACCGGGCTGGCGGTCATGGCCTCGCCGATGGCTTTGGCGTCACCAGTCACGACGTTGACCACGCCCGCAGGCAACCCCGCTCGGCGGCCCAGCTCGGCCAGCGCCAGCGCGATAAAGGGGGTCTGCGGGGCGGGCTTGACCACAACCGAGCATCCTGCCGCTATGGCGGGGGCCAGCTTGCGGGCAATCATGGCTGCGGGGAAATTCCAAGGCGTGATAGCCGCAACAACGCCGATCGGTTGCTTGATGGTCAAAAAGCGCCGGTCTGGCGCGTTGGTCTGTAGGGTCTCGCCAAAAGCGCGGCGGCCCTCTTCGGCAAACCAGGTCAAAAAGGACGCGGCATAGCCAATTTCCCCACGCGCCTCACGCAGTGGCTTGCCTTGCTCAAGCGTTAGGATCAGCGCCAAATCGTCGGCATTCTCGGCCATTAGATCGGCCCAGTGACGCAAAATCGCGGCGCGCTCGTGGGCGGTTGTCTTTTTGAAGCTCTGAAAGGCGGTCTCAGCGGCAGCGATGGCGCGCTCGGTCTCGCCCGCGCCCATGACCGGCACCGCGCCCAGCAAGCTGCCGTCGGCGGGGTTGCGGATTTCCGCGCTTTGTCCTGAATCAGCGCGAGTCCAGGTGTCCCCGATCAAGCAGTCCTGGCGAAATAGGCTTCGGTCTTTCAGCAGCTTCAGGCTCATGTATCGGTGTTCCTATCTTGGCACATAAGGTCAAACATGAGGTTTAGATCAAGGTCGCCCCGGGTCAAGGGGCCAATCGCCTCCAACAAGCTCTGGCGCTGTTCATCGTGCCACCACGCAGCGGCTAGCGTGTGGAATTTGGCGCATAAATCGGCGTCGCTGGGCCGCTCTTCAGGATCCCAGGTCGCGGCGGTGTAGTCGCTGGAAAAGCGGCCCTTGCGGGTCTGGAGCTGCACCTTGGCCAGACGCTGGGCCGGAAAAACCGCGTTGCAGTGCTGGTCTTCGCGCAGAGTAATGCGCTGCGCCATGGCCAAAGTCTCGGGGTCTTTGACGCCCTCGTCGTTGATTTCATTGGGGCCAAGCTGGCCCTTGGCAATGATGGCCGCCAGGGGGAAGGCCAGGCCGTATTGAGCTTCTTCGGTATTGGCGGGGGTGTAGCCCTGCAGGCGACAAGCCTCGTGGAAGGTGGCGACCTCAATCGCCTGGATGTCATCGGCGCCAAGCTGATGTTGGCGTATGATGGACTGGGCGGCGGCCATGGCAGGTTGGGCCCAACGGCACACTGGGTAGGGCTTGATATATTGTTCCATAAAGCGCCAGCTTTGGCCCAAGTCAGCCCAGATCTCGGTTGTTTCGGGGGCCTCACAGGTTAGCGCGGGCGCGCCGGTAAAGCCCTCTTGCGCCAGATAAGCAGATGAAACGCCGACCATGGCACCCCAGGAAGAGCCGTCGCGCAGCATGGTCGGGTGGTCAATGCAGCGCATCATTTGACTGCGTGGACCGTGATACTCGGCGATGCCCAACGCGTGGCGAGTTTGATCAGCGCTTTGGCCGGTCAGGCGTGCGCCCAGGGCGGCAACGCCGAGCGCATTCCAAGCGCCCGATGTGTGATAGTCGCAGCAAGTGGCGTGTTGGGCGATGCCGACACGGATTGCGACCTCGTAGCCCACGATGAAACAGCTCAAAAAGTCGTCGTTCGGCGCTTCGGCCTGCCACAGGGCGCTAAGGCCGGGAAAAACGCCTGCGCCTGCGTGGCCTTTGGTCAGGCGGTGGCCGTCGTGGGCATCCAGTGAATCGATGGTCGCACCGCCCGCCAGCGCTGCGCCCATGGCATTGACGCTACGCCCGTCGCAGAGCATGCGCACCGATCCGCCAGCGTAGTGCTTAGCGGCGTGTTCCTTCATGATACGGGCCATGTTTGTGGTCGAGCCCCCTGCTGCGACGCCGATCAAGTCCATCAACAGGCGCTTGGCCTCGTGCCGCAGCGGATCGCGCTGCTCCGGGCTCAGCTCTTGGAGTGAAAAGTCGTGGATGAAATCGATAAGCGGGCGCGGGGTCATGGCGTTGCTCCAGGCTGTGGGCAGTCGTGAGCACTGCCCGGTCGGCAGTGTCGGTTGGGCCCCAGCCTGCACCCTGCCGATGGCTATGACCTGCCTAGTTGCGGCATATGCCCGACATCTTAGTGATGTTGTCGCCCAATTGAGCCCCTGTAATCGACGCCGCAAATGGGCTAGTGGCGCGACCAAACAGACCTAGTCAGCCCTGCAGGAGCCGTTAAGCTTAACCCAGCGCCCTCGTTTTCCCCTTATCTTCCCCCAAGACTACAGCCGGAGCCGTCCGTTTTGACTGCGCTAACCTACCACCCTGATCGCAGCGCCTTGATCGCTGAAAGTCACCTGCGGCCCTTTCGTCCGGTTGCCAGTCCTTCGCGGCTGAGCTTCATGGCCTTTTTGCGCTCGCCGGGAAGAGCCAGCCCGATGGCGCGGTTGATTGCCCAACTCTGTGCCGACTACGCTTTGACGCCGCCCGATGACCAGGCGGTGCACTATTCTGCCGATTTTGGCCTGTTCCAATTGCGCTGGGAGCGCCATACCGAATTCGACAGCCTGCAAGTTTTTAGCGCTGATGATAGCCAGACCGCCGGCGTCCAGGATTTCCACGCAACCGTCTTTGATCTGTTGCCCAAGGCCTGGGTCAGGAAGTTGCCGGGCAGCTGTTTTATGTCGGCCCACATGCACATCGTTCAGGGCCAAGTCTTAGAACGCGAAGATGTGCCCCGCTATTCCCAGGGGCTGGATAGCAGCGCTTTGGTCATCAGCCATATGCAAGACGAGCGCTTGACCTTCTTGACCGACTTCCGCTCGCACGCCGACGGCTTTCAGCGCTTCTTGATCGTCAATGAAGGCGCTAATCCGCACGAGTTGGGTCGAACGGTCCAGCGGGTCGTCGAGATCGAGACCTATCGTGCCTTGGTGCTGTTGGCCAATCCCTTGGTGCGTGCGCAGGGGCCTTTGCTCAGCCAGCTTTCGCAAGAGCTGAGTATCTTGGTGCGGGCCCTCGACAATGAACAACAAGCCGACAATGCGCGCAGCTTGCTGAAACAGGCATTGAAGATCGAAGCAGAGCTGGGACGGCTTGAGGTCGATACAGCCTACCGCCTGTCGGCGACGCGCGCTTACGCACCCTTGGTGATCGAACGCCTAGAGCGGCTAAAAGAGAGCCGACTGACTGGCTGGCAGCGCTACTCGTCCTTTTTGATGCGCCGCTTGGCCCCCGCCGAGCGCGCGGCGGTCAATTTGGATCAACGCATCACGAATGTGCAAGATCGCGCCAAGCGCATCGTGGCCCTGTTGCAGGCGCAAATCTCGGTGCAGGTCGAGGTGCAAAATCAGCAGCTCTTGAGCAATATGGAGGCGAACGCCCGCAAACAGCTCCAGCTGCAGCGCTCGGTTGAGCTGATCGGTGCCGTGGCGATAACCTACTACGCCGTGTCGGTGTTCGCGGTGCTGCTCAAGCCTTGGCATTTGGGGGATTTGGCAGCTTGGCTGAAAGCGGGTGCGATTCCGGTCTTTTTGCTTGGGACGCTCTATTTGAGCCACTTGCTGGCAGGCCACGGCCAGCCGACGCTGTTTCGACGCTTCTTTGCAAAGGGCGGGAGCAAGAAACGCGAGGAATAGAGGGCCGGTTCTGTTTCGTTACGGATCGCGCGCCAGAAAAACCCCGGCCCCAAGCGTTGCTAACGGCAATGCGCTTTGGGTCGGGGGCGTCGTTCACTAGCGATAAAACTAAGCGCGCAGGGCGGCAAAAGCCTCGTATTGGGACAAGAAGACCCGCCCCGACAGCTCCTGAAGGAAGTGACTGCGGCGCAAGCGATCCATGACCGGTCCTTTGACCTCCGATAGGTGGAACTTGACGCCCAGATCGCTCAGGCGGTGGTTGATGGCCTCAAGAGATTCCAGCGCGGAAGCGTCGATCTGGTTGATTGCGGAACACATCAAAATGAAGTGCTTGGCTTCGGGTTGGCTGGCGACCAGGTCATAGATCTTAGTCTCCAAGCTGCGCGCGTTGGCAAAATAGAGGCTGCGATCAACCCGCAAGGTGATGACGCTGGGGCAGGTCTTGACGCTGTGGCGGTCTATGTTGCGGAAATGCTCGCTGTCTCCGACTTGGCCGACAATGGCCATGTGGGGGCGACTGGCCTTGAGCAAGAACAACAGAATAGAGATGGCGACGCCAGAGCTGACGCCGATCTCAACGCCGAACCCCAAGGTGATCAGGATCGTGCCCAGAACCGCCAGGAAGTCAGACTTGGAATAGCGCCAAGTGCGGGTCAGGACGGAGAAGTCCACCAGCGACAATACGGCGACGATGATGGTCGCGGCCAGGGTCGCCTTGGGTAAGAAGAACAGCAGCGGCGTCAAAAGCAAGGTGGCAAGTCCAATACCGACCGCGGTAAAAGCACCCGCAGCAGGGGTCTCTGCACCCGCGTCAAAGTTGACAACCGATCGGGCAAAACCACCGGTCACGGGATAGCCGCCGGAAATACCTGACGCTAGGTTCGAAGCTCCCAGACCGATCAGCTCTTGGTCCGGGTCGATGCGCTGGCGGCGCTTGGCAGCTAGGGTCTGTGCGACCGAGACCGATTCAACAAAGCCGATGACCGAAATCAAGAAAGCCGAGCCCGCCAAAGACGACCAGAGCGCCCAGTCGCCGCTGGGGAGGCTGAGCGGCGGGATACCTTGCGGCACCGAGCCAACGGTAGCAACGCCCTTTTCATCCAGGCCAAACAAGGCTGTCATCCAAGTGGTGACGGCGACGGCCGCAACGGGGCCAGCTTTGGCAACGATATCGGCGGCGCGGGCGGGCAGGCCCAGCTTGACCAAGGTTGGCTTTAGGTTTTTGCGCACCCAGAACAAAAAGGCCAGGGTCGGCAGGCCAATAACCAGCGTCCAAAGCGAGGTGTTGGGCAGCTCATGGATTAGGGAGACCAGCAGCTCATAGAGGTTGTGGCCGTGGGCATTGACGCCCAGAATATGCTTGGCCTGGCTAGCGGCAATGATCATGCCAGAAGCGGTGATAAAGCCCGCAATGACTGGGTGGCTGAGGAAGTTGGCCAAGAAACCAAGCTTGAACAGGCCCATCAACACCAAGAAAAGGCCCGATAAGAAGGCGAGCGTAATGGCGGCAACCACCATTTCGCCGGTGTCGGTAATGCCCAGATTGGCGATGGCGGCAGCCGTCATCAAGGAGACCACGGCGACGGGGCCAACCGCCAAAGCGCGACTGGTGCCGAAGATGGCGTAGGCCACCAACGGCAGGATTGAGGCGTAGAGGCCAACCTCTGCGGGCAGGCCCGCCAACAGGGCGTAAGCCAAACTCTGTGGGATCAGCATGATCGTCACAATCAATGCAGCGATCAAATCGTTGGTGAGGGTATTGGTGGTGTATTGGCGTCCCCAATCCAGGATGGGGAAGTAGGAGCGTAGGAAAGATGGCACGTCTTATGTCCAGTTCTAAGAAGGCCTCGGGTCCGGGGCGATCGTCGCTAGCAAGCGCTGGCGGGCTGGTCTTGGATGCTAAAATCCAAAGGAGACCCCAGCCCGGTTTGGATCGCGGATCGGCTTTGAATTGCAGCAGGAAAGGCGGAGCGCGCGTCAGGCTTGTGTGTCGGTTCGCCAGGTGGGCTCGGGGAGCAACAGGGGAGATTTAGGCGGTTTTAATGCTGGCCATTTGCGGGTGAGGAGCAAGAGCCAGCAACAAGGGCATTTACCGATAGGCCCGTGCCGCCCTGGGGGGGGTGACACGGACCTGATAGAAAGAGACTCAAAGGCAAAGACCCTAGAGAAGGTTCAGCGGAACTTTCAGGTAGGAGGTGCCGTTTTCTTCTTGTTCCGGCAACTGACCCGCGCGGGTGTTGACCTGGATCGAAGGCAAGATCAAGCGCGGCATACCCAAGGTGGCGTCACGCTCGCTGCGCATGCGGATGAAGGTATCGCGATCAGCGTTCTTGCCGACGTGGATATTGTGTTCTTTTTCTTCGCCGACGGTGGTCTCCCAGCGGATGTCGCGCCCGTTGGGGCCATAGTCGTGACACATGAACAAACGCATGTCATCGGGCAGGGCCAGCAGTTGCTGAATGCTGTCGTACAAAATGCCTGCATCGCCGCCAGGGAAGTCGGCGCGCGCGGTGCCGCCGTCGGGCATAAACAAGGTATCACCGACAAAAGCGGCGTTACCGACAATGTGTACCATGTCAGCGGGGGTATGGCCCGGGGTGTGCATGACGAAAGCAGTCAAGTTGCCGATTTCGTAGGTGTCTCCGTCTTCAAACAGACGGTCAAATTGGCTGCCGTCGCGCTGGAATTCGGTGCCCTCGTTGAAGATCTTGCCGAAGACGTTTTGTACGGTGATGATTTCTTTGCCAATGCCGATCTTACCGCCAAGCTCGCGCTGCAAGTAGGGGGCGGCAGACAGGTGGTCGGCGTGAGCATGGGTCTCGATCAGCCAATCGACGGTCATGCCGTTTTCTTTGATGTAGGCGATGATGGCATCGGCGCTTTCAAAGCTGGTGCGGCCAGCTGAGTAATCAAAATCCATGACCGAATCGACGATTGCGGCCTTTTTGGTCGCGGGGTCGGATACGACGTAGGAGATGGTGTTGGAATCGTCGTCAAAGAAGGCTTTGATGTCGGGCTTTTGATCCATGTTAACCGGATAGCTCATGGAAGGATCTCCGTCTTAAAGGGGCTGTGTTTGTTCGTGAATGAAGGCCGCGCTCGCACCAGAGCCTCAGCTGCCTTGCGAACAATACTCGTGTCAGCATAACATAAGGCAACCCGGCTGCGAAGCGACAAACGCTTACATTCGAATAATCGAATATAGAGGGCAGATAGCCCCCGCAAGACAAGGTTACAAGAGGGGGCTGGCAAATTTTTTGAGCTCGCTCAAATTGACCCCGAAAATGCGGTAAAAGTAGAGCTTTGCGACAATAACAAATGTGCAACAGCATGAGCATCAAAGGGCAGGATAGAAGTTTGCCTGTTCAGGAGCGGCATTCAAAAAATACAGTTCGCAACAGCGACCTACCGAAGGTTAGACCCAAAGGTTCCAGCCATGTCATGGCGCGATATCAGCGATGCAGATAAGGCGAACTGTGACAAACTTGACGGAGAGCTGAAAAACTCCCATTTAAAAGACTGTCAGGGGGGGCTTCGTGCATCTACATCTGGTTCGTGGGTTCCAACCTGCTCTTCGCTAATAGGTCTGCTATTACCAAAGGGCGGTCTTGCCGCGAGCGCCGATGTGGAAGAGCGCTACCAATTACCTGACATTTAGCCGTCTGACCCTAAGGGATGAACGTATTGCTCTTCAAAGAGCGGCCTTTGGCAAAGGTAATGGCGTTCGAGGGGTGTCGCTTGCCTGGATGAATTGAGCGCAAATGGTGCTGACATCACGGTAAACGAAGCGATGCACAGTTTTTTGGGGCCAGGCACTTGCAATCACAGCGTGGTCTGTCTATTTGCGGCAGATCAAGTTATATTCAAACATGCGAATACAAAGATGATCGAGACCAGCTTTACCCCGCTCGCCTCCTTGTTCGGAGGTATCCTTATCGGCCTATCCGCTCTACTGACCGCCCTGTTTTATGGCCGGATCATGGGCGTTTCGGGCATCGTATCCCGCCTGCTGCCGCCCCGCGCCAGTGGTTGGAACCAGCAATGGACCATTGCATTTATCGTTGGCGTCATCGTTGCGCCTCTGATCTGGCAACTGACAACCGGCAGCGGTGTCACGGCGCAGTTTGTGGCCAGCCCCATCGTTTTGATGGTCGGTGCCTTCTTCGTCGGCCTGGGTTCTGTCATGGGCAATGGCTGTACATCGGGGCACGGCGTCTGTGGCCTGTCGCGCCTGTCGCTGCGTTCGTTTAGCGCCACGGTAACTTTTATGGGCGTCGCCTTTGTCACCGCCGCCGTCATCCGCTTCTTATTCCAAGGGTACATCTAAGATGAGCAACAGCACCTCTCGCCGCCTTGCATCGCCCGCATCCGCACACGTTCTTAGCCTCGCCATCGGCCTCAGCATTGGCCTGGTATTTGGCATCGGCCTCATCGTATCGGGTATGTCCAACCCAGCCAAAGTCCGCAACTTCCTGGACATCTTTGGCGCTTGGGATCCCAGCCTAGCTTTCGTCATGGGCGGGGCAATCGCCGTCGGCGTTCCTGGGTTCTGGTTCATCCAGCGCCGATTGAAGCCGGTCTTGACCGAGAGCTTTGAACTGCCCACAAACTGTGGCGTCGTTGATCGGAAAATCCTGCCGGGTGCAGCGGCCTTCGGTTTCGGCTGGGCTCTGACGGGTATCTGCCCAGGACCAGCCCTGACCCTTTTGGCGGGCAATGGCCTGCTTGCAGTTGGCTTTGTCGTCATGATGCTGCTGGGCATGCTGGTCGGGCGCGTTATCAAAGCCTAGAGCCATGCCCAAGCGGGCGCGCCAACAGGTTTTGGGCGCGTCTCTTCTTCAAGAACAATAAGTTAGAGTGTGTGGCGTGAAGCCAGTTTTACGACACACCCTCGCAATAATCTCCCTCCCTCACGGGCGGCAAAGTGGGAGGGTAGAGCCCTGCTTTACCCCATCCGATCTGTCTGTCCCGACCAACCGAAAGGAAAAAGGTCATGCCTTTTAAAAGCTTGGATGAACAAGTCCACGTCGCGCCGCAAATCAGCCTTGAGCACTTGGATGCCGCGCGCGATGCGGGGGTGACGACGGTGGTGTCTCACCGGCCAGACGGGGAAGAGCCCGGCCAGTTGAGCTTTGCCGATCTGCAAGCCGCCGCCAGCGAGCGCGGTATGAAAGCGGTCCATATTCCCGTTGTGCCCGGTCGCTTGACACCGACCCACATCGAGGCCTTCAAGCAAGCGACCGCCGATTGCGACGGCAAGGTTTTGGCCTTCTGCAAATCAGGCATGCGGGCCTCTATGGTCTGGGCGTTGAGCAAGAAAGGCGAAGCGACAAGCGCTGAAATTATGACCTGTTGTCAAAACGCAGGGTATGATGTGAGCCCGCTGGCTCCGCATTTATCCTAGAGCAAGGGCTCATTGCTCCGCAGTAAGAGGTTTGTGTGCCCCTGAGCGAGCACTTGTGCCCGTGTGCAACGATTTGTGCTAGTGCAGCTTGCTTGAGCTCTCAAGGCCCGATAGGCACTTGCGCAAGGTGGGGCCATCCAAGGGTTTGGTCAGAATGGTCAAATCAGGATGGCTGCGCCGTAGTTGGCTCAATGGCTGTTTGCGGGTGCCGGTAATCAGCAGCGTTGGCGACTTGCGCTCGGTCTCGTCGAGCCACCGTAGAACGCTGCGACCATCTTTACCGGGCAAAATCAGATCCAAAATGATGAGATCGCTGTCGTCTAGGCTAGAGGCTTCTACGAAAGCTTCTGCATCGCCGTAAGAATGGGTTCTATAACCCCAGGCACCCAGAAGGGTTTCGAGGCTGTCGCGAACAGAGCGATCGTCTTCGATAATATGAACCGTCCGCGACATCCTCAAAATCATGCCTCCAACATAGGTCTTGCAAGCAACCTAGAGATACCAGCTACAAAATCGCCGCCCGAAAATGGCATAAGCCGCTTAAGTAAATCAACGATTTTGATGGGCGTACCCACTGGTGTCTGAAGGTATGGTCAGCTAGACCCCCTCTCACCGCAAAGGCATTCCCTGTTGCATCCTAAAAAATGATCTCAGCATCCGTCTTCTTCGACCCTAGTGGGGGGAGGGAGAAAGGGGCGGGTCCAACGAGTGCTGAGATACGAAGTAGGACACGAGAATGAACATATGATTTGCCCCTGTTTGCAACTTTGATCTAAATCAAATTCGCCACGATAATAAAATGATTGGTGATCTAAAATAAGTAATAAAAACAGTATTGTAGACGGCAGTTGCCCTGGGCTCTAGATTACGCTGGTAGTAGTACCTAGGCCTAAAAAAGGGCTAATTCGCGCCGCTCCAAAAGGGGGCAGGCGATCCTGGGGCGTAAAAAAGCCATCGTGCTAGGGCTGAAGGGACCACATCGGCACGCGGGCGAGCCCTCGCCGGTGCCAGCATGGAGGCCTTGAAGGTCGCCAGCCTCAAAAGGGGGGAAATGCGGAAGATGCTTTGTCCTGGCACGAGGCCGGGCAATTTCCACCAGAAGACCAAGCGCTAGGCGCAAGAAATCGGGCTCTTGAAACCGGTGTCCGCAGGCCGGCTCTGGTGGATTCCCACAGCTCCTAGCCAGACGCGCTGGTCTGCCAAAGCTCAATCCGGTCATCGACGGTGAAATGGATCGAACCAACACCGTCCCTAGTTCGCGAGTGCCCGGGCGGCCTGACTGCTAACAAGCATCGCTGCCAAAGGTACTACGCGCCAGCCACACTTGCGGAGCTGCTATCCAGCTTGGGCGGACATCAGGCGAACGAGGCCTGCGACGTTCTTGACTTTCAGCTTTTCAAAGATGCGGGCGCGGTGGCTCTCAACCGTGCGCGGGCTGAGGTCAAGATTGCGGGCAATTTCCTTGTTGGTATGCCCAAATGTGAGTTGTTCAGCAATCGTCGCTTCGCGGGGCGTGAGCACCGAAAGATCAGCCGACAGCGGCATGCCTTGAGATTCCGTGCGCGCGCGTTCGACCACATCAAACAGCTTATCCAACAACGCGGTGGGTGAAATCGGTTTTTCGACGAAATCATAAGCGCCCAGCCGCACCGCCTGTACCGCCGAGCTGATATCGCCGTGCGCGCTCATCATGACGATGGGAAAACGCGTCTGCGATTTGAGTTGTTGCAACACCTGCATGCCCGACAGACCCGGCATCAATAGATCCAGCAAGGCGACATCGATGTCCAAGTTTTTGGCACGATCCAAGAATTGCTGGCCCTCCATAAAGGCCGACACGAAATGCCCCTCAAGGCTGAGAAACGCGGTCAGCGCATCTCGAACAGACGCATCATCGTCAATGATGGCGATCTTCAAACTCTTGGATTCTGCCCCACTCATTCGCCGTCTCTAACTGTCCCCTCGTCGCTGGGCAAGCGAACTCTGAACATGGCCCCTCCCAAGGTGGCCGAACGTTCAGCGGTTATATGCCCGTTGAAAGCTTGAATTATACCTTTAGAAACTGACAAGCCAATCCCTAAGCCGTCAGCCTTCGTGGTTTGAAAGGCGTCGAACATCTTTTCCTGGATCGCCTCGTCGATCCCAGGTCCGTTGTCTTCGACCAGTACTTCGACGTAGCGAAGTTCAGCGTTGGCACCGTTTTCAGCGCTGCCGGCGCCGCTTTCGTCGATATCATCTTCGCCGTTCAGCGAAGGGAAAGAGCCGCGACGCTCTGTCACCGTCACGCGAATTTGCGGACCGACGCTTTGCGCCTCAATCATCGCATCAATGGCGTTCTTAAAGATATTGGTAAAGACCTGTCCCAGACCAACACGGTCGCCAAACAGGTTAAAATGCTCCATGTCGTGTTCAAAGCTGACCGCCACATTATGCCGCTTACCGACGAATGAGACCATGTCTAGGGCTTCGTCGATGACCGCAATCAGATCAAACGAGCAATTTTCCACGGGTCGGTTTTCGACCATTTGGCGGATGCGCTTGATAATGGCGCTGGCGCGCATGGCTTCCTCGCTCGCCTTGTCGAACAAGGTCTTGAGCGAGCTGCTGGGCGTCTCTTCCACCGTCTTGCTGGCCGCAGATAGGTAGAGCATCAGCGCGGTCAAAGGCTGGTTCAGCTCGTGCGCCAGGGCTGAGCCCATCTCTGTTACGGCGCCGACGCGCGCGACATGGTGCAACTGGGCCTGTAGATCGCGCGAGCGCGCTTCGGCCTCTTTTTCACGCGAAATATCGCTCAAAATGCCAATGAATTGATGGTCGCCGTCAACGATTGCATGACCGACCGACAGACGAGCCGGAAAGTGGCTGCCGTCCTTGCGGCGGCCCATGACTTGGCGTCCGATACCGATAATCTTCGCCTTGCCGGTATCCATATAGGAGTCCACGTAGCCGCCGTGGCGCATCGCCTGGCTGGTCGGCATCAAGATGCTGACATCTTGGCCAATCAATTCCTCACGCTCAAAGCCAAAAATGCTCGTCGTAGCGCCATTTACGTCCATAATCACGGATCGCCGATCCATAATGATGGTGGCGTCCACCATGGTCTCAAAGAGGGTTCGGAAGTTCAACTGCGTGTCCAAGGTCTAGAGCCTAGCTTGTTGGGTCGAAGAGCTGTGCGGAGCGCAATCGGTCAAGCTGGCCACGAATTTGCTACCGTTTCTAGCATGACTGATTTCAAACCGCATTGGAAAACCGCCTACCAACGGGTTTGTAATAACGGTCCAGCCGCGAAGCGACGACGCGCGCTGCGAAACCGTCTTGCTGATTGAGCGCAATGCCTTGTTCATCAAGGCGGCAGAGGCTGGCCAGCTCACCGCGCGCTAGATTCTGGATCCGCTCGATCAAAGGATCAGCGGCGCGGCCATAGGCTTGGTCAAGGCGTTCAAAAGATAAGCCCATATCGCACATCAGTCGCTCGATGGCCCAGCCGTGCAGGCGATCATCGTCGCTGAGCGCCAAGCCGCGACTGCTGGCGAGGTTGCCCGCTTCGATGGCGCGGCTATAGGCGTCTGTGGCTGGGTTGTTTTGTACATAGCCTTGGGCAAAGCGGCTGATCGCCGAGGGGCCGAGCCCGATCAGGGTCGGGCAGGGGTCGGTGGTGTAGCCTTGAAAGTTTCGGTAGACTTTGCCCTGGCGCGCGGCGACGGCGAGACTGTCGTCAGGCAGCGCGAAATGGTCGATGCCAACCGCTTGATAGCCCGCTTCTTCCAAGCGCTTTCGGGCAAAGCGTGCCTCCTGCAGTCGTTGCTCGGGGCCTGGCAAGGTCTCTTCAGGGATCAGGCGTTGGTGCTTTTTCACCCAAGGCACATGGGCATAGCCGAACAGAGCAATGCGATTGGGCGCCAGTGAGATGATTTGCTCCAAGGTCGCAGCAAAGCGCTCGGGCGTTTGG
>JAUIDR010000048.1 GCA_030428565.1 Alphaproteobacteria bacterium
GCCGCGACAATCAAAATCAATAAAAACCTTGATGGTGTCGCGAAAACCCGCCACCATCACAAACGTCGCGACCAAGGACTATCATCCTGATTGACGCACAACTCTCATCCAGATTGTCGCTCTATATCCTGGTTTGTTTTGCAAGAAATGTCCCGAAATCTACCCCGAAAAATACCCCGGCAATAACAAGGAAAGCTCCGATGACTAGCGCGCTTCGCTCCCTCAACACGCTTGGCCTAATCGGCGGAATGAGCTGGGAATCCAGCCTGGTCTATTACCAAAAGCTGAACCAGGGTGTGCGACAGCGCCTTGGCGGGCTCTATTCTGCACCGCTTTTGTTGGCCTCGCTGGAATTCGCCCAAATTGCCGAACTGCAACACCAGGGCAACTGGGGCCAACTGGAGAGGCTGTTGATTGAAGCCGGGCAGGGGCTACAAGGCGCGGGGGCCTCGGCGTTGATGATCGCCACCAACACCATGCACAAGCTGTATGAGCCTGTCGCCGCGGCGGTCGATCTTCCCGTGCTGCACATAGCCGAAGCCACCGGCCAAGCGCTGGTGGCCGCCGGTTGTCGGCGCCCGCTGCTGCTCGCCACGGCCTTCACAATGGAACAGGATTTCTACAAGAGCTACCTGCAAGAGCGCTTTGACCTGGAGGTGCGTGTGCCCCAGGCGGACGACCGCGCGGAAGTTCATCGCGTAATCTACGAGGAACTGTGCCAAGGGCAGGTCTTGGCGGACTCCAAGGCGCGTTATCAGGCGATCGTGGCCAAGGACAGCAGCGCCGATGCGATCATTTTCGGCTGTACAGAGGTCGATCTGCTGGTGTCGCCGTCGGACTTCGACCGGCCTTGCTTTGATACAACACAGCTCCATGTTGAGGCAGGACTCGCCGCCATTTTGGGCACCGATTGACCCCAACCACACAAGCGGGTTTGAACGGCAAGTCAATTGACAGCGCCTCAACAAGCCGTCACATCATTGGTATGACCTCTTCCTCTCCTAACCCACCCGAGCCGTCACCTGTCGCAGCCAAAGCGGCCGAGACCGAGCATTCCGAACGCCAGGGCGTCCAACCGCCGCTGACCACCTGGCAGCGTATCGTCAAACTGACCAAGCTGGTGATAAAGATCGCGCTTGTGGTGGTGCTGGTGATCCTGGCCATCATCGGTAGCCACTGGACCATGCGTTTGCTGGATACCTATCAAGACGTGCCGCATATTAAGTGGGGCTTGATCTTCATCCTGCTGGTCTCCTATGCGCTATTGCTGTCTGTGCCCTTTGTTCCCGGATTGGAGATTGGCGTTTTCGTCATGATGCTGGACGGTGGACGGCTGGCACCCTTGGCCTATCTGGCGGCCCTAGCCGGGCTCAGCCTAAGCTTTTTCATCGGCCGACGCCTAGGCCGACCGGTGCGCGACGAAGAGTTATTGCAGCGCATCCTAGGGCTGTTCCAGCGACTGCGGCTCACCAAAGCCGGGGATCTGTTGGTGCATGTTATTCCGCTCTCACCGTCTGAGCGCGTGGCTTTCCTGTACGAGCACCTGCCGGGTTGGTTGGCACCGCTGGCGCTAAAGCTGCGCTATGGCTTATTGGCGTTACTGCTTAACGTGCCGGGCAATTCGGTGCTGGGCGGCGGTGGTGGCCTGGCGCTGATGGCGGGGCTAAGCGGCACGTTTGGACCGGTCGCAGGCGTCTTGTCGATGGCGATCGGCCTAGCGCCGATCCCACTTGGGATGTATTTTTGGGCCGAGACCATTCAGGCTTGGTTTGTCTGATCCGATCGGGTTCGCTCGAATAAGGAGGATCTAGTGTTATGAAAACGCCCCTCAGGTTTTGGGACCGCGCGGCCAAAGGCTATGCGCGCAAGCCGGTTGATAATCCAGAAGCCTACGAAAAGAAGCTGTCCCAGACACAAGCGCGATTTCGCCCCGACATGACGGTGCTTGAGATCGGCTGCGGCACGGGCTCGACCGCTTTGTTGCACGCCCGCCACGTCGCCGATTACCTGGCGTGCGATATCTCACCCGCGATGATCGACATCGCGCGGCGCAAGGCGGCGCAAGCCGATGCGCCGAACCTGCGCTTTGAGGTCTGTAGCGCCGAAGAGGCTGGCAAAGGCCGGGAGGGCAACTTTGATGCGGTGTTGGCCTTGAACCTGCTGCACTTGCTGGACGATCCCTTGCGCGAAATCACGCGTATCTATGGCTTGCTCAGACCCGGCGGGTTGTTCGTCAGCTCGACCGCTTGTGTGGCTGACATGAAGGGCTTGTTGGTCAAGGTGTTGCCGTTGATGACCTTTGTTGGGCTCGCCCCCCACGTCCAGCAATTTTCCGCAACGGGCTTTCTCGCTGCCATTGAGGGCGCGGGCTTTATGCTTGAAGAAAACTGGCTGCAAGAGGGCGGTAGCACGCGGTTCGTCATCGCCCGCAAGCTTGGCGCTTAGTGCCGGCAGCGCCCGCGCTATTAGACGCCCGAAAAGTTGGCGCTCTGCTTGTTTAAGAAGGCCGCGACCCCGGCGGCTTTGTCCTCGCTGGCGGCGACCCAGCCGCTGGCCAAGGCGTCCATATGGGCGGCGCGATCCTCGTTGGCCCCGGCGTGCAGCAAATACTTGGCGGCCTCGACAGAGCGGGGCGAAAGCGCCAGGACTTGCTCGAATAGGGCCTGCGCGCGAGCAAGCGGATTCTCGCTCACCTCCAACACAAAGCCCCAGGTCTGGGCTTGGTCTGCGCTGAGCTGTTGGCCAAACAGGGCCATGGCCTTGATGGCGGGCTCGGGCAGAAGGCGGGCCAAGCGCTGGGTGCCCGACCAGCCCGGAATAATGCCAACGCGCGCCTCGGGCAGGCCCAGGCGCGCTTTTGGCGCCATGATGCGCAGATCACACGTGGCCGCCAGCTCCAGACCGCCGCCGAGGGCGTGGCCGTTCAACACGGCGACGGTTGGTTTGGACAGGCGCGCTAGGCGATCGAAGATCCGATGCCCGTCGCGCACCCAATGGCGAGCAAAATCGCGGCTCGACAGGTCGCCCCAGGCCGAGATATCCGCGCCGCAGCAAAAGGCACGCTCGCCCGCCCCAGTGACAATGACCATGGCGAGGCCATCGTCGCGTTCAAGCGCGCTGGTGTGGCGCTCCAGATCGTCCATCATGTCCAGCGTGAGCGCGTTGAGCTTGTCCGGATTGTTGAGGGTCAAGGTCGCTAGGCGTCGGCCTTGCGTGCTGTCTGAAAAACTAAGGTCAATGCTGGCCACGTTTAGGCTCCGGTTTTACGGGCTTCAAAGATGAAGCCGAGGAAATTGAGCAGCAGTTGCGCGGCCAGAATTTGTGTCGATTCGCTGGGGTCATAGGCGGGCGCTACTTCGACCAAATCGATGCCGACCACATCCCCTCTGCTCGCCAGGCCTTGCAAGATTTCCAGCACGTCATAGTACATAAAACCGCCGTGGCTGGGCGTGCCGGTGCCCGCAGCGATCGAGGGGCAAAAGGCGTCAATGTCGATGGTCACGTAGTAGCGTCGCCCGGCAGGAATACGCTCCAGCACCCCATCGCGGCCCAATTTGCGCACCTGGCGCACCGACAGAATGTCCGAACCTTGCGCCCGAGCATAGTCATAGCCTTCTTTGGCAGTCGAGGAGACGTTGCGAATGCCCAATTGGGTCATGCCGCTAACATAGTCTTTTTCAATCGCGCGGCGCATGGGGTTGCCGTGGCCTTGGGTGACGCCGTGGCGCTGATCGACAAAATCCAAGTGGGCATCAATCTGCACCACGTGAATGGGGCCGTTTTTGGCGCAATCCTCGTCAAAGGCGCGCACGCAAGGGATGTTGACCGAATGATCGCCGCCGATCACCAGCGGCAGCGCGCCCGCTTGCAGGATCTTGCGCACGCCAAGCTCGATATTGTCGTGGCTGGCTTCGGTCTTGGTATGAATAATATCGGCATCGCCCAAGTCTTGGATGCGCACACCGTCTAGGTAGGTGACGTCGTCCTCGTGATCGTAGGCGCCTGCGTGCCCGAAGGAAAACAGGGTCGAGGCTTCGCGCACTGCACGTGGCCCAAAGCGCGCACCGGCCCGCCATTGGGTGCCGAAGTCAAAGGGCGCGCCCAGCACCGCTACATCGGCGTCGATGGCCTGCCAATCGGGTTGGTAGGGCGACTTGGCGAAGGTGGAAATGCCGACGAAAGGCAGGTTGAGCCGTCCGCCCTCATAGCCGTGCTTTGACATGCGCTAATCCTTTTGAATGGTGGGGCTAGAAGTCGACCCGAACCGATGATTTGATTGAGATTTCGTTGTCGTTTTGACTGCCGTCGCCCAGATCCATCATGAAATCCGAATTGACGGTGCCGACATCGGGGTCCAGGTAGGCCAGACCCGTTGCGAGCGTCAGGCCCGAGGCCAGCTCATAGGACGCGCCGACGTGATAAGAGCCAATGGATTGCTTGCTAAAAAAGGGCGCGACGCTGGCAAACTTCATGTTTTGCAGCTCATAGCCACCGCCTAACGTCAAAGGACCAAGCTGATAGCCAAGACCCAGCGAAAGATAATCGCGCGCCGTGGCAACAATGCTGCCCGCCGCGAGGCCGAACCGAGCGGAAAGATCGCTGTCAAAGCTGGTGTCGGCGTAAGAAACGCCCGCTTGCCAACGGCCATAATCGCCGTGCAGGGAGAAGGCAAAGCCCTGGCTGGCAAAGCTGGTACCCAGCGTGATGTCTAGCCCGGTCAAGTCCAAGGTATAGGTCGCGCCCGCCGACCAGTGGCCGTCATCGTCCACGGCACCGTCAAAGTCCAAGCCAAAGGCCGAATTGCTGTAGTAAGCCAGCTCGCCTTCTTGCTCGTGGAAGGCATCGATATCCA
Organism: Alphaproteobacteria bacterium; assembly: GCA_030428565.1. Lineage (GTDB taxonomy): Bacteria > Pseudomonadota > Alphaproteobacteria > UBA7985 > JAUIBT01 > JAUIBT01. Next base: position 4,853 of record JAUIDR010000048.1, read on the forward strand.
TCGCGCCATGCGCCAGCATCGGTACTTGCAGTTGGTTTTCAGCAAAGCCCGCCGGGCCCGTATCGCCCAGCGCGACTAACCCGAACACGGTATCCAGGTAGAGATAGGCATCGTTGAAGGCCACCAAGTCTTGGTCTAGCGCGTCTTCGTCTTCAACCAAGCTCTTGGTCAGCGGCAGGCCCGCCAAAAGGCCCAAAGGATCAAAGCCGCGTCCATAGCTGCCGTCGTCGCCGTCGATATCATCGTCCGACTGCTCTAGGTCCAGTTCGACATGGGCACCCAAGGTCACGCCCATCTTGGACTCCCACCGCGCGTCAATGTCCAAGCGGCCATCGACCACGAAGTCTAGATTAGCGACCGAGCTGTCGGTATCGACGCGATCAAAGTTATAGAGTTCGGCTTCTAGAAAACCGCCAATGGTCAGGAACTGTGCGCTCGCCAAGGGCGCGCTGGCCATCAGGGTTAGGCTTGATAGAGCCGCTGCGCCGACCCAGCCGCCAATGGGGGCTGGCAGGGTGAAAAATGAAGCTCGCAAACTGCGCATAAAATGGTCCCGCATTGTCGAAATAGAGCAGCCGGGATTTGGCAAAAATATTGCTAGAGGCCGCCAAGTGGGCGCAAATGGCCCATGAAATGCCAGCAGCATGCCACAACTTTAAATTGAAATCAAGCCAGGGCCGCGAACAGCTTCTGGGCGGTCCTCGCGTCAACCCTCGCGTCAGAGCTTGTGCCTGCCGCGCCGTTTCGCCGGCGCTCCATTATCCAGAATTTCCTGCCGCCGCCCGAGGCCCAGACTAGGCAGGCAAGCTTGGCTCGGCTAAGAGATCGGGTGCGGCCCCATATCTGGCCAACTCAACGCCCGATGCAGGGTCAGCTCAACGAAGGACAACCACATGAGCCAAGAGGCGCGACCGGCCCAAGAAAACTGCGAGCCAGACCACTGCGAGCCAGACTACTACGAGCCAGACTACTACGACCAGGGCAATATTAGCGGCGGCTTTAGCCAAGTCTTTCTGTTCTTGGCGGTGTTCTTGCCCTTCGCGCTGGCTTATTTTTATTCCTACCTGGTGCGCAATCTCAACGCTACCTTGAGCGCCACGCTGACCGATGCCTTCGCGCTGACCAAAGCCCAGCTGGGCACCATGACGGCGGCCTATTTCTTCTCGTTCACTTTGGCACAAGTGCCGATGGGCCTGGCCATGGACCGCTTCGGTCCGCGGCGGATTCAATCGCTGCTCTATGCCGTGGCGGCCTTGGGCTGTGCCTGCTTTGCCCTAGCCGACGGTTTTATCATGCTGACCCTGGGGCGCTTTTTGATCGGTATCGGTGTTGCTGGCGGGCTGATGTGTGGCCTGAAAGCCCTGTCGCTCTGGTTCGCGCGTGAGCGGCTCTATTTTCTCAACAATCTCATGCTGGCCTTCGGCGGTCTGGGCGCCATGGCCGCCACGGTTCCTGTTCAGTGGCTGGATGCTCACATTCCCTGGCCGATGATCTTTTGGGGCCTCTGCGCTCTGGCCTTGTTGGTGCCTGCCAGTTTGATGTTCCTAACGCCCGAAAAGCCGCAATTGCCGCGCAAGGGCCATGTCTTGAACGGCCTTTGGGCCATCGCGCGCCAACCGGCCTTTATCTATTTGGTGCCGGGCATGTGCTTCGGTATGGCCTCGGGCATGGCCATCCAATCGCTGTGGATGGGGCCTTGGATCGACGACATGCTGTCGGTCTCGCCCGCTGCCAAGGGCTGGATCTTGCTGACCATCAATGGCTTTTTCGTCGTCACTGCCCTGGGGCTGGGCTGGTTCACCGCCCTGCTGGCGCGCTTGGGTCTGCGGACTGAAGCGGTCATGGTCGGCGGCCTGGTGTTGGGCGGGGTGTCGTTGGTGGCCTTGACCCTGCTGCCGCCCAAGTTCGCCGTGGGGCTGTTTGCCTTGACCATCACCATGCAAAACGCCTGCTTTTTGATTTACGCCTATATGACCCATCGCCTAGGCCCAGAGCTGGCCGGGCGCTCGAACGCGCTGATCAACACCACTTTGTTTGCAATCGTTTGGGCCATTTTGAGCCTGCTGGGTGTGGTGATTGATGCCGTCACCACCGCCGGGGGCAGCCTGGCACAAGGCTATAGCTGTGGGTTTTGGGGCCTGGCGGCGGGCTGCTTGTTGTCTTTGCTCTGGGCCTTGTTGGGATTGCGGCGCGGGCTGGACTGAGCGACGCTTCAGGTTGCGTCGGGCGCGCCAACTTTATTTTCTGAAAAATTGCAAAGAATTTGGGCGGGGGCCTGCAAATTCTTCTTTCACGATTCCACGACCTTAGAAGCGAAGCTAGGTGCCTGGCCTCGGCGTGTTCTGGTGCACGCTGAGCGGTTTGTTTGCGCGCCGATCAGAGCAACAGACCGCACCGCCTCGCCCCACCAAAAATGAAAAAGGAGCCCCCATGCCAAGCCTCCCACACCGATTCTCGCCTCGTCGGACTGCGCGCCTTTGCGGCGCTGCGCTGGTCGCCGGCCTGTCGCTGGCCGCCGTCAATGCGTCTGCTCAAGAGATGAGCGCCGATGCGCTGAAAAGTGAGCTGCTGATCTCCCTGGCGCAACCGTTGCCGCTGACCATCATCGGGCCGCTTATGGCCCCCGATATCACGATTGAGACCGACGGCACCACCCAACATGTCAGCCTGCCTGACGCGCGCATCATGGGCTTTATCCCGGTCGGCAACGTGAGCTTTGATCTCACTGATTTGGGCGGCAAGCGCTTTGAGGTCTCTAACTTTGCTCTGCCCGATACCATCGCCATGGGTGACGGTATGGCGCTGTCGATCGGCGAATCGACTTTGACAGGGATCTGGTCGTTTGAGACCCGCTCATATGAGTCCATGCGGCTCAACTTTCGCAACTTAGCCGTCCACGTTGGCGATGGCAGCGTCGAGCTGGCGCGCTTGGGCAGCCTTGAGATGGCCATCGACCAGCAAGGCAAGCAGGATATTGATGCCAGCCTGTTGAGCCTGACGGGAATCAACCTGGCCGCTGATGTACCCGACGTGGGCCCGGTGATTGCGGGCGAAATCGGCGCCCGGGTCTTGGTCAAGACCGGTCAAGCCTTGGACCTGCAATCCTTGATCACCCGGTCGGTGCAGTCGGCCTTTATGGCCCCCGATCAAAGCCAACTCGTCAGCTTGATGAGCTTCTTGCAAGAGCGGCGCTATGATCTTTTGCAGGCTGAAGTCACGCTGCGTGACCTGGATGCCTCCACGCCGGAAGGCCCTTGGCGGGCCGGTTTGGCTCGCCTGCGGGTCGATGGCTCGGATCTGACGCTGGGTGAGCTGGGCCGCCTGTCGGTCTCTGTCTCGGGGCAAGACATTTTTGCCATGCCCGACGATGATGTGACCATCACCATGGGCCAGGGTAATGGCACCTTGGGCCTATCGGGTCTGTCGGTCGCCAAGATCTTGGCGGCGCTGCAGCAAATCCAAGCCGCGGGTCACGGCATGGAGGTCGAAGGCAGCTTGGCTGATTTCTATGATGCCTTCCTTGGCTTTGACGATCTGAGCGTCAGTCTGGATATCAACGACCTGTTTGCCATCAATCCCGAAGACGATGATCTTGAATCTTTCGGCTTTGATTCGCTCTCGGTGGCCCAGCGTCTGTCTGGATTCAAGAACCGCCGTGGCGAGATCGCTTTGAACTGGGTCTTGGACGGATTCAAGGTCGCACTGCCAGACCTAGAACCCGAATACGATTATAACTACAATTCTGAGACCAACGAGTACGAACGCAGCGAAAAGCCAGTTGATCCCTCGCCGCGGGCGCTCGCGGAGCGCAACTTGCAGCGCGATTTGATCGCCCTTTTGGCGCCAGAGAGCTTGAGCCTCAATGTCAGTATCAGCGATCTGGGCGACGCGCTGGCCTATGATATCCTGAAAAACCTGCCCATCGATGAGAATATAGAGACCTCATGGATGGCGCTGCTGGCGGTCTTACCGACGTTGGAAATCCACATGTTCTCGAACGCCGACTACCGCAGCCAAAAGGGTCGTCTGACCGCCAACAGCGATGTGGTCTTGGTGCCCATGCGCGCGACCTCGTTCAACGCTTACACGGGCAGCCAGACCTCTCGTTTTGAGGGTTGGGATGCCTTTATGTCAGAAGCGCGCCGGATCATTGCCGAGACCGAAGATGAAATCTTGCTGGTCTTTGATCCTTACGTGGCGGTCATGGAAGCCTTTGGGCGGCCCGATGGTGACGACGCCTTGGCCTGGGATGTCGTGATGGACGGCGAAAAGGACTATCTGCTGATCAATGATCGCAAATTCTACATCCCCGACATTGCGGGCCTGATGGGCTTGCCGATGATGATGGAGGCTATGGACGACGTCATGCGCTTTTAATCTTATTCGTTGGCACCCGCCCCGCGCCGCCCGCCGATGGCAGGGTGTGGGGTTGGGTGCTTGTCGGAAGGTGTGCCCTGCGGCACAACTAGCAACATTGGCTGGGAGTCGTGGCCTTTTGGGTATTGGGGCCGCCAAGGCCTTCCCACACCCCAAGGCAACGCCAAGTCGGCGGCCTCAATTCACCACTACCAGGTTGCCGCGCTTGTGGCCCGTTTCCATGTAGTGTTGTGCTTGGATGAGCTGGTCAAAGGCAAAACTGCGATCCATGAGGGGTCGGTATTTTCCGGCCTCGCAAAGGTCAATCACCGCGTCGAGCATGGAGCGCAAGATTTTGGGCTCCAACAGGCCGGTGGCTGAAAAGCGCGCCTTGCGGCCACCAAACTTAGCCGTGCGCATCATGGCGCCCAGAAGGGCGAGGCTCAATACCGGGCAGACATAGCGACCCCGGCGGTGCAGCGCGCGCTTGGCCTTAGCGAAACTCGACACACCAAGCGTATCAAAAATCACATCAAAATCCGCGCCCGGTTGCAGCGCTTCTTCGCGGTTGTAGTCGATGACCTGATCTGCCCCCAGGGCGGCAACCATCTCAAGATTGCTCGCGCTGCAAGTGGCGGTGACATGCGCACCCATCGCCTTAGCAATTTGGACCGCAGCACTGCCCAGGCTGCCCGAACCGCCTTGGATCAACAGGCGTTCACCCGCCTTCAGGCCTGCGATGTTGTTGAGAAAATTGTAGGAGGTGAGCCCACCGTCGCTAAGACCGGCCGCTTCCGCGTGGGACAAGCTGTCAGGTTTGGGCATCAGCACGCCGTCTTCGTGCAAACAAATATGGCTGGCGTTGGCGCCAAAGGTCAGACCGGCTTCGCCAAACACCTGGTCTCCAACGGCAAAGCGCGTCACATCCGGGCCAAGGGCGATGACGCGGCCCGATAGGCAGGTGCCGATCAGATCGTGGCGCGGGCGTCGCAAGCCAAGGAATAAGCGGGCAAACTTGGGCGTGCCCGCGCGCATCATACCGTCGGCGCGTGTAACGGCCGAAGCTTCTATTTTGATAAGGACTTCACCCGTGGCGGGCTGGGGCATGGGGCGTCGGACAGGCTCTAATTTTTCTGGTGAGCCATAGCCGCTGATCCTCCAGGCGGCCATTTCTTGGCCAATTGATAGGGCTTCCTCGGCGCTCGTTGCGGCGGCAGCTTGGGTCGCATCGCGTGGGGGCGTGTCGCCCGATGAGCGCGCAACAGGGGTGCAGCGCGCAAGGTGGTTTGGGGTGGATGCCAGGGCTGTCATGGGTGGTTTCCTTTCACCAAAACGTGAACGTGAGGCGCTGAGCAAGAGCGTCGGGCGCTGGGCCCGATGCATGCGGCTTGGCCTCTTTGCTTGCTTCATGCTATAGCGGATCACATACGGACCGAAAATTGACTAATGTGAGCCAGTACGGAACGAAAATGAACCACTTAGCAGGTGTTTAGGCGATGGACTGGAAATCACTGCCGGCCTTTTTGGCTGTGGCGCGGCAAGGTTCTTTGCGGGCGGGGGCGGACTCGATTGGCGGAACGCACGCGACTTTGCGCCGTCAGGTCGAGGGGCTAGAGGCCCAGCTTGGGGCGCAGTTGTTTCAACGCGGTGCGGATGGCCTGCGCTTGACGGCGGCGGGTCGCCGATTGCTGCCCCAGGCTTTGGAGGCGGAAGCTGCGCTGCTCAAGGGGTTCAACGCGGTCAAAGGGTTGGATCGCGAGGCTTCGGGCCGTATCCGTGTATCCGCCGATCCCATGACCGCCCATTTCCTGTTGGCACCGGTGATCGCCGATTTTTGCGCCCTCTATCCAGAGATTGATATCGAGCTTCGCTTGTCGTTCGAGATCGATTCAATCGAGAAATTGGAGACCGATGTCTCGGTGCGGCACGTCCTGGAAGTCGAAGAGGGAGCCGCCGGGCGCAAGTTGTTCCCCTTGGCGATCGGCATTTTCGCCGCGCGCGACTATCTGGACCGCTGTTTGCCCAAGGCTGGGCCAAAGGGGCAGGGCTTGGAATGGATCGGCTATGGACCGCAGGCAGAGCTAGAGGAATTTATCCGCCAATCCCCCTTTCCCAAGGCACGGGTTCGCCATGCCATCACCGACCCAGAAATGCACCTGCACCTGGCGCGGGCGGGGGCGGGTATGGCGATCTTGGCGGCTTGGGCGCAGGCGCGCTTTCCTGAGCTGCAGCGCGTCCCGTGGACACAATTGGACGAGCGCCGTTCGACCTGGGTGCTGCTGCATCCGGATCTTCGAAGGGTGCGTCGCGTTCGCCTTTTCGTGGATTATATCTGTGCTGCGCTGGTGGAACGGCGGGCAGATTTTATCGGCGGCTAAAACAAAGCCCCGAGCCACTGATCACAGTCGCACGGGGTTTGCTGGTTATTTGCGCAAGGCCACCTCTTGGGGGTTACTGGATGAAGCCGCGTCGCTCCGAACCTTGCGTCGGCTACCTGGTCATGCGAGGCAGTCTGCGAGCGGCGTCATCGACGATGGCTGCGGCGCGGCACCAAAGACAGGCTCGCAAAGCCACCTTCGCGACCTTGGCCGCGACGCTCCGGTTTTGCGCTAGAGAATAAAGCGGCTCAGGTCTGCGCTTTGCGCCAGCGGCGCCACACGTTCGTTGACCATATCAGCGGTGACTTCAACGCTCTGTCCGCCCATGTCTGAAGCGTTGAAGGAGATATCGTCCAACAAGCGCTCCAACACCGTATGCAGGCGGCGAGCGCCAATGTTTTCGACCGACTGGTTAATGTCCGCTGACAGTTTGGCGAGCGCGTCAATGGCCTCATCGGTGAAACTCAGCGTCACGCGCTCGGTGCCCATTAGCGCGGTGTACTGCTTAATCAGCGAGTTTTCGGGTTCGCGCAGAATGCGGCCGAAGTCCTCTTGGCTGAGGGCTTGTAGCTCAACGCGGATCGGTAGGCGACCTTGCAACTCTGGCAGCAAATCAGCCGGTTTGGCGACGTGGAAAGCCCCCGAGGCGATGAACAAGATGTAGTCGGTCTTGATCGGGCCGTACTTGGTCGCGACCGTGGTGCCCTCGATCAAGGGCAAAAGATCGCGCTGTACGCCCTCGCGAGAGACATCGCCGCCGCGGCGGTCGGTCGAGGTCGCCACCTTGTCGATCTCGTCGATGAAGACAATGCCGTGCTGCTCGACCGCTTGCAGCGCTTCGGACTTGATTTCGTCTTCGTCGATCATGGCCCCAGATTCTTCCTGGATCAGCGCTTCATAGCCATCGGCTACCTTCAGCTTGCGGCGGCGAGTGGGTTTGTGGCCCATCTTGCCCAGCATTTCGCCCAGATTGATCGCTGAGAAGGAAGCACCAGGCATACCGGGCATTTCCAACATCGGCATGCCCGAGCCGCCGGTCTCAACCAATTCCAGCTCAATTTCGGTGTTGTCGAGCGAGCCCTCGCGCAGGCGCTTGCGGAACTTCTGGCGGGTCTCTTCGCTGGCCGTATTGCCGACCAGAGCGTTCAACACGCGGTCCTCGGCCTTGATGGCTGCTTTTGCGCGCACGGATTTGATCTTTTCTTCGCGCAGCATGCTAAACGCCACTTCGACCAGATCGCGGATCATGCTTTCGACGTCGCGGCCGACATAGCCCACCTCGGTGAACTTGGTGGCTTCGACCTTCAAGAAGGGCGCGCGGGCCAGCTTGGCCAAGCGGCGCGCGATCTCGGTCTTGCCGACGCCGGTCGGGCCGATCATCAAGATGTTTTTGGGCAGGATCTCTTCGCGCATCTCAGGATTGAGCTGCTGTCGGCGCCAACGATTGCGCAGCGCAATGGCCACCGCGCGTTTGGCGTCGTGCTGGCCCACGATAAAGCGGTCCAATTCAGAGACGATTTCGCGCGGAGAATAGGCCGCGGCGGTCATAAAGTCGGTCATGATAGGCTATCTACCACCAGGTTGTTGTTGGTATAGACGCAGATCTCAGCTGCGATGGACATGGCTTTTCGCGCGATGGCCTCGGCGTCCAGGGGCTGATCGGCCAGCGCGCGCGCCGCGGCTAGGGCATAGTTGCCACCAGAGCCAATGGCGGCGATACCGTCTTCTGGCTCCAGCACATCGCCGTTGCCGGTGATGACCAGGCTAACGTCCTTGTCAACGACGATCATCATGGCTTGCAGCTGGCGCAGATACTTGTCCATGCGCCAATCCTTAGCCAGTTCGACCGCCGCGCGGGTGAGCTGGCCGGGGTAGGATTCCAGCTTGGCTTCCAAGCGTTCGAACAAGGTAAAGGCGTCGGCGGTGGCACCGGCAAATCCGGCGATCACATCTTGGGACTTGCCCAGGCGGCGCACCTTGCGCGCGCTGGCTTTGATGACGGTATCACCCAGGGAGACTTGCCCGTCTCCGGCGATAACCACCTTGCCGTCCTTGCGGACCGACAAAATGGTCGTGGCGTGCATGCTATGTGTATTGGCGGAGGCTTGGCTCATAATCTGCTGTGGCGTTTGGGATAAGGGGAAGTTGGCGGCCCGCCGCGGCGGGTGAAACTGATAGATAAGCTAGGAATCGTGGATATAAAGAGCCGATGCCTAAATGCCGGGTTTTCATGGGTAGGGTTAGGGGCATTCGCCTCATATGTGACGGCTCTTGAAACAAAATTTGCGCGTCTTTTCCACCAAATGCGCGTTTAGGGTGCTTGTTTTGGCCCCCGGCGCCTGGCAGAACCTCAGCCAGGCAAACCACTGCTGTCAGCACTATACGATTGTGCCTGTATGCTTCGCGGCCGCGGCGACTTTTGGCAAGACACGGTTACCAAATCGCTCCAAGGGGGTTGAGGAGCCTAGCCAGGTATCTTAAGTAGGGGGCAATCTAAGGGCGGCGCTGAACCGTCGCAATTAGCCTGACTTGGTGGCCTGGATTGGTGGCCTGGATTGGCTTACCGCTTGGTTTGACCACTAGCATTAGCTTCGGGTTCACCTTGGCCCAAGGACACGGCACAAAGACACGATAAAATAAGGGGCACAGCCAATAAGGCTGGTCTCAAAAAAACGCATGATTTCGCTCAATGGCTGCATCGCATAGCTGCACCATTGTTCCCTAGTAACCACATGGAGGTAGCACGCATGAATGCTCTTGCGTCCGTTCAGGCCCTGGGTCAACGTCCCGAAATCGAGCGTTTGCGTGAATTGGACGCGAACGACTTGGATGACATCTGCAATGCTGCAGATGAGGCCATCCGCGAGGGGGGTGGCTTTGGCTGGCTAGAGCCGCCGGTTCGTGATGTGATGGAGCAATATTGGCGCGGGCTGTCCTTGGTACCGGGCATTGATGTCTGGTTGGCGCGCTTAGACGGCGTTTTGGTTGGCTCGATCCAGCTCAAACACATGCCGGCCAACAACGAAGCCCAACGTCACATGGGCCAAATCACCACCTCTTTTGTGGCGCCTTGGGCGCGCGGCCATGGTTTGGCGCGCGGTCTGTTGGTGACCGCTCTGCAATCCGCGCAACGCGAGGGCTTGAAAGAAATCATGCTGGATGTGCGCGAGACCCAAAAGGCCGCGATCCACGTCTATGAGTCGATGGGCTTCAGCTGCTGGGGGCGCCATCCGCGCTATGCCATGGTCAACGGTTCCTACGTTGCGGGCCGCTTTTATTCGCTGGAGCTGGAGCAACACGACTTCTTGTCGATGCCCGTGTTGTGAGCGCGGTCAGAGGGCCTAGCCAAATAGACCGAAAACTTGGTCAATCCTGAAAGACTGGTCAATCCTGTAAGACTGGTCAATCCTGTAAGACTGGTCAAACCCGTAACCCTGGCTAATAAAGGGGCCAAATAAAATTGGCCTTGCACCGCGGTTGGAGAGGCGCTGGCCTTAGCGAGGCCGCCAGAGCGCGACTGGCTGATCAACTTCGGCCAGGCGCGCGAGCAGGGTGGGACGCGCAGTCAAGGTGGGGCGCACCAAAGGGGTTCGGGGCGGCCGTAGCCACCGCTCGTTAACAAATTTCTGCCATTTATCGCCCGCTTAGGGCCGCAATCCTTGGTGGCAAAAGGGCCACCTCGCGCTCTTGCTGGCCTTGCATGTATTTGGTCCAAAAAAAGAACATTCGCGACTAAAGCGGAAACTAGCAATTTATTTTTGCATTTAAATCAAACGCTTGCCACGTTCATGAGACCCGGTGTTGATTGAAGTTTCTTCTTGATCGCGGGGCGCAGTTACAGAGCCCGACCGTGTGCTTTTCCAAGCATAATCAAGGGCCGAGTCCCCAACACCGATCGCCGATATTTAGTGAAGAGCCGCCCATGGGCTACGATAGCAACAACATATTTGCCAAAATTCTGCGTGGCGAGATTCCTTGCACCAAAGTCGCAGAAACCGAGCACAGTCTAGCTTTCGAGGACATCAACCCGCAGGCTCCCACCCACGTGCTAGTTATTCCCAAAGGCGCTTACGTCTCCCAGCATGATTTTGCCGATAAGGCCTCGCCCGAAGAGGTGAAAGACCTGTGGCGCTGCATCCACGCGGCTGCCGAGGCAAAGGGGGTGGCCGCAACGGGCTATCGTTCGATTTCGAACCACGGTGAGCACTCGCATCCCGACGTGCCTCACTATCACGTTCACATTTTAGGCGGCCGACCGCTCGGCCGCATGATCCGATCAGAGTCGCCCTGAAGAGGCGAAGTGTAAGGCTGCTTGATTTGTCAAAATGGGGCGAAAATCCGGCATTCTCACAGGTTGAGGGCGGAAAAAGGGCAGAAATCCTTGGCTTTTCAAGGGAAACTCGTTAATGAGCAGGTTCTGGGGACAAAGAACGAATGAGTAAGGCGCGAAACGACATGCGCGACCATCGCTACGATCAACACTGGTACGCCGAGCCGACGGGGGAGCAATACGTGACCCATGCGGGCATGGAAGCGCACGAGTATTACGATCTGTCGTATGATCCGTACACTTACAATGCCGCCGACTGGCATGGCTTTAGCCTTTGCGAAATTCTGAGCTATTACCGCAGTTTGTACGAGCGTTCGATTTTCCAAGTCGCTGAAGAACTGCGCATTCGCGCTGCCTATCTGCAGGCGCTGGAAGAAGGCCAGTACCACGCACTGCCGGGCGTCACCTACGCGAGCGGCTTTGTGCGTACCTATGCCAATTACTTGGGCTTGCCAGCCGATGAAATGGTCGAGCGTTTCAAATACGAAGCCCGCGGCAAGTTCGAGCAGCAGCAACCCTTGAAGCCGAACCACATCACCGCGGCAATCTCTCAACAAACGCAAGCGCAAGCCAGCAGCAAAGCCCCGCAAGGCATCGCTTTGGTGGCCTGCTTGTTGATGATTATGGGCGGTTTCGCGACATGGTGGTTCATGAGCTCATCCGTGCCTGCCATCACCATGCAGCCGAACGGCACCGCTGTCTTGATCGACCCGCAATCGGGTGAACGCCGCGCGCTGCCCGCTCTGGGCTCTGGCGTCAACGACAGGTCATTGCCCTTCGTGTCTGGTCCGGGCGACTTGGAAGCGGACAGCCCGACCGAGTTGTTGGCTGAGCTGAGCGGCATCAACAACGGGTATCGTTTGGACGTTGACAGCACGCCCCTGGATGCGGCCAGCCAAGATTCGCTAGACGGCCTGGGCATCGTTTCAGCCGCACCGGCAGCGACGGCGGACATTCGCATCAAAGCCAAGCGCCTGACCTGGGTGCAAATCCGCGATCTGCGCGGCAACACCATTGCCTCGGAAGTCCTGCAAGAAGGCCAGGAATTCGAAGTGCCGCAGCAACCCAACCTGCAGCTCATTTCCGCCGAACGTGAGTTCTTGGAGGTCTTTGTCGACGGCGCCCTAGTCACCAGCCTGCGCGCTCTGGATTCAAGCGGTCGTTCGTTTTCGCTGGATGCTCGCGATCTGAAAGAAGATATCGAGAGCTAAGCCAAGCCGAGCTTCTCATTCGCAAAAGCAAGCAAACGCTCTCGTTGATCGGGGGCGTTTTTGTTTTTGTGCTGAGCCAAAACAAGACTGGCAAGCGCGCTTAATCATCGCCATCCGCCCAAAAGGCCCGGCTCTGAGCCTTTTGCGCTTTGATCTGGGCGGCAGCGTTGCTATTTCATGCGGGCACAATAATGCCCCCAACCAATCGAGGCCCCCCGGCGTGAGCAAATTTCAGCCCCAACGCGGCACCCGTGACCTGCTGCCCGACGAACAACGCAAGCACCAATACATTATTGACGTCGCGCGACGTATCTCGCGCCGCTTCGGGTTCGAGCAGATCGAGACCCCAATTTTCGAATCAACCGAAGTCTTCGCGCGCGGCTTGGGCGAAGCCACCGACGTTGTCTCAAAAGAAATGTACACCTTTCCATCGCGCGACGGCAGCGCCAGCCTGACCCTGCGCCCAGAGAATACCGCCGGTGTCGTGCGCTCCTTCGTCTCCAATGGCCTCAGCAATCAGACACCGGTCAAGCACTTCTATGCTGGACCCATGTTCCGCTATGAGCGTCCGCAGAAGGGCCGGTATCGCCAGTTCCACCAGATCGGGGTCGAGCTGATCGGTCAGAGCCAACCGCAAGCCGATATTGAGACCATCGCAGCGGGCTATATGGTGCTGGAAGATCTGGGGTTGGCGGAAAAGGTCACGCTCGAATTGAATACGCTGGGCGATACCGCCTCGCGCCAGGCCTATCGCGACGCGCTGGTCGCCTACTTCAGCGAGTTCAAAGACCAGCTCTCTGAAGAGAGCCAAGGGCGTTTGACCAAGAACCCGCTACGCATCTTGGATTCTAAATCGGCCTCGGACCAAGCGCTGGTCGTCGGCGCGCCGAAATTCCAGGATTACTTGAATGCCGAGAGCCAGGACTTCTACGCCGAGGTCAAAGCCGGGCTGGAAGCGCTGGGTATCGCCTACCAGCACAATCCTTTGCTGGTGCGCGGCTTGGACTATTACTGCCACACCGCCTTTGAGTTCACCACGACCCACCTGGGCGCACAATCGGGCGTCCTGGGCGGCGGGCGTTATGATGGCCTGGTTGAGATGCTGGGTGGTTCGCCGACACCCGGCGTTGGCTGGGCGGGCGGCATCGAGCGCATGGCCCTGCTGTTGGATCAAGAGCCCGAACAGCCCCAAAGCGTTGCCGTGGTGCCTCTGGGCGCGGATACACAGACTCAAGCACTGGTGCTGGCGCAAGAGCTGCGGCGCGCGGGTCTGGTGGTCGATCAGTCCTATTCGGGCAATCTCAAAAAACGCCTGACCCGCGCCAACAAGGCAGGCGCGCGCTATGCCGTGCTGTTGGGCAGCGATGAGATCGCGCAAGGCCAAGTGACGTTGCGCGACATGCAAGACGGCAGCCAAGAAGCGCTGAACCGCGCCGACGTGGCCGCTCGACTGACTTCTTTGGTGAGCCCAGTATGAGCCTGATTTCCAAACTCGAAACCGTTCTCAACCGCTTTGAAGAGCTGCAATCCTTGCTGGCCGACCACCCCAATCCGGGCGGGGACGACTACACCGCGCTCAGTCGCGAATACGCCGAGCTTAACCAGGTTGAACCGCAGCTGCGCGAACTGTTGACGCTCCACAACGACATCGAGGAGATGCAGGCCATCGTCGATGATCCAGCGGGCGATGCGGACATGAAGGAGCTGGCAAGCGAAGAGTTGCCCGACCTAAAGGCGCGCTATCCCGAGTTGGAAAAGGCCGTTCAAATAGCGCTGCTGCCCAAGGACGAAGCCGATGCTCGCAACGCCATTTTGGAAATCCGGGCGGGGACAGGCGGCGATGAAGCCGGTCTGTTTGCCGCCGACTTGCTGCGCATGTATGAGCGCTACGCAGCGACCCAGGGCTGGAAGGTCGAGACACTGAGCCTGTCCGATACTGGCATTGGCGGGGTCAAGGAAGTCAGCGTTATGATCAGCGGCCAAAACGTATTTCAGCGTCTAAAATTTGAATCCGGCGTGCATCGCGTGCAGCGTGTGCCCGAGACCGAGTCCGGCGGGCGCGTACACACGTCGGCGGCGACCGTGGCGGTTCTGCCCGAAGCCGAGGAAATCGACGTTTCGATCAATCCAGCCGATCTGCGCATTGATACCTTCCGCGCGTCGGGGGCAGGCGGTCAGCACGTTAACACCACCGATTCAGCCGTGCGCATCACCCACCTGCCGACGGGCATTGTCGTCAGCCAGCAGGACGAGAAGTCCCAGCACAAGAACCGCGCCAAGGCCATGAAGGTACTGCTGTCGCGCATCTATGAGGTCCAACGCGAAGAAGCCGACCGCGAGCGCGCCGACAGCCGCAAGCTGCAAGTGGGATCGGGCGACCGTTCGGAACGCATCCGTACCTATAACTTCCCGCAAGGCCGCGTCACCGATCACCGTATCAACCTGACGCTCTATAAGCTGGATCAGGTGCTGCAAGGCGAGGCCTTGGACGAGCTCGTCGATGCGCTGATCACCGAGGATCAGGCCGATAAACTGGCCGCCATGGCCGAGAGCTGATCGGGCCGCTTGACATGCGTGAGGACGATGAAGCCGCGCCGCGCCGTCTGCGCACCCTTTTACAGAACGCCTTGAACCAGGGCGAGACGGGCTTAGACGCACCCGCGCTGTCGGCCTTTGTCTTTTCGCTGTTGGGGCTCGACCGCTTAACGTTGGTGCGTGATCCCGATTTCCGGCTATCGAGCGAGCAAGAAAAGGCCCTAAATCAGGCCCTGGACGCCTTGCAGCAGGGTCGCAGCCCAGCGCGCATTTTGGGCCGACGCGAATTCTGGTCTCTGGAGTTTGAGGTCTCTGACGCGACGCTTGAGCCGCGCCCCGAGACCGAACTGTTGGTCGAACTAGCCCTGGCGGTGTTAGGGGACCAGCAAGCGCCACGGATTGCCGATTTGGGCACCGGAACAGGCTGCATTTTGCTGTCAATCTTGAGCGAACGCCCCGATGCGCAGGGCTGGGGCCTGGACGTGAGCGCGCAAGCGTTGGCCACGGCAAAGCACAATGCGGACCACTTAGGTTTGAGCGCGCGTGCGCAGTTCTTGCAAAGCGATTGGTTTGAAGCCTTGCCGTCTGCGCCGGGCTTTGACCTGCTGGTCTCAAACCCGCCCTATATCACAAGCGCGGTGGTCGAGGGACTGCCACCCATCGTGCGCGATCAAGACCCGCGATTGGCGCTAGAAGGCGGCGAAGATGGCCTGGACGCTTACCGCATTCTGGCGTGCCAAGGGCAAAGCTTTTTGAAGCCAGGCGGGGCCATCATCCTTGAAATCGGCTTCGACCAGCAGGAGAGCGTCGGCGCTTTGTTCAGGGAGCAAGGCTGGCAGCGGGGGCAGTGCCATCACGATTTAGCTGGGCAGCCAAGATCTTGGCTTTGGTTTGCAGGCGGTGTTTGACTTATGCGCACAAAGCCACTACCATCATCGCCACGTTTGAGCGACACACTCGCTGAAACGAGAGAGCGTATTTGCTAGACCCACTAATGAGCGGATCCGGGCTTTATCCGGCGCGACCCGCCTCGGCAGTGCTTCTTTGATCTCCGCGCCCATGGGGCTGGCTTGATCGGCAAGAAGCAAAGGCTGCGCATCTTTACCCACCTTTGCACACTTAAGTTTCCAACGCGCCTCAATTTAAGGCCGCGTTCCCCACAAAGGGTACTTCATGAGACCAGGCATGAACGGCCGGCGGCCGCGCAACCGAAACAACCGCAAATCTCATATTCCAAATCGCAATCAGGTCTATGAGTCTTCCGGTCCTGAGAACAAGGTTCGCGGCACCGCCCAACAAATCTTCGAGAAATACCAAGCTTTGGCCCGCGACGCCCTGTCGTCCGGCAACTTGGTCCAGGCCGAGGCTTTCCACCAGCACGGTGAGCACTATCTGCGCCTGCACAATATTGCTGTCGAGGCCGCTGCAGAAGCGCAAGAGCGCCGCCAGCAGCAGCAGCAGGAGCGCCGTGACGCGCGCAACGATGGCGGGGACCGCCAAGATAAGCAGGGCGAGCGGAATAACGACCGCAACAATGATCGCCAAAATGATCGCCAAAATGATCGCCGTCGTGACCGTCGTGACCGCAAGGATCGTCCCGGCGCTGAGGCGCGAGAGCGT
Source organism: Alphaproteobacteria bacterium (assembly GCA_030428565.1). GTDB lineage: Bacteria > Pseudomonadota > Alphaproteobacteria > UBA7985 > JAUIBT01 > JAUIBT01. The sequence continues at coordinate 21,283 of JAUIDR010000048.1, forward strand.
AATTTTGATGCCGACGAGCAGGCAGCGCGCGCTACAGAAACCAACGCGTCCGAAACCGGCGTGCCGAGTGGCGGCTCGCAGCCTGGCAACGAGACACAAACCGCCGGTGCGCCTGCAAGTGCCACCGTCGATCCTTCGGAAATGGATCAGCCCGACTTGGGCCAGATGCCCGCATTTTTGAGCGATAAGTTGCCGTTGCCCGGTACCGGCGAGGCCCCCGCGGCGGCCAGTAGCGACAGCGGCGAGGAAAAGCCCGCGCCCAAACGTCGGGGCCGTCCGCCCAAAGCCAAGCCAGCGGATGCCAAATCCACCGATGCTGAGAGCAGCGACAAGCCCGCGCCCAAGCGCCGAGGCCGCCCGCCCAAAGCCAAAGTTGCTGAAGAATCAGGTGATGGCAGCGGGTCAGGCGATGGCGCTGGTAACACAGACGGTTCTGGCGGCGACCTTAGCGACGCTGCTTAGCGCAAGCCGCGAACAAGTGGCAACACGAGTGAGCACGGCCTTGCGTTAGAAATCAGCCAGCTAGAGCGGTTGGGCTGTTGCGACATCAGCGCCCGACGCTCAAGGCACCAGCAAAATCAGACAAATGAAAAGCCGCGTCCCGGTCTGGAGCGCGGCTTTTTTGTCGCTCCAAGGTCTCGCGTTCTTGTAAGGTTCCAGGCTGGCTCCTACATGCCATGCGTCACGCTAGATGGTGTGATCTTCAGTGCCATAACGGGCTGAAGAGTTCTGAATGCCTAATTCCTGGCTGCCAAGCAGCAGGGCTTAGCTGTTGGAGACGCGATTTATGAATATTGAAATGATGACGGGCAAAGTCCGTCAGGCGCTGCAAGTCTGCCAGACCTTGGCGGTGCGCTTGGATCACCAGACCATTACCGATCTGCACTTGTTGCAAGCGGTTTTGGACGATGAGCAAAACTTCACCAAGACCCTTATCCGGAACGCAGGTTCAGACCCTGAAGCTCTGGCGCAAGCCACGGCTGCAGCGCTCAAAGCCCTGCCGCAGGTCACGGGCTCGGGCGTTGGCCAAGCCCAGGTTGATCGCGGCATGGTCAAGGTCTTGGATCAATCCGAAAAGCTGGCCAAGCAAGCCGGTGATAAGGTCATCACGCTGGAGCGCGTATTGCAGGCCTTGGCCATGAGCCAGGACAAGGCCGGTGCCATCATCAAGCAGGCAGGCCTGACCCCGCAAGCCCTAGAGGGTGCCATTCAGGATATGCGCAAGGGCCGCACGGCCGAGAGCGACAGCGCCGAAGAGGGCTATGAGGCGCTAAAGAAATACGCGCGTGATCTGACCGAGGTTGCGGCTTCCGGCAAACTGGACCCCGTGATTGGCCGCGATGAAGAAATCCGCCGCGCGTTGCAAGTGCTGTCGCGCCGCACGAAAAACAATCCCGTTTTGATCGGTGAGCCCGGCGTCGGTAAGACCGCCATTGCCGAAGGCATCGCGCTGCGCGTGGTGCAAGGCGACGTGCCCGAGAGCATGGCCGGTAAGCGCATTCTGGCGCTGGATTTGGGCGCCATGGTCGCGGGTTCTAAGTACCGCGGTGAATTCGAAGAGCGCTTGAAGGCGGTCTTGCAGGAAATCGCCGCCGCCGAGGGCGAAATCATCCTGTTCATCGACGAGCTGCACACCCTTGTGGGCGCGGGTAAGACCGATGGCGCCATGGATGCTTCCAACATGCTTAAGCCCGCCTTGGCGCGCGGTGAGCTGCATTGTATCGGGGCGACCACGCTGGATGAATACCGTAAGTACATCGAAAAGGATGCCGCACTTGCGCGGCGCTTCCAGCCGGTCTTTATCACCGAGCCCAGCGTTGAAGATACGGTGTCGATCTTGCGCGGCCTGAAGGAAAAATACGAGCTGCACCACGGCGTGCGCATCGCTGACAACGCTCTAGTGTCAGCCGCGACGCTGTCGAACCGCTATATCTCTGACCGTTTCTTGCCCGATAAGGCCATCGACCTAATGGACGAAGCGGCGGCGCAACTGCGTATGGAAGTCGATTCCAAGCCCGCCGAACTCGACGAACTGGACCGGCGTATCGTTCAGCTCAAGATCGAGCGCGAGGCCCTGCAAAAGGAGAGCGATGCCGCCTCCAAGCAGCGCCTTGAGGCCCTGAATGAAGAGCTGGATCAGCTGGAAAAGCGCAGCGGCGACCTGACCTCGGTCTGGCAGGCTGAAAAGCAGTCACTCGTGCAGGCCCAGCAGATCAAAGAAGCGCTGGACAAGGCCCGCTCAGAGGCGGAAATCGCCCGCCGTGAAGGCCAGTTAGAGCGTGCCGGTCAGTTGCTCTATGGCGAAATCCCGCAGCTTGAAGCGCGCTTGAGCGAACTCGAGAGCGCCGACCAAGCGCCCAGCTCTATGGCTTCGGATACCGTGACCAGCCAAAACATCGCCGCGGTGGTGTCGCGCTGGACGGGGGTTCCTGTCGATAAGATGCTGGAATCCGAACGCGAAAAGCTGATGGATATGGAAGGCCTTTTGGCTCAGCGCGTCGTGGGTCAAGATGGTGCCGTCAAGGCCGTGGCCAACGCGGTACGTCGCGCTCGCGCCGGTCTGCAAGATCCAAACCGCCCCTTGGGCTCCTTCTTGTTCTTGGGCCCAACCGGTGTCGGTAAGACCGAGCTGACCAAAGCCCTAGCCTCTTTCTTGTTCGATGATGATAGCGCGATTTTGCGTATCGATATGTCCGAGTTCATGGAAAAGCACGCGGTAGCGCGCTTGATCGGTGCGCCTCCGGGCTATGTCGGCTATGAAGAGGGCGGCGTTCTAACCGAAGCGCTGCGCCGTCGTCCCTATCAGGTCATCCTGTTCGATGAAGTGGAAAAGGCCCATCCGGATGTCTTCAATTTGCTGCTGCAAATGCTGGATGAAGGGCGCCTGACCGATAGCCATGGCCGCACCGTGGACGCGCGCAATGCGCTGATCATCCTGACCTCGAACCTGGGGTCTGACCTGATGGTGGACCGCAGCTTGGCCAGCGATCCGGACAGCCTGGAAGCCCAGGTCATGGAGCGGGTGCGCGCCCACTTCCGGCCCGAGTTCCTCAACCGCCTCGACGAGATGTTGATGTTCAAGGCGCTGAGCCGCGATAACATGGAAGCCATCGTTGAGATCCAGTTGGGTCGTTTGCGTCAACGCCTGGCCGAGCGCCGTATTACGCTGGATCTAAGCGATGAGGCGTTGACCTGGCTGGCCAACGCGGGCTTTGACCCCAGCTATGGCGCGCGGCCTTTGAAGCGCGTGATCCAGCGCAGCTTGGAGAACCCGCTGGCCGAGGCTCTGTTGGCGGGCCACTTGGCCGATGGCGATCAGGCACAGATCGTAGTGGCCGATGGCAAGCTTGTGCTGGCCGAGGGTGGCGCGGTACGCCAGGCGGCTTAAATCATCTTAGCCCTGAGGCAAACAAAAACCCCCGCTGGGATGGTCCTGGCGGGGGTTTGTACGGATCGAGGATGGCATACTTGCCGCCAACCCCTTACTCGCTGTCGGCTGCGGCCACTTGCGAACGCGGCGGCGCAGCGGTCTTTAGCATGCGGCTCACCAAGCGCCGCTGGTCGCTATAGCGCGCCTTATCCCGCTTGTCCAAGAACTGGCCGATCGGCAATTTGACCTTCAGCGGATTGACCCGCTTGCCGTTCTTGTGGATTTCGTAGTGCAGGTGGTTGCCGGTCGAACGACCCGTGGTGCCCACAAAGCCGATGGTCTCGCCCTTTGACACCTTATAGCCGACGCTCTGGCCGCGCTTGAAGGCACTCATGTGCGCATAGCGGGTGACGAAGCCGTCGGCGTGCTTGATCTCCACCATATTGCCGTAGGCGCCGTTGCGCCCGCGCTTTGTAATACTGCCCGAACCGGCGGCATAGATCGGGGTGCCCTTGGGCGCGGCGTAGTCCACACCCCAGTGCATTTTATAGCCACCGGTGACCGGGTGCTTGCGGCGCCCAAAGGTGGACGAGCGCCGACCACTGGCGATGGGTTTACGGCTCAGAGCTTCGCGCGATCCCGGATTACGGCCTTCGGGGGTGTAGTAGGCCACCGCGCCGGACGAACGGCGGAAACGATAGAGCTCAAATTCGGTGCCTTTGGCCATGACCTTACCATAGAGCAGCTTGCCGCTGCGGATCAGCTCGCCATTGTCGTCGCGCATCTCCTCATAGAGGACTTCGACGGAATCGCCGGGCTTGATGTCGCGATCGAACGCCAGCTGGTGTCGGAAGATCAGCGCAAGGTTGGCGATAACCCGCTCGGGTACGCCGAGGCGCTTGGCATCCAGGTAGAGGCCGTCCTCGACCTTAACAACCGCGCGGACGTGACCCTTGATGAGCTTGAGGCGGTTCTCCTCGCCGTCAAATCCGTTGGGGGTGCGCTTGACGATAAAGGTGCGCTCAATAGAGTTGGTGTGCATCTCCATGCGCTCGACAAAGCGCAGTTCGTCATCGGCCTTCGACGGATCGAAGGTCAGCTTGATGGTCCAGCCCGCTTGCATCTTGCGCAGGTCTAAGACCTTGGCCAGGGCGTCTTGTATTTCCTGGCGGTCGCTGCCTGCAACACCGGCGCGCGATAAGGCTTGGCTGAAGGTGTCGCCTTGTACGATGGGCTCGGAGTGGCTGAGCGATTGCATTTTGAGGCGGTCATAGTCTTCAAAGCCGCTCAAAAGGTCCAAGCTGGCGCTCTCTTCCATCAAAGGAATGATGAGGTGGCCCCGGGGCTTGGGACGGAACCAGTCCAAGATATTCTGGCGCGCGGGCAGCCGATAGGTGTCAAAGTCCGCGAATTGATTGGTCTGGCTGGATTCAGGCCGGAACAAAGCCGCGAAGGGATCGACCGCCGCCGATAGGCGCATGAAGAGCGAGGCCTCGGCGCGGGGTACGGGAACGGCCCAAAGCGCCGCCACTAGGCCCAGAAGGGCAAACACCGACAGCCCTGGCGAGCGGCGGCCGGCCATAAAGAGGGGCAGATGAAAGTCTGTAAGGATGTGTCGCATCAGCACTCAAACGATAATGATCAATGTTCAAAGCTTGAGATCAGGCTGCCGTCTTAAACGCGGCTTCGTCCTGGATCGTTTCCCAATCCTGAGGGCGGGCAGGGCTCGCTTCTGGTTAGCCAGCGCCGCTGGTCGTGGCGGCGCCTTGCCGCCGCTTTACCTCAGCGTTTGCTGGCAACCTACTCTGACAAGCGCCTGCGGCCAAGCCCAATCCTGCCTCGTTCAAGGTTTTGTGGACGCGCCGCCAATGTAAGGCGCTGACACCCACGCTGCCAGGTCGGCAGGACAAGACTTTAGGCCAGTTATTCGGGCCAGGCGCCCAGGCCTAAGTTCTTGGGACCGGTCTCTGCCCGGATTTCGCGGCTTTTTGATGGCCAACACCGATCAGCCGCGACGCGCGCCAAGGAACGCTGCTGTAACTCATTGATTTTACGCCGTTTTGAAAAAAAGATCAAAAAAAGCGAAGTTTTTTAAAAAAGGCGCTTGCAATCCCCGGAGGTCGGGAGTACATCAGCACTCCCGCAGCAACGAGGGGCCACAAACACCGCCCCGCTGGACGCGACCCAGAGCTGCAAACGATCGCGTGATATTCGAAAAAGTAGAGATGAATGGAAGGGATATTCGGGCAGCGAGCTGTTGGTTTGTTGTAACGGATATTTCGAGACGCAAGACGTGTGGGTTCATTGGTTTGATTGGGTTAGTGCTTAG